>NZ_JASTLB010000001.1:3226963-3872356 GCF_030499535.1 Streptomyces sp. TG1A-8
GCGGGAGTCGGGCCGGTTGAACAGCGACGGCCCGACCTTCTTGCCGAACATGTAGCCCGCCTGGTCGCCGAGGACCGCGGCGAGGCAGATCAGGGCGATCGCGCCCCACAGCGGGAAGTCCAGCTGGTGCGAGGTGATCAGCAGGCCGCAGGTGAACAGCAGGGAGTCGCCCGGCAGGAAGAAGCCGATGAGCAGGCCGGACTCGGCGAAGACGACGAGCAGCAGACCCCAGATTCCGTAGGTGTCGAGCAGGTGGTTGGGATCCAGCCAGCTCGGGCCGAGGGCGAGTGTCATCACGGGTCCGGGCTCCTGAAGGGGTGAGGGCGGCTGCCGCGTCCTGGTGCGGCCGCACAAAGCTATCAACGCCTCGCGTCCGCCCCGGGTTCCACGGGTGGCTCCAGGATGCACCGCGGGCCGCCCGGGGCGCAGCCGTGCCCCCTGCGCCCGGTACCGGTCAGGCGGCGCGGCGGGCGGCGTTGGCGAGGATCGCGTCCCGCAGGTGCTCGGCGAGGCCCGGCCAGACGGAGTCGTAGAACGCCCGGAAGCGCTCGTCGGAGACGTACATCCGGCCCAGGCGGCGGTGCGTTTCGTACGGGCACGGGTAGAACCACCGGCTGATGTGCTTCCGGTGCTCCTCGGCCAGGTCCGCCGCCGCCGCGCCGGTGGGCGGCTCGCCGGCGGCCATCAGGGCCGCGTAGCGCCCGTTCCAGTCGTCGGCCTCGGCCCGCAGCCGCTGCCAGTCCTCCTTCGTGTGGGCGGCGGCCCGGCGCTGCGACTCCGCGTACGCCCCGGTGCCGCCCCAGCGCTCCTCGGCCTCCTCGCGGTACCGCTCGGGATCGTTGTCCCCGAAGACCTCGAACCGTTCCTCGGGCGTGAGGTTGATGCCCATGTCGCGTGCCTCCATCGCGTGCTCCACGGCCGCGGCCATCCTGCTCAGCCTCTCGATCCGGGCGGTCAGCAGTTCGTGCCGGCGGCGCAGGTGCGCGCGCGGGTCCGCGTCCGGGTCGTCGAGCAGGACCGCGACCTCCTCCAGGGGGAAGCCGAGCTCCCGGTAGAACAGGATCTGCTGGAGCCGGTCGAGGTCGGCGTCGTTGTAGCGCCGGTGGCCGGCGCGGGTGCGTCCGCCGGGCACGAGCAGGCCGATCCCGTCGTAGTGGTGCAGGGCGCGCACCGTGATCCCGGCGAACCCCGCGACCTGTCCCACGGAGTAGCTCACTTCCGCTCCTTGTCGTCGGTACGCCGTTCACGGTGCGGCCTCACGTCGCGTGAGGTGCAAGCCGGATCACGTTCCGGATGTTGTGTGCCTTTTGTCCGCTTATGGTGATCGCGTGGCCCAGCACACCGCGCGGGAGGCGCCCCCGGCCGCTTCCACCGCCCCGGCACGGGTTCCGCTGCCGTTCATCGTGCCCGTCCGCGCCCGGGGGCGTGGCCGCGGGGCGCCCGGGGGCGTGGTCGCGGGGCGACGGCACCCCGGTCCGCTGAAATCCCCTCCTGGAGGCATGCCCATGGCCCTGCACCAAGGTCCCGAGAAGCACGACCGGCGGCCGCTGTCGGTCAACCCGTTCTTCGGGGAGGCGAACCCGGTCGGCGGCATGACCGCGGCCCCGGCCACGCACCGGCTCCCGGACTCCCCGCTGCCCCCGTCGACGGCGTACCAGGTGGTGCACGACGAGCTGATGCTGGACGGCAACTCCCGGCTGAACCTCGCCACCTTCGTCACCACCTGGATGGAGCCGCAGGCCGGGGTGCTGATGGCGGAGTGCCGCGACAAGAACATGATCGACAAGGACGAGTACCCGCGCACCGCCGAGCTGGAGCGGCGCTGTGTGGCGATGCTCGCCGACCTGTGGAACGCGCCGGACCCGTCGGCCGTCGTGGGCTGTTCCACCACCGGGTCGAGCGAGGCGTGCATGCTGGCCGGGATGGCGCTGAAGCGGCGCTGGGCCCGGCGCGACGCCGGCCGCCCCCGGGGGCGCGCCCGAACCTGGTCATGGGCGTCAACGTCCAGGTCTGCTGGGAGAAGTTCTGCACCTTCTGGGAGGTGGAGGCCCGGCTGGTCCCCATGGAGGGCGAGCGGTACCACCTGGACCCGCAGGCGGCGGCCGAGCTGTGCGACGAGAACACCATCGGGGCCGTCGGCGTCCTCGGCTCGACCTTCGACGGGTCGTACGAGCCGGTCGCGGACCTGTGTGCGGCCCTGGACGCCCTGCAGGAGCGCACCGGTCTGGACGTCCCCGTGCACGTGGACGGCGCCTCCGGCGGCATGGTGGCGCCGTTCCTGGACGAGGGCCTGGTGTGGGACTTCCGCCTGCCCCGGGTGGCCTCCATCAACACCTCCGGGCACAAGTACGGCCTGGTCTACCCGGGGGTGGGCTGGGCGCTGTGGCGGGACGCCGAGGCGCTGCCCGAGGAACTGGTGTTCCGGGTCAACTACCTGGGCGGCGACATGCCGACGTTCGCGCTGAACTTCTCCCGCCCCGGCGCCCAGGTGGTCGCGCAGTACTACACGTTCCTGCGGCTGGGCCGCGAGGGCTACCGGGCGGTGCAGCGGTCGACGCGGGACGTGGCCCGCTCGCTGGCCGGCCGGATCGAGGCGCTCGGCGACTTCCGCCTGCTCACCCGCGGGGACCAACTGCCCGTCTTCGCCTTCACCACGGCCGAGGGCGTGACGTCGTACGACGTGTTCGACGTCTCCCGGCGGCTGCGCGAGAGCGGCTGGCTGGTGCCCGCGTACACCTTCCCGCCGAACCGGGAGGACCTGTCCGTCCTGCGGATCGTGTGCCGCAACGGCTTCTCGCACGACCTGGCGGACCTGTTCGCCGAGGACCTGGCCCGCCTGCTGCCGGACCTGCGCCGCCAGCCGTATCCGCTGACCAGGGACAAGGACGCGGCGACCGGGTTCCACCACTGAGCCGGAGGACGGACCGGCCGCCGCCCTCTGCGCGCCGCTCCCCCGCCGCGGTCAGAACGGGAAGTTGCTGCGGCCGTGCTGGACCGAGATCCACTTGACCGTGGTGAACGCCTCCAGGGTGCTCTCACCGTTCAGGCGGCCGATGCCGGAGTGCTTCTCGCCGCCGAAGGGGACGAGCGGCTCGTCGTGCACGGTGCCGTCGTTCACGTGGAACATGCCGGTGTCGATCCGCCGGGCGAAGGCCACGCCGCGCTCGACGTCGCCCGTGTGGACGGCGCCGCTGAGGCCGTACGGGGTGTCGTTGACGATCCGGGCCGCCTCCGCCTCGCCGTCGAAGGGGACCAGGAAGACGACCGGGCCGAACACCTCCTGCCGGAGCAGGGCGGAGCCGGCGGGGAGGCCGGTCAGCACGGTGGGCTCGACCAGGTTGCCACGGACGGCGCCGCGCACCAGGGCCGTGGCGCCCTCGGCGAGCGCCTGCTCGACCGTGCCCGCGAGGGCGTTGGCCTGCGTGGAGCTGATCACCGGGCCGATGACGGTCCGCGGGTCGCGCGGGTCGCCGGTCCTGAGCGACCTGACCCTGGCGACGAACTTCTCGGTGAACTCCTCCGCGATCGCGCGGTCCACCAGGACCCGGTTGGCCGCCATGCAGACCTGGCCCTGGTGGACGAAGCGGCTGAAGACCGCCGCGTCCACGGCGTAGTCGACGTCGGCGTCGTCCAGGACGACCAGGGCGCTGTTGCCGCCCAGTTCGAGAACCGAGCGCTTGAAGTGGGCGGCGCAGACGGTGGCGACGTGCCGGCCGACCCGGTCGGAACCGGTGAAGGAGATGACCTTGGGGACCGGGTGCTCGATGAAGGCGTCGCCGATCTCGGCGATGTCGGTGACGACGACGTTCAGCAGCCCGCCGGGCAGCCCCGCCTCCTCGAAGATCTTCGCGACGAGGGTGCCGCCGGCGATCGGGGTGTGCTGGTGCGGCTTGAGGACGACGCCGTTGCCGAGGGCGAGCGCGGGGGCCACCGACTTGACCGACAGCAGGAGGGGGAAGTTGAACGAACTGATCACGCCCACGACGCCCACCGGGACCCGGTAGACGCGGTTCTCCTTGCCGTCGGCCGGGGAGGGCAGGATCCTCCCCTCGGGACGCAGCGCCAGGTGGGCCGACTCGCGCAGGAACTCCTTGACGAGGTGCAGCTCGAAGCCCGCCTTCACGCGCGTGCCGCCCAGCTCCGCGACGATCAGGTCGGCTATCTCCGGCTCGCGTTCCTCGATCAGCCCGAGCGCCCTCTCGAAGACCGCCCGCCGGGTGTACGGGTTGGTCGCGGCCCACTGCTTCTGGGCGCGGGCGGCGCTCCGGTAGGCCTGGTCCACCTCGTCGACCGTGGCCACGGTGATCGAGGCCAGCTTCTCGTCGTCGTACGGATTGAAGTCGATGACGTCCCAGGAGCCGGTGCCCGGCCGCCACTCACCGTCGATGTACTGCTGGGCCAGGTCGCTGAAGTAGGACGACATGTGATCCCTCAATCACTAAGCAGACACCAGATCCCGGTCACGGTCTGATGACATGTCATCGTACGTGTGGTTCAGGACAATTGGAGGAGACCGCGGAGAAGATCCCGGCTCTCGTCCGGCCCGGGGCCGTCCTGCTGCAGTTCCTTGAACGCCTGCTCGTACTGGGCGACGTCCTCGCGCTTGTCCAGGTAGAGCGCGCTGGTCAGTTGCTCCAGGTACACCACGTCGGACAGGTCCGACTCGGGGAAGCTGAGGATGGTGAAGGCGCCGCTCTCGCCGGAGTGCCCGCCGAGACCGAACGGCATGACCTGCAGCCGTACGTTGGGCCGCCCGGAGACGTCGATCAGGTGCTGGAGCTGGCTGCGCATCACCTCGCGGTCGCCGTGCGGGCGGCGCAGGGCGGCCTCGTCCAGGACGATGTGGAACTCGGGGGCGTTGTCCGCGAGGAGGTACTTCTGCCGCTCCAGGCGCAGTGCGACCCGGCGCTCCACGTCGGCGGCGCTCGCGCCCCTCATGCCGCGCCGGACCACCGCGCGGGCGTACTCCTCGGTCTGCAGCAGGCCGTGCACGAACTGCACCTCGTAGACCCGGATCAGGGAGGCGGCGCCCTCCAGGCCCACGTAGGTGGGGAACCAGTTGGGCAGCACGTCGGTGTAGCTGTGCCACCAGCCGGCGACGTTGGCCTCGCGGGCGAGGGACAGCAGCGACTCGCGTTCCGCGTCGTCGGTGATGCCATACAGCGTCAGCAGGTCCTCCACGTCTCTGGTCTTGAAACTCACCCGGCCCAGTTCCATCCGGCTGATCTTCGATTCCGAGGCGCGGATCGAGTACCCCGCCGCCTCGCGCGTGATCCCCCGCGCTTCACGCAGTCGCCTCAGTTGCGAGCCGAGCAGCATCCGCCGCACCACCGATCCGGGCTCTCCCGCGCTCACGTTCGCCAGCCTCCCCAGCCGTTCCCAGGGGCCGAAGTCTGCCACTAAAACACTTCGAGCAGTACTCGTACGGTTACGCAAACGGAAAGAGGTCGGCCGGTTCCGGCTGGACAGGTCCCCACCTCTGGAAGAAGCGGGCGTGAATATGGCAGAAAAAATGACCAAGAAGCGGTACGGGAAGGATCATTTCGGTCGCGTGCACGTGCATCTGCCCTTGCATCTGCTCCTCGCTTCCGAAAGCATGGTGCGCGCGCCACCGCTGCGTCGCAACGACCGCGAATTCCCGGGAGTGCCCCGCATGGGAACGAATGGATCGACCATGCTCAAGCCATTACGGCAGGGCCTTCCGCCACTGGACCCCGCGGCCGTGTCCGGTGCCGTCTCCTGCGCCCTGCCCGCCCGCCACGAAGCGGTGCGCGAGGCCCGGCGGTTCACCCGCGGCACGCTGGACCAGTGGGACGTCGGCGACCGCCTCGACGACATCTGCCTGGTCGTCTCCGAACTCGTCACCAACGCCCTGCGGCACGCGCTGCCGGCCGAGGCGGGGCGGGCCGAGCACCTGCCGTCGGCCCGGCTGCACCTGATGCGCTGGACGGAACGGCTGGTGTGCGCGGTGCGCGACCCCAGTTACGAGAGCCCCGTGCCGCGCGGGACCGAGGACTTCTCGGCCGAATCGGGCCGCGGCCTGTTCCTGGTCGAGTCCTTCGCGGACAGCTGGGGCTGGCACCCGCTCGCGGGCACCCTCAGCGGCAAGGTCGTCTGGGCGCTGTTCCGGCTCCGCCCGGCCGAGCGGCACCGCGCGGGCTGACCGGCGGCGCTCCCGGGCGACGGCGCCCCCTCCGCGCGCCGGGCCGTCAGCCGGCCGCCAGGTGGTCGAACTCGCCGTCCTTGACGCCGAGGAGCATGGCCTCGATCTCCGCGCGCGTGTAGACCAGCGCGGGTCCGTCGGGAAAGCGGGAGTTGCGCACGGCCACCTCACCGCCGGGCAGCCGCGCGAACTCCACGCAGGAACCCTGGGAATTGCTGTAGCGGCTCTTCTGCCAGGCCACTCCGTCCAGCTGCGTCGCAGCCATGCCGTTGTACACGTCGTACCCGTACACGCCGTCAGCGTCGCGGTCCACAGGTCGCTCCCCGGTGTGCACTGGCTGGTATGGCCATGGATGCTGTAGTCACCTGACCGGGATCATAACTCCGTTCCCGTGTAGATGCATGAGCAAATGCACGTGCACGGGCAGTGGTCCCGCGGTTACAGCCTTGGCGTGTGCTTTACCGAAACTGTCCCCGCACCTGCCCCGGAATCGGCAGAACATGCGCACGCAAAAGGGAGACGCCCCTCCGGTTCCGCAAGGGGCGTGGCCGCAGCACGGCCGGCACGGGAAAAGGGCGGGCGGCCTCCCGCGCGTGGAGCGCGGAAGACCGCCCGCCCTACGTCACCCATCCGCCGGACCGCCGCGCCGGGCGCCGGGCGCCGGGCGCCGACTCAGCGTGCTTCCCGGAACTCGACGTGCCGGCCGGCGGCCGGGTCGTACTTGCGCAGGGTCATGCGGTCGGGGTCGTTGCGGCGGTTCTTGCGGGTCACATAGGTGTATCCGGTCCCCGCGGTGGACCGGAGCCCGACGACCGGGCGGAGTTCGTTGCGTGCCATGCCCTCAGGTTATTACAAATGAATACCATTATCACAAAACTTCGAGGAGAGGTACGTCACCCCCCTCACGGCGATTTCCCGCCCCCTCGTCCACAAGTCCGCGGGGTAACGGCTGGTAACTTGCTGCGGTCCCTCCGGCCCAGGGACGCCGCCGCCCTGATCCGGCGGCAGGCCGACCGTCCTGGGGCGGCCGGCTCTACCGCTTGGGAGCTTGACGTGACTACGGCGACTGCAAGGGTGCGGATCGCGGCGGCGGCCGCGGGACTGGCGGGCGCGCTCGCGCTGACCGCCTGCGGCGGGGGCGGGAGCGGATCCGACGACGGCTCCGCGCCCACCGCGGGCGCGGCCCCCGCGTCCGCTGCGTCCACCGCGGGCTCCGGCGGTACCCCGAACGGGGTGACGGGCGCCGCCGGCAAGCTGCAGGGCAGCTGGATCACCACCAGTGGGGGCGCCGTCGTGGCGCTGGTGGTCAACGGGAAGCGGGCCGGTCTCTTCGCGACCGGCGGAACCGTGTGCAGCGGTACCGCGGGGACCGAGGCGGGCATGCAGATGATCCACCTGACCTGCACCGACGGCAGCAAGGACCGGGTCACCGGCATGGTCGACTCGGTGGGCGCGAGCGGGATGAAGGTGACCTGGTCGGGCAAGCTCGGCCAGGAGACCTACACCAAGGCCGAGGGCGGCAAGCTGCCCTCCGGACTGCCGACGGCGAACCTGAAGCGGTGAATTCGGGTGGGGCGCGTGCGGGGGACACGGTCGCAGGCGCCATGATGCAGGGAGACCGTCTCGACCTCGATGGGACCCGTACATGCGCGTCATTCCGCTCACCGTCACCGCCCTGGCAGCCGCCCTCACCCTGACCGCCTGCGGCGGCGACGGCGGCCAGAGCGACAAGAGCAGCAGCTCCGCCTGCGAGATCGGCGGCGTCTCGGTGCAGATCGGATCGGCGAGCGTGGCCCCCGCCGCCGGTGACACGGGCGAGGTGCCCGTCAGCATCACCAACCACAGCGCCCCCTGCACCCTCGACCACTTCCCGGGCGCCTCGCTGAGCGCGGGCGGCGCGGAGGTCGAGGTGCCCGTGCAACAGGGCGCGAAGGCCCAGAAGCTGAAGCTCGCCAAGGGTGACTCGGCGATGTTCACCCTCAGCTACGTGCGCGGCGGGGCGGGCGGCGGGAGCGGCCTGGCGGCGAAGACCGTGAAGGTCTCCCTGCCCGGCTCCGGGACCGCCCGGAGCTTCCCCTGGTCGTACGGGCCCGTCGCGCACAAGGGCGCCTCGGACGCCCCGGACGCGTCCGTCAGCGCCTTCCAGCAGGTCGGCGACTGACGTTCACGGCAACCTGCGGCGGGCGCGGACCTGCGCCTCGTCCGCGGCCCGCGCTCCCTCCGTCCAGCCCGCCGCGTCGCTCACGCCGCGCAGCCGGGTCGTGGTGGTTCGCGGGAACAGGCTCTCCAGCCGGCCGGTGACGGCCAGTTCCCGCGTGGCGAGGACCGGCAGCAGGTCCCGGGCGACCTGGGTCTCGGCAGCGGCCGCGAGCCGGTCGCCGACACGATGGGCGTAGGCCGCGAGGAAGGACTGCCGGAAGGTCTTCGTCCGCTTGCGGCCGCCGGCTCTCTGGGCGGCCTCCGCCCTGGTCATCGCGTGCACGGCCTGCACCAGCAGGGAGGTGTGGAGCAGCTCGACGGCCTCCAGGTCCGCCTCGAAGCCGACGACCGTGGAGAAACCGAACGCTTCGTTCCACACCGCGCGGCAGTGGTTGGCGGTGGCGACGGCGTCCAGCAGCACCGCCTTGGCCTGTTCGTACGGCGGCTCGACCCCGATCCGGCAGGCTCCGGGCACGTCCGGGGCGGGGGCCGCCGCGTCGAGCAGTGCCTCGTCGACGCTGTGCCGGGCCATCAGCTCCTGCGCCTTGGCGCTCAGGGCCTCCGCCTCCTCCGGATAGCCGGTGGCCTCGGCCTTGGCGAGCAGGGCGCGGATGCGGGTGAGCGTGCGGGAGGCGGCGGGTCCGGCAGCGCGGCGGGGCTCCTCCAGTGGCTCCAGGGCGGGCAGGCGCAGCAGCAGGCGGTACAGCTGGAGGACGGCCGTGGCGTGCGGGAAACGGTCGGTCCCGCGCACGGGATCCTCCGGCAGGGCCTCCAGTTGGGCGGCCCAGCGGTGGCCGCGCGGGCGGTCCCGTCCGGCCTGCGCGCGGACCAGCGCCGCGAGGAGGCGTACGTGGACGTCGTCCAGCTCGCGCCGCACGAGCCGTACGACGTCCGCGGGCTGCCAGCCGCGCTGCCAGGCCGTAGCCACCAAGTCCTCGCCGCGCCGCGTGAGTTCGGCGTCCGCGCCGGGGTCGGCCGCGAGCAGGGAGGCACCCGTGTCGAGGCCCGCGTCGGTGTCGTCGTAGAGGGCGGCCCGGAAGGCCCGCTCGGCGGTGCTGGCGGTACTGGTCACGTGGTCGATCGTGCCATGTGGTCCCGGTGGTCGGCGGAATCCGTCCACAGCCTGTGGAAAACTCCGTGGGATCGTTCCCGGGGCGCTCGACGGAGAACTCCACTGTCAACCATCAGTTGACAGTGGAGGGGCCGCAACCTACGGTTGACACATGGACGGCAACTCGAAAATCAGGGCATCCGTACGCCTCGACGACCTCATCGAGGCCATCAAGACGGCTCACACCGAGCCCCTCGAACAGCTCCAGGACGCGGTCATCGCCGCCGACCACCTCGGTGACGTGGCCGACCACCTGATCGGGCACTTCGTCGACCAGGCCCGCCGCTCGGGCGCGTCCTGGACCGAGATCGGCAAGAGCATGGGCGTGACCCGGCAGGCGGCGCAGAAACGGTTCGTGCCGAAGGAGTCGGCCGACCTCGACCCGAGCCGGGGCTTCGGCCGTTACACCCCGCGCGCGCGGAACGTCGTCATGGCCGCCCACGGCGAGGCCGTCACGGCCCGCAACCCCGAGGGCCGTCCCGAACACCTGGTCCTGGGACTGCTGGCCGAACCGGAGGGCCTGGCCGCGAAGGCGGTCATCGCCCAGGGCGTGCCGCTGGACGCCGTGCGCCGGGCCGCCTCCGCCGCGCTCCCGCCGGCCGCGGACCAGGTCCCGGACCTCGTCCCCTACGGCGGGGAGGCCAAGAAGGTCCTGGAACTCACCTTCCGCGAGGCCCTGCGGCTCGGCCACAACTACATCGGCACCGAACACCTCCTGCTGGCCCTGCTGGAGCACGAGAACGGCCGGGGCGTCCTCAGCGGTCTCGGCGTCACCAAGGCGGCGACCGAGGAGTACGTCGGCAGGGTCCTCGCGACGCTGCTGGAGGAGCAGGGCGGCCAAGCCCCGCAGGAAGACTGAAACCGCAGGTCAAGACCGTTGTCAGAGCCACCTGCCACACTCGGGGCATGACGGACCGGTGGGCGCTCGCACCGGCCGGGGACGCGGGCGTGGACGTCGCCCCCCTCGGCCCGGACGGGCTGCCCGCCGGACCGGTGCGGCGGGAGAGCGATCTCGCCGGGGCGGTGCGGAGCCGCCCGGAGGTGACGCGCTGGGTGTGGCGCTCGACCCCCGAGGTCTACCCGCGTCTGCTCGCCACGGGGGTGCGAGTGGAGCGGTGCTACGACATCGAGGCCGCCGAGACCCTCCTGCTGGGCCACGAGGGCCGGTACGGCGAGCCGCGCTCGGCCGCCGCCGCCCTGGCCCGCCTCCGCGGCGGCCCCGTCCCGCCCGACCCGCCGCACCGCGCGGCCGCGCCGGGCGCCCAGTCCCCGCTGTTCGAGCCGGCCGCCACCCGCCTGCCCCTCGGTGACCTCCTCGCGGTCTACGCCGACCAGCTGCGCCGGCACGCCAGGACCGCGCACCCCGACCGGATGCGGCTGCTGACCGCCGCCGAGTCGGCCGGGATGCTCGTGGCCGCCGAGATGAACCACGTCGGGCTGCCCTGGCGCGCCGACGTCCACCGCGAGCTGCTGCGCGACCTGCTCGGCGAGCGCTACGCGGGCGGGGGCGAACCGCGCCGCCTGGCCGAGCTGGCGGACGAGGTGTCCGCCGCCTTCGGCCGCCGCGTGCGGCCCGACCTGCCCACGGACGTCGTCAAGGCCTTCGCCCAGGCCGGGATCAAGGTCGGATCCACCCGCCGGTGGGAGATCCGGTCCCTCGACCACCCGGCCGTCGAACCCCTGCTGGAGTACAAGAAGCTGTACCGCATCTGGGTGGCGCACGGCTGGTCCTGGCTGCAGGACTGGGTGCGCGACGGCCGGTTCCGGCCGGAGTTCCTCGCCGGCGGCACGGTCTCCGGGCGCTGGGTCACCAACGGCGGAGGCGCGCTGCAGATCCCCAAGGTGATCCGGCGGGCCGTCGTCGCCGACCCCGGCTGGCGGCTGGTGGTGGCCGACGCCGACCAGATGGAGCCGCGCGTGCTCGCGGCGATCTCCCGCGACCCCGGTCTGATGGAGGTGGCCGCCCGCGACGGCGACCTCTACCAGTCCGTCTCCGACCGCGCCTTCTCCGGGGACCGCAACCAGGCCAAGCTGGCCGTGCTCGGCGCCGTCTACGGCCAGACCAAGGGCGACGGCCTGAAGAACCTCGCCGCGCTGCGCCGCCGCTTCCCCCTGGCCGTGGCCTACGTCGACGAGGCGGCCCGCGCGGGCGAGGAGGGCCGCCTCGTGCGCACCTGGCTGGGCCGGACCTGTCCGCCCGCCGCCGGCACGGGCGAGGACGCGGCCGAGGAGGCGGGCATCCCGGTGGGCGGGGACGAGGCCGACGGCCGGGCGCGGGACCCCGGCCACGCCTCCGGCGGCTCCCGCGCGCGGGGCCGCTTCGCCCGCAACTTCGTCGTCCAGGGCAGCGCCGCCGACTGGGCCCTGCTGCTGCTCGCCGCGCTGCGCCGGGCCTGCGCGGACCTGGCGGCCGAGCTGGTCTTCTTCCAGCACGACGAGGTGATCGTGCACTGCCCCGCCGAGGAGGCCGACACGGTGGTCCGGGCCGTCCGGGAGGCCTCCGCCGTCGCCGGCCGGCTGACTTTCGGGGACACCCCGGTGCGCTTCCCGTTCACGACCGCGGTGGTGGAGTGCTATGCCGACGCCAAGTGAGCCGGACCGTCGGGGAGTCCGGCCGCCGAGGAGGGCCCGCAGCCGTGCCGGCACCTCCCGCTCGTCCGTGTCGTCCAGCGCCGCGAGGGCCGTGCGCCACACGTCGTGCGCCTCCGCGGCGCGACCCCGCGCGTGCAGCAGACCCTGCTGGTGGCGGGCGAGACCACCCGTGTAGCGGTCGGCGCGGGCGTCCGCCCGGCGCACCAGCTCGGCGCACTGCGCATCCGCCCGCTCCGTCCCGCCCGGCTGCCGCAGCGCCCGTACCGGGCCCGGCCGGGTCTGCGACTCGCCGTGCCGGTCGCCGTGGCCGCCGAGGACGCGCAGGCCGTCCTCGAAGTGCCGGGCGGCAGCAGCCGGTTCGCCGAGGGCGCGGTGGACGCAGCCGATGTTGCAGTGCGCCGGGTGCCGCACGACGACCGCGCCGAGCGCGGACCGTCCGGGCACCTCCATCCCGGCGAGGCGCCCTCGGCGCTGCACGTACGGGAAGAGCGCCGGCCGAGCACGGACACGGACAGGGACGCCGCCCGGCGCCCGTCGGACGCGCCCCTGCTGCGTGCGACCAGCGCGACGACGTTCTCCAGCACCAGCAGCGCGACGAGCAGGGCGCGCGCTTTGGAACCGCCGACGGGCCGGGCCACGGCGGCGCCGCGGTCCTCGCGGGCATCCGCCGGAAAACCGCCAGGGCGTCAGGGCCCTCAGGGCCGTCCGCCCCACCGGCCGCACCGGGACCCACCGGGAACCTCTTGAGCGCCGCGCGCCAAGCCGTACGGCGGCCGTTCGTAGAGGACGGGCGGTCCCGGCAGTCCGAACCGCAGCTCGCGCCGGGCCACCGCGCCGCTCCCCCGCCTTCCCGTGCGATCCCGCTCGGCCGTGCGCCGCACGGCGGAACCGTGCCTGCCGCTCTGTGGCGGATTCCCGCCCCGTACACAACGGTTTCCCGCCAACCTCCACCCAATGGTTGAGACCAGGATTCCGTGCGCGGCCTCGCCTGGAACCCCTCCCCCGCGCCGACTTCCGGCCACCCGGTCCGCGCCCCGAAGGTGAACCATTGGCCATATGTTAGGAATCTGTTGGCACGCCCTGGTGTGATCCCTCCATCGGGTCCGGCCCGACGGCGCGCAACCCGGGGGAGTGTCGCCGCAGGCCGGATCCGGGACACAAGAGGGCCCCGGTCGGCGGAGGTGAACGGCCGGGGCCCTGTCCCACGCCCCGCACCCGCCCGAGGCGAATCGCGCACCCGCCCACACGACGAAAACCCGGATCACACAGGGTGATCCGGGTTTCCAGTGGAGCCGCTTTCGGGATTCGAACCCGAGACCTACGCATTACGAGTGCGTTGCTCTGGCCATCTGAGCTAAAGCGGCGCGCTGCCCGCACCACGGTGCGATCGGCAACGTCAGTAAGTCTACACAGTTTCGGCGAGTGCTTCGCACACGCCCCGGAGGGGAGCGGTCCGGGGTGGGTGGCAGGGCTATGAACAGCGTTTTCCGGGGGCCGGCGGGGTGCCGAGGAGCAGGTAGGTGTTGATCGCCGAGTCGATGCAGGTGCTGCCACGGCCGTAGGCGGTGTGGCCGTCGCCGACGTAGGTGAGGAGGCGGGCCGAGGAGAGCTGGCGGGCCAGGGCCTGGGCCCAGGGGTAGGGGGTCGCCGGGTCGCGGGTGGTGCCGACCACGACGATGGGGGCAGCGCCCTTCGCCTCGATCCGGTGGGGCTCGCCCGTCGCCTTCACCGGCCAGTACGCGCAGTTCAGCGAGGCCCAGGCCAGGCCCTCGCCGAAGACCGGCGACGCCTTCTCGAACCGGGGCAGGGCCTTCTCCACCTGCTCGGGGCCGTCGAAGGCGGGGGGCAGGTCCAGGCAGTTCACGGCCGCGTTGGCCATCATCAGGTTGCTGTACCGGCCGTGCCCGTCGCGTTCGTAGTAGCTGTCGGACAGGACGAGCAGACCGGCGCCGTCGTGCTCCTTCATCGCCGAGGCCAGCGCCTCGCGCAACCGCTGCCAGGCCCTCTCGTCGTACATCGCCGCGATGACCCCCGTGGTGGCGAGCGCTTCGCCCAGCGTGCGGCCGTCGGCGTCGCCGGCCGGGAGGGGGTGGGCGTCCAGTTCCCGGAAGAAGGCCTTCAGACGGTCGCCGACCCGCGCGGGCGACGCGCCCTTCGTGCCGAGCGGGCAGTCGGTGTGCCGTACGCAGTCCTTCGCGAACGCCCGGAACGCCGTCTCGAAGCCCGCCGTCTGGCCGAGGTTCAGCTCGCGGGCGTCGAGGGAGGGGTCCATCGCCCCGTCCAGCACCAGGCGGCCCGCCCGCTTCGGGAACAGTCCGGCGTACGTCGCGCCGAGGAAGGTGCCGTAGGACGCGCCCACGTAGTTCAGCCTCGGGTCGCCCAGTACCGCCCGCAGGATGTCCATGTCCCGCGCCGATTCGACGGTGGACACGTGCCGCAGCAGCCGCGCCGCGTGCGTCCCGCAGCTCTCCGCGAACTTCCTGTACTCCCCGACCAGCGCGTTCGTCTCCTTCTGGTCGTCGGGGGTGGAGTCCGTCCGGGTGTAGGCGTCCATCTCGGGGCCGTCGAGGCACTCGACCGGCTCGCTGCGGGCGACGCCCCGCGGATCGACCGCCACCATGTCGTAGCGGGCGCGGACCGCCGCGGGGTATCCGACGCCCGCGTACTGCTGGAGGTAGTCGATCGCCGAACCCCCCGGTCCACCGGGGTTGACCAGCAGCGAGCCCAGCGGTTTGGCCTTGCCGGTGGCCTTCTTGCGGGCCACGGCGAGCCGGACGTCGCCCGAGCCGGGGTGGGCGTAGTCCAGCGGGGCCTTCAGCGTCGCGCACTGGAAGCCCGGGACACCGCAGTCGCGCCAGCGCAGGCTCTGTCCGTAGTACGACGACAGTGCCGACGGCGTCGAGAGCGGCAGTGCCGCCAGGGCCGCCTCCGCCGCACCGCCGGCCGTCGTGGTCGAGCTCCCGGGGGAGCAGGCGGACACGAACAGCGCGGCGGCCGCGAGGAGGGCACCCGTGAGCCGGGCCACGGCCCGGGACCGGGTGCGGGCGCCGGGCCAGCCGGTCCGCCGGGGAGGTGGGCTGGTGTGCATCAGGCGAGCGTAACGGTGAGCGAGGGAATCGACACGTCGTGTGCGGTTCGGGGCCTCGTACGGGGGACCCCAGTCCGTCAATCACCGTACGCGCGCCTCGTCCGGTCCGCGCCCCGGCGACCGCGCCGGGCGGGCCCGCCCCGCCCGCGGCGCGCCTCACCCCGCGCGCAGGGCCATCGTCATCGCCTCCACCGCCAGCAGCGGGGGCACGTTGCGGTCCAGGGCCTGGCGGCAGGCGGCGACGGCATCGATGCGGCGGAGGGTGGACTCCGGGGTGCCGGCGCGGGCCAGCCGCTGCAGGGCGTCCTCCGCGTCCCCGTTGGCGATCGCGATCCGCGAACCGAGCTGGAGGGCCAGGACGTCGCGGTAGAAGCCGGTGAGGTCGTCGAGGGCGACGTCGAGACTGTCGCGCTGCGTGCGGGTCCTGCGGCGCTTCTGCATGTCCTCCAGGTCCTTCATCACGCCCGCCGTACCGCGCGGCAGCCGGCCGCCCTGGGCCGCGCCGAGCGCCGCCTTCAGTTCCTCGGCCTCCTTGCCGTCCCTCTCCTCGGCGAGCTGCTTGGCGTCCTCGGCCGCCGCGTCGACCAGTTCCTGGGCCGCCTTGAGGCAGGCGCCGACCTCGTCCAGGCGCAGGGGCAGCTTGAGGACGGCGGCGCGGCGTTCACGGGCCGCCGGGTCGGTGGCCAGACGGCGGGCCCGGTCGACGTGGCCCTGGGTGGCGCGGGCCACGGCCGCGGCGACCGCGGGTTCGACGCCGTCGCGACGCACGAGCATGTCGGCGACCGCCTCGACCGAGGGCGTGCTCAGGTTCAGGTGGCGGCAGCGGGAGCGGATCGTGGGCAGGACGTCCTCGACGGAGGGGGCGCACAGCAGCCAGACCGTGCGGGGAGCGGGCTCCTCGACGGCCTTGAGGACGGCGTTGGCCGACTTCTCGTTCAGCCGCTCGGCGTCCTCGACCAGGATGATCTGCCAGCGGCCGTTCGCCGGCGAGGTGAACGACTTGCGGACCGTGTCCCGCATGTCCTTCACCAGGATCTCGGCGCCGACCGCGGCGACCGTGTTGACGTCCGCGTGGGTGCCGAGCAGGGCGGTGTGACAGCCGTCGCAGAAGCCGCAGCCGGGGGTTCCGCCAAGAGCGCGGTCGGGGCTCACGCACTGCAGGGCCGCCGCGAACGCCCGCGCCGCCTGGTTCCGGCCCGCTCCGGGCGGCCCCGTGAACAGCCACGCGTGGGTCATCTTCGACGCCTCCGGCAGCGGCCGGTCCTGGGCGGCGGCGGTGACGAGGGCGTCGGCGTCCCGCGCGGCGGCGTCGAGCACCGCGCTCACCCTCTCCTGCCCGACGAGGTCGTCCCACACGGTCACGGGTCACGCCGCCCTTCCGTCGCACTGTGCGTTCCGGGGTCCATTGTGCGGGTCGGCACCGACAGCGGGCGGCGCCCGCCGGTGCCCCGAAGTGCTCCGGCGGGCGCCGCCCGCTGCCCTCGCCCGGTCACGCGGTCCGAAGTCCCGCGCAGTCCGCCGTGCCGCTCAGCCGCGCCGGCCCCGCCCGCGGCGGTCCGGGTCCTGGCGGCCCGGGTCCCCGTCCCGGCCCGGTGCGCCGAACTCCCGCGCGTCGTACGAGCCCAGCAGTTCGTCCGCCAGCGTCGGCAGGTCGTCCAGCGGGGTCTCCTCGGCCCAGTCGGGGCGCGGACGGCGGCGGGGCGTGCCGTCGGCATCGAGCTGGGGCATCTCGCGGGTCCGCGCGTCGGTGCCGTCGGGGCCGGCCGCCGGCCGCTCGTCCCGGAAGAAGCCGGACGGTATCCGGTCCGCCGGGGCGTCGTCCCGTACGGGCGGCAGCACGGCGGTCTCCTCGGCCGCCCCCGGGGCCACGGGCGGCAGCACGGCGGTCTCCTCGGCGGGCACCGGCGGCAGCACCGCCGTCTCGTCCGCGGCACCGGACACGGCCGGCGGCTGCGGCAGCTCGGCCGTCATCTCGGAGTCGGGGTCGGGGCCGGCCGTCCGGCGGGCGCGGGCGTCCCCGTCGCGCTCCCCGCGCGCCACCACGGGCTCCTCGCGGGGCGCGGCGGACCCGCCGCTGGAGGCCGCGCGGTCCTCCCGCGCCGCCGCGCGGTCCTCGCGCACCGGCCGCAGCACCGCCGTCTCGTCCGTGCCCAGGGAGACCACCGGCGTCGGGACGGTCAACTCCTCCGGGGGCACGGCGGGAGCCGCGGGGGCGGGCGTGCCGGGCCGGCGGGCCGCCGCGTCGGCCGCGGCCGCGGCCTCGGCCGCCCGGCGGCGGGCCTCCTCGGCCCGCAGCAGTGCCTCCTCGGCCTTCCGCTGCGCCTCCAGGCGCCGTGCCTCCTCCTCGGCGCGCCGCCGGGCCTCCTCCTCCGCCTGCTTGCGGCGGGCCTCCTCCTCGGCCCTGCGGCGCGCCTCCTCCTCCGCGCGGGCCTTCTCCTCCGCGAGGAGCCGCTGCCGCTCCGCCTCCGCACGGCGGCGCGCCTCCTCGGCCCGCTGCCGGGCCTCCTCGGCCTGCCGTTCGGCCTCGCGGCGCTGCGCCTCCTCCAGTTCGCGGCGCTTGCGCTCCTCCTCCTCGGCGCGCAGCTTGGCGAGCTGCTCCTGGCGCTCGCGCTCCAGGCGCTCCTCCTCGGCCTTGCGCGCGGCCTCTTCCTCGGCCCTGCGGCGCGCCTCCTCCTCGGCCTTCCGGCGCGCCTCCTCCCGGGCCCTGATCTCGGCCTCGGACAGCGGCAGCACGGTGTCGAGCCGGTGCCGGATGGCCGTGGTGACGGCCTCGGGCTCCTGTCCGGCGTCCACGACGAGGTAGCGGCCGGGGTCGGAGGAGGCGAGCGTGAGGAAACCGGCCCGTACGCGCGCGTGGAACTCGGCGGGCTCCGACTCCAGGCGGTCCGGTGCCTCGGTGAACCGTTCGCGGGCGGTCTCCGGCGAGACGTCCAGCAGGACGGTGAGGTGCGGGACGAGTCCGCCGGTGGCCCAGCGGTTGATGCGGGCGATCTCCGTCGGCGACAGGTCGCGGCCGGCACCCTGGTAGGCCACGGACGAGTCGATGTACCGGTCGGAGATGACGACCGCGCCGCGCGCCAGGGCGGGCCGTACGACGGTGTCGACGTGCTCGGCCCGGTCGGCCGCGTACAGCAGCGCCTCCGCGCGGTGGGACAGGCCCGCCGAGGAGACGTCGAGCAGGATCGAACGCAGCCGCTTGCCCACGGGGGTGGCCCCCGGCTCGCGGGTGAGGACGACCTCGTGGCCCTTGGCGCGGATCCACTCGGCGAGGGCTTCGGCCTGGGTGGACTTGCCGGCGCCGTCGCCGCCCTCCAGGGCGATGAAGAACCCGGTCGCCGCCGGGACCGTGGCCGGGTCGTCGCCGCCGAGCAGCGCGTCCTTGAGGTCCTGGCGCAGCGGGACCCCGGAGCGGTCGTCGACCTTGGCGAGCACCAGCGCGGCCACCGGCAGCAGCAGCGCGCCGACGAGCATCAGGGTGAAGGCGGCGCCGCCGTGGGCGAAGACGAACTTGCCGTTCTCCAGGCGGTGCGGGCCGATCAGCGCCGCGACGAGCGGTGCGATCAGGGCGCCGAGCGCCACGAAGACCCGTACGACGGCGTGCAGGTGCTCCGTGGTGCGGGCCCTGCGGTTCTCCTCGGTCTCCTGGTCGAGCAGGGCGTGTCCGGTGCTGGCGGCGACGCCCGCGCCGACACCGGCCAGGGTGAGCAGCAGCAGCACCGTGGTGACGTCCGGGACCAGGCCGGCGGCCAGCAGCGCGACGCCGGTGAAGGCGATGGCGAGGGCGAGGAGACGGCGGCGCGAGAGCGAGGGCAGCACCGAGGGGGCCGTACGGATGCCGGCGCCGACACCGCCGGTCAGGCCCAGCACCAGCAGGCCGTAGAGGACGGGCCCGCCACCGAGGTCCTCGGTGTGCAGCACGCACACCGCGACGGCGGCGGCGACGGCTCCGGCCACGGCGGCGCAGGCCGGGACGAGCAGCGGGACGGCACCCGTACGGCCCTTGTCGATGCCGGTGCCGGTGCGCGGGCGGCGCAGCCCCTCCAGCGGGGACCGGGCACGCGGGGTGCGCGTGCCGGGCAGTTCCAGGGAGGTCAGCACGGACAGGGACCCGGCGAACAGTCCGGCCGCCACGTACGCCCCGAGGGCCGCCCGGTGCTGGTCGAACCAGGCGACGCCGGTGCCGAGCAGGTTGTTGACCAGCGCGGCCACGACGAGGGTGGCGGCCGCCAGCGGGATCGCCGCGAAACCGGTGCGCAGCGCCAGGCGGCGCAGTGCGTCCAGGTGGTCCGGCAGCGGCCGCACGGTCGCCCCCTCCGGGGGCGGGGCGGGCAGCAGGGCGGGGGCGGCGCTCTCCCGGCACACCGTCCACAGCCGCTCGGCGGCGCCGGTGACGAAGGCGGTGGCGAGCAGGACGGCGAGCGCGTCGTCCGGGGTCCAGTCGATCCACAGGGGGGCCACGATCAGCAGGGCGGCGCGCAGGCCGTCGGCGCCGACCATGGTCCAGCGCCGGTCGAGCGGGCCCTCCTGGGCGGTGAGCTTCGCCAACGGGCCGAGGAGGACGGCGCCGAAGAGCAGGGTGGCGAGGATGCGGACGGCGAAGACGGCCGCCACCGCGAACGCCACGCCCCGGTAACCGCTCCCGAAGGAGCCCCCGGCGAGGGCCGCCTGCAGGGCGAGGAGGACCAGCACGAGGAGCGCGAGGGCGTCACCGACACCGCTCACGAGCTGTGCGCCCCACAGGCGCCTCAGCTGCGGTCGTCGCAGCAGGGAACGCAAGGCGCGCTCGCGGGAGTCCGCGACGAGGGCGTCGTCCGGTGCTGTGGTGGGGGCCGTTGGCTGCTCGGCTCGCGTCATGCGTTCAGCCTATCCGCAGGAACCGACACCACACCTCGCCCGCCCGGACACGCGGTCACCCCGACACCGAAGTGATGCCGGGGCGTTCGCCGCCGAGGTCCGGGAGCCGGACCGACGGTCCGGCAGGCGGGTTGCCCGGCGCTACGACGGGACGGCGGTCCGAGGGGCCGGCGAGCGGACCGGCCGCCGCGCTGACGCCGCGTCAGTCCTCCGTGCCGGAGGCCGTCGCCCGGGACGCCGCCGCCTTCTTCGCGGTCGTCTTCTTGGCCGTGGTCTTCTTCGCGGCGGTGGTCGTCTTCTTCGCCGCCGTCTTCTTGGCCGCGGCCTTCTTCGCCGGCGCGGTCTTCTTCGCGGTGACGGCCTTCTTCGCGGTCTTCTTGGCGGGGGCCTTCGCGCGCTTCTCGGCGAGCAGCTCGAAGCCGCGTTCCGGGGTGATCGTCTCCACGCTGTCGCCGGAGCGCAGGGTCGCGTTGGTCTCGCCGTCGGTGACGTACGGGCCGAAGCGGCCGTCCTTGACCACGACCGGCCTGCCGGAGACCGGGTCCTCGCCCAGCTCCTTCAGCGGTGGCTTGGCGGCGGCCCGGCCGCGCTGCTTCGGCTGGGCGTAGATCGCCTGGGCCTCCTCCAGCGTGATCGTGAAGATCTGGTCCTCGGACTGCAGCGAACGCGAGTCCGTGCCCTTCTTCAGGTACGGGCCGTAGCGGCCGTTCTGCGCGGTGATCTCCACGCCGTCGGCGTCGGTGCCCACGACGCGCGGCAGGGACATCAGCCTGAGCGCGTCCTGCAGGGTCACGGTGTCCAGCGACATGGACTTGAGCAGCGAGGCCGTACGCGGCTTGACGGCGTTCTTGCCGGTCTTCGGAGTGCCCTCGGGGAGCACCTCGGTGACGTAGGGGCCGTAGCGGCCGTCCCTGGCGATGATCTGGTGGCCCGTCTCCGGGTCGGTGCCCAGCTCGAAGTCGCCGCTGGGCTTGGCGAGCAGTTCCTCGGCCAGTTCCACGGACAGCTCGTCCGGGGCGAGGTCCTCGGGGATGTCGGCGCGCTGGTGGTTCCCGGAGTCCTTCTCGCCGCGCTCGATGTAGGGGCCGTAGCGGCCGACCCGCAGGACGATGTCGTTGCCCACCGGGAACGACGACACCTCGCGCGCGTCGATCGCGCCCAGGTCGGTCACCAGCTCCTTGAGGCCGCCGAGGTGGTCCCCGTCGCCGTTTCCGGCGTCGGCGGCGGTGGCCGTGGCGGTGGCCGTGGCCGTGCCCTCGCCGAAGTAGAAGCGCTTGAGCCACGGCACGGCCTGTGCCTCGCCGCGGGCGATGCGGTCGAGGTCGTCCTCCATCCTGGCGGTGAAGTCGTAGTCGACGAGCCGCCCGAAGTGCTTCTCCAGGAGGTTGACCACGGCGAAGGACAGGAAGGACGGCACCAGGGCCGTGCCCTTCTTGAAGACGTAGCCGCGGTCGAGGATCGTGCCGATGATCGACGCGTACGTCGACGGGCGGCCGATCTCCCGCTCCTCCAGCTCCTTGACCAGGGAGGCCTCGGTGTAGCGGGCCGGGGGCTTGGTGGCGTGGCCGTCGACCGTGACCTCCTCGGCGGACAGCGCGTCGCCCTCGGCGACCTGGGGCAGCCGGCGCTCGCGGTCGTCCAGCTCGGCGTTCGGGTCGTCGGCACCCTCGACGTACGCCTTCAGGAAGCCGTGGAAGGTGATCGTCTTGCCGGAGGCGCTGAACTCGGCGTCCCGGCCGTCGGCGGCGGTGCCCGCGATCCTGACCGTCACGCTGTTGCCGGTCGCGTCCTTCATCTGGGAGGCGACCGTGCGCTTCCAGATCAGTTCGTAGAGCCTGAACCGGTCGCCGGTCAGGCCGGTCTCGGCGGGAGTGCGGAAGCGGTCGCCCGAGGGCCGGATCGCCTCGTGGGCCTCCTGCGCGTTCTTGACCTTGGCGGCGTACGTACGCGGCTGCGGCGGCAGGTAGTCGGCGCCGTACAGCTGGGTGACCTGGGCGCGGGCGGCGGCGACGGCCGTGTCGCTCAGGGTCGTGGAGTCCGTGCGCATGTACGTGATGTAGCCGTTCTCGTACAGCTTCTGCGCGATCTGCATGGTCGCCTTCGCGCCGAAGCCGAGCTTGCGGCTGGCCTCCTGCTGCAGCGTCGTCGTACGGAACGGGGCGTACGGCGAGCGGCGGTACGGCTTGGACTCGACGGACCGCACGGAGAAGCGGGTGTTCTCCAGGGCGGTGGCGAGGGCGCGGGCGCCCGCCTCGTCGAGGTGGAGGGTGTTCGCGCCCTTGAGCCGTCCGAGGGAGTCGAAGTCGCGGCCCTGCGCGACCCGCCTGCCGTCGACGGCCTGCAGGCGGGCGACCAGCGACGACGGGTCCGACGGGTCCCCCGCGCGGCCGGTCGCGAAGGTACCCGTCAGGTCCCAGTACTCGGCGGAACGGAACGCGATGCGCTCGCGTTCCCGCTCCACGACGAGCCGGGTGGCGACGGACTGGACCCGGCCCGCGGACAGCCGCGGCATGACCTTCTTCCACAGCACCGGCGAGACCTCGTAGCCGTAGAGACGGTCGAGGATGCGGCGGGTCTCCTGGGCGTCGACCATGCGCTGGTTGAGGTCGCGCGGGTTGGCGACGGCCGCGCGGATCGCGTCCTTGGTGATCTCGTGGAAGACCATCCGCTTGACCGGGACCTTGGGCTTCAGGACTTCCAGGAGGTGCCACGCGATGGCTTCGCCCTCGCGGTCCTCATCGGTGGCGAGGAAGAGTTCGTCGGAGTCCTTCAGCAGGTCCTTGAGCTTCTTGACCTGGGCCCTCTTGTCGGCGTTGACGACATAGATCGGCTCGAAGTCGTGTTCCACGTCCACACCGAGGCGGCGGACCTCGCCGGTGTACTTCTCGGGCACCTCGGCGGCGCCGTTGGGAAGGTCACGGATGTGCCCGACGCTCGCTTCGACTACGTAGCCGGGGCCGAGGTAGCCCTTGATCGTCTTCGCCTTGGCAGGCGACTCGACGATGACGAGTCGGCGGCCGCCCTGTGCGGTCTCGCTGGTCGGGGACAACTTCGCTCTTCTCTCCGGTCGACACTGGGGCCTCCCCAGGCCTTGGTCCCGGGGGCACGGCGTACTGCACGGCTGGTGTGACGCTGCGGAGTGTGACGGTACATCCCGCTCCCGTGTCAAACGGGAAAAGCCCACAACGGCCACTCGAACGGTAACCCGACTCCCGGCATTCCTGCCGCCCGGACCACCGGCCGTCCCCGGGACCCCTGTCCGGAGCGTGCCGCTCCCATTACTCATACGATCATGAGCCCGCCGACGTCAGAGGCGGCCGAGGCAGTACCCGGCGAGGCCCAGCGCGACCGCGCCGGCCGCGCCGGCGACGGCGGCCGATGCGACGCGGCTCACACCGTCGGCGACGGGCTCGCGGCGTCGCAGCCGGATGCCGGTCCATACCAGCAGAGCACCCCCGAACAGGGCGAACACCATTCCCGCGAAGATCGCCGGTCCGCTCTCCATGATCCAGCCCACCCCTCCCGGGCCGTCCGTCCGTGCCCAGCGCGGGGAGAGTGGCACGCGCGGGAGACGGGCGAGCGAAATCGGGGTGAAGCGGAAGGTGGAGCCCTGCCGAACAGAAAATCGAACAAGAGGATCTGCGGTCCGTGGACATATTTTTCCGGCCGTTTTCACGGCACCGGCGCGTCCGTTCCGCGCCACGGCCGTGCACCGGCGGCCCGGACGCGGCTGCCGCGGCCCGGGAGCCGGAGCACGGACGCGGCACGGACGGCACGGACGGCACGGACGGCACGGACGGCGACCGGGTACGGCGGGCCCGTACGGCCCGGGAACGGCACGCGGTCCCACTGCCGCGCCCCGCCCGGCACGACCGGCTCGCCGCGCGCACCGGGCCCTGGGCCGCCGGACACGGGGCCGCCGGGCACCGGGCCATCGGGCACCGGGCCGGCCCAGGTCACGCCCGGTCCGCCCCGGCCGGCTCCAGGAAGCCCTGCCCGACCAGCAGCCGGATCTGCGCGGGCGTGCGGTCGCGCAGCAGCACGGGGTCCTCGCCGACGAGCTGGGCGATGGCGTCCAGGATGCGGCCGGCGCTCAGCGTGCCGTCGCACACGCCCGCGAACCCGGCGCCGACCGTGTCGACCTTCGTGGCGCGGCGCATCCCGCGGTGCTGGCGCAGCACCACGTGCTCCGGGTCCTCGGCGCCGGGCAGTCCGACCTGTTCCTGGACCACCTCGGCGGCGAGCCTGAAGTGTGCCTCCAGCAGGGCCGCGTCGTCGTGCTCCCGGAGGTAGTCGAGGCGCTCGAAGTGCCGCCGGACCGTCTCACCGAGGGGTTGTTCGACCGGGTGCGGCCACTCCTCCACGGTCACCGAGGGCTCGGCCGCCCCCGTGCGGCGCAGGGTGATCCAGCCGAAGCCGACCGCCCTGACCTTGCGCGCCTCGAACTCGTCCAGCCAGGCGTCGTACCGCGCCTGGTACTCCGCCGGGTCCGCACGGTGGTCGCCGGCGTCCCGGAGCCACAGCTCGGCGTACTGCGTGACGTCCTGCACCTCGCGCTGCACGATCCAGGCGTCGCAGCCGCGCGGCACCCACGACCTCAGCCTGTCCTGCCAGTCCTCCCCCGCCACGTGCTGCCAGTTGGCGAGGAACTGCGCGAACCCGCCCTCGGCGAGCCGCTCCCCCGCCTGCTGGACGAGCGAGCGGCACAGGTCGTCCCCGCCCATTCCGCCGTCGCGGTAGGTCAGCCGGGCGCCCGGCGAGATGACGAAGGGCGGGTTGGACACGATCAGGTCGAACCTCTCGTCGTCCCGGACCGGCTCGAACAGCGAGCCCTCGCGCAGGTCGGCGGCCGGCGCCCCGGACAGGGCGAGCGTGAGCGCCGTGATGTGCAGCGCGCGCGGGTTGAGGTCGGTGGCCGTCACGCGCGTGGCGTGCTGGGCGGCGTGCAGCGCCTGGATGCCGGAGCCGGTGCCGAGGTCGAGGGCGGCGGCGACGGGCGTGCGGACGGTGATGCCGGCCAGGGTCGTGGAGGCGCCGCCCACACCGAGGACGACACCCTCGTCGCGTTGTCCGACGCCGCCCGCGCCGCCGACCGCGCAGCCGAGGTCGGACACGATGAACCAGTCCTCGCCGCCCGGTCCGCCGTAGGGCCGTACGTCCACGGTGGCGGCCACCTCGTCGCCGCCCGCACGCGTGAGCCAGCCGCCCTCCAGGGCGTCCCCGACCGGCAGGACGTCCGCCACGCGCGCGTGCGGCACCGGCTGCTGGAGCAGGAACAGCCGGACGAGCGTCTCCAGCGGCGTGTCACCGCGGGTGGCCCGCAGGGCGGGCACGGTCTCGCTGCGGGCCAGCGCCGCGTACGCGGGGGCACCGAGCAGGTCGAGCAGCCCGTCGGCGGTGAAGGAGGCGGCGAGCAGGGCGTCGCGCAGGCGCGCGGCGGTGCCGGGCCGGTCGGCGGCGGGCAGGGGGGCGGGGCCTGAGTCAGTCACGTCCTCCATTGTGGCCCGCGAACGGTGCCGCGGAGGGCCCCGGCGGGGCCGGCCGCGGCACCGCCAGGGCCTCAGCCGACCGTCGCCGAGGGCGAGGCGCTGATCTTCTTGCAGCTGGCCTGCTCGGCGATCGCCTCCTTGACGTCGCCCTGCTCCAAGTTCTTCAGCGCCTCGGTGCCGTTCCGGCTCTGCTTCTCCAGGTCCTTCATCTCGGTGGCGACGTCGTGCAGCCCCGTGGCGAACTTCCCCTGGTCCTTGGTGTCGAGCGCGTCCACCTTCTTCTCCAGGTCGGCGTACGACGCGGAGAGACCGTCGATGTTCTTGACGGCGTCCTGCTGCCGCTTGGCACCGCCGTCCACCCCGGGGGGCGCCCCGGCGTCACCGATGGCGGCGGCGATCGCCTTGTAGCCGTCCGACATGTCCTGGAAGGCCTGCGCGTACGCCTTCTGGAGCTCGTCGGGCGTGCCGGTGGTGTCCGCGGCCGTCTTGTCGATCACCGCGTTGGCCGCCTTGATCTTCGCGTCCTGCGCGGGCACGGCGTCGCACACCGACTTGGCCCAGGCCTGCAGCTTGGGGTCGGGGCCGTCGTCCTTGCCGCCGCATCCCGACAGCGCCACCACCAGTGCCGCACCACCGGACAGCGCGGCCGCGAGCTTCTTGTTCACCGGATTGGTCCCTTCCATGGCTCTCGGCCCACGGACCTTACACGGCGGACGCACACGATACGCATACCGAACAACACGTACATCATCTTTTGCGATGATTTCCCGGGGAGAGACAAGGCTCACCACGTGGGCGGGTCCACGGTGTCCCCGCACGCGGAAGCGGGCGGTCGGCGCATCGGCATGCGCCGACCGCCCACCCGTTGAGCAGGACTCCCGGAAGGGCCTACGACACCACGGCCGCGCCGGTCGAGTCGTCCACCCGGCCGGCGTTACCGTCGTCACCGACGGTGATGCCGCGCCGCTTGGAGATGTACACCGCGACGACGATCACCAGCAGCGCGAGGACCGCGATCCCGATCCTCACACCGAGGTTCTCGTCGTCGCCGTAGGAGAACCTGATCACCGCGGGCGCGATGAGCAGGGCGACCAGGTTCATGACCTTCAACAGCGGGTTGATGGCCGGTCCGGCGGTGTCCTTGAAGGGATCGCCGACCGTGTCGCCGATCACCGTGGCCGCGTGGGCCTCGCTGCCCTTGCCGCCGTGGTGGCCGTCCTCCACCAGCTTCTTGGCGTTGTCCCAGGCACCGCCGGAATTGGCGAGGAAGACCGCCATGAGCGTGCCCGCGCCGATCGCGCCCGCGAGGAAGGAGCCGAGCGCGCCGACGCCGAGCGTGAACCCGATGAAGAGCGGCGCCAGGACGGCGAGCAGACCGGGCGTGGCGAGCTCGCGCAGGGCGTCCTTGGTGCAGATGTCGACGACCTTGCCGTACTCCGGTTTCTCGGTGAAGTCCATGATCCCGGGTTTCTCGCGGAACTGCCGCCGCACTTCGAACACCACGGAGCCCGCCGACCGCGACACGGCGTTGATGGCGAGTCCGGAGAAGAGGAAGACGACCGCGGCGCCCGCGACGAGACCGACGAGGTTGTTGGGCTGGGAGATGTCCATGGACAGGCTCAGCGGCGCGCCCGGACCGGTGAGGCCGGTCCCGACGTCCCGCACGCCGGTGGTGATCGCGTCGCGGTACGACCCGAAGAGCGCCGACGCCGCGAGCACGGCGGTGGCGATGGCGATGCCCTTGGTGATGGCCTTGGTGGTGTTGCCGACCGCGTCCAGGTCGGTGAGCACCTGGGCGCCCGCGCCCTGGACGTCGCCGGACATCTCGGCGATGCCCTGCGCGTTGTCGGAGACCGGCCCGAAGGTGTCCATGGCGACGATCACGCCGACCGTGGTGAGCAGCCCGGTGCCGGCCAGCGCGACCGCGAACAGCGCGAGCATGATCGACGCCCCGCCGAGCAGGAACGCGCCGTACACACCGAGCCCGATCAGCAGGGCGGTGTAGACGGCCGACTCCAGGCCCACCGAGATGCCGGAGAGGATGACGGTGGCCGGACCCGTGAGGGAGGTCTTGCCGATGTCCCTGACCGGGCGCCGGCCGGTCTCGGTGAAGTAGCCGGTCAGCTGCTGGATGACGGCGGCCAGGAGAATGCCGATGGCCACCGCGACCAGGGCGAGGACCCGCGGATCGCCGCCCCTGCCCCGGATGGCCGCGTCGGTGACACCGTGCAGGCCGGAGTACGACGACGGCAGGTAGGTGAAGACCGCGAGCGCCACCAGCACCAGGGAGATCACCGCGGAGACGAAGAAGCCGCGGTTGATCGCGCTCATGCCGCTGCGGTCGGCGTGCCGCGGGGCGACCGCGAAGATGCCGATCATGGCGGTGAGCACGCCGATCGCCGGCACGAGCAGCGGGAAAGCCAGCCCGGCGTCGCCGAACGCGGCCTTGCCGAGGATCAGCGCGGCCACCAGGGTGACGGCGTACGACTCGAACAGGTCGGCGGCCATGCCCGCGCAGTCGCCGACGTTGTCGCCCACGTTGTCGGCGATGGTCGCGGCATTGCGCGGGTCGTCCTCCGGAATGCCCTGCTCGACCTTGCCGACCAGGTCGGCGCCGACGTCGGCGGCCTTGGTGAAGATGCCGCCGCCCACCCGCATGAACATGGCGATCAGGGCGGCGCCGAGGCCGAATCCCTCCAGCACCTTCGGCGCGTCGGCCGCGTACACCAGGACGACGCAGGAGGCGCCCAGGAGGCCGAGCCCCACCGTGAACATGCCGACCACGCCACCCGTGCGAAATGCGATCTTCATCGCGGTGTGCGAGACGGTGGTGAGATCCTTTTCCGGTTCCCCCTCGGCCGGAGTGGCTTCGCGGGCCGCCGCGGCGACGCGCACATTGCTGCGCACGGCGAGCCACATGCCGATATAACCGGTGGCTGCCGAGAACAGGGCACCGATCAGGAAGAACACCGATCGTCCGGCACGCTGATTCCAGTCGTCCGCGGGCAGCAGCATGAGCAGGAGGAAGACGACGACGGCGAATGCGCCGAGCGTGCGCAGCTGCCGGGCGAGATACGCCTTGGCGCCTTCCTGGACCGCCTCCGCGATCCGTTTCATGCCCTCGGTGCCCTCACCGGCCGCCAGCACCTGGCGTACGAGGACGCCCGCGACCACGAGCGCGGACACCGCGACGGCCGCGATCACGACCACGATGATCCGGTTGTCGTCGGTCAGGACCGCGGCTGCGAGGGATGCGGGGTGACCCGACTGCTGGGGGATGGAAAGCTCCGCCATTCGTCCTCCTTGACGCTTGGGCTGAGCTCAAGATGTGGACGAATTGTAGGTACCCGATCGCGATGCAGACAGAGCGTGGTAAACGGAATGAGCCGCCACTTGCCCTTCCGTGAATGATCGGGGTCCCGTCGGCGGACCCGAAAGAGGTAATGCCCCAAAGGCATTGACGGCTGCATGGAGCCTTGATCGAGTAATGGGATCACCGAGCGCGTTTTTCTTCACCCGTTCGGGCGAGATGGCGGAAAATGCGAGAAGGGCCCTGCCGATCGAGCAGGGCCCTTCCGAGTCGGTGCGGTGGTCAGACGAGTGCGGTGGCCGGCGGGGCGGTGGGCCAGCGCATGCGGATCAGACCGCCGTTCTCGCCCGTGGTGACCTCCACGTCGTCGACGAGACCGCTGATGACCGCGAGACCCATCTCGTCCTCCTCGGCCTCCACGTCCGCGTCCGCGGACGGACCGCCCGCCACCCGTTCGGCGGGCACGGCGTGCGGGGCCTCGTCACCGACCTCGATGGAGAACTGTTTCTCCTCCTCGATCAACGCCACCTTCACAGGTGCCGTGATGCCGCCGCTGCGGTGCAGACCGACGGCACGGGAACAGGCCTCTCCGACGGCCAGGCGGACCTCGTCCAGTACGGCCTCGTCCACCCCGGCCCTGCGCGCCACCGCCGCCGCCACCAGCCGGGCGGTCCGGACGTGCTCGGGCAGCGCGCTGAAGCGGAGTTCAACGGTGGCCATGCATCCCCCTCGCGACTACGGGCGTGCGGTCCGGGCGGGGCGGTCGAAGGTCCGCCTCCCGGAAAAATCACTGAGCCCCGGACGCGACCGGCCCGGGGCGGGACCGAGCGACCGGCGTCCGGGCCGCTGGACGGCCCGGGCACCGGCAACCGGCCATGGGTCAGTCGGTGGCCGCCACCGCTTCCTCGACCGAGGTGTGAATCGGGAACACCTTGGTGAGACCGGTGATGCGGAAGATCTTCAGAATGCGCTCCTGGTTGCAGACCAGGCGCAGCGAGCCCTCGTGGGCACGCACTCGCTTCAGACCGCCGACCAGCACGCCGAGCCCGGTGGAGTCGAGGAAGTCCACGCCCTCCATGTCCACGACGAGGTGGAAATTCCCGTCGTTCACCAGCTCGACCAGCTGCTCGCGCAGCTTGGGCGCGGTGTATACATCGATTTCGCCACCGACCTCGACGACCGTACGATCGCCGACGGTACGGGTCGACAGGGACAGGTCCACGGATCCTCCAGCACCTTGCTATCGAGCGGTCGTCCCTCGGGCACCTCGGCTTGCGGCCCCCGGGACGCAACGCCAGCCGCGATGGCATTCAATCACTTACCGGCAGGCGTGCACGACGCCTTGGCTCCATTGTCCGTCACTCCAGTGACACACTCGGTGCCGATGGCCAAGAATCACCGATCCGACGGATCCCCGGCGAACCCGGCGTCCCGGCCCTCCCCGGGCACGGTCCTGGACCGGCTCGCCGCCGGGCCGAGCCGGTCTGCGCGCATCACTCATACGGAGCACTTGCCCCCGCGCGCGGGCCGCCATGCGCTCTGGCCTGACCGGATTCGGCCGGAGGTGATCGAGGCCCTCAGGTCGTGCGGCATCGAGCACCCCTGGGAACACCAGGCGCTGGCCGCCGAGCACGCCCTGGACGGCGATTCGGTGGTCGTCGCCACCGGCACCGCCTCAGGCAAGTCCCTCGCCTACCTCGTACCGGTCCTGTCGGCCCTCCTGGACGGCTCGCAGGCCCCGAACGGCCGCGGTGCGACCGCCCTCTACCTGGCCCCCACCAAGGCCCTCGCGGCGGACCAGTGCCGGTCGGTGAGGGAGTTGTCGCAACCGCTCGGCACGGCGGTGCGCCCGGCCGTGTACGACGGCGACACGCCGTTCGAGGAACGCGAGTGGGTCCGCCAGTACGCGAACTACGTCCTGACCAATCCCGACATGCTGCACCGCGGCGTGCTTCCCTCCCACCCGCGCTGGGCCTCCTTCCTGAAAGCGCTCAGGTTCGTCGTCGTCGACGAGTGCCACACCTACCGGGGCGTCTTCGGCTCGCACGTCGCCCAGGTGCTGCGCCGCCTGCGCCGCCTGTGCGCGCGCTACGGCGCCTCGCCCGTGTTCCTGCTGGCCTCGGCGACCGCCGCCGAACCCGCCGTCGCCGCCCGCCGACTGACCGGCCTGCCGGTGGTCGAGGTCGCCGACGACGCCTCCCCGCGCGGGGAGCTCGTCTTCGCCCTGTGGGAGCCCCCGCTCACCGAACTGCACGGCGAGCGGGGCGCACCCGTACGGCGTACGGCCACCGCGGAGACCGCCGACCTGCTGACCGACCTCACCGTGCAGGGCGTGCGCTCGGTCGCCTTCGTCCGCTCCCGGCGCGGCGCCGAGCTGGTCTCGGTGATCGCCCAGGAGCGGCTGGCCGAGGTGGACCGCTCCCTGGTCCGGCGTGTCGCGGCCTACCGGGGCGGTTACCTCCCAGAGGAGCGCCGCGCCCTGGAGCGTGCCCTGCACTCCGGCGAGCTCCTCGGCCTCGCCGCCACCACGGCCCTGGAACTCGGTGTGGACATCGCCGGCCTGGACGCGGTCGTGATCGCCGGTTACCCGGGCACCCGGGCGTCCCTGTGGCAGCAGGCGGGCCGCGCGGGCCGTGCCGGACAGGGCGCGCTGGCGGTGCTGGTGGCCCGCGACGACCCGCTGGACACCTTCCTGGTGCACCACCCCGAAGCCCTGTTCGACCAGCCCGTGGAGTCCACGGTCCTCGATCCCGACAACCCCTACGTCCTCGCCCCGCACCTGTGCGCCGCCGCCGCCGAGATCCCGCTGACCGAGGAGGACCTGGATCTCTTCGGCCCCGCCTGCGCGGAGCTAATGCCGCAGCTGGAGGCCGCGAAACTGCTGCGCCGCCGCACGAGGGCGTGGCACTGGACGCGCCGGGAGCGGGCCGCCGACCTGACCGACATCCGCGGCGCGGGCGGCCGTCCGGTCCAGGTCGTGGAGGAAGGCACGGGCCGCCTGCTCGGCACCGTCGACGCGGGTGCCGCGCACTCCACGGTGCACGAGGGCGCGGTGCACCTGCACCAGGGCCGCACCTACCTGGTGCGCTCCCTCGATCTGGAGGACTCGGTCGCTCTGGTCGAGCAGGCCGACCCGCCGTACTCGACGGTCGCCCGCGACACCACCTCCGTCTCCGTCCTGAAGGCGGACACCGAGGTGCCGTGGGGAGCGGGCCGCCTGTGCTACGGCTCGGTCGAGGTCACCAATCAGGTGGTCTCCTACCTGCGAAGGCGGCTCATCACGGGTGAAGTGCTGGGCGAGACGAAACTCGACCTCCCGCCCCGTACGCTGCGTACGCGTGCGGTGTGGTGGACGGTCACCGAGGACCAGCTGGACGAGGCCCGCATCATCCCGGAGATCCTCGGCGGCTCCCTGCACGCCGCCGAACACGCCTCGATCGGAATGCTGCCCCTCTTCGCGACCTGCGACCGCTGGGACATCGGTGGCGTGTCCGTCCCCCTGCACCCGGACACGCTGTTGCCCACGGTCTTCGTCTACGACGGCCACCCCGGCGGGGCGGGCTTCGCCGAGCGCGCCTTCCACACCGCCCGGGCCTGGCTGTCCGCCACCCGCGAGGCCATCGCCTCCTGCGAGTGCGAGGCGGGCTGCCCGTCGTGCATCCAGTCCCCCAAGTGCGGCAACGGCAACGACCCACTGCACAAGAGGGGCGCGGTACGACTCCTCACGGTCCTGCTGCGCGGGGCTCCGGAGGAAGAACCGGGCGGGGGGCCGACGGGGTCGTGACAGGTGTGACGCGGGAGGAGACGGGAGGTAGGGGTTGGCGGGGGTGCGGTGAGGCCGTAGGGGCGGTCCGCTGCGGCCGGAGGCTGCGGGGTCGAACAGACGAGTCCGGGCGGTCGAGGCGGGCGCGGGCCGGCTGCGGGCCGCGACCGGGATCCGGGACCGGCTGAGGCAGGCTCCGGGGGGCCGGACCGGCGCCCACCGGCTCCGGAACCTGCTTGCTGCCCCGGGCTCAGACAGCCTGGAGCGGGACCAGAGTGGCGCGGATCAGCGCCCGAGTGGCACGGAAGCGGCCAGGTCCAGCGGTTCGGAGGCATCCGGTGGTGCCGGTGGTGCCGGTCCCGGTGGGCCGGCTCTCGCCCTGACCCGGGCCTCGAACGGCCCCCTGCCCGAGGCCACCGTCACGTCCGAGACCTCGCCCACGAGCGAGCACCGCACCAGTCGCCCCTTCTGCGCCCTCGCAACCCGCTGGGCCCGGGCGCAGGCCCCCGTGGCGCCCTCACTCCAGTGGTCCGCCCCCGCGAGAGCCGCGAGATCGGCGCCGCCTGCCGCGCGGTGCCGGACCACGACGGCCTGCCCGAGAGCGAGCACCACACCGAACACCACGCACAGCACGGCGATCACCCCGAGACTCCAGACGGTGGCGGACCCCCGGTCGGAATCCGCGCGGCCGAACACGCGGCTCATGACCCCGGCTCCCCCGCCGCCCCGCCCCTCCCGGTCCCTCCTTGGATCCCTGTGCCCGCCGCACCCGCTCCGGCACCAGCACCCGTGTCCGTGCCCTCCTCCGCAGCCGCCACCGCCTCCTCCCGCACTTCGAACGGCAACCCGGTCAGCACCGGCGGTCTGGCCACCACCGTCACCCGGACCTGGCCACCCTCCCGGCCGATCGTCACCCGCGCACCGCGCGGTGCCGCCTTCCGGGCCACTTCCACCACGGCAGCGGCCGGGTCCTGCCGGGCGGCGGCCCGGGCGCCCGTGCGGGCCGCGTCCACGCACTGGATCCGCACGGCCACCACGAGCAGCCCCCAGACCAGCGCCACCGTGAACGCCACCAGCACAGGCAGCACCACGGCCGCCTCCGCGGTCACGAACCCCCGGTCCGCCCCCCGCTCACATCCGCGCACTGAGGGCCCGCTTCACGATGGTCTGCAGTTCGGCCTTGACCTGGCCGCTGGTGACGACCTCGTAGAGCAGCAGCGCGAATCCGACCGCCGCGATGATCCCCATCGCGTACTCGGACGTCACCATCCCCGCGTCCCGGCGGCACCGCTCGTGCAGCAGCACCCACATCGTCCGTGCCTTCTTCCGCATTCCGAACTCCTTCTGCTTCGATTCCTCGTGATCCGGGTCCTCGTGATCCGATTCCGTTGTTCCGGTCATTCGCGCCTGTGCCGCTCGTCAGCCCGCATCCCCTCGCATCACGCCTCCCGCCAGTCCGATCACCACGGGCAGCACACCGACCGCGATGAACGCGGGCAGGAAGCACAGGCCCACGGGCGCGGAGACCATCACGGCCGCCCGGCGGCCCCGGGCCGTGGCGGTCCGGGCGCGCTCGGCCCGCGCGTCCGACGCGAGGCGGGCGACCGGGCCGGCCGCGGGAAGCCCGGACTCGCCGGCCCGTTCCAACAGCCGTGCCAGGGCCGCCGCGCCGGGTAGTTCCGCCAGCCGCCGCCAGGCGTCCGCCGGTTCGCCGCCCAGCCGCACCTCCGCAGCGCCCCGCGCCAGCGCGTCACCGACGGGTCCGCCGAGCGCCTCCCCGACCGCCTGCGCGGCGATCACCGGACCGGCCCCGGCCGCGATGCACGCCGCCAGCAGCTCCGCGGCCAGGGGGAGCTGGCGGACGGCCTCCCCGGTGTCGACCGGCTCCCGCCGGTCCACGACGGCCCGGCCGCGCCGCCAACGCCACAGCGCCGCGGCGACACCGAGCCCCACGACGGCACCGGCGACCCCGCCGACCAGCGCCCACACCCCGCACAACGCCCCGGCCACCGGCAGCCACCGCCGCGCCGCGGCGCCGGCGTCGACGGTCGGCCCTGGCTGGGCGCACTCCACGGCCAGCAGCTCGGCCACCCGGCGCCGTGCCCGCCGCCGTCGCCGGACGTGTTCCAGCCACCCGGCCATCGAGCCAAGGGCCAGTGCCGCGGCCATCCCCAGCCTGTGGACGGTGTCCCCGCTCATGCCTCCTCCGCCTTCCGCACGATCCACGTCACCCACCACATCCCGGCGCATTCGAACGCCGCTCCGACCACCAGGCAGCCAAGTCCGGCCCCGCTGTGCAACAGGATCCGCAGCGGGTCGGCGCCCATGGCCGAACCGAGGAGCAGTCCGAGACCGGGCAGCGCGGCGAGCAGGACCGCCGTGGCCCGGGCTCCGGACAACTGGGCGCGCAGGTCGGCCCGTTGGTCCCGCTCCGCTCGCAGCGCCCCCTCCAGCCGGTCCAGGCCTGCGGCGAGCCCGGCCCCTTGGTCCACGGCCACCCGCCAGCAGGCGGCGAGCCCCCGCAGCCCCTCCGCGCCCGGCTGTCGGGCCGCGGTGGCCAGCGCGGCCGGAACATCCCCGCCGAACCGCGCCGCCGCGATCACCGCCGCCTGTGCCTCCCCCAGCCCGCCGGAGTCCCGCGCGGCCCGCACCAGCGCCTCACCGGGCTGCCGTCCCGCCCGTACCTCCCCGGCGAGGACGCCGCACAGACCGATCACCGCGTCCCCGTGCCGCTCCCGTTCCCGCCCGGCCTGCCGGGCCAGCCGCATCCGGCGCAGCACCGGCACCCCGGCCGCCCCCGCGACGACCGGAATCACCGAGGCACCCAGCAGCGCGAGCAGCAGACCGGCCGCGAATGCCCACCACTCGGCAGCCAACCGGCCACGCAGCCGCCGCAGTTCGCCGAGTGTCTGTTCCCAGACCGGTGGCCCGGTCGCCACCGCACCGCCGCCCGCGAGCAACAGCCGGGCCCGCCGCACCCCGGAGGGCCGTCCGCCCAGCAGCCAGATCGCGGCTCCCAGACACGCCACCGCCGCACCCGTCGACGTCTCATCCATCGCTTCCCTCACTCCTCCCACCTGTCACCGCTTCCTGCCGCCCCGGCCTCCCCGCCGCCGGACTCACCGCGCAACAGCCCCCGCAGCCGCTCCCAGCCGCGCTCCCGGGCGAAGGCCCGCGCCCCCCAGCGCAGGGCCGGAATGGTCCGCACCAGGCCCGAGGCGTCCCTCTCCAGCACGTGCACCTCGGCGATCCGGCGCCGCCCGGACCGATCCCGCACCAGATGGAGCACCACGGCCAGCGCGGCCGCCAACTGGCTGTGCAACGCGGCCCGGTCGAGCCCCGCCGCCGTCCCGAGCGCCTCCAGGCGGGCGGGCACGTCCGCGGCGGCGTTGGCGTGCACGGTGCCGCAGCCACCTTCATGGCCGGTGTTGAGCGCGGCCAGCAGATGCACCACCTCAGGGCCGCGCACCTCGCCCACCACCAACCGGTCGGGGCGCATCCGCAGCGCCTGCCGGACCAGGTCCTCGAGGGTCACGAGGCCGGCGCCCTCCTGGTTGGCGGGCCGGGTCTCCAGCCGTACGACATGGGGGTGTTCCGGTCTCAGCTCCGCGGAGTCCTCGGCGAGGACGATCCGTTCGCCGGGTCCGACGAGACCGAGCAGGGCGCTCAGCAGGGTGGTCTTCCCACTGCCGGTGCCCCCGCTGACGAGGAAGGACAGCCGGGCCTCCAGCAGCGCGCGCAGGATCCGGTCCCCACCGGGCGGCACGGTGCCCGCCCCGACCAGTTCCCCGAGGGTGAAGGCCCGGGGCCGGACGACCCGCAGGGACAGGCAGGTGCAGCCGACGGCCACCGGGGGCAGCACCGCGTGCAGCCGGGTCCCGTCGGGCAGCCGGGCATCCGCCCAGGGCCGTGCGTCGTCCAGCCGGCGCCCGGCCACGGCGGCCAGGCGTTGCGCGAGGCGTCGCACGGCCGCCGGGTCGGGAAAGGTCACCGAGGTCAGCTCCAGGCCGCCGCCACGGTCCACCCACACCCGGTCGGGGGCGGACACGAGGACGTCGGTGACGTTGGAGTCGGTGAGCAGCGGCTCCAGGGGGCCGGTGCCGACGAGTTCGGACCGCAGGTGCTCGGCGGCGCCGAGGACCTCGGCATCGCCCAGTACCCGCCCCTGTTCGCGCAGAGCCTGCGCCACGCGTGCGGGGGTGGGGTCGGCACCGCTCTCGGCCAGCCGGCGCCGAACGCCGTCGAGCAGGGCCGCGCCGTCGGCGCGGTCGAGTCCGGGGAGCGTCATCGCGGACCCCCCGCTTCGACCAGGGCGTGCTCCCAGAAGGTGGTGCAGAAGCGGGCCAGGGGACCGCGGCCGGTCGCGCCGGGAGGTTTCGCCGTGCTGCGGGGGCGCAGCAGGGCCGGTTCGACGGGCACCTCGCCGGCCAGGGGGAGGCCGAGCAACCGGGCCACCTCGCGGTCGTCGAGGCCAGGTGCGTACGGTCCGCGGATCGCCACCCGCAGGTCACGGACGACCATGCCCACGACCGACGCGACCCGGCCGGCCGCCGCCAGGGCGCGCAGGTCGGCGGGTACGACGAGCAGCGCCAGGTCGAGTTGGGCGAGGACTTCGGCGACTCCGTCGTCCAGGCGGCGCGGGAGGTCGACGACGACCGTGCCGCCGCGTCGGCGGGCGGCGGCGAGCACGGCCCGCACCGCCTGGGGCGGCACGGCGACGCAGTCGCCGCGGTCCCAGCTGAGCACCCGCAGCGCGTGCAGTTCGGGCAGGGACTCCTCCAGTGCGCCACCGCCGACCCGGCCGCGGGAGGCGGCGAAGGCCGGCCAGCGCAATCCCTCGGCGCCCTCACCGCCGAGGAGGACGTCGAGTCCGCCTCCCAGTGGATCCGCGTCCACGAGGAGGGTGCGCACTCCTTCGCGGGCGGAGGTGACGGCGAGCGCGCAGGCCAGTGTGGACGCGCCGGCCCCGCCCCGGCCACCGATGACCCCGACGGTGAGGGCCGGGTGGCCGACGCCCTCGGCGACGTCGGCGATGCGGTCGACCAGCCACTGTTCGCCGTCGGGCAGCATCAGGACGTGGTCGGCGCCGATCTGGACGGCCCTCTTCCACACGCCCGGGTCGTCCTGGTCGCGTCCGACGAGCACCACTTCGCGCCGGCGCGCGGCTCCGTGCACCCGGCGGGCCGCGTCGTCGCCGACGAGGACGAGCGGGGCCGTGTCCCAGCCGCCGCCGTGGTCCGGTACGCCGGTGTGCACCTCGGGAGTAGCACCGGCGGCCGCGCACAGCCGCAGCAAATCGTCGAGGAGACGAGGATCCTCGGTGACGATGAGCGGCCGCCCCGGTCGGCCTGCGGCGGCCGGGTGCGGGTCGTGGGTGACGGTTCCGGTCACGGGTACTCCCCCTCGCTGTGTGTTCCGCGTCGTGTGCGCGGCCTCTGCGGCCGCGCGATTCCCAAAGGTGTGGAGGACCGGCAGCCGGCCCGCATAGGCGGCCGATAGGAACCGGCCGAACGCAGCCCCGGCAATCGGAACCGGTCATGAACTCGCCGCGGCCGGAGTGCGCAGGAATCACGGTGCAACGAGCCGGGAAATCGTGTGGATCTTGGTTGAAAACTGTGGGCGACTCAGGATCTGTGAATATCTCCGTCACCCGAACCGGTGACCTTCGCCGCAGCCCCGACGGACTTCCACAGAGACGCACAGTTATTACCGTGAGTAACTAGACGTGAGCATGACAAATTACCCCACCTCGTCATCCCGCCAGGCCTCGCAGCGAGATACGGAGGGGCGAAAACACATCCGGACATGCGACGACCCCCGCCGGGGAGAGCGGGGGTCGTCCCCACGGCCGACTCGGGGGGAGGAGTCGGACCGGGTTAGCACGGTCGCGAACGATCCGTGACTTCCATGGTGTACCCGAGAGCCCTCTCAGGCAAACCCACGCGCCCCACCTTACGCCGAATGGTGGGCGCCTATGCTCAGGGGCGTGGAAAACCACTCCTCGCCCCGCGCAGCAGCCTTCTTTGACCTGGACAAGACGGTCATTGCGAAGTCGAGCACACTCACCTTCAGCAAGTCCTTCTACCAAGGCGGACTGATCAACCGCAGGGCCGCACTGCGTACCGCATACACCCAGTTCGTCTTCCTGGCCGGTGGTGCCGACCACGATCAGATGGAGCGCATGCGCGAGCACCTGTCCGCGATGTGCCGCGGCTGGAACGTCCGGCAGGTGAAGGAGATCGTCGCCGAGACCCTGCACGAACTGATCGATCCGATCATCTACGACGAGGCCGCCTCCCTGATCGAGGAGCACCACGCGGCCGGGCGCGACGTCGTGATCGTGTCCACCTCGGGCGCCGAGGTGGTCGAACCGATCGGCGAACTGCTCGGCGCCGACCGGGTGGTGGCCACGCGCATGGTCGTCGGCGAGGACGGCTGCTTCACCGGGGAGGTGGAGTACTACGCCTACGGCCCGACCAAGGCCGAGGCGGTCAGGGAACTGGCCGCGTCCGAGGGGTACGACCTGGAGCGCTGCCACGCCTACAGCGACTCGGCGACCGACCTGCCGATGCTCCAGGCGGTCGGGCACCCCCACGCCGTGAATCCGGACCGCGCGCTGCGCCGGGAGGCACTCGCACGCGGGTGGCCGGTCCTGGAGTTCCGCCGGCCGGTGCGGCTCAAGCAGCGGCTGCCCGCCCTCGCCGTGCCGCCCCCGGCCCTGGTCGCGGCGGCGGCCATAGGGGCGGCGGCCGCCACGGCCGGCCTCGTCTGGTACGCCAGCAGGCGCCGCGGCACGGTTTCCTGACAGCTCCAGCCCCTGAATCAACCTCTTTCACCCCTTTGAGCAACAAAACATGAGCAGGGGTTCCGCCTGCTCACGGCTTGCAGTACAAAGGAATCAGCGGCCCGCGAGACCACAGGGCATCCGAGAGGATCCCCTGACGCTACGCACCCGGCCCCACGGACCCAGCATGAACACCGGGCACCCACGCGACGTCGACCCGTCGATTACGGGCCAGCCGCACCAGGCCACGGGCGAAGTACCCGACCTGATGGGCGACATTTCGAGGACGCCTGGTAACCCGGTGGTCATGCCAGCGGCGGTACGACGACTCGTACCGCCGCGGCCCGTTCCTGAGGCGGCTCCCCTCAGGCCGCCCCGCGCTGCAGCGCCTCGCACACCGCCGTGGACTCGCGCACACCCAGCTCGATCGCCCTGCCGCAGTGGGCGATCCAGGCCGCCATGCCCTCCGGGGTGCCGGAGACGTAACCGTCCAGCGCGGCGAGGTATGACGCGCGGCCCAGTTCGGCATGACCCACTTCGGCCGGGCAGATCGCCTTCGGGTCGAGGCCGCTGCCGATCAGGACGATCCGCTCGGCCACGCGTGCGACCAGGCCGTTGTGGGACGCGAAGGGACGCAGCGCCAAGAGCTCGCCGTGCACCACGGCGGCGGTGACCAGTGCGGGCGCGGAGGTACCGGCGATGATCAGGTCCGCCAGGCCCTCCAGCCGGCCGGACACCTCCCGGGAGTCCGGCAGCGGCAGTTCGACCAGCGGCTCGTCGACGGGTTCGCCCGCCCGGCGCGGCCGGCCGACCTCGTCACCGTCACTCGCGGCGGCCACCAGGTGCAGCCGGGCGAGCACCCGAAGCGGTGACTGCCGCCATATGGACAGCAGCTGGCCCGCCTCGGCGGTCAGCCGGAGGGCCGCGCCCACGGCACGGGCCTCGGCGCCGGCACTGAAGTCGGTGCGCCGCCGCACCTCCTCCAGGGCCCAGTCGGCGCCGGAAAGCGCGGCGGAGCCGCGGGCACCGCGCAGGGCCGCCTCGGAGGTGACCGCGTTGCTGCGGCGTCGCATGATCCGGTGGCCGTAGACCCGGTCCACGGCCTTGCGCACGGACTCCACGGACTCGGCCACTCCGGGCAGCGAGCCCAAGGTGGCGAGCGGATCGGCGGTCGCACCTGTCGAACTCATGAGTACGACCCTACGCACCCCGTCGACCCACCCCACGAAGGAGTGGTCTTCTTCACTCCCCCCTGACACACACAGCCATCATTCAACTACTCTTGGTGAACATGAAAATTGCTTTCGTCGGGAAGGGCGGCAGCGGCAAGACCACGCTCTCGTCCCTCTTCATCCGCCACCTCGCCGCTTCCGGCGCACCGGTGGTCGCCATCGACGCGGACATCAACCAGCACCTCGGTCCGGCGCTCGGCCTCGACGAGGCGGAGGCGGCCGCACTGCCCGCCATGGGTGAACGGCTCTCGCTGATCAAGGACCACCTGCGGGGTTCCAACCCGCGCATCACCTCCGCCGCGACCATGATCAAGACCACGCCGCCGGGCGAGGGCTCGCGCCTGGTCCGGGTGCGGGAACCCAACCCGGTGTACGACGCCTGCGCGCGGCCGGTGGAACTCGACGGCGGCGCCGTCCGTTTGATGGTCACCGGCCCCTTCACGGACGCCGACCTGGGCGTCGCCTGCTACCACTCCAAGACGGGAGCGGTGGAACTGTTCCTGAACCACCTCGTCGACGGCCCCGACGAGTACGTCGTGGTCGACATGACGGCGGGTTCGGACTCCTTCGCCTCCGGCCTGTTCACCCGCTTCGACATGACGTTCCTCGTCGCCGAACCGACCCGGAAGGGAGTCTCCGTCTACCGCCAGTACAAGGAGTACGCCAGGGACTTCGGCGTCATCCTGAAGGTCGTCGGCAACAAGGTCCAGGGCCAGGACGACATCGACTTCCTGCGCGCGGAGACGGGCGACGACCTGCTGGTCGCGGTCGGGCACTCCGACTGGGTGCGCGCCATGGAGAAGGGCCGTCCTCCCCGGTTCGACCTCCTGGAGGAGGCCAACGTCCGCGCCCTGCACACGCTGCGGACCGCGGCCGACGCGACGTACGAGCTGCGCGACGCGGAGCGCTACACGCGCCAGATGGTGCACTTCCACCTGAAGAACGCCGAGGCGTGGGGCAACGAGCGCACCGGGGCCGACCTGGCGGCGCAGGTCGATCCCGGCTTCGTGCTCGGCGAGGGCGCGGTGGCCCCCGCCTGACACCTACGGCCTGGCCGCCGGCGCCCCGGGCACGCCCTTCGGCGCCGGCGCCGGGTGACCGGAGAGGAAGGACGCCCAGCCCTGTCTCGGCACCTCGCCCACGTCCAGGGTGCGCAGCTTCGCCAGCGTCTGCGGATCCTGGGCGTCCAGCCAGTCGGCGAGCTGGCGGAAGGAGACGCAGCGTACGTCGGGCTTGTGGCAGACCTCCTTCACCACCTCCTCGACGGCACGCATGTAGGTGCCGCCGTTCCAGGACTCGAAGTGGTTGCCGATGACCAGGGGCGCGCGGTTGCCGTCGTAGGCGCGGTAGAAACCCTGGAGCAGTCCGTCGCGCATCTGGTCGCCCCAGTATTCGCGCTTGTCCGGGTCACCCTGGGTCTGTGTGCCGGACTGGTTGACCATAAAGTTGTAGTCCATGGTCAACTGCTCGTAGGTGTGGCCGGGGAAAGGCACCAGCTGCATCGAAAGGTCCCACAGGCCTTCCTTCTTCCCGGGCCACACCTGGTTGTTGACCCCGCTGGAGTCATAGCGGAAACCGAGCTGGTGGGCCGCCTTCATGAAGTTCTCCTGCCCTTCCAGGCAGGGAGTGCGGGCGCCGATCAGTTCCTTGTCGTAGTCGAAGGGCAGCGGCGCCGCGTTCGTCATCCCGGTGTTGGTCCGCCAGGTTTTCACGAACTGCTTGGCCTGGGCGATCTCGCTCTTCCACTCCTCCACCGACCACTCGCCGACCCCGCCGTCGGGGCCGCAGAAGTGACCGTTGAAGTGGGTGCCGATCTCGTTGCCCTCCAGCCAGGCCAGCCGCACCTGCTTCAGGGTGTCGCTGATGCCCTGCTGGTCGTTGAAGCCGATGTCCGACCTGCCCGGCGAGTGCTGCGGCGGCCGGTAGAGGTCACTCTTCTCCTCCGGCAACACGTACACGCCGCTGAGGAAGTACGTCATCGTCGCGTGGTTCTCCTTGGCGACCTTGCGGAAGTGGGAGAACAGCTTCTGGCTGTCCTCGCCCGCCCCGTCCCAGGAGAACACCACGAACTGCGGGGGTTTCCGGCCGGGCTTCAGCCGCTCGGGTCTGGGCAGGTGCGGCTGCGCACCGGTGTACGAGGTGGAACCGTCCCCGATCAGACGGACCACGCCCCTGGGCGCCGGTGCCGCCTTCTGCGGGCCGGGCGCTCCTTCCTTCGCGCCGCCGGAGCCGGTCGCGCAGCCGGCCAGCGACGTGGCGCAGGCCGCGACGACCACGGCACCGACGGCCATTTTGTGGGTGGCGGCCATGTTCCGCCCACCTTCTTCCTTCTCTCAGGCAAACGCCGGTGAGGGCGTTTTCTGGCGATACGCCGGGTTCTACCGACAGCGCCGCCAAGTTCGCACGAGACCGGGAAGGAATTAATACGACAAGCCGATGAAATGGCTGCTTCACCCGTCCAAGCGACACACTGCTCCATTTGCACAGAAAAGCTATGCTCGGCCTTTACCTTGCATTACGATTCATTTACCAAGTGTTGATCGAACCCCGCCGCTGCACGCCATGTCTTATGGCCGCGACCGATCCCCGCCCCCGGCGGGAACCAACCGGTCCGCGACCGCGCCGCCCCGGAGGAAACGGGAATATGTCCGCCTGCGCACCCCCTTGCCCCCCGCGCTCCCACCCACCGCACGGCCCCCCACCGGCGCGGCACCGCCGCCTCGTCGAGAGCGCCGACCTGTCCGCGCCCGTCGCGGTCCTCCTGATCGCCCTCCCCCTGCCCCTCGGCATCACCCCGGTCACCGGCGCCCCGCTGCGGGCCGGCCCGGTCGCCGCCGGCATCGTCCCCGGTGCGCCCGGCGGACTGCCGGTCGCGGGCGTGGCCGCGCGGAGTGCGGCGGATGTGAATTCCGGTGTCGTGAGCCGGAACCCCACGATGCTGCACGGCGTTCTCGTGGTGGTCAGCGCGCTGCTGTTGGTCCCGGTCCTGGAGCGGATCCCGCTCACCTCGCGCGCCGTCCTGGTGACGGCCGTCGGTATCCGGATGGTGCCCCTGCACCACATCCGTACGGTGGCCCGCCACCGCGAAGTGCCGGTGCACGCCGCCACCGCACCCGGCGTGGTGCCCCCCGGCGTCCTGCGGGGCGTGGCCCTCGGGGGCGTCGTGGCGGTCGCCCTCGCCCTGCACCGCCTCGCCCGTGCGCGCATCACGCACGAGGAGAAGGAGGAGGTCCATCACGTCGGCGTGCGAGGCCGGTTGATGTTCCTCGCAGCGCCCCGGCCGAGCAGAACGCCGCAGCTCGTCCCCCAGGGCGCCCACGCCGTCGAACTGGACGGGTCGTCCATGGACCACGCGGCGTACGCGCCACTGCAGGACTGGCGGAGCGCCCACACCGCGCGGGGCGGGTTCCACCGAGCCGAAGGGACGGCCCCGCGGAGTCCGCACCACCGGCCCGGCCCCCTCCGCCGCGTGCCGGTGCCGGCCCTGGACGCCGTGGTGCAACCACCGGGCCTGCTTCGCGGGGCCCGTCCCGACCCGGCACCCCCGCGGTCCATGAGCTCGCCCGCGGCATCCGCTCCTTCCGGCGGAACACCGCCACTGGTGGGCGAGGAGCCGGCGGGGCTGGCACGGAAGGGCAGCAGCCCTCACAGCTCTTCTTCACCCGCGCCGACTCCAGGGTCGTCGCGTCGACGATCACCTCCAGTGGTCCCGGCGATCCGTTCGTCGTCCGCAACGTCGGCAATCTGGTGCCGTCGGGCGAGGAGCACGGCGACGACCCGGTGGCGGCCGCCGTCGAACACGCGGTGGACGTGCGGGAGTGCGGTCCGTCACGGTGTGCGGGCACTCCGGATGCGGGGCGATGCGGACATGTTCTCCGCCGGCCCAGCGGGCGGCACCGCCGGAGCGGCCCCGCTGGAGCGGTGGCTGCGGCACGGGCTGCCAGGCCTCCGGCGAGCGGCCCGCGACGGGGTCGCCCTGCTCCGGCCGGCCGGGCGGGCACCCGTCGGCGCGGTGGAGCAGCCGTGCCCGGCCAACGTGGTCCGGCAGCTGGACCGCCTGCGCCCGCGCGGCCCGGTCCCGCGGGCGCCTGTGGCCGGTGCCGCCGGAGCTGTACGGGACGTACTTCCACAGGGAGGGGGCGCGGGCCTACCTGCCGGACGGAACGGTGGACGGTCCGGTGTTCGAGGAGATCGAAGGTGCCGAGGAGGTGTGCGGTGCGGTGTGGGCGGCCCGGCCTCATGACGGGGCCCACACAGGTCTAAACCAATTTTCGGCCGACCCTTGTCATCCGGCCCCCGCGTCTGATGAGCTGTGGCCTGGGACACAACGGACACCCCGGGAAAGGGAGATGTCGTGAGCAACGAAAGCCTGGCCAACCTCTTGAGGGAGGAGCGACGCTTCGCGCCGCCCGCTGACCTGGCCGCGCACGCCAACGTCACGGCAGAGGCGTACGAGCGGGCCAAGGCTGACCGGCTCGGTTTCTGGGCCGAGCAGGCGCGGCGGCTGACCTGGGCGAAGGAGCCGTCGGAGACGCTGGACTGGTCGAACCCGCCGTTCGCGAAGTGGTTCAAGGACGGCGAGCTGAACGTCGCGTACAACTGCGTGGACCGGCATGTGGAGGCCGGGCACGGAGACCGGGTCGCCATCCACTTCGAGGGCGAACCCGGCGACAGCCGGTCGATCACCTACGCGCAGCTGAAGGACGAGGTCTCCAAGGCGGCCAACGCCCTGCTGGAGCTGGGCGTTGGCAAGGGCGACCGGGTCGCCATCTACATGCCGATGATCCCGGAGACGGCGATAGCGATGCTGGCCACCGCCCGGATCGGTGCCGCGCACTCGGTGGTCTTCGGCGGCTTCTCCGCGGACGCACTGGCGACCCGCATCCAGGACGCGGACGCCAAGGTCGTCATCACCGCGGACGGCGGCTACCGGCGCGGCAAGCCGTCCGCGCTCAAGCCCGCCGTCGACGAGGCGGTCGAGAAGGCCGCGGGCGTCGAGCACGTGCTGGTGGTGCGCCGCACCGGGCAGGACGTGGCCTGGAACGGCGAGCGGGACCTGTGGTGGCACGAACTGGTGGAGCGGCAGTCCGCCGAGCACACCCCGGAGGCGTTCGAGGCGGAGCACCCGCTGTTCATCCTCTACACCTCCGGCACGACGGGGAAGCCGAAGGGCATCCTGCACACCTCCGGCGGCTACCTGACGCAGACGGCGTACACCCACTGGGCGGTGTTCGACCTCAAGCCGGAGACGGACGTGTACTGGTGCACGGCCGACGTCGGCTGGGTCACCGGGCACTCCTACATCGTGTACGGGCCACTGGCCAACGGCGCGACGCAGGTCATGTACGAGGGCACCCCGGACACCCCGCACCAGGGCCGATTCTGGGAGATCGTGGAGAAGTACCGCGTCACGGTCCTCTACACCGCGCCGACCGCGATCCGCACCTTCATGAAGTGGGGCGACGACATCCCCGCGCGGTTCGACCTGTCCTCCCTGCGGGTCCTGGGCTCGGTGGGCGAGCCGATCAACCCCGAGGCGTGGGTCTGGTACCGCAAGCACATCGGTGCCGACCGGACACCGGTCGTGGACACCTGGTGGCAGACCGAGACCGGCGCGATGATGATCTCGCCGCTGCCCGGCGTCACCGAGGCCAAGCCCGGCTCGGCGCAGCGCCCGCTGCCCGGCATCAGCGCGACCGTCGTCGACGACGAGGCGAACGAGGTGCCCAACGGCGGCGGTGGCTACCTGGTGCTCACCGAGCCGTGGCCGTCGATGCTGCGCACCATCTGGGGCGACGACCAGCGGTTCATCGACACCTACTGGTCGCGCTTCGAGGGCAGGTACTTCGCCGGTGACGGGGCGAAGAAGGACGACGACGGGGACATCTGGCTGCTGGGCCGGGTGGACGACGTCATGTTGGTGTCCGGGCACAACATCTCCACCACCGAGGTGGAGTCGGCGCTCGTCTCCCACCCGTCGGTCGCCGAGGCGGCCGTCGTCGGCGCCGCCGACGAGACCACCGGCCAGGCCATCGTCGCGTTCGTCATCCTGCGCGGGACGGCGTCGGAGGACGACAAGCTGATAGCCGGGCTGCGCGACCACGTCGGTGCCACACTCGGCCCGATCGCCAAGCCGAAGCGGATCCTGCCGGTGGCGGAGCTGCCGAAGACCCGTTCCGGCAAGATCATGCGCCGGCTGCTGCGGGACGTGGCCGAGAACAGGCAACTCGGTGACGTCACCACACTGACCGACTCCGCGGTCATGGACCTGATCCAGGCCAAGCTCCCGGCGACGCCGAGCGAGGACTGAGCAGACGCCCCCGGGGCACCCGGCCTGCGGACGCGCCGGGTGCCCCGTCCGCGTCCGCCCTGTGAAGATCACCGGTCCCGGCCCAGGTGGCTTGGGTAAACTGAGCAAAGCGTCACGGACGCGACATGGTGCGCCGGGAAGTCTGGTCGGCATGTGAGCCGGCCTGTCCCACCACCGGAGGTCTCCCGTGACCGCGCCCCGCACCCAGCCCCCCGCCCGCAAGGTCTTCGGACGGCTGTCCCTGCCGGAGCGGACGTTCATCACGGACGCGCTGCGCACCGAGACCGTCGGCGGCGTCCTGCTCCTCGCCGCCGCCGTCGCGGCCCTGGTCTGGGCGAACGTCCCGGCACTGCGGCACAGCCACGAAGCGACCGGCCACTTCCACTTCGGCCCCGCAGCCCTCGGCCTGCACCTGTCCGTCGCCCACTGGGCCGCCGACGGCCTGCTGGCCGTGTTCTTCTTCGTGGCCGGCATCGAGCTCAAGCGCGAGCTGGTCGCCGGGGACCTGCGGGACCCCAGGTCGGCGGTGCTGCCGGTGGTGGCCGCGCTGTGCGGGATGGCCGTGCCCGCGCTCGTCTACACCCTCACCGCCCTCGCCGGGCACGGCTCCGCGCGGGGCTGGGCCGTGCCCACCGCCACCGACATCGCCTTCGCGCTCGCCGTCCTCGCGGTCATCGGCACCTCGCTGCCCAGCGCCCTGCGCGCCTTCCTGCTGACCCTCGCGGTCGTCGACGACCTGTTCGCGATCCTGATCATCGCGGTCTTCTTCACCGACCGGATCCACTTCGCCGCGCTCGGCGGGGCCGCCGCCGGACTGGTGGTCTTCTGGCTGCTGCTGCGCAAGGGCGTCGGCGGCTGGTACGTGTACGTGCCGCTGGCCGCCGTCGTCTGGGCGCTGATGTACAACAGCGGTGTGCACGCCACCATCGCGGGCGTCGCGATGGGCCTGATGCTGCGCTGCACCACCCGCGGGGGCGAGGAGCACGCGCCGGGCGAGCGGATCGAGCACCTGGTGCGGCCGTTGTCGGCCGGGCTGGCCGTACCGCTGTTCGCCCTGTTCAACGCGGGGGTTCCGGTGTCCGGCGGGATACTCGGGGACGTGTTCACCCGGCCGGAGACGCTCGGGGTGGTGCTCGGTCTGGTCGTCGGCAAGACGCTCGGCATCTTCGGTGGCACCTGGCTGACCGCCCGCTTCACCCGCGCCTCGCTCAGTGAGGACCTGGCCTGGTCCGACGTGTTCGCGGTGGCGTCCCTCGCCGGGATCGGCTTCACCGTCTCCCTGCTCATCGGCGAGCTGGCCTTCGACGGCGACACGGTGCCGGCCGGCGAGGTGAAGGCGGCCGTCCTCACCGGATCGCTGATCGCGGCCGGCTGTGCGACCGTGCTGTTGAAGATCCGCAACACCAGGTACCGCAGGCTGTGCGAGGAGGAGGAGCGGGACGAGGACCTCGACGGCGTACCGGACGTCTACGAGGAGGACGATCCGGCGTACCACCTGCGCATGGCGGAAATCCACGAGCACAAGGCGGCCGAGCACCGCCGGATCGCCGCCGAGCGGGCGGCGGCGGCGCGCCACGGGCTTGCGGAAGTACCGGGCAGGGCAGGCGAGGAGCACGGTCGTCCGGCATGATCTGACGAGACGGTACAAAACAAGACGGTACCCCTACGGCTCAGAAGACTTCAGAGGGAGAACGCGATGAGCGCACCCGACGGCAGCCCGGTCGGCGCCGAACGCAGCATCGGCCAGCTGTTCGCCTCGGCGACGACCGAATTGTCGGCACTGGTGCACGACGAGATCGCGCTGGCCAAGGCGCAGCTCAAGCAGGACGTGAAACGCGGCGCGGCCAGCGGCGGCGCGTTCTCGGTGGCCGGCGCGGTACTGGTGTTCTCCCTGCCGATGCTCAACTTCGCCCTGGCGTACGGCATCCGGACCTGGAGCGGCTGGAACCTGGCCGTCTGCTTCCTGCTGTCCTTCGCGGCGAACGTACTGCTCGCCGGCCTCCTGGCGCTGATCGGCGTGACGTTCGCGAAGAAGGCCAAGCAGGGCAAGGGCCCGCAGAAGGTCGCCGCGTCGGTGAAGGAGTCGGCGGGCGTCCTGCAGAACGCCAAGCCGCACCCGCGGCACGAGCTGCCGCAGGACCGGGCGCCCGAGGCCATCGAGGCTGTGGCACGCTCGTCGTCATGACGGAGCCCGCCGCGGCATCGGCCGTACGGATCGACCTCCCTTCCGGGGACACAGTGACGCACCGGGACGTCGCCGCCAACGGCGCCCGCTTCCACATTGCCGAGCTGGGCGACGGACCGCTGGTGCTGCTGCTGCACGGCTTCCCGCAGTTCTGGTGGACGTGGCGGCACCAGCTGACCGCACTCGCCGGGGCGGGCTACCGGGCGGTGGCGATGGACCTGCGGGGCGTCGGCGGCAGCGACCGCACCCCGCGCGGGTACGACCCGGCCAACCTGGCCCTGGACGTCACCGGGGTGATCCGCTCGCTCGGCGAGCCGGACGCCGCGCTGGTCGGCCATGACCTGGGCGGCTACTTGGCGTGGACGGCGGCCGCGATGCGGCCGAAGCTGGTGCGGCGGCTGGCCGTGGTGTCGATGCCGCACCCGCGGCGCTGGCGCGCGGCGATGCTGCGGGACGCCCGGCAGACGGCGGCCAGTTCCCACGTCTGGGGCTTCCAGCGGCCGTGGATCCCGGAGCGCCGACTCACGGCGGACGACGGTGCCCTGGTGGGCCGTCTGCTCCGGGAGTGGTCCGGGCCGCGGCCGCCGGAGGACGAGGCCGTGGAGACGTACCGGCGGGCGATGTGCATCCCGTCCACCGCGCACTGCTCGATCGAGCCCTATCGCTGGCTGGTGCGCTCGCTGGCCCGCCCGGACGGCCTCCAGTTCTACCGCCGGATGAAGCGGCCGGTGCGGGCGCCGACGCTGCACCTGCACGGCTCGCTGGACCCGGTGACGCGGGCGCGCAGCGCGGCCGGTTCGGGGGAGTACGTCGAAGCCCCGTACCGTTGGCGCCTGTTCGACGGTCTGGGACATTTCCCGCACGAGGAGGATCCCGCCGCGTTCTCCGCCGAGCTGATCAACTGGCTGAAGGACCCCGAGCCGGACAGGTGAGGCGTCCGGGGCGGACGGTTCGTCCGGGACCGGCGGATGTGCCGGACTCGACGTGACCGTTTCGGTGTGCGGAATGTTCGGTTCTGAACGCTTCTCCCGCCCGGCGGCCACATGCCCACCGCATACGCCAATTGGGGGGCAGCCAGGCGGTTATGGACCTTGGGGCGGGGGCACACGTCCGGGTATGGGCTGGACGCACGACTACAGTGACGCACCCCGCACCCGCCGCTCGGCCGTCGGGCCGGGCTCCTCTCAGCGAGGTACCCCGCAACTCGCCGGAGCCGACATCCGGGTGGGAATTCCGCACATCCTGCGCCGCCGGGCCCGCTGGGTCTCGGTGCGGCTGCGTCACCCGCGCGGCTGAGCGCTCCCCGAGGCCTCTTTCACCGGCGCGTCCGGTCCCGGTACCGGGGCTCCCCCCACCCGCGCGGCCGAGCCCTCTGCGAGGCACCCCCACCGGGTGCCCCGCAGGGGTCAGAGGGCACAGCTGTCGGTGCCCACCTGCTCGTTCGCCGTGCGGCCGCGGTCGATGTCCCGCTGAATCTCGTCCGCCGTGAGGGCGTACCCGGTCTCGGCGTCGTCGAGGGACTTGGCGAACACCACGCCGTAGACCTTGCCGTCGGGCGTGAGCAGCGGGCCGCCGGAGTTGCCCTGGCGGACGGTCGTGTACAGGGAGTAGACGTCGCGGCGGACCGTGCCGCGGTGGTAGATGTCCGGGCCGTTGGCCGTGATGCGCCCGCGCACGCGCGCGGCGCGGACGTCGTACGCTCCGTTCTCCGGGAAGCCCGCGACGATCGCGCCGTCACCGCCGGCCGCGTCCCCGGCGGAGAACCGCAGGGGGGTCGCCCTCAGGTCCGGTACGTCGAGGACGGCGACGTCGCGCTTCCAGTCGTACAGGACGACCCTCGCGTCGTAGGCGCGGCCCTCTCCGCCGATCTGCACGGTGGGCGCGTCGACCCCGCCGACGACGTGCGCGTTGGTCATGACGCGGCGGTCGGCGAAGACGAAGCCGGTGCCCTCCAGGACCTTGCCGCAACTCTGGGCGGTGCCGGTGACCTTGACGATGGACCGCTGGGCGCGGGTGGCGACCGGGCTCGCCGCCAGGGCCGGGTCGGGCGGCCGGACGTCGGTGATCGGCTCGCTGGAGAAGGGGCTGAAGACCTGCGGGAAGCCGTTCTGCGCGAGGACGGAGGAGAAGTCGGCGAACCAGGTGTCGGCCTGCGCGGGCAGCGTCCGGGAGACCCCGAGGAGCACCTTGGAGCCGCGGACCTCCCTGCCGAGCGTCGGCAGGGTGGTGCCGGCGAGGGCGGAGCCGATCAGCCAGGCGACCAGGAGCATGGCGAGCACGTTGACCAGGGCGCCGCCGGTGGCGTCCAGGGCGCGGGCCGGGGACCAGGTGATGTGGCGCCGGAGCTTGTTGCCGAGGTGGGTGGTCAGGGCCTGGCCCACGGAGGCGCACACGATGACCACGACCACGGCGACGACGGCGGCGGCGGTGCCGACCTCGGCGTCGTCGGTGACCGCGCCCCAGACGACGGGCAGCGCGTACACGGCGACGAGGCCGCCGCCGAGGAAACCGACCACCGACAGGATGCCGACGACGAAGCCCTGGCGGTAGCCCACGACCGCGAACCACACGGCCGCCACCAGCAGCAGGATGTCCAGCACGTTCACCGCTTCAGGCCTCGCCTATTCACTCCGGTCCCAGCAGCTCGGCCGGGGGTCCGGGGGCCCTCGGCGCAGCCGCCGACGGCACTGCCCCCGGAAGGACACAGCACGGGGATCACCCTGTCACGACCGCCAGTCGAGCGGGACCTGCTTGTCCCTGTCCCACGGGCGCTCCCAGCCCGCGAAGTGCAGCAGGCGGTCGATCACCCCGGCCGTGAAACCCCACACCAGGGCCGATTCGACCAGGAATGCCGGACCCCGGTGGCCGCTGGGGTGGACGGCGGTGGCCCGGTTCGCCGGGTCCGTGAGATCCGCCACGGGGACGGTGAAGACGCGGGCGGTCTCGTTCGGGTCCACGACGCCGACCGGGCTGGGCTCGCGCCACCAGCCGAGGACGGGCGTGACGACGAAGCCGCTGACCGGGATGTAGAGGGCGGGCAGGACGCCGAAGAGCTGGACGCCCGCCGGGTCGAGGCCGGTCTCCTCCTCGGCCTCGCGCAGCGCGGCCCGCAGCGGGCCGTCGCCGTGCGGGTCGCCGTCCTCCGGGTCGAGGGCGCCGCCGGGGAAGGAGGGCTGCCCGGCGTGCGAGCGCAGGGAGCCGGCGCGCTCCATGAGCAGCAGCTCGGGACCGCGTTCGCCCTCGCCGAAGAGGATCAGCACGGCCGACTGCCGCCCCGAGCCGTTCTCCGGCGGCAGGAAGCGGCTGAGCTGGCGCGGCTCGATCGTCTCCGCCGCCCACGCCACCGGCTCCAGCCAGGCCGGCAGTCCCCGCCTGCTCGGCGTCACCGAGCCGCCCTGCGTGTCGCGCGTGTGCGTCATGGCCTCCCCGTCCTGCCGTGTCCAACGCCCGAGGGCACCGGGATCGTTCCGCCCGCGGCGGCGGCCCCCGTCATCCGGCCGTGAGCGGCGGGGCGGGCCGGCCGCCGGCGTCCAGGTAGGCCTGCGGGGGGTTGAGGCGCTGGCCCGGGAAGCCGCCCTTCTCGTACTTGAGGAGCTTCTCGGCCTTTTCCGGGTCGGTCTCGCCCTCGCCGTAGGCCGGGCAGAGCGGGGCGATGGGGCAGGCGCCGCAGGCGGGCTTGCGGGCGTGGCAGATGCGGCGACCGTGCCAGATCACGTGGTGGGACAGGTCGGTCCACTCGTTCTTGGGGAAGAGCGCGCTGACGGCGGCCTCGATCTTCTCGGGATCGGTCGCCCCGGTCCACCGCCAGCGCCGCACGAGCCGCTGGAAGTGCGTGTCCACGGTGATCCCGGGCCGCCCGAAGGCGTTGCCGAGGACGACGAAGGCGGTCTTGCGACCGACGCCGGGCAGCGTGACCAGGTCCTCCAGCCGGCCGGGGACCTCTCCGCCGAACTCCTCGACGAGGGCCTTGGACAGCCCTATGACCGAGCGGGTCTTGGCGCGGAAGAAGCCGCAGGGGCGCAGGATCGCCTCGACCTCCTCCGGGTCGGCCGCGGCCAGGTCCTCGGGCGTGGGGTACGCGGCGAAGAGCGCCGGAGTGGTCTGGTTGACGCGCAGGTCGGTGGTCTGGGCCGACAGGACCGTGGCGACCAGGAGCTGGAAGGGGTTCTCGAAGTCCAGCTCGGGGTGGGCGTACGGATAGACCTCGGCCAGTTCGCGGTTGATCCGGCGGGCGCGGCGCACCAGGGCGGTGCGGGATTCGGCGGCCGGTACTTCTTCAGCCGTTAGCTTTTTGTCGGATTTCACCCTTTTATTACTTCCTTCGGGGCCCTGTTCGCCCATAGCGGAAACACTCCGTGCATCCCCCGCCCGGCCTCCCAAGCCTGCGCTCTCACCGGCGATTCGGGCACCCGGCCAGCCTAGAGCCCGGTACCCGCATCCGCCCCGGACCCGGAGGATCGGCGCCCGATCGGGCCCCTGCCGCTTACCCCGGGACACCCGTGCGGCATCCTTGTGACAGATCACACTGTTTGGACCGCCCGGCACAATGGGGAACACGGTCCCCTGGCAGACGGGGGAGCAAGCCCCCTGAGCAGGTCGACAAGGAGAGAACTCGTGGACGACGTTCTGCGGCGCAACCCGCTCTTCGCGGCTCTCGACGACGAGCAGGCCGCGGAGCTTCGCGCCTCCATGAGTGAGGTGACCCTCGCACGCGGCGACTCCCTGTTCCACGAGGGCGACCCCGGCGACCGGCTGTACGTCGTCACCGAAGGCAAGGTCAAGCTGCACCGCACCTCCCCCGACGGCCGCGAGAACATGCTCGCCGTCGTCGGCCCCGGCGAGCTGATCGGCGAGCTGTCCCTGTTCGACCCGGGCCCGCGCACGGCGACCGCGACCGCGCTGACCGAGGTCAAGCTGCTCGGGCTGGGCCACGGCGACCTCCAGCCCTGGCTGAACGCGCGCCCCGAGGTGGCCGGCGCCCTGCTGCGCGCCGTCGCGCGCCGGCTGCGCAAGACCAACGACGCCATGTCCGACCTGGTCTTCTCCGACGTCCCCGGCCGGGTCGCGCGGGCCCTGCTGGACCTGTCGCGCCGTTTCGGCGTGCAGTCCGAGGAGGGCATCCACGTCGTCCACGACCTCACCCAGGAGGAGCTGGCCCAACTGGTCGGTGCCTCGCGCGAGACCGTGAACAAGGCGCTGGCGGACTTCGCCCAGCGCGGGTGGCTGCGGCTGGAGGCGCGGGCGGTCATCCTGCTGGACGTGGAGAGGCTGGCCAAGCGCTCGCGCTGATCCCGGTCTCCCCGCGGCCCCGCCCCGACGCCGTGACCGCCCGGACGGCCGCCGCTCCCGGACCACCGTTCCAGGGCGGCCGGAGCCACCGCCGGGACGCCGGCCGGGCCCGCCGCGCGGCCACCGGAGGGGCCGGATGAAGCGCGTACCGGCCGAGCGGGCGCGCAAGGGCCTCGATCCCGGGGGGCACATCGCCCGCGAGGGCTCCCTCGCGCGGGTGGCGCCCGCCTTCCGGCCGGTCGTCGCCGCCGTCCGGGCACGCCTGCCGGAGGTGTCCGGCACGCGGCTGCACAGCGCGTACCTCTACGGATCGGTCCCGCGCGGCACCGCACGCGCGGGGCGCAGCGACCTGGACCTGCTGCTCGCGCTGCACGAGGAACCGGCCGACGCCGACCGGGGAGCCGCCTGCGCCCTCGGTGAGGCCCTGGACGGGGAGTTCCCGCAGATCGACGGCGTGGGCACGCTGCTGTTCGGCCGGGCGCGGCTGCTGAGCGACGCGGAGCGGCACGACCTCGGCTGGTTCGTCGCTGCCTGTGCACCCCGCTGCTCGGCGACGACCTCGCCCGGCACCTCCCCCGCTACCGTCCCGACCCCCTGCTGGCCCGGGAGACCAACGGGGACCTGGCGGTGCTGCTGCCGTGCTGGCGCGAGCGCATCGAGCGGGCGCAGGGCACCGAGGAGGCCCGGCGGCCGCTCGTGCGCTTCATGTCCCGGCGCCTCGTCCGCACCGGCTTCACCCTCGTCATGCCCCGCTGGAACGGCTGGACGAGCGACCTGCACGAGATGGCCGAGGTCTGCGGCGCCCACTACCCGCGGCGGGCCGGCCCCCTGCGCACGGCGGCGCGGTACGGCCACGAGCCCGCGTCGGCGACCCGGACGTCCTGCGCGCGTACGTCGACGACCTGGGCCCCTGGCTGGCGGAGGAGTACGCCCGCGTGCACGGCGTGAAGACGCCGCGCCCATGAGACCGGGAGCACCCCCCGTCCGTCTCCCGGCCCGGGGCCGACGCGCGCCCCCTGCCCCCGCGGCCCACGACTCCGGCCGGGGGACGGGGGCCCGGGACCCGGGGGCGCCGACGGTCTCGACCGTCCGGCGGGGCCGTCCGGCGCGCCCGCGCGGAAGCGGCCCCGCGCGGCCAGGGCCCTTCGTCCGGGCCGGCCGGCCCCCGCGAGCCCGGCAGGATCCGGACGGGAGGTCCTAGATCAGTCCGTGCTCGCTCAGGTACTCCAGCTGGGCGCGTACGGACAGCTCGGCCGCCGGCCACAGGGAGCGGTCCACGTCCGCGTAGACGTGGGCGACGACCTGGGCCGGGGTGCGGTGGCCGTTCTCGACGGCCGTCTCGACCTGGGCGAGGCGGTGGGCGCGGTGGGCGAGGTAGAACTCCACCGCGCCCTGGGCGTCCTCCAGGACCGGGCCGTGGCCGGGCAGGACGGTGTGCACGCCGTCGTCCACGGTCAGGGACCGCAGGCGGCGCAGGGAGTCCAGGTAGTCGCCCAGGCGGCCGTCGGGGTGCGCCACGACCGTCGTACCGCGCCCGAGGACAGTGTCGCCGGTCAGTACGGCCCGGTCCGCCGGGAGGTGGAAGCTCAGCGAGTCCCCGGTGTGCCCGGGGGTCGGCACGGCCCTCAGTTCCAGGCCACCGACCGTGATCACGTCCCCGGCGGCCAGCCCCTCGTCGCCCAGCCGCAGCGCCGGGTCGAGGGCGCGCACGCGCGTGCGGGTCAGCTCGGCGAAGCGGGCGGCGCCCCCGGCGTGGTCGGGGTGGCCGTGGGTGAGCAGGGTGAGCGCGATCCTCCTGCCGGCCCGCTCGGCGGTGTCGACGACCGCGCGCAGGTGGGTGTCGTCCAGCGGACCGGGGTCGACCACGACGGCCAGGTCGGAGCCGGGTTCGGCGAGGATCCAGGTGTTGGTGCCGTCCAGGGTCATCGCGGAGGCGTTGGGCGCCAGGACGTTGACGGCGCGCTCGGTGGCGGGGCCGCGGAGCGCTCCGTCCCGGGGCCGGCCCGGCAGGGCTGCCGCATCGGTCATGCGGGGCCTCCCCCGGCGCTCGTCGGGGCGGTCGGGACGTGCTGGGTGAACTCCTCGTGCCCCGGCCAGGACAGCTCGATCCCGCCGTCCCGCAGGCGGGCGCTCGCGAGCACCGGGGTCATGTCGCGCGCGGGCGCCGCGGCCAGCGCCTCGGCGGCGGTGGCGTAGGGCAGCAGCTGGCGCAGGGTGGCGATGGTGGGCGGCATCATCAGCAGGTCGCCGCGGTCGTAGCCGGCGGCGGCGTCCTGCGGGCGGATCCACACCGTGCGGTCGGCCTCCGTGGAGGCGTTGCGGGTGCGCTGGCCCGCGGGCAGGGCGGCCACGAAGAACCAGGTGTCGTAGCGGCGGGACTCGAACTCGGGGGTGATCCAGCGGGTCCAGGCGCCCAGCAGGTCGGAGCGCAGCACCAGGCCGCGGCGGTCCAGGAACTCGGCGAGGGACAGCTCGCGCGCGACCAGCGCGGCGCGGTCGGCCTCCCAGTCCGCACCGGTGGTGTCGCCGGCCACCGCGTCGGTGCCGGGCCCGGCGAGCAGGACGCCCGCCTCCTCGTACGTCTCCCGCACGGCCGCGCAGACGATCGCCTGGGCGCCGCTCTCGTCGGTGCCGAGCCGCTGCGCCCACCACGCGCGCGAGGGACCCGCCCAGCGCACCGGGAGGTCGTCGTCGCGCGGGTCGACCCCGCCGCCGGGATACGCGTACGCGCCTCCGGCGAAGGCCATGGAGGCGCGTCTGCGCAGCATGTGGACGACCGGGCCGTCCGGGGTGTCCTTCAGGAGCAGCACCGTGGCCGCGCGCCTGGGGGTCACGGGGGTGAGGGTGCCGTCCGCGAGCGCGCGGATGCGGTCCGGCCACTCCGGGGGGTACCACTGCCCATTCGCCATGGCCGGAGGCTATCCCGTGTAGGGCGAATGTTCGAGAGGTGCCCGAGGTCAGCGGGACCGCGGGGCGTCACGGGGCCAGCTCGACCTGGATCTCGACCTCCACCGGCGCGTCCAGCGGCAGCACCGCGACGCCCACCGCGCTGCGGGCGTGCACGCCCTTGTCGCCGAGCACCTCGCCGAGCAGTTCACTGGCGCCGTTGACGACGCCGGGCTGCCCGGTGAAGTCGGCGGCCGAGGCGACGAACCCGACGACCTTCACCACGCGCGCGATGCGGTCCAGGTCGCCGGTGACGGACTTCACGGCGGCCAGGGCGTTCAGGGCGCAGGTGCGGGCCAGGTCCTTGGCCTCCTCCGCGGTGACCTCGGCGCCGACCTTGCCGGTGACCGGCAGCCTGCCGTCCACCATCGGCAGCTGGCCGGAGGTGTACACGTACCCGCCGGAGCGCACCGCCGGCTGGTACGCGGCCAGCGGCGGCACGACCTGCGGCAGGGTCAGGCCCAGTTCGGCCAGCCTGGCCTCGACCGCGCTCACGCCTGCTTCTCCCGCTTCAGGTAGGCCACGAGCTGTTCGGGGTTGTTGGGCCCGGGCACGACCTGGACGAGCTCCCAGCCGTCCTCGCCCCAGGTGTCCAGGATCTGCTTCGTGGCATGGACGAGCAGCGGCACGGTTGCGTATTCCCACTTGGTCATGCGGCCGACTGTAGCCGCTGCGGTCCGCCGCTCCGGCGGCGACCGCGGGCCCGGTTGTCCACAGCCTGCCGCACGGCCGTCGGCCGGACTGGTTAGGCTCGAATACGTGAGCAGGCTCCAGGTCGTCAGCGGCAAGGGCGGGACCGGAAAGACGACGGTCGCCGCCGCACTCGCGCTGGCCCTCGCGACCGAGGGGAAGCGGACGCTTCTCGTGGAGGTCGAGGGTCGCCAGGGCATCGCACAACTCTTCGAAACGGAGGCGCTGCCCTACGAGGAACGGAAGATCGCGGTGGCTCCCGGGGGCGGGGAGGTGCACGCCCTCGCCATGGATCCGGAGCTGGCCCTGCTGGACTACCTCCAGATGTTCTACAAGCTCGGCGGGGCGGGCCGGGCCCTGAGGAAGCTCGGCGCCATAGACTTCGCCACCACCGTCGCGCCGGGGCTCAGGGACGTCCTGCTGACCGGCAAGGCGTGCGAGGCGGTGCGCCGCAAGGACCGGGCCGGGCGCTTCGTCTACGACCACGTCGTCATGGACGCCCCGCCCACCGGCCGCATCACCCGCTTCCTGAACGTCAACGACGAGGTGGCGGGCCTGGCGCGGATAGGGCCCGTCCACAACCAGGCGCAGGCCGTGATGCGGGTGCTGAAGTCGCCGCAGACGGCGGTGCACCTGGTGACGCTGCTGGAGGAGATGCCCGTCCAGGAGACCGCCGACGGCATCGCCGAACTGCGGGCCGTCCGGCTGCCGGTGGGCCGGATCATCGTGAACATGGTCCGCCCGGCGGTGCTGGACGAGACCGACCTGGAACTCGTGCGGGCCGTGGAGCGTTCCTCCCTCGCCCGGTCGCTCGGCGCCGCCGGTCTGGGCGGGGCACGGCGCGGCGGCGACGCGGAGCGGCTGGTGGACCCGCTGCTGGAGCAGGCCGAGGAGTACGCCGAGCGGCACGCGCTGGAGCAGGACCAGCGCGCGGCCCTCGGTGAGCTGGGCCTGCCGCTGCACGAGCTGCCGCTGCTCGCCGAGGGCATGGACCTGGCGGGCCTGTACGAACTCGCCACCGAGCTGCGGAAGCAGGGGTTGTCATGAGTCCGGACCCGGCCGAGGCGCAGGACGCCGTACGCCCGCACCTGTCGTCCGCTCCCGTGCTCGACGTCGACCCGCTGCTGGACGACCCCTCGACCCGGATCGTGGTGTGCTGCGGCTCGGGCGGTGTCGGCAAGACGACGACCGCGGCGGCCCTCGGGCTGCGGGCGGCCGAGCGGGGCCGCAAGGTGGTCGTGCTCACCATCGATCCGGCGCGCAGGCTGGCCCAGTCGATGGGCATCGACTCCCTGGACAACGTGCCGCGCCGGGTGAAGGGCACCGAGGGCGACGGCGAACTGCACGCCATGATGCTCGACATGAAGCGCACCTTCGACGAGGTCGTCGAGGCGCACGCGGATCCCGCCCGGGCCGCCGCGATCCTGTCCAACCCCTTCTACCAGTCACTCTCGGCGGGCTTCGCGGGCACGCAGGAGTACATGGCGATGGAGAAGCTGGGGCAGTTGCGGGCGCGGGACGAGTGGGACCTGATCGTGGTCGACACGCCGCCGTCCCGGTCGGCGCTGGACTTCCTGGACGCGCCCAAGCGGCTCGGCTCGTTCCTGGACGGCCGGCTGATCCGGCTGCTGACCGCCCCCGCCAAGCTGGGCGGCCGAGCGGGGATGGCGTTCCTGAACGTCGGCATGTCAATGATGACCGGCACGCTCGGCAAGCTGCTGGGCGGACAGCTGCTGAAGGACGTCCAGACGTTCGTGGCCGCGATGGACACCACCTTCGGCGGTTTCCGTACGCGCGCGGACGCCACGTACAAGTTGCTCCAGGCGCCCGGCACGGCGTTCCTGGTGGTGGCGGCGCCGGAGCGGGACGCGCTGCGCGAGGCCGCGTACTTCGTGCAACGGCTGGCCGCGGAGCGCATGCCGCTGGTGGGTCTGGTGCTCAACCGGGTGCACGGCAGCGGCGCCGGCGGACTGTCGGCCGAGCGGGCGCTCGCCGCCGCGGAAAATCTTGAGGAGTCCCGCATTGTGGATCAGGGGGACGGGAAAGTAGGACTTCGTAACTCTCCTGAACGGTACGGAAGTTCAGAATCCCCCATCCCCGGAACACCGGATCCCGAGGACGGCTCCCCCGCCGTGGGCGATCCCCCCGCCGCGGACGGCTCCCCGGCCACGGGGACGGAGCGTTCCGTCGACCTGCTCACCGCGGGTCTGCTGAGGCTGCACGCCGAGCGCATGCGGCTGCTCGCGCGCGAGCAGCGCACGCGTGACCGCTTCACCGCCCGCCACCCCGAGGTGGCGGTCGTCGAGGTGCCCGCACTGCCCGGTGACGTGCACGACCTCGCGGGTCTGCGCGACATCGGCGACCGGCTCGCGGCGGGACCCGCGAAACGGCCGTGAGCGGTTCGCCCGCGGGCGTGCGCAGTCATCGGCGGGCGTGAGCGATCCACCGACGGGCCCGGATGGCGCCGAGGCGCACACGGCTCCCCGCGGGCGCACGCGGTTCTTTCGGGCACGGCCCCCACCGGCCGCGCTGCCCGCGTCACCTGCCCGGCGGACGGTGCCGCAGAGGGCGGTGCCCTCAGCCGACCGCCGCGTAGTTCTCGTACACCTCGTCGCTGTCGAGGGACACCATCCCGGTGCCGCGCTCGTACTCCGAGCGGGCCGTCTCCAGCAGTCTGCGCCAGGACGTCACGGTGGGCCGCCGGCGCAGCAGCGCGCGGCGCTCCCGCTCCGTCATGCCTCCCCACACGCCGAACTCGACGCGGTTGTCCAGTGCGTCGGCCAGGCACTCGGTGCGTACCGGGCATCCGGTGCACACCGCCTTGGCCCTGTTCTGCGCTGCTCCTTGAACGAACAGTTCATCCGGATCGGTAGTGCGGCAGGCAGCCTGCGCACTCCAGTCGGTTACCCAGCCCATACCGGCGCCGTCCTCTCCCGAATCCAGGCTCCCCCACGGCGGCAGCGGCATATTCACCGCCGCCAGTTGAGGACGTTACGGAAGGCGAGGGCAGCGCAACACCCCCTTCGGGCCCAATCTTGAATGGCCCGAACGGACTATGGGTAAGCGGCAGATCACCCGCGGGAGTGAGCTGGCGACATACGTGACCATCCCGGCGAAGCAGGACGGTTGTGATGCACTACACCGGACACCAGGTGACACACCGGGCGGATTCGGACGCACTCCCCGCCAAGGCACGGGGGTGCTTCCGGAACGGTTCGGGGTCGCCGGGCATAGGAATGCATGACCGCACCGCTGTGACAATTGAGAGCAGCTTAGGCCAACGCCTCTGTGTCTGTCCGGCGAATGAGGAGGGAGGTCACGCCGTGCCGCCACACCCCGTTCCCGCGCACCGCTGCCCGCCGGCCGCCGCGCGCGCGGACGTCACGATCCGGCACGGGATCCTCCCGGCGAGGAGGCGTTCCCCCGGAACGCCCATCGGTACGGATTAGGCTGCCCCCATGCCAAAACAGCGCTCGGGCGGTGGTCTGTCGCCAACGCAGCAGGCCGGCAGGTTCCTCGGTGTCAGTGTGCTCGCGGGAGCCGTCATGGCGGGCATCGCGCTGCCCGCGGCCGGCGCGCTGGGCCTCGCGGCCAAGGGCTCGGTGCAGGGCTTCGACGAGATCCCGGCCAACCTCAAGAGCCCCCAGCTCAGCCAGCGCACGACCATACTGGACAGCCGGGGCAACCAGATCGCGACCGTCTACTCGCGCGACCGCACGGTGGTCGACCTCCAGCAGATCTCGCCGTACATGCAGAAGGCGATCGTCGCGATCGAGGACTCACGCTTCTACCAGCACGGCGCCATCGACCTCAAGGGCGTGCTGCGCGCCCTGAACAAGAACGCGCAGAGCGGCGGGGTCGCCCAGGGCGCCTCCACGCTCACCCAGCAGCTGGTGAAGAACTACTTCATCGAGGAGGCCGGCGACGACCCCACGAAGGTCGCCCAGGCCACCCAGCAGACCCTCGGCCGCAAGGTCCGCGAGCTGAAGTACGCGATCCAGATCGAGGACAAGCTCGGCAAGAAGAAGATCCTCGAGAACTACCTGAACATCACCTTCTTCGGCGAGCAGGCCTACGGCGTCGAGGCCGCCTCCCAGCGCTACTTCTCCAAGCACGCCAAGGACCTGAGCCTGCAGGAGGCCGCCCTGCTGGCCGGCATCGTGCAGTCCCCGAGCCGCTATGACCCGGTGAACGACGAGGCCGAGGCCACCAAGCGCCGCAACACCGTCCTGCAGCGCATGGCCGAGGTCGGCGACATCTCGCAGGCGGAGGCCGACCGGGCCGAGCGGGAACCGCTCGGACTGCACGTGAGCCGGCCGGAGAACGGCTGCATCACCGCCACCAAGGGCGCCGCGTTCTTCTGCAAGTACGTCGAGAACGTCTTCCTGACCGACCCGACCTTCGGCAGGACCCGCGAGGAGCGCGCCAAGGTCTGGAACAAGGGCGGTCTGACCATCCGCACGACGCTGGACCCGCAGGCCCAGAGGTCGGTCCAGGCGTCCCTGAAGAACCACGTCAACAAGTCCGACAGCGTCGCCGCGGCCGCCACCCTGGTCGAGCCCGGCACCGGCAGGATCCTGGCGATGGGCCAGTCCAAGCCCTACGGCTACGGCAGCAACGAGACCGAGTACAACTTCTCGGTCAACCGGGACATGGGCGGTTCCAACTTCGGCTTCCCCACGGGTTCGACGTTCAAGCCGTTCGTGGCCGCCGCCGCGATCGAGGGCGGCAAGCAGGCGACGCAGGAGTACTCGTCGCCGTACCAGATGGACTACCCGAGCCCCGTCCAGACCTGCGGCAGCACGCCGTGGACCAACCGGAGCGGCGAGAAGGTCGAGAACGAGAGCGAGTCGGAGCAGGGTCCGTACCGCATGAAGGAGGCGATGGCCAAGTCGGTCAACACCTACTTCGTGCAGCTCATCTCCGACATCGGCCTGTGCCCGGTGGAGAAGATGACCGCCGCGCTGCACGTCGTGCAGGGCAACGGCGACAAGCTCCCGGAGACCCCCTCCATCGCCCTGGGCGCGATCGGCCTGTCCCCGCTGACCATGGCCAACGCGTACGCCACCTTCGCCTCCCGCGGCATGTACTGCACGCCCGTCGCCATCGAGTCGATCACCCAGAAGTCCGGTGACGAGGAGAAGGCGGTCCCGGTACCCAGGTCGACGTGCTCGCGCGCCATGAGCGAGAGGACCGCCGACACGGTCAACACCCTCCTGCGCGGCGTGGTCGACTCCGGTACCGGCCGGCAGGCGGGACTGAGCGACCGCGAGAGCGCCGGCAAGACGGGTACGACCGACGAGCGCAAGAACGCCTGGTTCGTCGGCTACACGCCCAACCTGGCCGGCGCGGTCTGGGTCGGCAGCGCCAAGCAGAACGTGAAGATGATCGACATCACCATCGGCGGCGTCTACCGCCCGCTCGTCTACGGCGGTGAGGTCCCCGGCCCGATCTGGAAGGACGCCATGTCCGGCGCCCTGTCGGGCAAGGAGGCCCCGGACTTCCACCTGGTGGACATCCCGGACGAGGACAACGGGGACGGCCGGGGAAAAGGCCAGGGGGGACGGACGACGGGAACAACGGGGACAGCGGGGGCAACAGGGACAACGGGAGCAACACGGGGGGACTGATCGGGGGTCTGATCGGGGGTCTGACGGACGGGGGCGCAACCGGTGACACCACCGGGGGCACCGACGGCACCACCGGCGGCGGCTTCCCCACGCCGACCTTCTCCCTCCCCGGCGACTTCTTCGCGGGCCAGACGAACGGCGGGACCGGCGGGAACAGGAACGGAAACGGCGGGCAGCGGGGCTGAGCGCCGAGGACGCGTCCGAGACGGCGGCGGGGCCGCACCCCTGGAAGTGGTGAGGGGTGCGGCCCCGCCGCCGGAGGGTGGGCGCCACCCCGCAGGGGGAGGCGCTGCCGTAAGCGGAGGGCGAACACTCGAAGCCCGGCGGACCGGCAGCTCGGCAAACCGGCAGGCCGTGAGCCCGCCGGTCCGTCAGCCCTGGAGGAGCTTCCTCACCGCGGCGGCGACGCGGCCGCCCTCGGCCTGGCCGGCCACCTTCGGGTTCACGATCTTCATGACGGCGCCCATGGCCCGCGGCCCCTCGGCCCCGGCCGCCTTCGCCTCCTCGACGGCCTGGGCGACGATCGCGTCCAGTTCCTCGTCGGACATCTGCTTGGGCAGGTACGCGGCAAGCACCTCGCCCTCCGCCTCCTCCCGCTCCGCCGACTCGGCACGACCACCCTGCGCGAAGGCCTCGGCCGCCTCACGGCGCTTCTTGGCCTCCTTGGCGATCACCTTGAGGACCTCGTCGTCGGACAGCTCCCGCTTCTGCTTGCCCGCGACCTCCTCCTTGGTGATCGCGGCGAGCGTCAGCCGCAGCGTCGAGGAGCGCAGCTCGTCGCGCTCCTTGATGGCGGCGTTGAGGTCGTCCTGCAGCTTCGACTTGAGCGTGGTGGTCATGGGGTCGATTGTCGCAGGTGCGGGGGGCCGAACGCCCGCGTATTAGGCGGCGGCCGGGTCTGGGCGGGGTGCCGGGGTCTGACACGATGGCCACATGCGCGCGCGATACGGAGTACCCCTGGGAATCATGGCGGCAGGCGCCGCCGGACTGGCGTACGCGGCGGGCTTCGAGGCCCGCTCCTTCCGCCTGCGACGGGTGACGGTCCCCGTCCTGCCGCCGGGCATACGCCCCTTGCGCGTGTTGCAGGTCTCCGACATCCACATGGTCGGCGGCCAGCGCAAGAAGCAGCGCTGGCTGCGGTCGCTGGCGGGGCTGCGTCCCGACTTCGTGATCAACACGGGCGACAACCTCTCGGACCCCGAGGGCGTCCCCGAGGTCCTCGACGCCCTCGGCCCGCTGCTGGAGTTCCCGGGCGCCTACGTCTTCGGCTCCAACGACTACTACGGCCCCAAGCTCCGCAACCCGGCCCGCTACCTGATGGAGAAGGCCAACGGCCGGCACGGCCTGAACGGCAACGCGCCGGCCGTGGGCGTGATCCACAACCCCTGGGAGGACCTCAGGGACGGGTTCGACGCGGCGGGCTGGCTGAACCTGACGAACACCAGGGGAGCCCTGAAGGTCGAGGGCGTGTCCATCGAGCTGACCGGCCTGGACGACCCCCACATCAAGCGCGACCGCTACGCGCAGGTGGCCGGCGGCCCCTCCGGGACGCACGACTTCTCGATGGGCGTGGTCCACGCGCCGTACCTGCGCGTCCTGGACGCCTTCACGGCGGACGACTACCCCCTGGTCCTGGCCGGCCACACCCACGGCGGCCAGCTCTGCATCCCCTTCCACGGCGCCCTGGTCACCAACTGCGACCTGGACACCGACCGGGTGAAGGGCCTGTCCACGCACACGGCGGAGGGCCGCACCTCCTACCTGCACGTCTCGGCGGGCTGCGGCACCAACCGCTACACCCCGGTCCGCTTCGCCTGCCCGCCGGAGGCGACCCTGCTGACGCTGGTGGGAAGGGAGCGGGGCACGGGGGCGTAATCCCGCCGGTGCGGGGCACCGGGGCGGGAGCCCGACGGGCCTTCGGAGCTGCACCGGACACGGGGACGGCGCGACGGACCGCGGGACCGCCCGGAGCCCGGCCCGAGGTCCGGCCGGAGCCCCTGCCGGAGTCCGGACGAAAACCCGGCCGGGGGGAGATTAACCCGCCCGGAGTGCCCCGCATGGCCCCGTTCGCCCTCCCTGCTTAGCGTGAGGGCATGACCGCCCCGATACCCAGGGACATCCCGGACCTCCCCGCGGTCCCGGCCCCGCCCCGCCTGCTGCCCGCACCGGTCCCGGCCACGGCGGTGGTGGCACCGGCCCGCTGCCCCGGGACGGCCCTGTTCCGCCTCCTGACCGCCGTGGCGGCGGCCGGCGCCGTCGCCCTGGAACTCCTCCTGGGCACCCCGGCCCGGGTCCTGAGCTACTTCGGCGTGCAGACCAACATCCTGCTGGCCCTCGTCATGCTTCTGTCGGCATCCAGGGCCTGGCGGGCCCGCCGCTCCCTGCCGGCCTCCGTGACCGGCGCCGCGCTCCTCTACGCCGTGGTCACGGCGCTGGTCCACCAGTTGCTCCTGGCCCACACGACGCCCCCGTTCTCCATGACCGGCGCGGCGACGGCTCCCGAGCGCTGGCACGGCCAGTGGGTGGCCCTCCAGCTCCTCCACACGCTGGTCCCGGCGGCGGTCCTCCTGGACTGGCTGATCCTCACCCCCGCCGCCCGCCTGCACCTGCGCCAGGCAGCGACGTGGCTCCTGTACCCCTTGGTCTACCTGGCCTTCTCCCTCGTCGGGGCGGCCGTCCTGCCCGCTTCGGCACCGGCCCGCCACCTCTACCCCTTCCTGGACGCCGACGCCCACGGCTACCGCGGCGCCCTCGCGGACGCACTCCTCCTGGGCCTCGCCGTCTACGGCACGGCGATCCTCCTGGTCGCCCTGGACCACGCCCGCCCGACCCCGCTCCGCCGCCGCGTCTGAATCGGATTTCGTCTCCGGCCACCGGTGGGCTAAAGTAAACGACGTCGCCGCGACAAGCAGCGACATCGGGGTGTAGCGCAGCTTGGCAGCGCGCTTCGTTCGGGACGAAGAGGTCGTGGGTTCAAATCCCGCCACCCCGACAGTGAAGTACCAGGTCAGGGGCCTGATCCACCGAGTGGATCAGGCCCCTGAGTGGTTCCTGGGGTCGTTTTGGGAGCCGCTTGGGAGCCGAGGTCGGGATCCAGCTCCCGGCGGCTCCCGTTTCGTCCACACGGAGGCAGCGTCCGGCTCATCACGGGGAAGCGGGCGAGCACACGCTCCCAGCCCCGGCTCAGGGCCTGCGATCGGCAGCGAAGGGTGGGCCCTTGTCAGCTTGTCGGGCGAGCGGACTCTCGCGTCGGCCAGGCGTGTCGACGGTGGGGGCAACACATAGGCGAAACCGGGTGGCCTGCTGCTTGATGAACCAGCCGGATGCCCCTCGCTATGGGACGGCTCTTCTGTCCAGAAGGTGGCCACCCTGCGTTGCCGCTTATCATCCTCGACTGGCTCGACGCGATCCGCCCATGCGCCGGCCAGCGTCAGGCCACCCTCGACGCCCCGGTCAGCCAGCTCGCAGTCCTTCTTCCGCAACCGGGCAAGCTGGACCACGGCGGAGCTCTGCCTTCCACGCGGCGAACTTCGGTGCATCCATCCCGTCGGCACAGATCCGCGACGAAGTCCTCGGACTCGCCTCCCGACATCGTGTCCACCTCGACGAGGAACCGGTGACCGGACCTGAGGGCTCCGCCTGCCGTCACTAGTGATCACGTCCTTTGAACAATCGGGTCGTACGCCATAGCCCCCACCCTCCTAGGGCACCCCCGACGAGAAACGAGCCCGCCGACGAGGAACCGCCAGATCGCCTGCCAGAACACGCCCAGCAGGACGAGGCAGTCCGCAGCACCGATCAAGCCCTCCCTGAGGCGCTGCGCCCGGTGCTTCCGCGCTGCGGATCGACGCCGCTTCCGTGCTGCCACCCAAACCTAGCCATTTCCTGAGCAGCAGTCTCGGCAGCTCTGTGGACTTCGTTAAGGGCCGCAGTTGGGCCAGTGGCCGATGTGATCCCTTCGATAGAACGACCACGGTGGATTCGGAACCAGCCTGTGCAGAACGGGTGTTCATATCCTTGCCAGCACAACCGTTTTGGCGTGTTGCCGATCCGGCCTATGCGCCGCACGTATCACGCCATTCTCCCGGGACGCGTTGTCCTGCCTGCCTGGCACCCTCATCCTGAAATGTTCGCCATCAGCCGAGGGGAGCAAGGTGAACGTGCCGCGACGTGTCGCGAACGACCCTGACGTCATTGGACAGACCACCGGGCTGCTGGGCTTCCTCAAAGAAGTCGTGCAGAGCAGCCATAACCGTCTACGCGACGACCGCCGCTCACGGGAGCGCATATGGCTGGCGAACCTGCCCGCCTCCGTACGACGCCCGTCAGCTCGAGTAGACGGCTTGCTGCTCACACTCGAGCACGTGCCGCAGACGGCACCACCGCCCCTGCCAGAGGTGCTGGATGGATGGATTTCCGCGGAACAGTGCCAGGACGCTGATGGCGGTGATCCGCCGCTAGCACTCGAAGGGCCGGGGCGTGAGCTGGTGCGAGCCGCGGACGGCCGTCAGTGGTGGGAGGAGGCGGAGGACCACAGCGTCCGCCGAGAGGATGCAGCCGAAGTGCTGCGGGCCTATGGTCCGTGGCTCGACCGCTGGCGCCGGTGGGCAGAGCGGGAGCGTGCGGAGCGATCCCTTCGGGAGTTGTACGAGCAGATCTACCACTGGCACCAGAAGCTGACCCAGCAGGACGACCAACTCGAACTCGTCCTGGCGACCGGCTTGTTGACGTGGAGTGATCCGCGCGGCGACGCCGTCCATCGTCATCTGCTCACTCACCGGGTTGAGACGTCGGTTGAGCGCAAGACCGCCCGGCTGACAGTGCGGCTCATGGCCGAAGGCGCGGTGCGACTCGAGGATCAGGCGTTTCTCGACACCGATGACGGCTGGGCTCCCGAGCGCTCGGCCGCGCTCGCGGAGGAGATAGCTTCCCAGTCGCTGCACCTGCTCGGCACGGAGGCACTGGAGCAGTTGGTCCAATGGCAGGAGCGAGTGCTGCAGCGTCCGGTCGCGTTCAGCGCCGAGTGGCAGCCTCCACGCGAGCCGGAGGCAGGCGCGCGACTGACCTACGCTCCAGCCCTGGTGTTGCGTCCGCGGGACCGAAACGCCTTGCTGAGCTTCTACGACCGAATCGCGGACAGTGTGGCCTTCGAGGCGCACGCTCCCCTGGGGCTCGCTCAGCTGGTGATGACACTGGATCCGGAGGAGCGCGCGAACTGGGGTGACCGCGAGATCCCACCCCTCTTCGGGGACGACCCGCTCTTCCCTGGGAAGACCAACGAGCGACAGCGGAGTGTGCTCAGGCGCCTGGAGCACGACACAGGTGTAGTGGTGCAGGGTCCGCCGGGGACCGGCAAGACACACACGATCGCCAACCTGGTCTCCGCGCTGCTCGCACAGGGACAGCGGGTTCTCGTGACCAGTGCCCGCGATCAGGCTCTGACGGTTCTACGAGACAAACTTCCGCCTGCTGTGAGGGACTTGTGCGTTCTCCTGCTCAGCTCCGCGCGGCAGGACGGGGCGGATGAACTGGAGCGCACGATCAATGCCCTGACTGACCAGGTCGCTGCCAGTGATCCCGAGCAGCTTCAGGACGAGATCCGTCGACTGACCGCGCGCCGTGAAGAGGTGCGGGGAAGGATCAGCACGCTCACCGAGCAGGTGATCGCGCTACGGGAGAACGAGGTCTACCGTCACCGGGAGATCGCGCCCGGATACACCGGCACCCTTGCCGCAATAGTGCAGCGCGTCCAGGACAACGCCGCGCGTCACTCCTGGATCGGCCTGGTTCCGGATGAAGGACCGACACCCTCCATTCCCCCGCTCTCTCCCGCGCAGGCAGCGGAACTGCTGAGCCTCCTGCGTGACGGAGCGGCTGAGCCGCGCGCGGGTGGCACTCTGCCGGATCCGGACAGCCTGCCGTCACCCGAAGATCTGGCCCAAGCCCTCGCGGCCGGCCGTATCACCGATGACGGCCTGTCCTCGGAAGCGACTGGCATTCGTGACGATCTCGCCCAGCTCGACATGTCCGTCACCGGTGAACTGACCTCGCTCGCCGGTGACTGCCGTACGGCGCTGCACCGTCTCGGTCTGCCGACATCGGCCGACCAGTGGGATACAGCCAAGTGGACCACCAAGGCCCTCTCGGACCGGCTCTCTCGCGAAAACCTCCTCCTGTGGCGTCGAGTCTCCGGATTGGCAGATCACCTCGCCGTCATGTCCCGGCAGTTTGACGAGCAGGGAATTAAGCGCATCATCGTGCCCGAGCAGCTCTCCGTCGAGCGAGCCGATGCGATGGTCGCGACTGGCTCTGCGCTGCGCGAGCATCTCGCCTCGGGTGGCAAGCTGCGCGCTCGCGGCAGCTTCCGTGCGTCGAAGGCGCAGAAGGCCGCTCAGGAGCTGCTCGATACGTGCACCGTAAACGGTCGCCCGCCCGAGACACTGGAGGATCTCGACTCCGTTCTCGTCCGCGTGCGCGCTCACTCCGCTGTCGCCACACTCGCGGAGCGGTGGGCGCAGGCCGGGGTCTCCATACCGGAAGGGCCGGTGGAGCTACGTCTGGCCTCTCTGGCCGAGGCTTTCGCACGCCTGGAGCACATCGACGCGTTCGGCGCTGCACGCGAGCGCATCGACGAACTGCTCGTAGGCCACGGCCTGCACATCGCCCTCACTTCCCGCGCGGCCTGGCAGGACTTCACCAGCGCGCTGGCTGCCCTCTCCGGTCGGCGGGCGGCCGATGAAGCCATGGCTCAGCTGGCCGCATGGGAGGAGCAGCTTCATACGCCGGTGGAGGGTTCTCACTCCTCCGCCGAAGCACTGGCCGCCGCCCAGGCCATCCGAGAACAGGACATCGACCGCTACGCTAAGGAACTGGAGGCGCTGCGGGAAGCACATAGGCGGGAGCATCGTCGCCGCCGGTGCGCCGTGCTCCTGGACAGCGTCCGCAGGGCACACCCCCTGCTCGCCGACCAGCTGACGCAGACACCCGACGATCCTGCCTGGGAGGCGCGGCTGGACTCGCTGGCCGAGGCGTGGGCATGGGCTGTGGCTTCCGCGTTCGTACGCCGCCAGCGCACCCCGGGCCGCGAGCGTCAGCTTGAAGCGGAACTGGCCCAGTGCGAAAAGAACCTGGAGGACCTGACCGGTGAACTCGCTGCCACTTGGGGTCGGCTGCACTGCTTGCAGCGCATGACACAGGAGCAGCGGTCAGCGCTCCAGGCGTACCGCAACCACATGGCCTCGTACGGCAAGGGCAAGGGTCGCAACGCGGGCAAGTACCGTGCCGCGGCGCACGACGCCATGAGGACGGCGCAAGGAGCCGTACCCGCGTGGGTCATGCCGATCTCTCAGGTGGCCGAGTTGGTGCTGCCCAAGCGCGACGCGTTCGACGTCGTCATCGTCGACGAGGCCAGTCAGGCCGGCATGGACGCGCTGTTCCTACTGTGGCTCGCTCCCCGCGTGATCGTCGTCGGGGACGACAAGCAGTGCGCGCCCCCGGTCAGCGGCATGGGTCGTCTTCAGGCGATCCAGGACCGGCTCATCTCTCATCTGCCGGACATGCCACCCATGCTGCGCCAGCTCTACACCCCCGCCACCAACCTCTACCAGTTGCTCTCCACATTCTTCCCGAAGGTGATCCGGCTGGAGGAGCACTTCCGGTGCATGCCCGAGATCATCGGCTGGTCCTCCCAGACCTTCTACAACAACAAACTGCAACCCCTGCGGCAATTCGGCGGTGAGCGCCTTGATCCGCTCGTGACGCAGTTCGTCGAAGAGGCTGTCACCCAGGGCCGCGACAGCCGGCTCCGCAACCCCAAGGAAGCCGAGGCCATCGCCGACTGCCTGGCCCGACTCGTGCAGGATCCCGCCTACCGGGACAAGACCATGGGCATCATCGCTCTGCAGGGTCCGGTCGGCCAGGTCAAGCTCCTGGAACAGCTGATCAATGAGCGTATCCCGGCGCCGGTGCGCGAGCGTCACCAGATCCGTGTGGGCAACCCCGCGTCGTTCCAGGGCGACGAACGCCACGTCATCCTGCTGTCGATGGTCGCGACCGACCCGCCGCGCATCGCGGGCGGCGCGCGCAGCGAACGGCAGGCGTACAACGTCGCCGCATCCCGCGCCCAGGACCAGATGTGGCTCTTCTACTCGGTTCCCCCGGACCGCTTGAAGAAGGAGGACCTCCGGTTCAACCTGCTCGCTTATATGGAGAACCCGCCCGCCGCACTGGCCAGCTCCGCCGACATCGGAGAGGTGTCGAGTGAGATCCCGCAGAAACCATTCGAATCACTCTTCGAGCAGCACGTCTATCTACGTCTGAAGGAGCGCGGCTATCACGTCATCCCGCAGTACCCAGCGGGCAACAAACGCATCGACCTTGTCGTCGTAGGGGCACGCGGGTGCCTGGCCGTGGAATGCGACGGCGAGCGGTACCACTCGACACCCGAGCAGATCCGGCGCGACCAGCAGCGCGATCGTGAACTACAAAGAGTGGGCTGGACGTTCTGGCGCATCCGCGAGAGCGACTTCCGATTCGACCCCGACGAAGCGCTGTCCGGCCTTTGGGAAGAACTGAACCGGCTGGGGATCCATCCGGCCACGTTCGGCGGCGCCGACGACCAGTCCCGCTCGCCCTCCGCATCTGGCACTCCTCGGTGGACCCCGCTCGACCTCTCCTCCGACGAAGGGCTGGCCGAGGATTCAGCCGACGCACCCGACACCCCAGACACGACTGATCCGGTCGCTGCCCTCGACATGACCGGAGACGACGAAACCGACGGCACCAGCACGGAAGGCCCTGCATGACTCCGCAGTCCCCACTCGGCATCCTGGACGCCAACACCCTAGAGGAACTGGCCCGCGTCATCTGCGGCGACGAGCACCTCTACTACCGCAAGGGTTACGAGATCGCCCGCTTCCTGGAGCACGCCGGCTGGCAGCGGGTGCCTGAGTACGACGGCGAGTACCGCAGGGAGTGGACCCTTGCCCGACTCACCGAGCGCCGAGAGGACCCCACGGAGCTGGAGAAGGTCCTGCTTCGGCTCGCCGACCCACGCGAGTACCTCGATGAACCGGACCAGCTCCCTGCCGTCATCTCCGCCGTCAACGCCTTCCTCATCCACGAGGGCGCCCGCCTGGAGAACCCCGGGGGCCGGCCCCGCCTGGTCGCCTGCGACCCCTCTCTCGCTCATCCGGGCAGCCAGGGCCCGGTCGAGCTCAGAGCAGCCATGACCGACCTGATCAGCGACCAGACTATGGCCGGGCTCCTCCAGCACCGCCTGGACGAAGCACGCACCTGCTACGCCAACGGCGCCCACGTCGCTGCCATCATCATGCTCGGCAGCCTCTTGGAAGGCGTCCTCGTCCATGTGGTCCAGGAACGGGGCGCGTCACTGCTCGGCAACAAGTCCCCGGACCACGTGAATCTGGACACGCTGATCAAGATCTGCCATGACGCGGGCTGGATCGGCGCCGATGTGGAGCGCTTCTGCCACGAGCTGCGCAAGTACCGCAACTTCGTCCACCCGCGCGCCGAGATCCGAGAGGCGCACACCCCGGACCGCGACACGCTGGACATGTGTTGGCCTGTGGTCAACGCGGTCCTGAACGACCTGGCCGACTCACAGCCCAAGGCGGCCTGACAACGCCAACCACACCATCCCCGCCCCGGGCTGGGCTCGTCAGACGAGACTCAGCACGGGGCGGCTGTCCGGCATCCCCAGCAGTTCCCGCACACGGGCTGGCTTCCATGCCAGTTCCGCAGCCAGCTCGCGGATCGTCAGTCCCGTGTCTTGCTCGGCCAGCTCGAACGCCTTGCGCAGCATCACGCGCTGCTCACCCGGAGACCCGCGCACGGACTCGGGCGCGAAGCCTGGTTGGCCGCTGAGGCGGAAGCTGTATACGCGGGGCCGCGTGGTCGACGCCCGGTTGGACAGTGAGGCCATACAGCGAGTGGGTGCTCACAAGTGGATGGTCAGGAAAGAACCCCCGAGCGCCTCGCCAAACCGGTGGAGGAGATCAACCCAGGGAGGCGTCCGCGATACCGCCGCGTCCTCAGTCCGGACTACTACATCGACAGTCTTCGACGCCGAGCCCCGGACGCCCATAGAGCCGCTGGCTGACTGCGATGCCACCCCATCTGTAAGCACCCTGTGGGCGGCAAGACTCCTTGGGAGCCATCTGGGAACCAACCCGCTCCCCGAGCCCCTTCGAGACCGCCCGAAACCACGACAGTCCGACGCTCTGACCAGGGCAGACGCCATCCAGGCTGGCAAGATCAGCACCCGAACCTCATCCTTGTCAGGCCGTCTTGGGAGCCGTTTGGAAGCCGACTCGGTGATCCGGCTCCCAAACCATGGAGACTCGCAGTCCGGGATGGACTGTCGGTAGCTGTGGTTAGCCTGCTGCCATGGCCATCCAGACCCTGACGCTGAGCGTCCTCATCGCTTCCCCAGGCGACACCGCTCCTGATCGCGATGTGGTGGAGGACTCCATCCGCAGTTGGAACAGCGACCACACGATGCGGCGCAAGGTCCACCTCCTTCCTCTTCGATGGGAACTGGGGGCAGTGCCGCTGGTCGGGCAGGGCGACGCGCAGGAGGTGATCAACGCACAGTTCGCCGACGAGGCGGACATCGTCATCGCGGTGTTCAACAGCCGGCTCGGCCAGGCAACGAAGCGCGCGGTCTCCGGTACGGCCGAAGAGATCCTCAGAGCCCGTGATCGCGGTGCGGCTGTCCACGTCTTCTTCTCCGACGCGCCAATCCAGCGTGATCACGATCCGGAGCAGCTCGCTGCTCTGAACTTGTTCCGCAAGGAGCTCCAAGAGCACGGCCTCACTGGCACCTACGCATCGGCGGATGATCTCAAGGCAAAGGTGCGGACATGCCTGGAGCACGATGCGTATGTGGCTGGCGCCCCAAAGAGTGACACGTCAGAAAGCCCACGGACGGGTGCGCTCCTCCGCTCAAGCTTTCAGTGGGACACCGAACCCAAGCAGGACAGCAAAGGTCGGGTCAGGATGCGGCGTGTGAGAGAGCGACTGCGCGTGGAGAATCTGGGTGACGTCGCTGCCGAGAACGTCGTCCTGGAGATGAAGCCCGTCGGCGAGGGCCGCAACCCGCACGTATTCGACGAACTGACCGCCGACCGCATCCCGTCCAAGTCTTTCGTTGATTTCCTCCTCGCTTCCGATATGGGGACCTCTCGTCAGGGGACGATCGTGCACCGATGGACTGAGTCGGGCACGCCGTGCGAGGAAGAACAGACGATCTCCTGGCTGTAGGCGCATAGTGTGCTGAGGGCTGCTCGGGGGTGAACCCGAGCAGCCCTTGGTCTACCGGCGTGCGCGCAGAAGATCGTTGAGCGCCCGTACCGGCGATGCCGGACACATCGCCAGGCGCGCGTCGAGCATCGCCTCCCACTGTTCGGTCAGGCCAGCCATGAGGCGGCGGCGCATGCCTGGGGTGACGTGGGCGTACCGCGCCGAGACCGAGCCGTCGATGTGCCCCATCCGTTCGTCCATGAGCACCTTCTCGGTGCCGAGGTCCTCTATCATCGTCCGGTGGGTGTGGCGAAGGCCGTGGGGCGTGAGTCCCTTGGCTATCGGGAGCCAGCAGGCGTCGGCCCGGTCGCTGGCACCCCGGCCCCGTGCCGGGACACCGGGCCACGGCTCGCCAAGTAGGGGCACCGGCCGTGGCTCCTGTGGTGCCTTCTTCGGGTACCAGCCGGAGACCGCCGGCGTGAACAGCCAGGTGGCGAAACCGTTCCTGCGCCAGTGGGCGGCATGCTCCGGTACGACGCCGCCCCGCACGAACCGGAGGTCCGCGATGGCCTGCGCGACCTTCTCTCGCGTGGCCTCGGCGACGCGTTCGGGATGGTTGAGGACGTTGGACGCCGTGCCCGTCGAGACGCCGGCACGACGGGCGACGTCGACGAGCTTCGCGCCTTGGTGGCCCCCTGTGCGGGCCGCGCCCTGTCCTCGGAAGACGTAGGTCTTGCCGTGGCAGGGGCACGGCTTGGGCTTCGTGCGGGCGATGTGGTTGGCGACGAGCGCGGACAGCCAGTCCATCGAGTCGATGGTGCGGTAGCTGTCGTCCTTCGGCGGGCAGCGCACCAGCTCCCCCGTGTCGAGCTCGTACAGCTGCCACTCGACCCGGACGGCTCCAGGGCGGACGAACGCGGTCTCCAGGCCGACGATCTCGCCCCAGCGCATGCCGGTGTACCCCTTGAGGACCACGGCGACGAACTCGTCGTCGCGGCCGGAGAGCAGGGCGGCGCGCTCGGCGGTCAGCAGGATGCCGAGCGCGTCGGTGACCACCTTCTCGGGGCCACGGTCTCGGGAGCGGCCGGCGCGTTTGCCGCGTCCGCGCCGGCGAGCGGCTGGGTTGGACGTGATCAGGCCCTCGTCGATCGCGTCCTCGAGGATCAGGTGGAGCGTCGAGCGCCAAGTCTTGACGCTGGAGGCCGCGTAGAGGGCCTTCTCCTTCTTCTCCCACAGGTCGACGTCCGTGCGCAGGATGCCGGCGAGCGCCTTGTCCTCGAAGTCGGGGAGCAGGTGCTCCTCGATGTGGCGCTTGTAGTTCTGCATGGTGGAGGCAGCCAGGTCCTGGGCCTCGTACCAGCGGTTCGCGTACTCGCCGAAGGTCTCCTGGCCGAGGGCCGGGTCTCGCCAGTCGCCGCGACGGTACTTGTTCTCGGCCTCGGCCGCCGCCCGTTGGGCCTCGCCCTTGGTGGCGAACCTAATCGCCTTCCGTTCTCGTCGACGACCGTGTTGTGCTTGCCGGGCGCGACCTTGTACCGACCGCGCCAGTAGTTTCCGCGCTTCTCCGCGAAACCCAAGTCCCGCTGTCCCCTTCTTTCTTGTCCTCGGCTACGGCAGATTCGATCGGGTCACACGACAGCGCTGTACTGCTGCTGTCGACGCGGCGAGCGGGCGCGTAGGCGGGTCGTCGGAGCGACGGCAGGACGGCGAGGTTGCCTGGAGCCGGTCTGCGTAGTGGGCTCGGAGAGCGGCTCGGTCGCCCGTCCGGTTGTCTGCGCAGGCTGGGCCGGCCGCTCCTCGTGGAGACGGATGATCTCGGCAAGGTGCTCGGCTGTGAATCGGTAGGCACGGCCGACCCGGGTGTGCGGTATCAGGCAGCGTCGGGCTCGGTCCTTGACCCACCACGCGGAGCAACCGAGGGTCTCGGCGATCTCGTCGGGGCGGTAGAGACGAGGCTGAGGGGCCTCGGACGGCGTGTGGGGAACGGGCGCGGGCGTGAATCGGTACAAGGGGGCGGCTCCTGGTCGGGAAGTCAGGGAGGGCTGTGTAGGCGGCTCAAGTGGCGCCCGGCCCCTGAAGGAGGGCGGTGGGAGATACCTGCAGGGCTTCTGCGATGGCGACGAGGTCGTCGATATCGCATCGCTGCTTGGCGAGTTCGATGCGGGACAGCATCGTGTTGGACATAGGACGGCCCAAAGCGGTGCACCGTGCGGCAAGTTGGCGCTGGCCAAGCCCGCGTTCCGTGCGAAGAACTTCGATGGTGCGAGCCGCCAGGATTCCTGCGGGCCCTATTTCCAGAGAACGTGCTGCCATGGCTCCAGTTGTAGCGTCCATTCGCCGGTTTGGTTAACCGGCGATCGTCGGCTATGTTGCGCCGCGCTCAACCGGCGAGCGAGGCGGTCGGGGTGTTCCGATTCAGCCGGATCCCCGCACACTCCCCAACGTCAAGACCGTCGTTGACGTGGGGTGTTGTGTTGTATCTTCGCCGCTCGCGGGATGTCAACGGCTTCCCGACGTGATGCTTCTGGCTCGGCACGCGGGGCAACTATTTGGTCAACCGGCGATCGTGCCCTACCGTTTTCGCACCGCCCTCGCCGCCTCGATTTCCAGCGGCATTTCTGCCGTGAGAGATTGCGCCGGATTGGGCTGGACTTGTGCGCCGGAGGTGTGGCTATGTTGACGCCGCCCCGGAAAGCGCGAGCGGCCATCAACGCTCCCGCGTCAACGGTCGGACATTCCCCGCCCTTCACGCTCCTCCCGCCCCCGACCGACGGTGAACCGTGGGCCTCCAGCTCACCGGCCACCGAGTGAGGACCGCCCCTCTTGGCACGAATCCGCACCATCAAGCCCGAAGCCTTCGTCTCCGAGTCCCTGGCCGCCGTCTCCCTGACCGCCGAACGCACCTTCTTCGGCCTGCTCACCCAGGCTGACGACCAGGGCCGCCACCGTGACCACGCCGCGATCATCGCCGGGCAACTCTGGGTCCTGCGCCCGGAGCACGCGCCCTCCGCCGTCGAGCAGGACCTCGCCCAGCTCGCCGACACCGGGCTGTTATGCCGCTACAAGGGCCCGGACGACAAGCGCTACCTGCACATCGTCACCTGGCAGAAGCATCAGAAGATCAACCGCCCCAGCGCGAGCCGCCTGCCGGGCTGCCCGTGCCACGACACGCCGGCTCGCACCGCGTCCGGCGTCGACACGCCAGCCACGGGGGCTGGCGTCACGGAGCCCGCGCTGCTGTCTCACGGAGCCCTCCGTGAGGGCCCCGGTCAAGTACGCAACCCTGCGGTGAATCCCTCTCCGAACAGAGAACCTGCAGGTCAGGACGATTTCACAGCGTCCTCCGTGAGGGAGCAGGGAGGGCTCGGTGAGGGGCAGTGACGTCTCACGGTCCGGATCTAGGACCTAGGATCATGGATCTAGGAGATGACCCTTCGGGGGGCGCGAGCGCCCCCGCACCTCGCACCGTCTCGGCCCATCAGCTCATCGCCGAGTACGCCGCCGCTTGCACACACCGGCCACCCAAGGACGTCCTGGGCCATCTGGGCCAGCAGGTGCGCAAGCTGCTCGACGAGGGCATAGCCCTCGATCACATCCGGGCCGGACTCGGACTGCACCGCGCCAAGGGCCTGCACCCCAGCACGTTGCCGAGCCTCGTGCACGAGGCCATGAACGCGTGCCCCGCCACGCCGGTTGTCCACAGGGCGTGGACAAACCCCGTCGATGCCGAAGCCGCCTACGGAGGTGACCTCTGACCGCCACCCTCACCCGTGAGCCCCACCGGGTCGGCCCGCTCGCCGACCGGCTCAACGGCATCCTTGCCAGTCGCGGCATCGACCTCGCCAGCACGGCCGTCGAGGAAGGGCACGCCGAGCCCGTCACCGCACTGGAACTCGCCGACGCCAGGATCCCCGCCCGCTACCGCCGAGCCCTGGCCGACCACCCGAAGGTCGCCGTCTGGGCCGACGAGATCGCCCGCGCCGGGCGTCCTGGCCCCGGCGGGCCCGGGATCGCCGAAGGCCCGTCGCTGCTGATCGCCGGCCCCACGGGCACAGGTAAGACGTACCAGGCGTACGGCGCCATCCGCACCCTGCTCGCCCGTGGCGTCCGCCTGCGCTGGGAAGCGACCACCACCGCCGACTTCCACGCTCGCCTGCGTCCACGCGCCGGCCATGACGCCGAACGTGAACTGCAGACCCTGGCACGCTGCCCGCTGCTGTTCCTGGACGACCTCGGTGCGGCCAAGACCAGCGAGTGGACCGAGGAGCTCACCTACCGGCTCATCAATCACCGGTACGAGCACATGCTCCCCACCCTCATCACCACCAACCTCCCGACGGAGCAGCTACGCATCGCCCTCGGTGACCGCGTCGCCTCCCGCCTCGCCGAAATGACCGAGCGCGTCATCCTCAAAGGCCCCAACCGACGACGCCGCACCGCGCCCTCCGCCTGACCGGCCTCCCCACCTGCCTCGCCGCGCCGCGCGCGCTCACGCCTGGCCTGCGCCGGCCCGCGCGGCAGGACCGCTCAACGCTCCGCCGTGATCGTCCGGCCCTCCCCGGTTCCTCTACACCTTGGAGACCCTCCTGCCTTCTCTGACCCTCGTTTCCCTGGCCACCCGGAACAGCGGCACGCCGCTCCGCCCGGACTGGGTCACCTCCCCGGTGACAACCCTGACGCTCCTCATCTCTCTCGTGCTGCTGGGCCTGCTCGCCGGATGGCTGATTCGCCAGCAGCGCCGCCGGTCGCCCGGCAGCAAACGCTGGCGCGGGACCGTCGCGGTGCCCGTCGCGGCCATGGCCGCGCTCGGCTGCACCGCCTACAGCGCGGACACCAGCTGGCGGTTCGCCGCCGACTACCTCGACATGGACGGCACCGCCGAGCGCGTCGCGATGTTCGCCGCCGCCGAGCTGGCCCTGTTCGCCACCGCCCTGATGGCGCGGCAGAACCTGAACGGCCCGAAGCGGGCTCCCGGCCTGCCCGGCACACTCACCTGGGTCATCACCGCCGTCCAGGTTCTGCCCGCCTACGCCGAGTCCGGGCTCGTCGGCGGCACCGTGCGAGCCTTCGTCGGCCCCGTCATGGCCGCGATGCTGTGGCACCTGGCCATGGGCATCGAGCTGCGCCACCGCGCCCCTGACGCCGCCTCGCGCGGCCTGGCCGCCGTCCTCGTCCGCCAGGCCCGCGAGCGCCTGCTCGCCCGCCTCGGCATCGCCGACCAGGACGCCGATGCCACCCGCCTCATCCGCGAGCGCGCGCTGAGCGAAGCCGTCGCCCTGATCCTGCGCGCCGAGTCGATGACCGACCGACAGCGCGGCAAGCGACGGCAACGACGCCTGACAGAGCGACTGCACCAGGCGCTGGAGCGGGCCGGCGTCGACGGAGATCCGCTCCAGGACGAGCTGCTGCTGCGCAAGCTCGCCACCCGCAAGCAGGCCCTCGGCCTCGCCTTCATCACACTGCCGCCGCGCTGGCACATCCCGGCCTCGTCCCCTGCCCCTGAATCCGGGCACAACCGCCCGCGCGCCGCCCGCCCGGAAGCACTGCCGCGGGCAGAGGACGCTGCCCGACCACACCCATCAGACCCGGGGGACGACGAGGTGCCTCCGGCTGCCCGCTCGCAGCCTGCCCGCCCGGTGCCCGGGCTGCCCGCACGGGCAGAGACGCAGGACAGCCGACCGCGCACGGGCAACAACTCGGGCAGCGTGTCGGGCAAGCGCGAACGGAAGGGGGCTGCCCGGAAGAAGCGCGACGCCGGCAAAGCCCGTGCCTCCGACGAGGTCATCCTCAAGCACGCTCGCCGCATGTACGAGGAGACCGGCAGCGTCGGCCGCGACCGGGTCGAGGACGCCCTGCGCGCCGCCGGCTACACCGTCTCCAGCGACGGCGTCGGACGAGTCGTCCGCGAGTTCAAGGCCCAGCTCAAGGCCGCAGCCGGCGATCCACTCCGCTGATCCCCGCAGCACCAGCACTTCCGACCAGACCCCGACCCGAAGGGCCCCATGCACGCCCCGCACCACGAAGACCCCATGCCCCACGAGGAATCCCTGCTGATCACCCCTGCCCCATCAGGAGCAAGTTGGTGCAGGAGCATTGCTCCCGTCGGGAGCAATGCTCCTGCCTCTCCCGCCCCGGGAGTGGCAGGAGCGGATCGGCACCGGGGGACGCCGATCGTTGAGGATGCGACCGAGGGCGGATCGCATCCTGAGAGGGAGGAACCGCGCACGTGCCACAGCACCGACTGCGCTCACGCCTCTTCGTCGAAGCCCCGTGTGCAGCAGCGTGAGCGTCTGCGCGACAAGAAGAAACGCGTGCGCCAGCCCAGCTGCCGCATGAACCACGACGAGTACCAACTCCTCGTCCGAGCAGCCGCCGAGTGCCATATGAGGGTCGCCGGGTTCCTTGCCCGCGCGGCTCTCAACGCTGCCCGCGACCTCAACCGCACCGCCACGAACATCGCGGGTGAGAACGAGATGCTGCAGGAGCTGTTCGCGCTGCGGCGGCACCTCGGGCAGATCGGCAACAACCTCAACCAGGTGGCCAAAGCGCTGAACTCCGGAGCCGACGCCCCGCAGGCCGCAGCCGCCCTCGCCGCCGTCCAGCGCGCCGCCAAGCGGGTCGACGCCTTCACCCAGCAGCACCTGGACCACAGGACGGCTGCGTGATCCCGCGCGTCCACACTAGGGGCACGCGCACCATCGGCCTGCTCCACTACCTGTACGGGCCCGGCACGCACGAGGAGCACATCGACCCGCACCTGGTGGCCGCATGGGACGGCCTTGCCCCCGACCCCGGCCGAAACCCCGACGCCACGTACGGCGATCTCCAGCGGCTGCTCGACCAGCCGGTCATGGCCCTGCCCGAGAGCCGGCGGCCCGCCGAGCACGTGTGGCACCTGTCGGTACGCGCCGCCCCCGAGGACCCGATCCTGTCGGACGAGCAGTGGGGCGAGATAGCCCGCAGGATGGTCGCCGCCACCGGTATCGCCCCCGCCGGCGACGACGCCGCGTGCCGCTGGGCGGCCGTCCGGCACGCCGACGACCACATCCACGTCATCGCCACCATCGTCCGCGAAGACGGCCGCCAGGCCCGCCTGCGCCAGGACGGCAGACGCTCCCAGGCCGAAGCCCGCAAGATCGAGATCGACTACGGGCTGCGCCGCCTCCACACCGGCGACGGCACCGCCGCCCAGCGGCCCACCAGCGCCGAACGACATAAAGCCCAACGGGAAGGCCGCGAGCGCACCGCGCGGGAGGAACTGCGAGAGACCGTGCGCCGCGCCGTCGCTGGCACCGCCTCCACGGAGGAGTTCTTCGACCGCCTGGCCGCCGCCGGTCTGTTGATCCGCAAGCGCATCGCGCCCTCCGGTGACCTGCTCGGCTACAAGGTCGCGCTGCCCAATGACCGCAACGGTGAGAAGGAACCGGTGTTCTACGCGGGCTCCACGCTCGCGCCCGATCTGTCCCTGCCCCGCATCCGCGAACGCTGGGCGCTTCCCGCGGAGGCCGCTTCAGCGGACGGCTCAGGGCCGGAGCAGCCTGCCCTGCCGGACGTGACCGGCCCCGCGTTCGCGCGACGGCGGGCCTCCGCCGCCACCTGGCAGGCGCTGCTGATCATCGACCACGGCGACGACGGCACGGCAGCTGCCCAGATCACCGCGGCGGGCGAGATCCTGGACGCGCTCGCCAAGACCTCCGCCGCCCACACCCGCGCTGAACTCCGCGAGGCAGCCTTCGCGTTCGAGCGGGCCAGCCGTTCCCACGTGAGAGCCGCACGTGGGCATGACCGGGCCCTGCGGCAGGTCGCCCGCGATCTCGTCCACAGCGGGCCAGCCCTCGGCCGAGGGGAAGATGGCGCCACCACCGCCATGCTCATCGACATGGCGTTCTTCCTCGCCATGGCCGCGGCGAACTGGCACGCGAAGAAGCACCACGGCCAGCAGGCCGCAGCCGCCCGGCAAGCCGCCGAACATCTGCGCGCCGCCTACCAGGCCGCCGCAGGTGAATCCATGGCCGCCCTCGCACAGCGAGGCCGCGGTATGGCCCCGCGTGTTCGGCAACGGCAAGCCGACCTTCTCCACCAGGTGCTGCCGGAGCTGGCCGAACGCATCCGGGCAGAGGACGGCTGGCCTGCCCTGGCCGCCACACTCGACGACGCTCGCAGAGCCGGCCACGACCCGGCAGCTCTGCTGGCTGACGCTGCCCGGCGGCGCGAGGTCGACACCGCGACCTCCATCAGCGACGTCCTCGTCTGGCGCCTGCGCCGCAGCGCCCACCTGCCCGCCCTGCCCGAAAGCTCCCACGAGACGCCCGCCCGAGACAGTCGGCACCAGGCGACTTCGGCGCCCAACCCGCCGCTGACGCAGGGCGTCGGGAACCATTTCAGCCGCCGACGCTGACCGGAAAGCGACGCAACATAGCCGACGATCGCCGGTTGGGCAAAACGGCGATCCTCCGGACCAATGATGCCTCCACCCACCCACTCCCATGAGGAGCACCCGTATGCCCAAGACCTAAGCCCGACCGGAGATCGTCGTCCTGCTCTGCGACACGGACGTCGAGCGCCAGCGTGAGACCAGCAAGCGGTACCACCTCGACGGACGCCCGTTCAGCAAGGACGAGCTGAGCCTTCCTCCGCAGGGCTACTCGCGCCGAGTTCGAAGAGATTGAGATACAGCTCAAGCGATACCGGGACTACCTGCCGAACGAAGCACCAGGCGTGGAGGCGGACCGTTCTCAACAACCTCAGACCGTAACGCACGAGGACGCCGACCAGGGCACAGCAGCATGAAGCCGGGCTTCCCCAAGGGGAGGCCCGGCTTCATGCGTTGGACGGCCCTCAGCCGGCCGGAGCGCGCAGGAGTCGGTCGCGTGTGCTCTCCGGCACCACCCGACGCAGCACCGGCGCGCTGGAACTGAGGCAGTCGGCGAACGCGGCGACGAGGTCGTGCGGCACGCTGGCGCCGAACGACGCGGCCCACAGGTAGCCCGCGCCGAACACCGGTTCGGCCCACGCCTGCCACCCGACCAGGACCGCATCGTCCGCCTCAGCCACCAGCGCGAGTGGGTCGCCATCCTGGATGAGGGGCGGCACCTCGCCGAGGCGGATGTGGGAGGCGAACGTCGGATCCACCGCGCCCGAGCCGGGCTGGTCGACGTCACGCAGCCACCCGTGCGCCGTAACCGCGTCGAGGACCAGCTCGGGGCCACCGAGCGGCAAGGCGGGCTGATCGCGGGCGTCGAGCGCGGCAAGGAAGCCGGCGAGGATCTCCCCCGGGACATCGGGGGTGAAGTAGGCCGACCACTGGGCGAGCGGGCTGCTCGGGTCCGTACGGGCGGAGATCTGCCAGGCCATCGGTAGGTTCCCCAGGTGGAACGGCTCGTCCGGCAGGACCCACTGCGCCCACCGCAGGGAGTCGGGGCTGATGTGCAGGACGGTGCTGCGCAGGACCTGACGGTCCTCCGGCTCCTGGCGCCCGCGGACGAGCGTCAGGCTCGTCCACCCCAGGCCGGCGAGCGTGTCAGCGACGGCGTCGTAGAGGCGTCCGTCGTCGCCGGCCAGGTGCCGGGGACCGACCCAGTACGCGGAGGGGACGCAGGCCGGAGCGGGTGGATCGATCGGGACATCGGGATGCAGGTGCGCCTCCAAGGGGCTGGGGGCTGATGCCGCCAGCGTTGCGTAGAACTGGATGGATGTGCCGTGCTGGGCCTTCCGGCGGCCTCGGGTGACAGATGCCGGGCTCCCCCGTCTCACCCTCACCAGGCAGACGTCAGGTCCCCCAGGGGCGCCGACTCGTCGAGCCTCTGGGTGTCACACGCGCTGGGAGGTCTCCAGCACGCACGCGACTGCGGCAGCGACGACATCGGCCGGCGTCTCGGTGTCGAAGGACATCTGGTAGCCGCGCACCTTGGCCGTACCGGTGACGGCGATCTTCCACCCCTCGCCGTCGGTACCAGGGCGGCCGGACGGAAACCATCCGAGATAGAAGGATCCATCCTTCGAGTTGACGTGTACCTCCGCGCGGTCGTCGACGACCAGGTGGAAGTCGTCGGCGAAGAACTGATCCATCACGAGAGTGGCCTGGCCCGGTCCGAGCAGCCACTCACGCAGCCGCAGGGCCTCGACGCTGGTGGAGAATCCGGCGTCCTGGGGGGCCGCAGTCACGAGCAATCACCTCTTTGACCTGGTGTTTTGCGAGAAGGTCGTCCAGGTTCACATGCCCTTGCGGCGTTGACCAGTCACTCGTGGATCTTTGCCGTCTGCCCCCGACGAACTGAGATGCAGAGCGCGAGCGCTGTCCAGCTGCGGAAAACGGCGTGCGCCCGGTGTGGGCGGTGCTGATAGTTGCCCCATGGAGGCGATCGAGGCCGCACGCGCCGTCGTAGAGGAACATCACCCCAGCGCGCGAGCCGCGTTCCTAGGAGGCAGCGTCGTGACAGGCCGACGCACGGCGACGTCGGATCTGGACATCGTGGTGCTGCTCTACGGCGCCCCAGCCCCCTACCGGACATGCCTCCAGCACGCCAGCTGGCCGGTGGAGATGTTCGTGCACACCGAGGCGACGTGGCACGCCTACGTCGAACGGGAACTGCGCAAGCGCCGATCACCACTGCTGTGGATGTGTGCCGACGGGTTGCTGCTCTTCGACAGGGATGGGCTCGGAGCGCGCCTCGCCGCACAAGCCCGGAAGCTGACCGCCACGGGACCGCCGCCGGTGCCAGCGGAAGAGATCGAGGACCGCCGCTACGCAATCACCGACCTCCTCGACGACCTGGCGGGAAGCAACGACCAAGGCGAGCGTCTGTTCATCGCCACCGAGTTGGTCCGACGCACCGGCGAGCTGGCACTGGCCATCGGCGGTTCGTGGAGCGGGGGAGGGAAGTGGCTGGCACGCCGCCTTGAGTCGGCCGCCCCGGGACTGAGCACCCGCCTGCACCACGGCCTCCACGAGGTACTGAGCGGCCGCGCAGAGGCCCTCGTGACCGTTGTGGAGGAGGTACTCGAACAAGCAGGAGGCCGGTTGTGGGTCGGCTACAAGCGCGCCGGGTCTCTGTGAACAACCTTGCGGAACCCGCTCACGCCAAGTTGATTTGATCGATGACGCGCCAGCGATAGGCCCGGTCTTGGCGCCGCAGCTCGACCAGGTCAAGGTGGTCGACTGGCACGCTGACGCAGTCCATGTCGCGAAGCGGGCGAATCGTTTCCCGAACCAGTCGGGCGTCCACCGCGCGGTTGCAGTAGGCGATGCCGATGTGCGGTCTCAACACGGAGGTCGGCTTCCGGAACGGCAGCTGACACTGCGCGCCGGCGGCGGACAGTTTGGCGTGCAGATCAAGTACGGGGGTGCAGGGAGCGATGCTGTAGCGAACCGCCCCCCGGGATGCAGTCATGGGTACGGCCTGCAGCCGGAACCGGTCCGTCGGCATCTCGGCCACAGCGGCCAGCAGTGCGTTCAGTTCGTCCAGGGAGACATCCTCGACGGTCCCTACCCGACCCAGGGTCAGATGCAGACCATCCGCGTCGATGGGATCGAAGTGCAGATTCTGAATCTCCTCTTGGCACTGCTGAGCATGCTCGGCGAGTGCCGAATCTGCGGGGAAGCCGAGCATCCAGTAATAGGCGCGCGTCGATGGAGTCCACCCACGCCGATCCCAGTGGCTGCTCATCTCCTCTACTCCGTCGAAGGCCGCCCAATCGTGCACCGCGATGACTTGGGGGTCATCCAGGTCCGGTGGCGGCGCGGAGGGAAACGCGCTGGTGTCGTAACTGAGCAGCACTCGGTGCCCTTCTATTACGGCTGTCGCTCGCAAGCGCCATCTTGGCAGAATCACTCACCGCGCTCGGGTTAACGGAGCGTTGTGCCAGCTCCGCAGTACCTCGGCGCAGTCCGGTCGGCCAGAAGCTCCCGCCAGGCCGCAGCAGTCGTATGGAGTTCGCCAGCGCGCTGGACGACCGACCGGATCCGCGGACCGCCCCCAGCTGTGAGAGCGGCAGAGACGGGCCCCGTTCACCAGCTTGGCCGACGCCTGTCAGCGAGAACCCGGTGGCCCCGGCCGCAGTCGCGAGCACAGGATCTCAGGAGGGCAGGGTTCCGTCGAGGTAGTCCCGCACGGGCTCGAACAGCCCCGCGGGCACATACTGAGGGATTTCTCCACGGGTCGCCCAAGCAAGTTCAGCCAGTTCGTCGGGGGCGGCGATGTGGGCCGTGCTACTCACCACATCGCAGGTGACGTACGACATCAGTCGGCCCGTCTCCGGATGAACCCGCTCGCCGAGCATCGTCACAGCGGCCACAGCCAGGCCGGTTTCCTCCTGCGTTTCACGCACGGCCGCGTCTTCTCGAGTCTCACCAGGTTCGACCTTGCCGGCCGGGAACTGCCAGGAGAGCGAACCTTCGCTGACACGGCGCCGCACCAGTAGTACACGGCCCCCGTGAACGATGACGGCTGCGGCTACGCTCGGTTGTTCTGCCACGACGTCTGTTTCCTCCCAGGGGTCGGATCACTTGGTGGCGAGCAGCGTCCGAGTCTCCTCGGCGCACCCCCACGACAGCGTGACGCCGGCGCCGCCGTGCCCGTAGTTGTGCACGACGAAGGTGCCGTCCTGCCACCGGTCGCTCTCCACGCGGATCGTGACGCGGGTCGGCCGAGCGCCCATCCGGTGCTCCAGGACGCGGGCCTCGGCGAGGCGGGGTTCGACCTCGGCGCAGCGGGCGAGAATGCCGGCCGCCGCCTTGTCGTCGGGGGCAAGGTCGCCCTCGCCGTCGACCGCTGTGCCGCCCAGGACGACGGTGTCGCCGTGGGGGTAGAAGCACAGCAGATCCGGCGAAAGGCCGGTGTCCTCTGAGGAGAACTCGGTCAATCCCGGGTTGGTAACGACGACGTGCTGACCGCGAATGGGCCGAAGGGCAGGGTCCGGAACCAGGTCGCGCGCCCCGAGGCCCGCGCAGTTGACGATCGCCGAAGCCGGACGGGCGTCCGAGAGCGAGGTCAGCCGTCGCCTCTCGATCGCTCCCCCGGCATCGTGCAGCCGGCGCATGAGGTAGTCGAGGTAGGTGGGCATGCCGATCAGCGGCACGGTGAACCGGTAGCCCGCCGTGAACCCGGCCGGGAGTTCGGCAGGCTCGCACGGCCGGAAGCCCGGAAGGGTCATGGCCCAGTCGGGCGCGGCTTCGGCCGTGCGGGACGCGTCGATGCCATTGGTGAACCGGACGCCCGTCGCCGGGTCCTGGGCCAGCTCGCGGAAGATCTCCAGGGACCGTTGTCCCCACTGGTCGACCTTGTCCTTCGGCTCGACCAGGTAAGGCCCCCACATCGACCCGGCCGCCAGCGACGTGACCCCCGGCACCTGCTCGGCGATCACGTGCACCGAGGCCCCGGCCTCGGCGAGAACAACGGCCGTGGTGAGCCCAGCCACCCCAGCCCCGACAACGACAACGCGCTCCCCTGCGGTCATGTGTCTGCCCCTAGGCGCCGTGGATCTCGCTGGGCGTGCCGCGCGCTGCGCCAGGCCGCGTCGCGCGCTGCCGCGCTCATCTCCCACTCCGCCGCCCAAAGCGGATCAGGAATTCGTTCTCCTCAGGGAAGGTGTCGTCCTCGCTGAAGGCCGCGAGCCGCTCCCTGACCGCAGCCTCAAATGCCGGCAGCCGGTCGCCGAAGAGATGGGGTGCGGCGAAGGATGTGGAGTAGAGGTAGCCGAGGATGCTCTCGGCGGTCCAGGTGCGGCGCACAGGGATCCGCGCCTCCTCGACCCGATCGAAATGCGACTCCTCCATGATCTCGCTGTACGGGCGGTTGTGGTGCTGAAAGGTGCCGGAGCCCGCACGCCGTTCCTCGCCCAGGAATGTCCTGACGACGTCCCGGACGGCTTTCTCCCACGGACTGGTCGCGGTCCAAAAGCTGGTGTCTCCGAAGATGGCCACGAGACCGTCGGGTGCGACCTGATCGTCCAGGCGGGCCAGGACGGCGGGCTGGTCGAGCCAATGGAACGCACGGCAGATCGTGACCAGGTCGGCTTTCCAGCCAGCGGGTGGCACGAAGTCCTCTGCGGTGCTCTCGATGAGCGACAGGTGCGTGCCCTCGGGCAGCTTTGGGCGCAGCGCCGATTCCGCCGCAGCCAGCATGTCGGCGTCGTTGTCGATGGCGATGATGTCGTCGAACCGGTCAAGCAGTGCCTCGGCAACCAGTCCGGTGCCGGTGCCGACGTCCAGCAGGCGTCGCCGACCCCCGGACCGGGACGGAGCGGCCTTGTCCAGGGCCTCGGCGACGCCTTCCGGGATGCCGGGGCGGAACTGACGGTAGTAGCTGGCGGTTCCTGTGAACAGACTCATGTGATCACGTCCCGTGAGGTACTGGATGTAGCCGAACGTAGCTGCTGGTTCCTCGTGTTGGACTACCTCCCGCTGTCCCGCTGCTACGGTCGCGTGTATGACGCTCTCGGTCTCCACGAGTCGGGCTGTTGACCTACGCGTACAGCCGGTTGACGAGGTTCTGGATCGCGTCGCGCGGTCTCTGCAGGTCCAATTCCTCCCGGGTACGGTGGTGCGTAAGCGCCGGTCCGTGGGAGGCCGGACAGACCGCGAGACCTGGGTCCGCATAGAGCGACGCTTGCTCGACAAAATCACCGATCAAGGATGGAACGGCGCGGAATGCGCCGCCCGCTTGGTTGGCGTCGCCCAGCCGACATGGCGGGGATGCGTCGTCTGGCGAGACGCGAACGAACCGGTGATGTGGCGGGCCGACGAAACCGACCTCCTGCCGGCCGCTCCTGTCGGAAATGCCATTCTGAGCGAGGCCCCCGAACTGCCGGACGAGTGGTGGGATGGGTTGAACGCCTCTTTGGACGCGTTGGCAAGGCACCAGACGAGGCGGGTCGCCACCCCCGACACCGAGACCATCACCCAGACATCGGTCACCGAGTCCATCGGAGCTGTCTTTCCCGGCGACTTCGACACGACCGTCCAGCGTTGGGTGCCGGCCCATGCCGACCTGAACTGGGCCAACGTGACGGCCCCGGTGTTCAGTCTCTTCGACTGGGAGGACTGGGGGAACGCCCCGCAGGGGCTGGACTCTGCTTCCCTGTGGGGGAGCTCGCTTGCCGTCCCGTCTCTGGCCGATCGTGTATGGCAGGAGCGTCGGCGGGACTTGGAGAGCCGGGACGGCAAGCTGATGACGCTGTTCGTCTGCTCGAAGATCCTCGGGCCGTGCGCGCACCCGGAGGATCCTCGGTTGGAGCCCGCGCGGCGCATGGCCGGGCAGGCCATCAAGGACCTTCAGGAGGACTGATCACCCGAGCGGTCGCGAAGGAGTTTCCGGTACTCATGCACGGTTCGCTCCTCCACCTGACCTGCCAGCGCTCCAACGAGTTCCCCCAAGTGGGCCGGTTCGTCGGTGCCCACGGCGATGGAGCCAACCCGCGGGAGGTGGTAGGCGGTTCTGAACGCTGCCTGTAGGCGGGAGAGCCGGCCGCTGGCCTGAAGGAAGAGGCGCGGGTCGACCCTGTCCCACACGGAGGCACTGGCGGCGCCCCCAAAGGGGCTCATCCCCCAGACTTCGCCATCGCTGAGATCCCAGGCGTCGATGAGGGTGTCCGCTGCGTCCAGCGTTCTTGCTCCGACCAGCAATCCGGCGCGGACCATGAGGACCGATGGCCTCGGCACGGCCGGCGCGACCATGCTCAGAAGCGGGGACGGATCCCACGACGCGATGCCCCACGCGGCGCACAACCCCTTCGCTGTTGCGTCATCCAGGGCCGTACACGCCGCGGCAAGCAGATCCTTGTTGTACGGCACGGCTTCCCGGAGCGACTGTTCCGGATTGTGCAGGAACACAATGTCCGGCGCACGTCCGAGGTCTTTGGCCGCCTCTTCCACGGCCGCCTTCAGCCGCACGGGATCCAGGGAGTGCTCCGCCCCATCGGGTCCCGGGAAGTAACCGATCTTCGTAGAGACCGTGAACTTCGGCAGCAGGTCACCGGCTGTCCGAGCCAGGATCTGGTGCGAGCGGAAGCTGGCGTAGTTGGTGCTGGTGTCGAGCGCAGTGACGCCCAGATCCAGCGCGCCGGTCAGGAGCCGGCGTTCGTGACGAGACCGGTGTAGCCCGAGGACAACTCGGGGGTCAGGACCGCGCACAACTCCTCCTCCACCAGGATCTCGGCGACCTCCGCCACTTCGGCCCCGACGAGGGTCGCAGCCTGTTCCAGCACGACCGGCCTACCGCTCAGGAGCAAACGCAGCGCCGGCAGAGCCTTGGCCGCGAGGGTCAGCTTCTTCCCCGAGGCCAAGACGTCGACGGTCTCCCCGCTCTCCTGGATCCGGGGAGGGAAGTGGGTGGTGCACACCACGGCATCCAGCGGCCCGAGAATGTCAAGGAAGGGCACGTGCCGGGGCAGCGTCGTCTGCTGCTCATACGCGGCCAGGTAAGCGGCCGGGGAGCGCTCGCCGAGCAGCGCCGTGGCGGCCTCGGTCAGAGGTGCGCTGTCGGGACCGTGCCAGCGGTCCAGATCGTGCCTGAAGATTTCGTGCTCGCGGCACCAGTCGGCGAGCCAGGCCAGCCAGCTGGCCCCGGTGCGTTTGGTGATGCCGAAGGTGACGTGGAGGCTCTTGCCTGAGCCGCTGCCGGTCCGGGTCGCCTGGTGCCAGTGGCCTCGGGGGATGTGCATGACGTCACCGGTCCTCATCACGCCGGACCAGATGATCTCGTCGCTCGGCGTGTTGTTGGGGTCGGAGTCCCGGTACAGGGGGACCTTGCGGGAAGCCGCGCGCACCTCCCACTCCTTCTCGCCGGCGAGCTGCACGATCACGACGTCGTGGTCGTCCCAGTGCAGGGGGAAGCCGGCGGCGTCGTTCGTCGTCAGGTACGCGTTGACCTGAACGCGCTCATGGGACCACCACTGCAGCGCCCGGCACGCGACCTCCATCGTCGGGTTGAAGACGTTGGCCTGGTCGAGGATGACCGTCGCGCCTTCTCGAAGGAGGTTACCGAGGCTGCGCATGTTGACCATGGGGATGCTCTGGCCCCGGGGGCTGACACTGTCGGTGTAGTAGACGGCCGGGTGCACCTCCACACCCTTCTGGAAGCACCGGAACTGCGGACGGTTCAAGCTCCTGCGCATGGCGATGTCGAGCAGCCGGTTGGGGGTCAGGAGGCGGGAGAGGAGCGCGGGGTCGTCCAGACCGCCCCGCGCGAAGCCCTTGCCCAGTTCCTCGGCTCCGCTCCACCCGAGTGCTGTCTCGATCGCGGTGATCAATCGATGTTCCATCGCTGTGCCTCCAACAGTGTGGTCGCCTGACGTAGACACGGCGGGGCCGATACGACCAGTCGTGCCGGCCCCGCCGCTTGGTGCGTGCGTGCCTACTCGCTGTCGTGCAGGTTGCCGTCGCCGCCCGGCCACGGCGCGTCGCCGGAGCTTCCGGCGTTGTCGGACCGGAGGCTGTCGTACCGGTCGTGCACGGCGGTCAGCTCCTCGACCGCCATCAGCAGGCCGCTACGGGCCGGAGGCGGTGCCGTACGCTCTTCCACCTCGTGCTCCTTCCTCTTCGGGTCTCCCGCCGGGGGTCCGGCGGGAGGTCATGGCCGCCTCACGGCCGTGGGAGAGATGGATTTCCGTGAGGCGGCGGTCTTTGGGTAGCGCTCGGCGAGCTCGGACTCCGCGCCTACGACCAGGCGGCCCGGTTACTCACCTGGAGGACGGCCGCGTCCTGGCGCATGTTGGCCTCCAGGACGCGCTGGTCCAGCTCGTACAGGCACGCGCGGCAGGCGAAGAGGCCGCGTGCATGCCGCTCGAACGGACGGGCCCGATCCACGTCACCTCGACGTCGTCACGGCCGCACCACAGCCAGCACTCGCCGTGGGTCTGCCATTCATGCCGGTCCCACAGTGCGTAGGCCGTCGGCTCACCTGTGACGGGGTCGATGTCGCGGCGGGTGAGGCGGAAGACCACATCGCGGGCCGGTGACGGAGCCGCTCGTACTGCGTGCTTCCCCATCACGCGACTGCCAGCGTCAGCAACTCCGGCTGGACTCCGGCCCTGCACTTGGCCCACATCGTGAATAAGCCACTCGGACCGATGGCGGCTGGGCTTCTCTCAGCCACCGTGGGTAGTGCCATCTCGGCCCATACCCGCTTACCGGAGCCGGCGGGTTCCCAGGCACAGTTCGCCGCGAGTAGTCGGACCAGCGCCAAACCGCGCCCATGCTCGTCGTCCGGCTGGGCACACTCCGTCTGCGGCACCGCCGGGTCACCGTCCAGGACATCGATCACCAACCGATCGGGACGGTTGGAGAGGGTGACGGTGATCGGCCCCGTCCCATGGACCACGGCGTTGGTGATGAGTTCGGAGGCGACGAGCCGGATGGCGTCGGCGGTCTCCTCGTCCAGTGGCACACCCCATGCGCGTACCTTGTCGACGATCTCGCGTCGAGCCAGGGGCACCTCGGATTCGGTACCCGTGAGGACGAACCGATGGACGAGCGTGGGCATGGCGGACGCCTCCGAAGAGCTGGAGAGCGGCTCCATCCCCGACGGGGGCGCGGGAATGGAGCCGCCGATCTGAGGAACCGCCCGCCAAGCGTTCAACTGGGCGCTCGCTGGCGGCTGATACCCAGTCAACGTCGCTGCCCTAGCCCGTCGGAACGTTTCTAGGGGGTTTCTCCTGGGGACGCCCTCCCCGTAGCCGGACACGAGACGTAGCCTCACAGCTACGCCTTGAGGGGATGACAGGAGTGATGACGTGCCTGCCCAGCCGTTAGCAGTCCATCCGCTGAGCTTCCTCCTCCAGACGCGTGGATGGGGCAAGGCCGCATTCGCCCGGCTCATGCAGGACCACGGGAGGAAGCTCGGTATCCCGCTGGCGACCAACCGGACGACTGTCTGGAAGTGGGCACAGGGCCAGGAGCCGGACGCGGACGCCCAGCGCGTCCTGGCCAACCTTCTGGGCGTCCCGTATGAGCAGGCTCGTGCAGAGGGATGGCCCCGCTGGCTGCCAGTCTGGGAGGTGACCGGGCTTACCGCTCCTTGGACAGAGGCCGGTACCGTCGAGGCGTTGTCCGATCTGGTGGGGAGTGGACGGATGGACCGCAGAGGCTTCCTCACCATCACAGGAGCCGCCCTGACGGGCCTCGCGGCGAGCTGGGTGGACGCGCCCTCCGCCATGGCCGCGGCACTCAACGGTGACCGGGTCACGGACACGATGGTCTCGACGATCGAGCACCGCATCAGTACCCTCCGCACGCTCGACGACCAGCTTGGCGGCGCGCGGCTGCTGGAACAGGCGCGAGGCGACCTGGCTCTGGTCACCGGTCTCCTCAGCGGTGGCCGCTTCACTGACAAGGTCAGGCTCCGGCTGTACGCGCTGGCAGCCCGCGTGTCGCACCTGACCGGATGGATGGCCTACGACGCCGGCCTACGGTCCGCAGGGCAGCGCTACTACGTCGGCGCCCTGCGCAGCGCTCGCACCGCCGGCGACGACGCGTTCGGCGCATTCATCCTCGCGGAGATGGGCGTGCACGTCTCCGAGGCCGGGCGCACCGCTGAGCGTGTCGACCTCATCTCGACCGCCATCGACAACGCGCCACGCTCTCTGTCGCCCCGCACCCAGTCGTTCCTCTACCTGCACAAGGCAGAGGCCCTCTCACGCGACGGCGAGCACCGCGAGGCCGGCACGGCACTCAACCGTGCCACCTCCCTCTGGGAGCGCCACGTGACGGACGAGAACCCTGACTGGCTCGACTGGTTTGGCGAGGCACAACTGCGGTCGACCGAGGGGAAGGTCCTTTTGCGCTCGGGGCAGGTAGAACGCGCGACCAGTTCCCTGGAGACTTCCGTGACGAGAGCCGCCCCCCGGGACAAGGCGGTACGGTCAAGCCGTCTCGCTGAGGCGCGGCTCGCCGGCGGTGACCTAGAGGGTGCGTTGGACGCCGCGAACTACGGCGCCGAACTGCTGGAGGACAGTGTCAGCTCCGTCCGGCCCTGAACCGCCTCAAGGAGTTCTCCACGCGGTTGGAGCCGCACAAGTCCGTACCTCCCGTTCGGGAGTTCCGCGAGCGTCTGCAGGAACTGTCCGTCGCCGTTTGATGTCGACCGTCTGACCACCGGGGACGAGCCGTCTCGGTGAAGAGGGCTGCAAGACTGCCAGGATGGCCGACATGACGACGATCTACGGTGAGGTGGCCCCCGGGTTCGAGCCGGTGCGGGCGGCGTTCATGGAGAACTTCACCCAGCACGGAGACCTCGGCGCGGCGGTGTGCGTGTACCGGAACGGCCGACCGGTGGTGGACCTGTGGGGTGGCGTGGCCGACGCCGAAACCGGTCGTCCCTGGACGCGCGACACGCTGCAACTGGTCTACTCGGTGACCAAGGGAGCGACCGCCACCGCCGTGCACATGCTGGCCGAGCGCGGAGCACTCGACCTGGACGCGCCCGTCACGAAGTACTGGCCGGAGTTCGCCGCGAACGGCAAGGCGGACATCCCGGTGCGCTGGCTCCTGTCCCATCAGGCCGGCCTGGTCGCGCTGGACCAGCCGGTACCGTTGAAGGACGCGCTGGCCTGGCACCCGATGGCGGCGGCACTAGCCGCGCAACGCCCCCTCTGGACTCCGGGCACAGCGCACGGCTACCACGGCCGGACCTGGGGCTGGCTGGTCGGCGAGGTGATCCGACGGGTGTCCGGCCGCTCACCGGGCCGCTTCTTCGCCGACGAGATCGCGGCCCCACTGGGCTTGGACTTTTTCATTGGCTTGCCCGCCGGCGAGCGCGACCGAGTCAGCCGCATGGTGTACCAGCGGCCGGAGGTCGACCTCACCACCCTGCCCACGGAGTCGGTGCCCGAGGAACTCCGCGAGCAGGTCGCCGCATGGCGGGACCCGAACTCATTCAACAACAGGGCCTACGCCGTCACCGACCCACCCGAAATCGACTTCGACTCACCGGAGGTACAGGCCGCAGAACTCCCGGCCTCTAACGGCATCGGCACCGCACGCGCGCTTGCCCGCATGTACGCCGCGCTGATCGGCGAGGTGGACGGAACCCGCCTGCTCTCCCCGGACGCCCTGGCGTCGGCAACCGAGGAGCGGGCCCGCGGGAAGGACCAGGTCATGCTGATCCCTAGCCGCTTCAGCGCCGGGTACATGCTGCCCACCAAGAGCAATCCGATGATCGGGCCGAGCTCTTTCGGTCACACTGGCCGAGGGGGGTCACTCGCCTTCGCCGACTCGGAGCACGGGGTTGCATTCGCCTACGCGATGAACCGCGTCATCGGAGGCGGCGACGATGTGCGAGCGGCCTCGCTGGCCGAGGCAGTACGCCGATCTCTGGCGTAATGACCTGGTGGTCGTGCGTTGTGATCATTCGGCAAGCCATGTACCGCTTCACTTACAGGCGGCGACAAAACGTACGGGTTCGGCCAGCACTGCTGTTGCGGCTTTCAGGTCCGCCAGCCGGGCCGACAGCGTCGCTTCCGCCAAGCGTGGCGGCAGCGCATCCCCGAACTTCAGCCCTCGTACCGCCCGTTCGTCGACGGCGGGAAGGCAAAACCGGTCCGGAGCCTCGTTCAGGGCTTCCTTCCACACCGGTGGCGTGAGGTCTTCCCGCAGACGGATCCAGTGATCGTTGATGCGTTGAGCCGGTACGGCGATTCCCTCCAGCGTGGCCGCCAGCGTCGCGTTCGCCCGGTGGCCTGCCCAGGTCCACCATCGAAGTTGCCCCGATTCATCGTGCACGATCAACGTGCCGCCCGGGTGAACCTTCTCCAGAAAAGTCTCACGCGCCTCCTTGAGCGTCGTGGTGGCGCGTTGGGTCAGGGCGACGGGCGGATCCGTGCCGAGCACCACCTCACGCACCGCACGTGTGACCTCGAAAGAGGTGCCCTGGCCGAAGCCCGTGCCGCTCCACTTGGCCTTTCCGCCGCCGTCGACCGGCTCGACGAAGCAGCGTTTGCGGCGCCAGTCGATGTAGGTGACCTGCCAGCTGCGGCCGGCGAGGAGGAGCCGACGAGGGCCAGCGACACGCTCGGTGAGCAGGGCGGGGTCGGTGCGGCCGATCTCGGTGCGGCCCTGGAGGACGGTGAACTGCGGGGGTGCGGTGAAGACGGCGGTGAGGTTCATGAAGTGGCGGTGTGCGAAGCGCCGTTCGGCTTCGGGGCCGATGAACAGCATGCCGCCGTCCTGGTCCAGGTATCCCTCCTCCACCAAGTGGCGGACGATCGGCTCGGCCGAGCCTCCGAACGGTCCCAGGCCGTTCCACCACTCCTGCCAGAGTTTGTCTCCGACGCGGTGTTCCTGGAGGCAGAGGGCGAGCAGCTGCTGGGCGACGATGTGCCGGGGCTCGGGTGGTGCGGTGACCGGTTCGACCCAGCCTCGTGACCACTGGAGCAGCAGTCCCGCGGCGGCCAGGAGCCCGCCTTGGTCGAGGGTGAGGAAGAGGCAGTTCCGGGTCGTGCCGGGGCGGCGCCCGGTGCGGCCGAGGCGCTGCAGGAAGGAGGCGACTGAGGTGGGGGCGTCGATCTGGATGACGCGGTCCAGGTCGCCGACGTCGATGCCCAGTTCCAGGGTGCTCGTAGCGATGATCACGCAGTCGCGCGCCTCGGCGAACGCAAGTTCCGCGCGTCTGCGTTCGTCGAGGGAGAGGGAGGCGTGTGAGAGGAACGTGGTCACCCCTTTGGCCCGCAGCTTGGCGCCCAGTTCCTCGACCAAGCGCCGCGACTCGCAGAAGACGAGCCTCTTCTCCCCCCGGTGGAGAGCGCTGATGACGGTGGCCGCGTTGTCGAGCGAGCCGACGTAGTCGAGCTGGATGTCACCCGGCAGTACGGAGGCCGACGTCGGCTGGGCCTCGGCCAGGTGGGGCGCGACCACGCGGCCGGGGCGCCGGCCTGCTCCCGATCCCTGGAGCCAGGTGAGCAGGGCTTCGGGGTTGCCGACAGTCGCGGAGAGACCGACGCGCTGCACGGAGCGGCCCACGACGCGCTGCAGGCGCTCCAGTACGGCGAGCAGGTGCCAGCCACGGTCGTCGCCGGCGAAGGCGTGGACCTCGTCGACGACCACGGCCCGCAGCCCGGAGAAGAAGGACGCGTGGTCGACGTTGACGCTGACCAGCATGGCTTCCAGCGACTCGGGAGTGGTGAGCAGCACGTCGGGCCGGGATGCGAGGATGCGCCGCCGGGCGCCGGCCGGTGTGTCGCCGTGCCACAGGGCCGCGGACCGGCCGAGCCAGGCGGTGTAGGTCTCCACACGCGGAAGCAGGTTGTTCAGCAGCGCCTTGAGGGGACACACGTACAGCACCGAGGTGCCGGACCAGCCCTGGGCGTGCATCCGGGACAGCAGGGGGAAGTAGGCGGCTTCGGTCTTGCCGCCGGCCGTCGGGGCCAGCAGCAGGGCGTCGTCTCCTGCGGTGAGCGGGGTGACGGCAGCCTTCTGGAGCGGGCGCAGGTCCTTCCAACCCAGGGTGTTGACGATGTGGTGGACCAGCGCCGGTTCCAGGCCGTCGGCGGTGGTCACGGCAGTTCCAGCTCGATGTCGTCCGCCCGGTCGGCGGCGGCGTTGCGTTCGGTGTCCGTCAGCTCGCCGGCCGAGACGGTGAGCTGGTAGTGCTTGCGTGGGTCGAATTCCTCGAACTCGTCGACACGGTCGAGCACGTCGGCGACGAGCTTGCGCAGGAAGACGCGGGGGGCGATGCCGACGTTGCCGCCCAGACCTCCGGTGACGGCGGTGGCGAGTTCGCCGACGTAGGAGTCGTCGACCCGCGCGGTGACCCGCTCGGGGTGGCGGGCCGCGCCCTGGTAGAGGTCCCGCACCTGCCGGCCGAGTTCCCCCAGGCGCGGCAGGTCGAAGCCGGGCAGGCGGAGCTGGACGGCGCGGGGCGAGTCGAAGCGGGCGTCCGTGGTGAAGTCGGTGGCGAGCCGCTGGGCCAGGGGCGGGAGACGCTGGACACCCTGCTGGCCGTCGTAGAACGCGGGGGTTCCGGTGATGACGAGGAAGAGGCCGGGGAAGCGTCCGGCGTCGATCTCGTCGAGCAACTGGCGCAGTGCGTTGAGGCCCTTCTCCCGGACGTCGCCGCGGACGCGTTGCAGGGTCTCCGTCTCGTCCAGGACGAGGAGCAGCCCCGGGTGGCCACAGTCACGCAGCACGGTCAGGAGTCCCTGGAGGAAGCCGAGCGCGGCGAAGTGGTCGAGATCTCCGCGCACTCCTGCGGCCCGACGGGCGGAGGCTGCCACGGACTTCTGGCCGCCGAGCCAGGCGATCAGGGCCTCCGCCGTGGCGCCGTCCCCGGCGGTGACAGCACGGCGGTAGCCGCGCAGGGCGGCGGCGAACGCAGGCGTGGTGCGGGCGACATCGGCGAGCCGGCGTTCCATCAGCGTGTCCACGGCCTCGGCGAGGGCTTTTTCGTCGTCCTCGTCGATCTCCGAGCCGTCGAGGACCTCCTCCTCCAGGGTGTAGAACCACGAGTCGACGACCGCACGCAGTGCGCTGGGCTGGTGGGTGGCAGTGGCCAGGCGCTCGGTGAGCCGGCGGTAGACGGTCTCCAGCCGGTGCAGCGGTGTCTCGGTCTCGGAGATCTGCACCTCGGCGGTGGCAAGTCCCGCACGTTTGGCGCGTTCGGCCAGCCAGCGGGCGAAGAAGGTCTTGCCGGAGCCGTAATCGCCGCGGACGGCGTGGAAGGCAGCACCGCCACGGGTGACGGTGGCGAGGTCGTCGTCCAGGGCGGCTTCGAACCGGTCCAGTCCGACCGCGAACAGGTCGAGGCCGGACTGCGGGACGGCGCCGCGCCGCAGGGCGTCGATGACCTCGCGGCGGCGGACCGCGCTCACGGAGGCGGGCTCGGTCACGCCTTCTCCTCCTCCCGCTGTCCGTCTTCGGCCTCGTCCGTCTGCTGCGCGCTCTGCTCCGGCAGGAACTGCCCGCGCAGGAGCGGCACGTCGAGCTTCACCGCGTGCCCGCCGTCGATGAACCCGAGGACGGGGTACCCCTCGACGTTCAGCAGCCGCTGTACCGTGGTGACGAAGCCCTCGATGTTGCGGCGGACCCGCCCGGTCGCGGAGATCGCCGTGGCGAGAGCGGCCGGGGACATGGTTCCGCCCGCGGAGACGAGCGCGTCGACGACCGCGGCCACCACCTTCGCCTCGGGCGCTTTGCGGACGTACTCCTTCTGGGCTGCGTACACCTCGCTGCCTACCACCAACGTCCCCAGAGACTGCGCCACCGGCGGTGCGGCCTCCGTCCGGGCAGACGGCCGCGCCTCGGTGGCCGGCGCGCTCACGGCGGGTGCCGTGGGGTGCGTGGGCGAGGGCACCACCGGCTGATCAGCGGGCACGACAGTGGGCTGGGGAGCGTCCCGGTTGACGTGCGTCCGCCACCAGCCCGGCGTGGACAGCTCCCGCGGCAGCGGCACCCAGTCCTTCGGGGTCTCCTCCCCGGCCGGGAGCAGGACGAGCACCGGGACGGTCACCTCGGCCAGGGAGGCCCCGCCGTGGTATCCGGCGCGCCGCCCGGTGTAGCGGATGTCCTCGCGCCACGGCAGGATCACCGCTCCCCCGCCCTCGCGCACCCTCGGGCCGTGGACGGCTATCTCCCCGTCCCCCACGGCGTCGCCGGTACGCCAGCGGGCGGACTCCGCGCCGTCGGCGGCCGTCATCGGGCCGTCGCTGCGGCTGCCGCGCTCCAGGACGTGTCCGTGGTCGGCGACGAGGACGACCGGGCGACCGTAGCTGCGGGCGGCGGCGAGCAGTTCCCGCAGGTGCGTGACGTCGGCCAGGGACCAGGTCGTGCCGCGGCCGTGCCGGCCGTTGTCGAGTGCCTCGTCGATGGTGTTGAGGACCACGCCCACCACGGCGTCGGAGGCGAGGGCGGTCATCAGCTCGTGGGAGAGCGCGTGGCCGGCCTCGCCACCGATGGCGGCCTTGTGGAAGAGGGCCGCCATCTTGCGCCGCCGCTTCCAGAAGGCGGTGAAGCCACTCGTCTCGGCCGACTGGCCACCGTCGGCCGCCTCGCCCGCCAGCAGAGAGGCACGGCTGACGCGGGTGACGGACGGCAGCATCGAGACGGCGGCGAGCCGTGCGGGGGACTGACCGGGCTCCGGGCGCGGCACGATCTCACGCCAGCCGTCGCGTTCCGCCTCCTCACCGAGCTGGGCGGCGACCGCGCTGCTCATGCCGTCGAGGACGAGGAGGAGCGGAGCGGTCTGGCCGGCCAGCGGGCGTACGACGGTGTCCAGCACGTTCTCGACGACGAGGCAGCCGTCGGGGTGCTGGGCGGTGGCGTGCGCGGCCCAGGCTGCGAGCCTTGGGGCGAACTCCTGATCGAGGCGCTGCCTGCGCTCACGTGCCTGCTCGTACAAGGCGCGCAGGTCCCGTCCGGTCTCCAGGTCGCCTTCTGGGTCGCCCGCCCACAGCACGGTGAGCGCCCGGTCCACCCAGCCCCAGTCGCAGACGTGCGCCCGCACGGCGGCGGCCACGCCGGTGACGGCGGGCTCGGGGCCGCTGAGCCAGCGCGCCACCCGTACGGCCGTCTCGGCGGCCTGGACGTGGTCCGGGCGGAGGCCAGCCAGGGCGTGGCCGAGCAGGTCGGCCAGCGCGGCCTCGCCGGCGGCCGGGGAACGGCGGGCTTCGGCAACGGTCCGGCGCAGTTGCGCGGTGAAGCTGGAGGGAAGGAACCGGCTCGCGGTGAGGCCGGGGGTGAGTCCCGCCTTCTCGGCCAGCTCGTCGGCCCTCTCCAGTACGGCGACGACGCGCAGGCGGGCGTCGTGGCTGGTGCGGGCGTCGGCGATCCAGCGGGTGAGGGTTCCCTCCACGGCGTCGGTGAACACGGCGAGTTCCGACCGCCGGGGCATGACCTGCCCGAACAGTCCGCCGAGGGCGAGCACCGTGTCGGGCTGGGCGGCGGGGTCCCGCAGTGCGGCGCCGAGCAGTCCGAGCGGCAGGGCGTCGTGGCCGAGGCCGGCTTCGGCAAGGGACAGCAGGACGGGGACGGCCGGTCCCGCCACCTCCGCGAGCCATTTCTTCAGTTCGGCGCGCTCGGTGGCCCCCAGTTCGGCGAACCGCCGGGGACCGGCGGGTGTGCGGGACCAGGCGAGCAGAGTGTCGGCGTCGAGAGTGACCTGCCCGTCCTGGCCGGGGGAGCCGTGCACCGCACGCAGGCCGAGCCGTTCGGTGGTCAGGGCGCGCAGGGCCGCGTCCCGGGTCAGCACGCCGCCGACGCGCGGCCAGCCGGCTTCGGCGGGCTCCGCTTCGACCAGGGCTTCCAGCAGCCACCGCTCGCGGTACATCCGCGGGTCCAGGCCGGTGGCACCGAAACGCTGCAGGACGACCTCGGCGTTCTCGACGGTGAGGGTCTTTCGCCGTACGGCTCTGCCGCGTACGTCCCAGCCGAGCTGCTCGTCGTCGACGCCCGTGGTCACCACGAGCACATCGGAGGAAGCAGCCGCGCTCCGGTGCTCGTGCAGGGCGTCGACGACGCCGAGGGCGGAGGCTTCGTCCCGTACGTGAACGCGCCGCGTCTCGCCGTCCAGGGTGATCGTGAACTGCGGCGGGGCGCCGGGCGCGTACTGACCGTGGACGAGTACGAGGCTGCGCTCGCCGAGGTCCTTGGCGTTCGCCGCGAGCAGGGCCTCGACGGTACGGCGGCCCACTCGGGGCAGGGCCGGGGCCATCAGCCGGCAGTCCCTTCGCCGTCCGCTTCCGCCTCGGTTCCGGCGGAGGTGTCGGTCGCGGACCCGGTGTCGGTGACCGGATGCCAGGTGACCTGGATGCGGGTGCCGGGGTGGGCGGCGAGGTAGGCGCGGATCTCCGCGTCGATCTCGGTGACCGCGGTGGCCAGCGACACCTCCAGCTGGGTGGGCTCGACCAGGTGGACGGCGCGCCGGCGACCGGCCTGTGCCGGGACCACGGCCTGGGCGCCGCTCCCGCCGTGAGAGGCGTCGTCCGGAGTGGGCGTCGAGGGAACGGGGGGCTTGCCGTGGTCGGTGAGGCTGACGTCCTCGGCGGTCGGCTCCGGCGTGAGGGGCGCCACGGGCGGAGTGGCCGGCCGGGCGGGCTGGGCGAGGCGGGTGGCCTCACGCATCAGGGCCATGACGGTGTCCGGGAGCCGGTCCAGGACGGGCACGAGCGAGACGGTCTGCTCGTGCTCGCGGGCAGCGCGGTGCACCTCGTCCAGGAACCGAGCCGCCCGCTCGCCGAGGCCGTCCTGGCGTACCGCGAGGTCGCGGCGCACGTCTTCCAGCAGGGACCACTGGGCGCCGCGCAGCACGGCGGCGACCTCGGGAGCGTGCCGCAGGGCGCCCGCGATCTCCTCGTCGGTCACGTCGTACGCGGCGGCGGCCAGCTCCCGCACGCACGCGGCCGGTTCGGTGGTGCGCAGCAGCCGGGCGACGAGGTCGGCGGCGGCCTTGGTGGACTTCAGGCGGGGTGCGTCGGCGCCGGTCAGCCCGAGGTGGCGCGCGTGCTCCGTCAGGAGGGTGCGCACCTCGCCGAGGGCCACGCGGTGTTCCTCCGCGACCGCGCGCACGCCTTCGGCGAGCCGGGCGACGTTGCGGGCGAACAGGACACGCGAGACGGTCCGGCCGAAGATCGTCCCGGCACGGCCGAGCGCGGTGTGGAATTCTTCCTCGGTGGGCAGTTCCACGGCCCTCAGCCCGTATCCGGGGCCGATCCGCTCCAGCTCCGGGGCCTTGGGCAGCGGCGAGGTCTGGTAGACCCAGGTGCGGTCGTCCAGCAGGGCGTACGTGGCGATGATCAGGTTGCTGACGTGGCGGTCGAGGCCGGTGTAGCCGAGTTCCTCGATCCAGTCGCGGATGTCCTCCACGGACAGGTCCGGGCCGGCGTCAGGGGTCTCGGCGGCCTTCTTGTTGATGCGCAGGCGCCAGTCGGTGGTGACGTTCAGCGGGCCGTCGTGGACCTCGCCGAGCTGGAGGGCGTGCACGATCCGGCGGACGACGGGAAGCTGGTGGCTGTCGACCACGACACGCCGGGAGCCGTCCTCCATCGCCTTCGTGATCCATTCGAGCGCGGTCTTCAGCTCGCGGGTGGTGACGGCCTTGCGGGTGAGCCGCGGGTCGAAGTCGGGGTGCTTGGGGTGGCGGGCGCCGAGGAGCCCGTCGGCGAGCAGGAAGAGGTTCTCCTCGAAGCCGACCGCCGGTTCGGGCCGGGTGCGGGTGAAGCCCGGCTGGAGCGAGATCAGGTGTTCGCCGTCGCGGACCTCGGCTCCCGTGGTGCCCGGTTCGGCCCTGTTGATGCCGTACAACTGCAGCAGCGCGTCGGTGAGCTGGGTGGTCAGGCTGTCGCGGGACGCCTTGAGCTGGTTGCGGATCTGGATGCGCTCCTCGGCGGGGCGGGTCGCCGTGTGATCGTCCAGCCGGTCGCGCTCCAGCAGGTAGTTGATCTTCAGAAGGCGTCCGAGGCTGCGGGCCTTCTGCTCGGACAGGAAGTGCGGCAGCCATACGATCGTCGGCGCCGTCTTCCCGGCACGCTTCAGCCGCTCCACCCGCTGGGCGTCGTCCATCGGCGAGTGGTCGTGGCCGTCGAAGGGGTAGTCGAAGACGAAGCGGATGTTGCCCTCGGTCTGCGGCGCGAACTCGGCGTCGGGCAGGTGGGGGTCGCGGACGTTGCCGAAGACGAACTCGACGGTGCGTTTGGTGCCGCGCCAGACGACGGTCCGCTCGCACACGAACGCCTGGGTGTCGGGGATGCCCAGCGCGGCCCACAGCTGGTCCTTGATCCACTGGCGGCGGTAGCCGTCCTGGTCGGCGACGCCCTGCACCTCCTCCAGCAGCGGCTCGACGTCCAGGTCGGACAGGTGCAGGTGGAAGACGGGGTCGGCGGGGTCGCCCTCGCTGCGCAGCTCGCCGTCGAAGCCCTCGGCCTGGAGCTCCTGCAGACGCTTGACGGCGACGGCGCCCGCGTCGCCCACCCGGGTCCTGATGGTGCCGTGGTTCAGCGCGGCGAGCCGGCCGCCGGTGAGCCGGGTCAGGGCGGGCACGTTGGGAGCGAGGGAGGCCAGCAGCAGCGTCTTGACCAGCCGCTCGTCGGTCCGGAAGCGCTTGTCGTCCGCCGAGCCGTACTTGGTCAGCAGGTGCTCGCGGACGCGGGCGTGGAAGCGGTGCGCGATCTCCGACTCCTTGCGGAGCCTGGCGGTGAACGCCTCACCGGTCCGCGCGGCGATCACGTCCCACAGGTCGCCGATCGGGACGAGCTGGCCAAGCCGCAGGTCGTCGCGGTGCCGCCGCAGCAGCTCTTGCACCAGCTTCAGACCGGTCCGCTCGCGCTGGAGCGCGCCGGAGAGATCCACCAGCACGTTCAGCAGCGCCGGGGACAGCGGGTACAGGGTGCGGAAGTCGTCCCAGCTCGCCTCGGTGCGCCCCTGCGCGTCGAGCAGCACCTGCCGCACCTCATCCCGCGACGACTCCACGATCTTGAACGCGTCGTCGCGCGCCTGCTCCATGCCCGGACGCGGGGCGAGCACCCGGTGCTTGATGATCTCGACGAGGTTGCTGTCCTCCAGCTCGACGACGTCGATCCGGCCGGCGAGGTAGTCGACCTGCTGTTCCAGGTTCTGCACGTCGGCGCCGGCCACGTCGGAGCCGATGAGCTGGGACAGGTCACGCTGGCGGGAGATGAAGGACACGAGGGGCACGGGCCGGCCGCTGTCGGCGGACTCGATCAGCTTGACCAGCCGCTGCACCTGGTCGCGGACGAAGTCCTGGTCGCCCATGTGCGCCTGGAGCCACAGGATCAGCTCGTCCAGGAAGAGGACGACGCCGTGGTAGCCCAGTGACTTCGCGTGGCGGGAGATGACCTTCAGGCCGTTCTCCAGCGGGATGAAGGACTGGGCGTCACCGCGGGCGGCCTGCGTGTACGCGGCCATGGGCCCGGTCAGCAGCGCCGACACCAGCCGCTCCCGCTCCTCGCTGCCGGGCGGCGCGGCGAAGGCCCGGTCCAGCTCGGCACTGCTCCAGCCGTCGCTGCCGGGCAGCTCGGTTCCGGCGTCGATGCCCGGCAGATCGTCCTCGTCGTCCGCGCCTCCGCTGCCGGAGGTGGCCGCCGCCCCGGCGCCGAGCCACTGCCGGAACTTGTCGTCGTCGCCGAGGAACTTACGCTGCCGGTCCGCGTCGGCGAGCAGCGCGTCCGACCGGTAGACGGCGGGGGTCGCCGCCTCCGGGTGCAGCTCCCGCACGGTGTGGACGTACCCGCCGAGCAGCGCCGAGTCCAGGTCGGTCGATCCGACCAGGTGGTACGGGATCATCAGGAACCGGCTGCCGCCCAGCCAGTCCCGGTGCTCGGCGACGACCTCCTTCAGCCCCGGCTTGTGCAGAGCCCCCTCGTGGCCCTTGAGCACGGCGTGCAGCACGGTGAGGAAGTGGCTCTTACCGGCGCCGAACGAGCCGTGCAGGTACGCGGCGTGCGAGTCACCCGTGCGGACGGCCTTCCCGACGACGCCGAGCGCCTGCCGGAACGCCCTCTGCAACTGCTCGGTGACGACGTACTCCGCCACCCGCTCGTCGGCTTCGTGAAATCCCTGGGAGAGGTCGACCTTGAAATCGCCCGCGTGGACGTCCTCCTTGATGTCGATGACATCGCGGAGGAACAGCTCTGTGGTCGACATCAGGCGATCATTCCCTCACTGTGCTGGCGGCCGGCCCGGACAGCGCCCCCCTCAGGCGTTGGCGCGACGTCCATCTTGCCAGGTGGGTCCGACAGCGGGAGGAGAGATCGTCACACCTCCGGGAAGAGGTCTCACCATGGGTGATCGGCCGGGCCCGGACGGCCGGGTGCGCTTACGTGGAGTGCCCGGCGCGGGTCCCCGCCGCGAGGTCCAGCTCCGCCCACACCGTCTTGCCCGGCCCGGTGCGCTCGGTCACACCCCAGCGGGAGGCGAGCGCGTCGACCAGGAGCAGGCCCCGGCCCCCGTCGGCGTCCGCGGGCGCCGGGGCCAGGCACACGGGCAGCGCCGGATGCGTGTCGGACACCTCGACGCGGATGAGCGCGGCAGCGGGCCGGTGCACCAGCCGCAGTGCGAAGTCACGCCCCGGTACGCGCCCGTGCCGGACGGCGTTGGCGGCCAGCTCGGCGACGATCAGTAGGAGGGTGTCGGACGCGGCGGAGCCGTACGGCACGCCCCACGCCTCCAGTCGGTGCGCGGCGAGCCGGCGGGCGAGGCGTGCTCCACGGCGGGTCGAGGAGAAACGCTGGGCGAACGTACGTACGGTGACGGTGACTTGGGTCTGCGGCGTCGGCATGCACACCAAGGTCCCGCCGTCGCACCCCCGTCAACAGGACCGACGCCGATACAGAGTCGGCTGTACTGGTTCACTCGCTGGACTGGATGGGTCACGGTGCGTAACCATATAGCGGGTTCGTGTGCACGGTGCACGGGGAGGCGACTGTATGGCGACGGACAACGGCGGGGAGATCGGCAGCGGGGGCGGTGGCTGTGGCGGTGGCGCCGGGGGCTCGAACGGGGAGCACGACCTGTCCGACAGCCTCAAGACCTTCGGCGCGGTACTGAAGGCGCTGCGGGAGGAGGCCCGGCTCACCCAGGAGGAGTTCGCCCGACGAGTGCAGTACTCCACCGCCTACGTCGCCAAGATCGAGCAGGGGAAGCGGTTCCCGCCGAGCGACCTGCCGCCGCGGGCGGAACCGGCACTGGGGGCAGCCGCGGCCAAGGTGCTGGGAGCTGCGGCGCGGAGTCTTACGCGGAGGGCGGGGTTGGCGTCGTGGTTCCGGCAGTGGGCGGGGATCGAGGAGGAGGCGGTGTCGCTTTATGCGTACGAGTGCCGTGCGATTCCTGGGCTGTTGCAGCCGGAGCCGTACATTCGGGCCATCTTCGACCAGAGGTTGCCGCCGCTGACCGAGGAACAGATCGAAACCCAGGTGAGCGCTCGTCTGGAGCGGCAGAGGCTGTTGGACGAGCGCCCGAACACCACGTTCAGCTTCGTGATCGAAGAGGCGTTGCTGGTACGGCGGATGGGGGGTGCGGAGGTGACGAAGCAACTTACTGACCACCTTCTGGCCCAAGGTGCGCGTCGCAACGTCGAGCTTCAGGTGATGCCCTTACAGCAGGAGGATCACGGCGGCATCGACGGCCTGATTTACCTCGCGGAGACACCCGCCCACGAGTGGGTGGGTTACTTGGAGGGCCAGCAGACCAGCATGCTCATCACCACTCCGAAGAACGTGAGCATCATGCTCCAGCGCTATGGCAAGCTGCGCTCGCAGGCACTCGACTGCCGAGGCACTGTACGCCTGCTGGAGAAGATGCGAGGAGCGCTATGAGCACCCCCGAGCTGGACTGGTTCAAGAGCAGCTACAGCGGCAGCTCTGGTGACAACTGCGTCGAGGTGGCTTTGACCCCACAGGCTGTGCACGTACGGGACTCCAAAGACACCCGGATTCAGCCGCTGCTCGTGTCCCCCACCGCCTGGTCGGCGTTCACCGAACACGCCTCCGGCACCGCCCGCTGAGTCGCCGGTTGGCAGCTCGGGGAGAGCGCAGTGGCTCTCCCCCTTCGCCTCGCTCTACGCGTCGTCCAGCTCCGGCTGTTCGGTCGTCTCCCGGCGCTGGGCTTTCCGCCCCCGCGTCTTCCGCACGGGACGCCAGTCCTTCATCTGCGCCTCGCTCACGCCGTGCATGCGCAGGTAGCGCTGGAACTCCGCTTCCAGGTCCTCGGCCGGGGAGCCCTCCCACTCGTCGTCGTACGCGCTGTACCACTGACGTACCCACGGCATGACCTCATGCAGCCCGGCGAGCAGCGGCACGAGCCGTTCGGCGCCCCAGGCGTCGCTCTTGACGCGCGTCTCGATCAGCTGCGTGAGGGCCAGCGCCTGATCCTTGTGGTCCCAGCCGGCCCAGCCGAGCATCAGCGTGGAGTCGCTGTCCGGGCCCGCCTCCGGGTAGGAGATGAACCGTTCCTTGGGCACGTCGAGCTTGCCGCGGTGAGCCCAGTAGGACTGCTTGAGGAAGTCGGAGGACTTGTACCTGGTCGGCGGGTCGATGTCGTGCCGCGTGCCCGTACGGTCCTCCTCGCGCTGCTTCTCCCAGACCTTCTCCCACTCGCGGCGGGTGCGCAGACCGGAGTCCTTGTAGCGCATCGCGGCGAGGTAGGGCACGTGCTCATCGGCGATGATCTCGTTGAGGATCTGCGCGAGGGGGAGGTCCGGCTTTTTAAGGTGGTCGGTGGCGTACAGCGCGGCGACGGACGTGAAGTCGGGATCGGAACCGAGCCGGTCGGCAAGGTTGTTGATGGTCAGCGTCCGTGGACGGCGCAGGCCGTCACGTACCTCGAACCACAGATCCTCGTCCTCGCAACGGTCCAGCAGCCAGTTCCGCAGCGCGGCGCGTTCCTTCTTCTCCCACGAGTCGGTGGCCCAGCGGCGCTTGCACTCCGGGCGCTCGATGAGGGCGATGTCCTTGCGGCTGGTGATCAGGTCGATGCGGGCCTGGACGATCTCGCGGTACCAATCCGGCCAGCGGGTGGGAATCTCGGTGACGCGCTTCGAACCGTGGCGCGTGAACCAGGCGGTCTCCACCTCTCCGGCTTCAACCTTCCGCGCGAGGACGATCTCGAAGGCGCGCTCACCGAGCTTGACCTCGGGGATGGTCTCGGGGTCAGGTGACGGGGTCACGGTCCGGTCGACCTCGCGGTCGCTGAGCAGCCCGTAGAGGCCGTAGACCTGCCAGTCCAACTCCTCTTGCAGGGCGATCATGCGGCGACGAATCCTGGCGTGTTCGGCTTCCGCGTCATCCAGCGCTTGCCGCGTGGGTACGACGGTTGCGGCCACGGCCGAAGGCTCCAACTCGGCGAACTTCTGCGCCTGGGCGTCGAGAATGCAGCCGAGGTGGAGCGGGAGCTTGGCCGGGAGGGGGAACTCTTGCAGCTTGGTCCCGGTGAACTCATAGAAACGTTCCCACTCCTGGGACTTGAAGCCCTCGTTGACTCCCTGGCTACCCTTGTCGTGGCTGACCTGCTTCAACCAGAAACAAGCCGCCGAAGAATTGAGCAACCCCAGCAACTCCAGGTGCTCCTCCTCAACAGCCCCCTCGGGGAGCTTGATCACGGGAGCAGTTCGGTTGAACAGCCGTCCATCTCGGTCGTACGAGAAGTGGTTGTGCGTGGCAACGAAGGCGAACCCGAGCCCCTCCTTGACGCTCAGCTTGCTGGAGTAGTTCTCAAGGTGCACGTACCAGGGCGCGTCGCTGTCTGCCATCGTCTTACCGAAGATCACACGGCGTTCTAGCAGCGCGCGATATGGCCAGAGGGAACGCGCGACCAACGGGTCGGCCTCCCCCACAGGTCGCTTGTTCGCCCGGCCCAGATAAGGGTTGCGCACCTGCGTGACCCTGCCGAACGAAAAGTCCCGGACAACGTCCCCCGTGACCAGCTCCCGAACCCTGTCCCCCTCGTGCAAGCGCTCGGCTGTTTTGCGGTCAGGCAGGAAATAGGCGTCGTCCGCACCGCTCGCGGTCGTACGCCCAATGCTGGCGCACCGATCCCGGAGCCGGGACACCGCTGCCGCTTCCAGATAGCCCTGCACTTCGCCGGATCCGCCGCCGGACAGACTCCACGGAAAATCACTGAGGCTGTGACGTGTGGCATCAACGACGTTGATCCACTCGGACTCGCTGCCGGGCAAGCCGGTCTTCTTGGCGATCTCCTGCCAGACGACGCCATGCTCTGCCTTCCTAGGCTGCGAGGGCTCTCCCCGCACCCCCAGCACCGCCCGCACCGCCCGCTCAGGACTCGGGACCCGGTTCCGCCCGACCAGAATCACCGTCGGCGTGCCGTGCCCCGGAATGTAGGCGCCCGAGGTGTCGATGACATGCGACAGCTCGACCCGGTTCCGGAAGACGACCTCGATCAGCTTCTTGCCGAACTCCCGCTTCATGAACGAGTTCGCGGTGATCTGTCCCACGAACCCGCCCCCGCCCAACCGCCCGCCGGGCCCCTTCACTGCCAGCTCGAACATGCGCTGCGCGAACGGCACCGACAGCGCGTACGTCCCCGCGCACGCGTCGTACGCCGCCCGGTAGTTCTCGTTCTCCTGCTTGTCCTTCACCGTGATGTACGGCGGATTCCCCACCACAACGTGGTACGACCCCCGCCCCAGCAGGTCCACCCGCTTCGCGTACTCCCACACGTCCTCCGTGGCGTACGCGTACGTCTCCCCCTCCTCGCGTCCTACGACCGCCTCCGCGAACAGCGTGTCCAGGTCGGTCTGGATGCCCGCCGCGTCCCGGCCGTGCAGCAGCGAGTCGCCCACGGCCACGTTGATGGGGAACGGCGGCGCGTCCGCGAGCCGCCGTGTCCCCGCCGCGCGCATCGCCGCCACCAGGAGCCGGAAGCGGGCGATGCTCGCGGCGAAGGGGTTCTTGTCGCAGCCGTGGACGGACTCCAGGACCCGGCGGACCAGCGTCCAGTCGTCCGTGCCGGGTTCCGCCTGGCGCCACTTGTCCAGCAGGCGATGGAAGATGCCGAGCAGGAAGTGGCCGGAGCCGCACGCCGGGTCGATGGTGCGCAGGCCGCGGCGCTCCCGGCCGTCGGGGCCGGTCCAGACCGGGTTGAGGCCGAAACCCTGGCCGTCGTCCGCGACCGCCGGTTCCAGGGTCAGGTTGAGGATGAACTCCTCGACGAACTCCGGGGTCTGCAGCAGCGCGTAGGTCTTGCGGGCGTGCTCGCTGAGGTCCTGGTAGAGGTCGCCGAGGAAGCGGGTGTCCCACTCGGGGTCGGTGAAGTCGTAGCGGATCTCGCCGTCCGCGCCCCAGCGGCGCCAGAACATCAGCAGTTCCGTCGCCGTCTCGTAGCTCGGGGTCAGTCCCCACAGCGGGTTGTGCCGCTCGTCGAAGAGGCCGGCGGCCGTCTCGTTGGTGCCCGCCAGGTGGCGGAACGCCTCCATCAGCCAGTCGCGGTTGTTGTGGTGGGGGTAGGTGCGGAAGTGGGCCTCGTGCCGGGCCTCCGCCTCGGCGAGGCGTTCGCCGGGTCCCGCGAGGTACGGCTCGTCGATCAGGCCGTTGTCCTCGCAGAAGCGGACGAAGACGCAGCCGAGCACCCACGCCACTGCGGCCTGTGTGACGCGCTCGTCCCGCCAGGCCGGGTGGGACAGGGCGGTGCGCCGGGCCTCCTTGGCCTCGCGCCACTCGCGGTCCAGGCGGGTGCGGAACTCCTCCTCGGACTGGCTGCGGGCCCGCAGGTCGTCCTCCAGGTCGACGACCAGCTTCTTCAGGTCCTTGAGCAGGGCCGCCTTGTCCGTGCCCGTCGTCGTCACCGTCACTCTTCGCTTCCTTCTCCCTGCACCGCGTCAGCGCCCCACCGCGTCAGCCGCGGACCGGACCTCCCATCCTGCCGCACCCGTGCCCCCGTACGGCGGCCCAGGGTGGTCGCGATCTGGGAAAAGCCGCCGCGAGCTTCTTGATCGGCTCGATAGAGTGATCGTCGTGACGGCCTCGACACCCTCCGCGACACAGCCTCCCGCGTTCGCGACGGCGAGCAGGAACCACTATCGCGCCGCCGTACTGGCCGCGAAGGAGAACCTGCGGATATCCGCCGACCATCTGGCCGGGCTGGCGGCGGAATGCGGTATCAAAGCCATCCTGGCCGATTTCCTGGGTTCTCAGCTCAACACGCGCAACCGACTGGTGAACGACGAAGTCGCCACCTGGGCAAAGAAGAAGGGCGCCCCAGGCGTGCGGGAGTGGAGACCGCAGGAACACGGGCACCTCCCCGAGCTGTGGGAACACCTCACCGCCGTCGCCCACCGCCGCCGGGGAGGCGGAGCGGGCGCGCTCTTCACGCAGCTCATCTGGAAGAACCCGTTCGCCGGCTGGGACGTCGCGGGCCGCTACTGCGACGGCACCGCGATCACCGACGCGGAGGTCGACCGGCACCTCAAGGCCGCGTACGACCTCATCGCCGCCCATGAACAGGCCGGCATCCTGGGCACGAGGACCCACTCATGAGCCGTTCCCGTGCGCGTTTCGACACCGCCTGGCAAGCCGCCCGCGACCACGCTCGGCAGGCAGCGGCGCAGTTCGGCATGGACGTCGTCGTCACCCGCGACGTGCTCGGCCGGGCCTGTCTGCTCATCGACGACCGGGGACGCGCCCTCGCTCACGACGACGCTGACGTCGTCGCCCTCCGTGACGCTTTCGTGGCCGCCACGCGTCCCTTCACGGGCCTCGAACCCCTCCTCTTCGGCGAAAAGCTCTTCGCACCGGAGCTGTACTTCGACGCCGAGGACCGCGCACCGGTCAGCCCACGGCAAGGCTCCACCGGCAGCGTCCACGCGCTGGAGCGAACCGTCATCGGCACCGACTGGGCCCGGAGCGTCCGCACCCCTGCCCACGGGGCCCTCGGGCGCCGGGACCGAAGGGTGGCGTTGTACGGCTTCAAGGGCGGGGTGGGGCGCACCACCGCCACCGCCGTCCTCGCCCGGTACCTGGCCGGGACGGGCCGCTGCGTGCTCGTGGTGGACCTCGACCTGGAGTCCCCGGGCGTCTCGAACCTGCTGGAGGACCCCGCCGGCATCCCCCGTCACGGCATCGTCGACCACCTGATAGAAGGCGGCGTCGGCAACGCCGACGGGCTGGAACTGGTGGCACGCAGCTCCGCACTGCCCGTCAAGGGCAACGGGGAAGTGTGGCTCGCCCCGGCGGGCGGCTCACCGCTGGCGGGGGAGCCGTACGACTACCTCGCCAAGCTGAACCGCATCTACAGCGACCTCGCCGGACTCAACCCCGGTGACGGCGACCGGCCGTTCGCCGCACGGCTGGAGGAGGCCATCGCCGCCTGCGAGGACCAGGTGACCGAGCTGTCGCGGCCACCGGACGTCGTCCTGCTGGACAGCAGGGCCGGCATGCACGACATCGCGGCGGTCACCCTGACCCATCTCAGCGGGCTCGCCCTGCTGTTCGCCGTGGACAATCCCTCCACCTGGGAGGGCTACAAGATGCTGTTCGAGCAGTGGCAGCAGCGGCCTGCCCTGGCCCGGGAGTTGCGGGAGCGGCTGCGGGTCGTGGCGGCCATGTTCCACTCGGCCGGGGACGCGAAGCGGCTGCCCGCCCTGCGCGACCGCGCCCAGCAGCTGTTCGCCGACACCCTTTACGACCAGCTCGGCACGGACGAGGACGGCCCGGACGACGTGGACGACGCAGGCGACGAGGGAGACGAGCTGTACCACCCTCCCCTGGAGGACGACGACGCGCCGCACGCCCCCATCCCGATCCTCTTCGGCAACGACCTGGTGGGCCTTGACCCCCTGCGCAGCCGCGACTGGCCCGAGCTGCCGTTCGTCGAGGCCGCGTACCGGACGTTCACGACTACGGTGGAGCGTCTGCTGCCGCCACCGCACCCCGCCCCGGAGTCCTCATGACCGCCCCGCCGACCACCGACGAGTACCGCACCCTGATCTCCAGGGCCCTCGGTGCCGCACTCGACGCGGACACGGACGGTCCGGACCGGCAACGCCTGTTCACCCCGTCCAGCCACCGCCTCGCGCTCGACCCCGACGTGACCGTGGTCCGGGGCGCCCGCGGCACCGGCAAGACGTACTGGGCGAAGGCGCTGATCGATCCAGAACTGAGGGAGGTGGCCGCGCGGTCGTACATGATGCCGCGGCTACGGCGGGTCCGGGTCACCACTGCGTTCAGGGCGGGCGGCAACAGTGAGACCCCTTACCCGGGCAAGCGGAAGATCGCCAGACTGCTGCGGGACGTGATCGACCCCGACAGCTATGCCTATGACATCTTCTGGCGCGCGGTCGTGATGATGGCGCTCGAGGTACCGCAGATCGCGAGCCTGGCTGACTGGCCCGACCGTATCCGCTGGGCCGCGGCGAACGAAGACGCGTACGACGACGCGCTCGGCAGGGCCGACCGGGAGGCCCGGGACAGCGGCGAGACGCGTGTGCTGCTCTTCGACGCCCTGGACCACCTCCACTCCGACCGCAGGACGGCCGACCGGCTGGTGTCGGCGCTGTTCCAGGTGGCGCTGGAACTGCGGCTGACCACAGGGGCGCTGCGCGCCAAGATCTTCGTCCGTCCGGACATGTACGACAGCGCGCCCAAGGCGTTCGCGGACGCCTCGAAACTGGGGGCCAACGCGGCCGATCTGACGTGGAGCCGGGAGAACCTCTACGGACTTCTCTTCCACCGGCTGGGGAACCATCCGGGCAGGGAGGCGGAGAAGTTCCGGGCGCAGTACGGCACGTGGGAGACGCAAGGTGAGGGGCGGTTCGTCGCGCCGGTCGACCTGATCGCCGACGAGAAGTGCCAGGAGCGGGCTTTCGTCGCTCTGGCGGGGTCCTACATGGGCACCGACCGGCGCAAGGGCCACACGTTCACCTGGGTGCCTAACCACCTCCAGGACGGCAAGGGGCGGGTGAGCCCGCGGACCTGGCTGCTCGCCCTGCGCACGGCCGCGGACCTGACGGCGGAGCGGTACGCCACACAGCCGTACCCGCTGCACTACGAGGCGTTGCGGGAGAGCCTGCACGAGGCGTCGCGGGTCCGGGTGGACGAGCTGAAGGAGGACATCGGCTGGGCCGCCACCGCCATAGAGCTGCTGGAGGGCGGACAGGTGCCCATGGAGCCGTCCCACGTCCGCCAGTACTGGGCGCAGGGCGGGCTGGCGGAGATCTTGCGCCGTAGGGGGGAGAACGACGACGAGAACAGCGGCCCCCGTGACGCCGACGATCCCTTTGCGCTGATAGAGGAACTGGTGGAACTCGGCGTCCTGACCAAACGCACCACCGGCGCCCTCGACCTGCCCGACGTGTACCGGCTGGCGTTCGACATCGGCCGCAAGGGCGGGGTGCGCCGCAGGTCCTGAGTCGGCGGCCGGTGCGGGCCGGGTCCGCTCAGCCGGTCACGGCCGGCACCCGCAGCGAGTCTAGGAACTCCGCGTCCAGGTGCGCCCGTTCGCCGTCGCCGCCGATGACCTCCACCGTCCGGCCGTCCAGCTTCGGCTCCTGCGCGCGTGTCTCGACCGTGCACAGCAGCCACAGGCCGTGCGGCGCGTCGGCGGGGCGGCGGGCGGCGTTCTGGAGCCGGACGAGGAAGGCGTGGCCGCCCTCGTCCCAGTAGCGGGCGACCAGGCCGGCGTCGTGGAGGAACAACACGGTGCGCGGCGCGTCGGCGCGGGCGAGGACCGCCTCCTCCACACGCTGCCAGACCACTCGGACGAAGGACGCCAGCCCGGGCTTGATGCCGCCGGGGGCGGAGAGACTGTCGGCGCGCAGGACCTTCCGCCAGTCCTGGCCCTTCTCCGCGGCCAGGGCGCGGAAGGCGGTGAGGAACACGTCCGACAGATCGACCGCCTCGACCGGGAAGGCGGCTGCCACGGTCTCCGCGGCTCCCGCGAACGCGTTCGGTTTCACCGTGAGGGCGAGGAAGCCGCCCCGTTCCGCCACGGCGGTGAGCCGCTCCCGCAGCGGGCCGTGCGGGTCCTCCCGTTCGGCCCGGGTGACCGGGGTGGGCGGCTGGTAGCTGGTGAGGGCACCGGTGGAGCTCCAGGTGCCCGTCGACTCCGGCGCCCTGGGGAAGAACTTCTCCGCCTCGTCGTCGTACACGAGGTCGAAGCGCGCCCCTTCCAGGGCGTCCAGCAGCTCCACGTGGGTGGGTTCGCGGGAGCCCGACACCAGGTCCAGACCCGGGAAGCGGGCACGCAGGCGGGCCACCAGCTCGCCGACGGTGATCCCCCGGTCGCGGCGGACGCCAGCGCCCGCCTGGGAGATGCGCAGCGCCCGCTCCAGGCTCAGGTCACGCGGGTACAGCTCCAGCCGGGGCGTGGCCGCGACGCCGGGGGCCGTCGCGGCGGCCAGGGACACGAGGCGGGTGTCGGCGAGCGGGGCGAACCCGTCAGGTGCGGGCACGGCGCGCAGGATGCGCAGGACCTCGCCGCGGCCGGGCAGCGGGTCCTGCCGTGCCAGCCGTTCGGCGGCCTGGCCGAGGAGCGCCGCGTAGTCCGCCAGCTCCCTCGGGCTGGGGTCGTCCGCACCCGGCAGGGACTCAGCGGCGAGCAGGACCGTCTCGCTCCGCCGGTGCACGGCGAAGCGGGGCTCGTGCGGCCCATCGAGGTCCTCGTCCGGGCGTTCGGTGGTCTCCGCGTCGGCGGCGGCCCGTACGACGGCCAGGGCCCTGGCGAGCGTCCGCTCGGGCGTGTCCGATCCGGCGCCGTGACGGGCCCGGAGTTCGGCCGCGGCCTCGTCGGCGGTCATCACCCGGCCGACGGACTGGAGGATCTCGGTCAGCTCGGTGCGGACCGGGTCCAGCCAGTCCGCCTCCGTCCACCTCCTGATCTCGATGCGGTGATGCCGGGAGACGGAGGTCTGCTTGATGCCCAGGTGGTCGGCGATCCGGGCCTGCACGGGCCAGACACCGAGCGGGGAGAGTCCGCCGTCGTCTGGGGGCAGGCCCAGGGTGAGGCGTACGACGTCGGCTCGGTGGGAGCCCTTGCGGCCCGGCTCGGGGGCGAGGAGCGCGGCCATGTCGTCTATCGACAGGATGCGGGGCTCGCCCTCGCCGGAGGCGGAGTGCTTGCGGCCGGTGTCGTCCGGCGCCTGCCTGCGGGGTGCGTACGGCGCCGCCGGGCGCAGCGCGGTGGCCCACTGCTTGCGGCGCCGGTTGAGTTCCTTGCGGACGAGGGCGCCCGCGCCGCGCGCCTTGGAGATGGCGTACGGCTGGATGTCCAGCAGTTCCCCGACCGTGGTCGCGCCGAGTCCGCCGGCCACCGACACGGCACGCGGGGACAGGCCGGCGGCGTCCAGCGGCGTCGTCAGGTCGGCCGCCGCAGCGGCCCGGTCGCGGGCTTCCTCCGGGTCGTCGGATGCGGTACCCACGGTGGAGGGGGTTGTGGCGGGGGCGGTCGCGTCGGCCGCCCGGAACACCTCCCGCCAGGCGTCCCACATCTGCCGCAGCGTGTCGAAACGCTGCTCGGTGTCGCGGTGCAGCGCGCGCTGGAAGAAAGCGGTCAGTCCATCGCGCAGCGCGGGCTCGAACAGCTCAGTGGCGACGTGGAGTTCGGCCGACTCGTTGGTCAGCGGGTCGAGCTGTCCCTCGCCCCACAGCGGGCGCTCGCCGCTCGCCATCTCGTGGAGGGTGACGGCGGCGGCGTACCGCTCCGCGTGATCGTCGTAGTGGGCGCGGCGCATCGAGCCGAGGAACGGGTCGAGGTAGCCGCGTGTGCCCGCCTTCACGTCCCGGTCGGAGGCGTCCGTCAGGGAGAAGTCGAACAGCTTGAGCTGCCAGGTGCGGTCCTTGCGGCGCTGGATGCCGAAGTTGTCCGGTTTGATGTCGCGGTGGCGGACGCCCTGCGCGGCGAGCTGGTCCAGCGCGTGGAACAGGTCGTCCGCGAAGCGCTCCAGCTCGTGATAGGTGAGTCGGCCCTTGCCGCGCAGCCGCTCGCCGAGCGACTGCTCACCGGCGTACTCCAGCTCCAGGACGGTCCGCCCGCCGAGCTCCCGCAGCCCTTCGCCGCGCAGCTGGACGACGGAGCCGCCGCCGACCTTGCGGAGCGCCCGCTCCTCGGCGCGCAGCCGCCCCGCCTTCTCCTCGTCCAGGGCGACCTTGAAGACGTGCTCGTCGATCTGGGTGCGGCCGTCCTCGTCCTCGGTGGCCCGCTCCACGAGCAGGGCGCGGGCGGTGGCGCCGGTGCCGAGGACCCGGCGTACCGTCCACTCGGCGTCCAGCGACTGGCCTGGCGCCGCTTCGAGCGGGTCGACGCAGGCCGCCGCCGGTGAGTCGGGGAGGATACTGGCGCGTTCCGCCTCGTCCAGCAGGTCCAGGAACGCCTCGGCCGAGCCGAGCCGCTCGTTGACGTCGGCGCGGGTCGCCCGGAAGACCAGGTCGTCGAGAACGTCGGGCAGACCGTCGGTCACCGCGAACAGGCGCAGGCCGCCGTCACTGCGGAGCCGTTCGGCCAGGTCGCTGCGCTGGGTGGCCGGCGGGCGGCTGCTCAGGATCAGGTAGGCGACCGCACCGAGACCGAAGATGTCCAGGTCGGCGGGGTCGGCGTACGGCTGGTCCGACTCGGGGGCGAGATAGATGCGGGCCGCGTCCTCGATCAGGGCGGCGTCGAGGGCGGAGCCGCCGATGGAACGGAAGAAGGTGGCGTTGCTGTCGAAGTCCCGCGCCGCTGTCTGCCAGTCGGTGATCCGCAGTTCGGGAGCCGCCCCGTCGGCCCGGAACGACACATAGACGGAGCGGGCCGCGAGCGCCCGGTGGTAGAGGGAGCGGTTGTGCGCGTAGCGGACCGCCTCGGCGAGCTGCCGGACGAGGTCCAGGCGGATCTCGGGCGTGAGCCTGCCGCCGTAGGTGTCCAGGTACTGGTTGAGGCGGAGATCGCCGTGCCGGTGGCGGAAGAGGATCGCCGGTCCGCCCTGGTGCTCGCGGAAATCGAGCGCGTCGACGATGCCGCGATGGGTGATGCCCTGCAGCACCTGGTACTCGCGGCGCGCGGCGCGCTCGGTGGCCCGGCGGGCCGCTTCCGTCGCCTTCTGGCTCACCAGGTAGATGCGGACCCGGCCCTCCTCCTGGACGAGGCCGTCGTCCCGGACGGCCAGCCGGTCCTCCCAGGAGGGACCGGCGTCCAGCGGATGCGGCTCCATCTTCCAGGCGTCGCCGAAGCGGAGGTGGGCGGTGGACTGGCGGATCCCGATCGTCTTGAGCAGCTGCGGCAGGGTGTGCCGCGAGAACTCCGGCGTGATACGCCGGTCGGGACGGTCGGGGGGCAAGCCGAGGAAGTCCTGCCAGATCCGCTTCAGGCCGCTGCCGCCGTCGTCCCGCCCGTAGACCTTGATCTGCTGGACTTCGTCCAGGTGGCTTTCCAGGTCGGGCGACGACAGGAGCACGGCGGGCTCGACGCGCGGGACCACTCGCTCGGACAGGCCCAGCTTGCGGGCCGCCCACTGGAGCTGGCTCTTCAGCTCCTTCGACTTCAGGTCGGTCAGGTGCAGCGGGTTGTTGATGGTCCGCATGCGGTCGGATCCCTGGAAGTTCCAGGTCGACCCGGTGTTGCGGAGCTGCCCGGGATGCCCCTTGATCTCGATGAGGAAGAGTCCGGCGGGGACGGCGACCAGCAGATCGCACTCGTTGACGCGGCCGGACATCGCGGTGAAGGAGAACGTGGCCCAGGCACGGAACGGCTCGGCCTGCGGCATGAGCCCCCGCACATGGTCCAGCGCGTCCTGCTCCCACGGGTATGGCGAGGGACGGTCCTGGAACCACTGCCGGGCGGGGCGCGGCGGGCCCGGCTTGGGTACGCCAGGCTTCGATGCCGACGTGCCTGACTGAGCTGTCACCGTCCGGCCTCCCCAGGCTTTCCTCACGGACACGATGCGAAAGTGCCTGGTCGAGCCTATCGCGAGAGAGAGCGGCCGAAAGCGGTTTGTGGACGGGGGCAGAGCCCTTGGCCGCGCAAGGGGGAGCAGGGCCCTGGCCGGGGGGAGCCGGGGCATTTTCAGCCACCCGCCGGTAGCAGCCGGACGCGCCGCGTAATCTCGCAAACATGGAGCCACCCGCATCCGGGGCCGCGCGGGACGCCGTACCGCGGGATCAGGCCGCGCAGAACGCCCCTAGCGAAGCACGCCGCCGGCTGGACGCCTACTCCTACCTCAGCGCCCCCGAGCGGCTGGAGCACCTGGCGATCATGCGGGTCTTCTGCGGGACCCTGCTGGCCGACCTGGCTGTCCCGGACGTCCTGGCGAAGCTGCGGCAGGCCGGGGACCCTGCCGCCGGGCTCGACGCCGACACCCTCACCGTCCGGCTGGAGCAGCTGGTGAAGTGGGGCAACCTGCTGCGCAGCAGCCACACGGTCAAGGCGTCCAGCATCAGCGAGTACCAGCGGTCCCGGGCCCGCTATCAGCTGTCGAAGTTGGGCGAGCGCATCCAGCGGGACGCCGATGGCGTCCTGGCCGAGGCGGACGCCGCCCGGGAGGTGAGCAACGAGCTGCTCGCCCTGGTCGAGCGCGGGCTCAGGGAGCTGGCCGAGCTCGTGACCGCGCCCGGCGGCATCGAACCGCAGGACGGGCTGGAGCGGGTCAGCACGCTGTTCGTGCAGTTCACCGACTTCGCGGATTCCATCCGGGACTTCTACGCCTACCTTGGCCAGGTTCTGGCCCGGTACGACCTGGATAGCGCCGAGTACCAGGGCTTCAAGGAGCTGCTCCTCGACTACGTCGAGGCGATCACTGAAGACGTGGCGTTCCGCGCGCCCCGGATCTCGGCGGCACTGGACACGCTGTGGCCACATGTCCCGGGTCTGCTCGCCCGGCTGGACGCCCATGCCCAGGGCCTCACCGGGCTGTCCCCGCAGGGCGACGGCCGTTTAGAGACGCGGGTGCAGCGCAGCCGTGGGCGTGAGTTCGCTGACTGGGAGGGCCTGCGCGGCTGGTTCAACGACACCGACGGGCAGGGCAGCCAGGTCGATCAACTGCGGGATGCCACTCTGCGCGCGTTGCAGTCGCTGCTCGCCAACGCCAAGCGGATGCTGCGGTCGGCCACCGGGGAGATGTCCCGGCGCAAGGACCTGCTGCGGCTGGCCCGGTGGTTCGAGGAAGCGGCGCCGCAGGACGCGCACGACATCGCCGTCGCCGCCTTCGGGCTGTACGGCGCCCGTCATCTGGGCATACCCCCGGCCACCGACAAGGTGGTGCCCGCCTACACGAGCTGGTGGACCGGGCCGGTGGTTGAAGTGCCGGTGGCCCTGCGGGAAAGGGGCAGCCGCGCCCAGCGTGGCCGGACCGCCACTGTGGAGGACCACTCCGCACAGAAGCAGCGGCTGCGGGAGGCAGCCCGTGAGCGAGCAGCGGCCAGGGCAGCGGCGGCGGACGAACTACGCAGCGCCTCGGGCCACTTCGGCGAGGTGCGCCTCACCTCGGCTGCGCTCGATCTGCTTCTGGAGCTGCTGGCCACCGCACTCGGGAATGCGCAGTTGAGGCGTCGCGCCGGAGCGGGCGCGACGGAATTCGACCTCGACCAGGCACACAGCGAGGACGCCGAGCTGGGCATCCGGCTCACCGTGCGACGCACGGCGGGCGCCCGGTGCGTCTTGCACTCGGTCGACGGCAACCTGCTGCTGGACAACCTAGAGCTGGACGTCGGCCGCACCTCCTCCGACGCGGCCGACGGCGATGCGGAGGTGAACGTCTCATGACCCTCCCTTCGACACACGACGTGGCCTTAGCCGCCGAGCGCCGCAGCGCCGCCCGGCTGCTGCTCGCACATCCGCTGGTCACCTCGGACGGCCCGCACGCCGACCTCTTCCCGCTGATCCGCAGGCATGCCGACTGGCTGGGCAAGCGGTTCCAGCAGGTGCTCGGCTACCGCCTGCTGATCGACAGCTCCTACGCCCGGCTCTTCAAGGCGGGCCTGGGAGCAGGCGCGGGCCGCCGGCTGGAGCGCTCCACCGGCACCCCCTTCACCCCGCACACCTACGCCTGTCTCGCGCTGGCCCTGTCCGTGCTGGTGACCGCACCCGAACAACTGCTGCTGTCGCAGCTGGTGGCCGACATCAGGGCCGCCGCGGCCGACGCGGAGATCGAGCTGGACGAGACGGGTAGGGCTGCCGGGAAACGGACCTTGGTAGCAGCTCTGCGCCTGCTGGTCGGGTGGGGCGTCCTCATCGAGACCGAGGGCCATGTGGCCGCTCTTGCACAGGATGCGGGCGGAGAGGCTCTGATCACAGTGGACCGCGAGCTGGCCCGTGTCGTCGTAGCCGGCCCACTCGCCCAGGCCCGTGATGGCGCCGACCTGGTCCGGCGGGCAGCGGACCCGGGGTTCGGCGGACCTCGCACCTATGTGCGCCGGATGCTCGTCGAGACACCCGTCGTCTACCTTGACGAGCTGACCGACGCCGAACGCGACTGGTTGCGCACCCGGCAGCGCCGCGAAGCGCAGGCGTTCTCCGAACTTCTGGGCCTGGAGATGGAGATCCGCGCCGAGGGAGTGGCGCTGGTGGATCCAGAGGACGAGCTGACGGACCTGCACCTGCCCGGCACCGGGACGGTCGCGCAGGCCGCGCTCCTGCTGGTGGAACGGCTCGTGGAGCGCCTTCGGCCGCGGGAGCCCGGCCACCCGGCGACCGGAGGGACGCTCGTCATCGGCGTGGCTGTTCCGGACAGCCTGGTGGACGAGTTGCTGGCCGAACTGGTCGCTGAGTACGGACAGCGCAGCAACTGGCAGCGTGACTACCTGGAAGACATCCGCGCCCTGCGGGAGGCCGTGCTGGACCTGCTGGCCCGCATGCGGCTGATGGCCCGGACTGGCCGGCTGCGTGCCGAGGGCTATGGCCTGCCGGAGGGGTACGCCGATGAGGCACCGGAGGGGCGCACCGTGACCGATGTCCGCGGGGTACGTCCCGGCGGTGACGGCTGGGTGCTGCTGGCCGCGGCGGCGCGCTACGCCACCCACGTGACCGTGAGCCCGGCCACCGCAGTCGGCAAGGGCACGGATGTTCAAGAGGAGTTGCCGTTGTGACCACCGATGCGCGTGGCCTCGTCCCGCTGCCGCGTTCCGGCCCCACGACCACCGCCGGCACCCGCTTCCGGCTGCACCGGGCGGGCATCCAGAATGTGTGGCAGTACGACGAGCAGGAGTTCGCCTTCGGTGACGGACGGTTGCTCCTGCGTGGCAAGAACGGCGCGGGCAAGTCCAAGGCCCTGGAAATGCTGCTCCCGTATCTGCTGGACGGCGACTCACGGGCGCTGGACGCGACGGGCACCGGCAGGACCACTCTCGCCTGGCTGATGCTGGACGGGTTCGAGCAGACCAACCGTCTCGGCTACCTGTGGGTGGAGTTCCAGGGCACGACCGACGGCGGCGACCATCGCCACCTCACCCTCGGCGCCGCCATCCGCGCCTCGAAGTCGACGCAGAAGGCGCTGCCGACGTTCTTCGTCACGCCGCTGCGCGTCGGTGAGGACCTGCACCTAGTCGAGAGCGGAAGGCCCCTGCCGGTCGACCGGCTCAAGGAGATCGTCGGCTCCGACAACGTCACTGACCGCGCGGTCGTCCACCGCTCGCGGGTGGCCCGGGAACTGTTCGGCATCACCGACGCGACCCGCTACCGCAACCTCACCCAGCTCCTCCACCGGCTGCGGCGGCCCACCGTCGGGGACCGTATCGAGCATGGAGGACTCGCCTCCCTGCTGAGCGAGACCCTGCCGGGACTCGACGAGGACGTGGTCGAGAAGGTCGCGCGCAACCTCCACGACCTCGACGCCGTACGCGACGAACTCGGCCGCCTGGAGCGCACCGATACGGCGTTGCGCACCTTCCTCACCAGTTACCGCGGCTACCTGTCCGGTGTCCTGCGCACCTCCGCGCAGGCGGTGAGCCGGGAGCTGGAGATCCTCGCGCAGCGACGCCGGGCGACCGGAGACGCCGCACAGCGGACCAGCGAGCTGAGGACACAGGAGGAGGAGTCAGAAGCCCGGCTGGAGGCTCTGCGCGAAGAGGAAGAAGCCGCCCGGACCGACCTCGCCGCCCTGCATGCCAGCCACGCCTATCGCAGCCTGCGCGAGCTGTCGGAACGCCGCACCACGGTCGAGGCGCTGCACACCGCCGCCGTGGCTGCCTTCACTGCGCTCAGCAACGCACACGGCGCAGAGGAGGGTGCGGCCGAGCGCCTGTCCGACGGTGTCGACCACCTCGGGAGCCGGCTCGCCGAACTGGGCACTGAACACCGGGAACTGCTGACGCAGGCGGAGAAGGCCGGACTTCCCACCGGCCATCTCGGCGAGGCAGTCGCCCTGCCCCGCACGGTTCGCTCCCAGGCCGGCGAGACGGAGCTGACCGCTCCGGACGGGGAGACGCACATCGTGCAGCACCGGTCGGCCGTCCGTGTGGACACGGCGGCGGTGCAGGACGGACTGCGGTCATGGCAGGGGCAGCTGGAGGACGCCGAGACGGTCGTGAAGAACCGGACCCGGATGGTCCAGGAGGTGACGCGTCTCACCGCGCAGGCCGAGAAGGCCCGAAGCCGGGCGGAGCAGGCCGACACCGAGCGGGAACGGTGGGAGGGCGAGGCGGAAGAGGCCGCCGGCCGTCTCGACGCCGGCCGCGAGAAGGTCGCCGAGGAGAGCGGTGCCTATGCCCGCCAGGTCGCCGAGTGGGTCACCCGCACGCGAGCCGCCGTCGGGTCCGACTGCCTGCCGCTGGATGCCGTCCACGTAGTGGTTGCCTTCGAGAGCTCCGCCGACGCCGCGTTCGCGGACCGCACGCTCCCGCCCGACACCGACAGCCAGGCGTGGCAGGCCGCCCATGCCGCACTGGATCCGTACAGCGAGGAACTCACCAGCCGCCGCGACGCCCTCGCACTCACCGTCGGCCGGCTCGATGAGGAAGTCGGGCACCTGGCGCGTCAGAAGCGTGACTGGGAGCGACGTACGGATCCCGAGCCGCCGGTCCCCCACCACCGCGTCGCCGAAAGGACACCTGGCACCGGAGCGCCCTTCTACCGGCTGGTGGACTTCGTGGATGATCTGAGCCACGCGCATCGAGCCGGTCTGGAAGCAGCGCTGGAAGCCAGCGGAATCCTGGACGCGTGGGTCGGTGCAGACGGCGCCCTTGTCGATCCCGGCACTCGTGACACTCTGCTCCGTCCAGGCCCCGCGCTGCCGGATGGGGCGACCCTCGCCTCGGCCTTGCGCCCAGCGCCGCAACCGGGGTGTGGAGTCACGTCCGAGCAGGTGGAACACCTGCTGGCCACTATCGCGCTCGCACCGGCCGAGGAAACGACCGCTCATGACGCGGTGGACTACAACGGAAGCTGGCGTCTGGGCATCCTCAGCGGCCGGCACCACAAGAGTGACGCCGAGTATGTGGGAGCTGCTGTACGCGCCGAGACCCGACGGCGCATCCTGGCCGAGCTGGAACAGCGGCTCACGCAGACGGAGCAGCGGCTGGCTGACGCCCGTCACGAACTCACCGAGGCCGACGCCCGGCGTCGGGCTCTCAGGCTCGCGGAACAGAACTTCCCCCGGGCACGCGGTCTCGCCGACGCCTGGAGCAGAACCGAGTCGGACGAGAGGAGACTGCGTGACCTGACCGCCAAGGCCACCAGCGCGGCACGGCTGGCCGAGGAGGCCCGCGCCCTCGCCGTAGCCGCACGCACCGAGGCGGACGCCACCGCCACCGCTCATGACCTGCCTAGCGACCCCGCCGAGCTGGAACGCGTGCGCACCGCGCTGGCTGCCCTTCTCACCGGCATCGGACATCTTCGCCGAGCGATCGGCAGCACGAGCGAGCGGCTCGGCACCCATCACGCCGATGCCGAGCGATACGAACGCGCCCGTACAGAACGCCTGGCTGCGGAGGAGAACTACCGGCTTCGCCTCACCGGGCTGCATACCGCGCAACAGGACCTGCGCACCCGCGAGGAGGCCATCGGGGCGACCGAAGAAGAGATCCTCACCCGCGAGCAGGAAACCAGACAGCGCATCGCGCACGCCGCCCAGGCCCTTCCGGCGGCACAGCGGGCCCGCGACGACCTTCATGACCGGCGCGTGCGTGCAGAAGAGGAGGAGAAGCGTCTGCGCGAGAACCTGGCCGCGCAGGAGACGGCGGTCATCGCAACCGGCAGCGCACTTCGCGGCGCACTCGGCCGGCCGGAGGTGATGCGCGGCGCCGGGCTGGACCGATCCTCACTGCCCGAGGACGTGGCGGACGATCCCGGCTCGGGCGTCCGCAGCCGTCTGCGGGCACTGCGGACACTGGCCGACGCCGTGGAACAGGCCCTCGGCCGTCCGAAGGGCGAGGTCTCGGACAGCACCCTGCTCAACCGGCACACTGAACTGCGCGACCAGCTGGCCGGCGGTTACGACGCGCAACTGGAGGAACGCGACGGGATCAAGGTGTGCCGCCTGATCGACGACCACGGCTCCCACGACGTCGCGGCCGTGGGCGAGCGGATCGCCGTCCAGGCGGCAGAGGCCCGAGGACGGCTCACCGAGCGCGAACGTGAGGTGTTCCAGCGGTTCCTGACCGGCGAGCTCGGCGACCATCTCTCGGCCCAGGTCATCACCGCGGCGAACCTGGTCGCGGCTCTCAACGACACCCTGCGGACCGTACGCACCTCCCACGGTCTCGGCGTGGAACTGCTGTGGAAGCTGGACGAGGACGTCGACGCGGACGTGCGGGCGGCTGTCGAGCTGCTGCGCAGTCCGTCAAGCCTGCGCACGCGTGAGCAGACCGAGCAGCTCCGCGAGGTGCTGCAACGCCGGATCGAGGATGCCCGACGGGCCGATCCCTCAGCCGGTTACGCCGCTCATCTGCGAATCGCGCTCGACTACCGCGACTGGTTCCACTTTCACACCTTCGTGGTCGAGGACGCCGCCCCGGGACGCAGGCGGAAACTGACCGGCCGCACCGGGCTCAGCCAGGGCGAGCAGCGAGTGCTCTCCTACCTCGTTCTCTTCGCCGCGGCCGCTGCCCACTTCACCAGCCTCGCCGAGTCCGCACCCCACGCCCCCCGGCTGATCCTCCTGGACGACGCCTTCGCCAAGGTCGACGAACCTACCCACGGGCGGCTGGGACGCATCCTCGTCGACCTCGATCTCGACTTCGTCCTCACCAGCGAACGGCTCATGGGCAACTGGCCGGAGGTGCCGTCCCTGCACATCTACGAGTGCCTCCGCGATCCCCATGTGCGCGGGGTGGCCACCCTGCACTACACCTGGAACGGCCGGCACCGGCGCCTGGTGCCCGTATGAGCAAGCTGCCCGCGGCGACACAGGACTGGCTGGCCGGTCCCGGGCTGACCAGGCTCTGGGAAGCCGTACGCAAGCGCCTGGAAAGCAACGGCGTGCAGGCCACCGGCTCCCTCCGGCTGACCTCGCTGAGCACCCAGGAACGCAACGACCTGTCGCTCCTGCTGGGCAAACCCGTCACGGGTGCTGCCGTAACTGTGCGACTCGACGGCCTCGACACGCGGCTGCGCGCCTCGGCGGCCGGACTCGGACTCAGAGAGGTGCTGGAGGAACTGGGCCCCCCGCTCATCGACCGCCGTGCCGTCCGCGCGGGTACCGCGGCACGGCGCGAGCACGTCTGGTCGTCGCTCGCCTCGGCGCTGGACGCCTCTCCGCTCGCCGGACAGGACTGGACCGGGCAGTGGTACGACCTGCTGCGCCGCACCGGCGTACCGAGAGGAGTGACACCCGAAACGGCGGTACGCACGCTTCAGCAGGCAGTGCAGGTCCTCACCGTACTGCTCGGCCCGGAACGGGGTGGCACCCGAGGCCGAGGAGAACTCGCCGCCCTGGCGACCGGGTCCGCACACGGCCTGGACGACGGCACCTGGCTCGCACGTCTCGTCCAACGCGGCATTGCCCTCGCCCACAGCACCGAGTTCCCCGGCGACGCGGCCGGTCGGCGCGCACTCTGGCGGCTGGTGTCCGTCACACCGGACGAGGTCTCCAGCACAGTGCTGACCTACGGGCTGCGGCCCATCGGCGGGGGCTGGCGGGAGCAGGCTCTGAGGCAGCGAGCCGACCATCACGCCGAAGCCCACCTCACCTCCCGGGACCTGCACGACCTGCAACTGCAACTGCCTGCCGGAACAGTGATCCACATCTGTGAGAACCCACGCGTGGTGGAGGCTGCGGCGGACGCTGCCGGTGTCCACGCCCTGGTGTGCACCTCCGGCAGCGCCGCCACGGTGGTCCTCACACTCCTCGACGCCCTCGCCGCCACCGATTGCCGTTTCGCGTATCACGGGGATTTCGACTGGCCGGGCATCGCTCTAGCGAACCGGATCATCCGCCGCTACGGAGCCCGGCCATGGCGCATGGGCGCCGAGGACTACGAGCACCTGGCCGCTCGCAGCCAGGCCGATGGAATCCCTCAGCTGCCGCTCGACGGGCAGCCCGTCAGCGCGGCCTGGGACCCGGGTCTCGCCCCCGCGATGACCGCTCTCGGGGTCGCGCTCCATGAGGAGGTCACCCTCGACCTTCTGGTGAACGACTTGTCGGGTCTGGCGTAAGGACACCCTGGACACGCGACAAATGCTCAGGGTAGGAGTGCCGGTGCTGGGAGCCATCTGGGAGCCAACCCGCTCCCCGAGCCCCTTCCCGGCCGCGCGACACCAACCGAGTCCACTGCTCCGACCTGCGGAGATGCCATCAAGGCTGGCAGTCTCCCCAACCGAACCTCATTCGGGACGAAGAGGTCGTGGGTTCAAATCCCGCCACCCCGACAGAGAAACACCAGGTCAGGCCCGGTGCTGAGAAATCAGCACCGGGCCTGGTTCGCTTTGTGTCCCTGATGTGGGAGCCATCGGGGAGCCGACTCCTGGAACCGGCTCCCAGGGCCCGTCTGTGACGAGCGCGCAGGAGCGTGCGGTCAGAGCCAGTCCCAGTGCTTGAAAGCGAAGTACAGCGTCAGAGAGGCAACGACGATGACGACGCTGGAAACGATGAAACCCCACTGGTGTGCGAAGCCGGGGCAGGGAAGGTTCTGTCCGTAGAAGCCGGTGATCGCCGTGGGCACGGCGGTGATCGCGGCCCAGCTCGTCACCTTCTTCGTGATCAGGTTCATCCGGCTCGCCTGCACCGACAAGTTGGTCCCCATCACCGGGGCCACCCGGTCGCGCAGCGACTCCGTCCACTCGCCGGCACGCAACACGTGGTCGTACACGTCTCGGTAGTACGGCAGCAAGGGGCCGTCGACGACGTCGAGGTCGGGGCGCATGAGGGCGTTGACGACCTCCCGCACGGGCAGGACCACGCGGCGGAACCGGACCGTCCTCGGGCTCGTGGTGTTCCTCGCCGCTCCGGGGCCCTCCACGGGGACCGTGTGTGCCTGGTGGGTGCCGGCGGTGTCGATGAGGATCTGTACGGCATCGGTGACGTCGTCAGCCCGGACAGCCCTGGCCATCGCGGCACGGGCGGCCTCGACTGTCGCGTGCGGCGGGACCACGAGAAGAGAGAAGTGGTCCTGGTCGCCCCCAGTGATCAGGACGGTGCCGTCACCCAACGGAAAGGAGTCGATACGGACGACCTGGTCGCCGATCACCAGGCGCGTGGGAAGTTCATCCCAAGCGGTGGCGTCCAGACCGACGCGCGTGATGGGGCCGAGGTGCCCGGTCAGCGCGTGGACGGGGCCGGGCAGCTCAGCACCGATGTCGCGGGAACCGGGAACGCGGCCGCCACGCACCGTCGAGGTTGCCTTCCCGGGATCGTGTCGTCTCCAGCCGCAGAAGGACCGTCCCGGGTTTCGCGGCCCGATGGATCGCGTCCGGCAGGAGCCCGGGGGCACGAGGGGCGTCGGATTCGATCATGATGTGTCCGCCTGTCCGCGGGATTCGGTACCGCCGCCGACCGCGGGACCTCGTCCTCCCACCGTGAGCCGTGCTTCGCCGCAGCAACCGCGCCGACGGTCCCGGGCCTCGTTGCCCATCAGTGCAATGCCTGTTCACGCACATGTCCCGGGACCTCCGCAGCGGCGTAGAGTGAAAGCACCGGGAGTACTTCGCACACCGGCCGCCACGCCGGTGCCGTTCTCGGCGAGCAACAACACCGGCCTCCGCGAGGAGGCTCGGGGACAGGTCCGCGTCATGACCGCGACCATCGAACCCACGATCATTCAAGAGCGACTGCTGTCGGCGCCGGCCCGGCTGTCCCTGGCGCCGGCCGGCTCGGTTCCAGGTCTCCTGGACGGTGCCTGGTGGCCCCGCTCCCGTGATCTCCTCCGCGAGATCCCCACTCTGACGGACGCGCTGGACGCGTGCTGGGGCCGGATCACCCACGTCACCGTGAACCCGACCCACTGGCCCGTCATCCCGCGCAAGGTCCCCGTCACGGGGCACACGGTGCGTGTCGGCTGGTTCGCCGCCGAGCAGGACCCGAACAAAGTGATCCTCCTGTCCTACGCGGTGGGCCGCCTGGACCTGCTGGTGATCCCTCCGCAGACGGACCCGGCCGCCGCCGCCCGGCTGATGGCAGCGGCAACCGTTCCGAGAGGTATCCGCACCGCCGGCGGTCTGATGGCCGACGAGGCCATCAGCCACGACGCGACAGGTACTCAGATCCGGGAAGAGGAAGGGGAGACCGACGGTGGAGCCGCTTCGACGGCAGGAGCCGCGACCGGGGTCCTCCGTTCCGCCCTGAGGGGATGAAGACGTGGAAACGGCCGTCACCGTTGCCGTGATCCTCTTCGTGATCGTCGCGGGCATGTTCCTGATCCACCGGCTCAACGTGCAGCACGCCGAGAGGATCGGGGCGTTCCGCTACAGCGATGCCCTGCCGGGAATCCGTCAGCGGACCCGTAAGGGCCCGGGCGCCACCGTGTCGAACGGCCCTCCGGCCGACACCACACGTCGTGAGCACCGACAGGGGGGCCGCTGATGCCGCAGACCTGCTTCCAGTCGGGGTGGGTGTGAGGCGACGGCCGTCACGCCCATCGGCACGTCGCCCCCGCTGCACGACTTCCTGCAGGAGCAAGGGACACCGTGAAGTCACCGGAACCGCCGTCAGCCGGGCACGCGGAGGTCCGTGTCGTCGCCGCGGACCCGGAGGCGGCTCGCCAGGTCACGGAGGTTCTCCGGCGTTGTTTCGCCACCACCGGGGCGCGCGGCTACCCCGCATCCACCGACGGCGGAACACGCCTCCACCTCACCGTGGACACCACGCGCATGGCGGAGGCGGTGCGTACCTGGCTGTTGACCAGCCAGTCCTCCCGGGACGGTCACCCACACCCGGACGAAATCCGGGAGACGGGCCTCGGTGGGAGAAGGACGCTGCCCCAGACGTACGGGTTTCCGTCGGTGCCGCACGAGAGGCGGCGACCGGAGGAACCCCAGGCACTGGAACGGCGGGCCGGCAAGCCCGTGGGCGAAGCCGGTGCGCCGGTCGCGGGCGCAGGAGGAGTTGCGGCCCGGACAGCATGATGTGCGGCCAAGCATCACTACGATCACGGTCATGGATTGGCTGGAGCGTGCCGCGAAGCTGAGGCAGTGGAGTCGGGATGGTGCGCGGGCGCCGCACAAGCCGTTGCTGCTGCTGTACGCGCTGGGCCGTTTTCAGGCGGATGCCGCGGACGAGCTGCCGTACAGCGCGGTGGAGTCGGATCTGAAGAAACTGCTGGTGGAGTACGGTCCGCCGCGCGGGACCACGCCCGCCTACCCCTTCCACCATCTGGTCAGCGACGGGGTGTGGGAAGTGCGGACCGAGCACGGCGCTGGCAGCCCGGGCACCGGGGTGCGGGAACTACGGGCCAGCCGGGCCACCGGGCGGCTGGCGCCGGACCTTCAGGTGGCGCTCCGGCGGGAACCGTCGCTGTTGGGCCGCATGGCAAGGGTGCTGCTGGATCTGCACTTCCCGGCGTCGCTGCACCAGGACCTGTGCGACGCGGTGGGCCTGGAACCGGAACTGGCGGAGACCAACGCTCCGGCAGCGCCCGAGAGGCGGCAGCGGGACCGCCGGATGCGGGAGGTGGTGCTGACCGCGTACGAGTACCAGTGCGCCTTCTGCGGTTACGACGGCATGATCGGCACGGCGCCCGTGGGGTTGGAGGCGGCACACGTGCGCTGGTGGGCGTTCGACGGCCCGGACGACGTCGACAACGGACTGTGCCTGTGCTCGCTGCACCACAAACTCCTCGACAAGGGCGTCCTCGGCATAGGTGACGGCCACCGCATCCTGGTCTCGCAGCGATTCACCGGTCGCAGCCAGATTGCCCGCGAGCATGTGACGGCGCTCGCGGGCCGTCCGCTCATAGGCCCCCAACCCGGCATCCCGCCCATTGCGGCAGCCCACCGCTCCTGGCACACCAGCCAGGTCTTCCACGGCAGCCCCCGCCCGACGGCCGCCTGACCCGGTGTTCAGCGCGGGACGTCAAGGGCGGGGTGCACCTAGCAGCCCCGATCGCTCCTCATGTTGCTTCAAACGCGCGTGCGTGATCCGGTCCGTCGCCCCGGGCAACGCTCCACCTCCCGCCCCGTCGAGGTGCAGGAGGCCACGCACGTGTGGAAAGGGCCTCGGCCGGAAAACGGTCGAGGCCCCCCACCGCATCGCGTGCACCCCCGTCACCGGCTGTTTCACCGCTTCACGGCGCGCTGGTTCTCGACGAGGCGGTGCTCAGGCGTCCCATCGGTGGCCAGGTGGTGATGCGTGAGCAGTTGGCGCGGCTGCTGAGGACCACGGAGGAGCCGCACACCACCGTGCAGGTACTGCCGTTCCACCAGGGCGAGCACGATGTCATGGGCGGCTCGCTCACGGTGCTCACCATGCCGGACGGCTCGGAGACCGCTTACACGGAGGGCGCGCACTACGGCCAACTCATCGAGGATCCGGACGAGGTGGGGAGTTTCGCGCTGACCTACGATCGGCTGCGGGCGGCAGCCCTGCCCCCGCTCATGCCGCTCGACGTGATCCGATCCGTGATGGAGGACAACCACCGTGGAGCGAAGGTCCCGTCCCGATCCGACCGGCGCCGCCTGACGCAAGAGCAGTTACAGCAATCAGGAGGGGGGCGACTGCGCGGAGGTGGCCGACGGGTTCCGAGGGGCCGTCGTCCCCGTCCGTGACAGCAAGGTCCCGCACGGTCCGGCGCTGTGCTTCGAAGCCGCCGTCTGGGCCGCCTTCATAGGCGGGTTGAAGGCCGGGCACCACCGTCCCTGAAGCGGCCGGACGCCGGCCCCCGGCCGTCTTCCGGGCGCACCGGGTCCTTGTCCGCGAGGACCCGGCGAGCCGCTGACCTCCTGAAAGAACCGGGGGACAGAACCACCCGCCCACCCACCCTCCCCCGCGAGGAAGCCTGCGCCACCCGTCCGGGTGACCGGCTTGCAGGTCCGGGACGCGGACGGTTACGTTCGCCGCGACAACCGCACACAGACGACGGCCCCCGGCCGGGACTGGCATCCCGATCGAGGGCCTGACCGATCAGGAAGAACGCACTTCCCGATGGCTGACCCGCAGTCTAACGCGCGCCTGCGCGCCGGCGCCGGAGCTCCGACCTCCGGCGTGATCCACGTCCGCACCCGGCTGAGGCCGACTTCACCGTGATCTCCAACGCCCTCGCCCAGCGGCGCGGCAGCGCGGTCACGGTGGGCGTCGCGGCGTACATCTCCTCCCCGCCCGACGGCTCCCCGTGAGCATCGCCGCCCTGTGCGAGCACTTCAGCGAGGGCGAGATCCTCATCTCACGAGCGCTCAGGGAGCTCGAAGCGGCCGGGTACCTGGAGCGCCGCCGCGAGCGAACGCCCACCGGGCAGGTCCGCACCCGGACGTACTTCCACGACGTTCCCGCGGCGGCGCGGACCCGGACGGCCCGCCGAATCCGCCGAAGCCGCACCGGCCCCGCAAGCCGTCCGCAACCGAGAACGCGACGCCCACCACTGAAGCGGGCCCCGGGGATCTGCGCAGAGCCCGGGACGGTCAGGCCCCCTCCACGAGGTGGTACCCGACTACCGGTGGAAGCTGCTGCGGACGCTGGTCGCGTCCGGCCCGTCTACGAACGCCACGGAACCAGGACGTGTCCGGCGGACCGTGACGACTCCCGTGCGGGACGTGCTGCGCCCCGCGAGGACGGGGCAACCGCCTGACTACGATGTCCCACGCCTGCACAGGGCGGCGGGAGGGGAGACATGGGCGAGAGGACCAATGGTCCGGCTGCCGGAAGGGGAAGCGCCGGGACTTCGCATTCGGCCCTGCGGCACCTTGGCGCCATGCATCTGAGCGGGGCCGTACTCCTGCTCACGTTCTTGGTGCCCCCGTGGTGGATGCTGGACTTCGGCTATGCGACCTCGCCAGGCGATCCCACTGCGGATGCCCCCTTCGCCCTCCTCCTCGCCGTGCCGCTGGCATGCGCGAGTCTCCATGTGACGGTGCAGGTCCCGGCTGGGCTTTTGGGAGCCTGGCTGGGCAGGGGCCGCACGGCACCCGTCAGGTACGGGAGCGCAGTCGTAGCGGCGGGCGCACTGAGTTCGCTCCTCTTCTGGAGCCTGGGGTGGAATGCCGGGGGCAGCGTTTTGCCAGCATGGGCTGACGCGATGGTGCGAGTATCGATTGGTCTGGCCGGGCACATGTGGGTCATGCGGGTGCGGCCCGGATCCGCGCAGCACGACGAGGCACTGTCCTGAGGATCACGGTCTGAGTCATAGGCGGACCGCTGCTGCGGTGACGGTGCCGGGGAAGACGTGGGCCGGTTTGTCGTAACGGGTTGCGACGGCGCGGAAGTTCTTGAGTCGGTTGGTGGTTCGCTCGACCTCGTTGCGACGCCGGCAGCGGTCGCGATCGAAGCCGGTGGGCCTGCCGCCGTACTGCCTTTGCGTCGACGGTTGGCCCGCTGGTCCTCCGGCTTTCGAACTGCCAGGGGGTACCAGGGCCCTCCGGGCCCTCCGGGTCACCGGTGCTGCCGGGTGAAGGTTCCTCCGGGTGCGGGGGGTGGGTCGGGGCGGCGACGCCTCGCCGGTGTGTGGGCGCGGTCCGCGCGAACGGGGCCCGGCTTCAGTTGTTCCAGGTCTCGTCGTACGGGTCGTGCGGGGTGGGTGCCGGTTTCGACGAGGTGACCCTCAGGTACGGGATCGGGCCGTCGTTGACCGGGTCGTGGGTCAGGGCGGGGGTGTAGGTGCCCGTGACCTCCAGCCAGGCGTCCGGGCGCAGGACCGGGGGCAGTGTGCCGGTCAGGGCGATCTTGACGGGCTGGGCGTCCGCCGCGCAGCAGTTGAGGGCCATGCGGACCAGGTACGGGGCGCCGGTGCGGTCCAGGGCGAGGAAGCCGGTGACGCGGACCGGGCGGCCGTGCAGGGAGCGGCCGTGGTCGTAGGCCGCGCGGGAGGCGTAGTCGACCACCGTGAGCGGGACGGGGTCGCCGGCGGGCGGGGGGCCGTAGCCGTACGGCTTCTGCAGGGCCGTGCCGGCGCGCACGGCGCTGTAGGAGCCGAGGGCCGGCGGGGCGACGAGGATGAGGGAGAGGAGGGGGAGCAGCAGGAGCCAGGCGCCCCGGGGTTCGGGGTGGGGGCCGGCGGGCGCGGACCGCGGGTGCGCGTGGGCGGGGCCGGGGGTCCCGGCCGGGGTGCCGGCCGTTGCGGCTTTCCGGGCGGCTTTCCGGGCGCGTCCGCACTCGTACCGTGCCGTCGCCAGGGACGTCGCGATCAGGACCGCGCCCGCCGCCAGGAGCAGGGGACGCAGGCCCGCCTTGACGTAGCGCAGGTACAGGTCGGTGGTGGCCGCGTGCAGGAGGGCCGCTCCCAGGAGGAACAGCACGGCCGCCTGGGCCTGCCGGTTCACAGCAGCACCGTCCCGGTCAGGACCGCGCCCGCGACGGCCAGGGCGAAGGCGGCGGGCGCGAAGCGCAGGGCGAAGCCCCGGCCGAAGGTGCCCGCCTGCATGGCGAAGAGCTTGAGGTCAATCATCGGTCCCACCACCAGGAACACCAGCCTGGCCGTCGGGGAGAACTGGGTGAGGGACGCCGCGACGAAGGCGTCCGCCTCCGAGCAGATCGACAACACCACCGCCAGCACCGCCAGGGCGAGCACCGCGACCACCGGATTGTCCGCGGCCGTCCGCAGCCAACTCGCCGGAGCCACCGCCTTCAGCGTCGCCGCGGCCGTCGCGCCCAGGACCAGGAAGCCGCCCGCGTGCGCCGTGTCGTGCCGGACCGAACCCCAGAACGCCTCCCCCTGGTCTCCCCCTCGTGCGCCGCGTGCCGCGGCGGGCGCAGCCGGTCCGTGCGGCCCAGCCACTGCCACAGCCAGCCCATCGTGCACGCCACCAGCAGGCTCCCGGCGAACCGGGCCAGGACCATCGCGGGGTCGTGGGGGAAGGCGACGGCCGTCGCGGTCAGCACGACCGGGTTGATCGCCGGGGCGGAGAGCAGGAACGCGATCGCCGCGGCCGGGGTGACCCCGCGGCGGACCAGGGCGCCGGCCACCGGTACGGACGCGCACTCGCAGCCCGGCAGCACCGCGCCCGCGAGCCCGGCCACCGGTACCGCCAGCGCCGGGCGGCCGGGCAGCGCGCGGGCGAAGAACGACGGCGGGACGAAGACGGCCAGGGCCGCCGACAGCAGCACGCCCAGCACCAGGAACGGCAGCGCCTGCACGACCACGGCCACGAACACCGTCATCCAGCTCTGCATCACCGGCCCGGCCAGCGCCCCGCGGATCGGCCCCTGCAGCACCACCGGTCCGACCAGCAGCAGAACGAGGAGGAGGGGGGAATCCGGCCGGTGGCCGTCGCGGTCCGCCCGGCCCCGGCTCGCACCGGCCGTGCCGGGGACCGGCCCGCCCGGCAAGGACGGGACGTCCGAGGAGGGTGGGACGGACGGGGAGGGTGGAACGGACGGGGAGGGTGGGACGGACGGGACGGACGCGGAAGAAGGTGGAGGGGACGGGGCGAGCGCGGAGGGTGGAGGGGACGGGGCGGGCGGGGCGCAGGACGCCTCCGGGGGCCTCGGCTTCTCCGGCGGCCGGTGCTCCTCTCCCGTCGAGGGCGCTGTTTCGGTGCTGGACACGAGCCGGGTACCTCCCACGAAGCGGCGACGGCGGGCCTGCCTCCCCCTCAGTACGGGCGGTCGGCGGCCGCGTCTCAACGCGGGCGGCGGTGGCCGCGGTCCCCGCTGGAACCGGTCGTCGGCCTGGGGCAGTCTTCTGTCCCGTGGGGAGCGTGCCGAATCAAGCGGGGCCCGGTGGGCCGGTCGCGCACATGGTGGTGTGCGGGGACGACGGGCTGGCGTACCGGCTGGCCGCCGAGCTGGGCGGGGTCCACCGGGAGCGGGTCACCCTGGTGGTGCCGCCGGACAAGAGCGCGGTGCGGCCCCCCGCGGCCGGGCGGGCCCGGACCGCCTCGGCGGCGCTGTTCGACCGGGTGGTCGGCGTCACCGTCGGGCGGGGCGCCGGCACCGCGCACGTCACCGGTGCCGGGGGCGCGGGACAGGGGGCCGGCGCGGGGAGCGGGCAACAGGGCGACGGTGTCACGGTGGTGGAGGCCGCCGGCCTTTCCGAGGCCGTCCTGTCCGGGGCCGGGGTGGAACGGGCCGCCGCGCTGGCGCTCGTGTACGACGACGACGAGACCAACATCCGGGCCGCCCTGACCGCCCGCCGGCTCAACCCGCGCCTGCGGCTGGTCCTGCGGCTCTACAACCGGCGGTTGGGGCAATACATCGAGGAACTCCTGGACCAGACCGCCGCGTTGGCGGCCGGGGAGGACGGTGGCGGGGCCGAGGCGTCCACGACCGTGCTGTCCGACGCCGACACCGCCGCGCCCGCGCTGGCCGCCGGTGCCGTCGCCGGCACCACCCGGGTCGTCCAGACCGAGGGGCTGCTGCTGCGGGCCGTGGAACGGGGGCCGTCCGACGGCGCCCGGGCCGCCGGGGCCGGGCTGTGCACGCTGGCGCTGCTCTCGGCGAGCGGCGCCGAGCGCGCCGGGACGGCGGACGGGACCGGGCGCGGGGCGGAGCAGGAGCCGGTGCTGCTGCCGGACGACGAGGACGTGCGGCGGGCCGGGGGGCGGGCCGCCCTGATCCTGGAGCAGGTGTCCGCGTCGGACGGGCCGGCGTCGGACGGCACCGGGCGGGCGAGGGGGGTCGTGCCGCCGCTGGCCTCGCTGTTCTCACGGCGGCTGCGGTGGTCGCTGGCCGGGCTCGTGGGGTGCGTGGTCGCGCTCGCCGTCGCGCTGTGGGTGGTGACCGGGGTCCACCCGCTGGGAGCCTTCTACCTGACGTTGCTGGACCTGTTCGCGATCGACGATCCGGCGATCGGGGAGTCGACCGGGCGGCAGGTGCTGCAACTGCTGTCCGGACTGGTCGGGTTGCTGCTGCTGCCGGTGCTGCTGGCGGCCGTGCTCGAAGGGCTGGGGACCTTCCGGACCGCCTCCGCGCTGCGCAAGCCGCCGCGCGGCCTCGGCGGGCACGTGGTGCTGCTCGGACTCGGGAAGATCGGCACGCGGGTGCTGACGCGGCTGCGGGAGCTGCACATCCCCGTGGTGTGCGTGGAGTCCGATCCGGAGGCGCGGGGACTGGCGACCGCGCGGCGGCTGCGGGTGCCCGTGGTGCTGGGGGACGTCACGCAGGAGGGGGTGCTGGAGGCGGCGAAGATCCACCGAGCGTACGCGCTGCTGGCGGTGACCAGCTCGGACACGACGAACCTGGAGGCCGTGCTGTACGCGCGGTCCGTGCGGCCGGACCTCCGGGTGGTGCTGCGGCTGTACGACGACGACTTCGCCACGGCGGTGTACCGGACGCTGCGGGCCGCGCACCCGCAGGCGCAGACGCGCAGCCGGAGCGTGTCGCACCTGGCCGCGCCGGCCTTCGCCGGGGCGATGCTGGGCCGGCAGGTGCTGGGGGCGATCGCCGTGGAGCGGCGGGTGCTGCTGTTCGCCGCGGTCGACGTGGCGGGGCGGCCGGAGTTGGAGGGGCGGACCGTGGCCGGGGCGTTCCGGGCCGGTGAGTGGAGGGTGCTGGCGCTGGAGGGGCGGGCCGGGGTGGGCGGCGAGCACGTGCTGCGGGCCGGGGACCGGGTGGTCGTCGCCGCCACGCGACGGGGGCTGGCGGCGCTGCGCTGACGCCGGGGGCCCGCCGCCGGACCCCGGCCCCGCCCACCGCTCACCGGGTCCGGCCGGGACGGGTGAGCGGAGGGCCCCCTACGCTCCCGGCAAGTGCTTCGCCGCGAACTCCATCTCCAGTTGCACCTGCTTGATGCGTTCGTCGACCACCAGGGAGCCGTGGCCCGCGTCGTAGCGGTAGACCTCGTGGACCGCGCCGCGTGCCTCCAGTCGCTCGACGTAGTTGTCGATCTGGCGGATGGGGCAGCGCGGGTCGTTGACGCCCGCGGAGATGTAGACGGGGGCCTGCACCCGGTCGACGTAGGTCAGCGGGGAGGACGCCGCGAAGCGGTCCGGGACCTCCTCCGGGGTGCCGCCGAGCAGGGTGCGGTCCATGGCCTTCAGCGCCTCCATCTCGTCGTGGTAGGCGGTGACGTAGTCCGCGACGGGCACGACCGCTATGCCCACCGCCCACGCGCCGGGCTGGGTGCCGAGGCCGAGGAGGGTGAGGTAGCCGCCCCAGGAACCGCCGGTGAGGACCAGGCGCTCGGGGTCGGCGAGGCCGGAGGAGACCGCCCAGTCGCGGACCGCGGCCACGTCCTCCAGCTCGATCAGGCCGACCCGGTGCTTGAGGGCGTCGGTCCAGGCGCGGCCGTACCCCGTGGAGCCGCGGTAGTTGACGCGGACCACCGCGTAGCCGTGGTCCACCCAGGCCGCCGGGCCCGCGGCGAAGGAGTCGCTGTCGTGCCAGGTGGGGCCGCCGTGCAGGTCGAAGACCGTGGGCAGGGGACCGGTCGCGCCGGCCGGCTTCTGGACGAGGGCGTGGATGCGGCCGCCGGGGCCCTCCACCCAGACGTCCTCCACCGGCACCGACGGCGGGCACTTCATGCCGGGCGGGTCCAGGACGATCCGGCCGGCCGTGGAGCGCACCACGGACGGCTCGGCGGCCGACGACCACAGGTACTCCACGCTGCCGTCGGGCCGGGCCGTCGCCCCGGAGACCGTGCCGGGCGGGGTGGGGATGCGGGCCAGGGCGCGCGCCGCCAGGTCGTAGCGGTACAGCTCGCTGCGGGCCTCGTGACTGTGGGCGATCAGCAGGGCCGCGCCGTCCGGGTACCACTGCGCGCTCACGTCGCCGGGCAGGTCGAGGGGCAGGTCCGTCTCCTCGCCCGTGACCACGTCCCACACCAGGGGCTCCCAGCGGCCACGGCGCTGGTGGCCGACGAGCAGACGGGTGTCGCCGTCGACGGGGGCGAAGCCCAGGACCTCCAGGCCCAGTTCCTCCGTGCCGCCCCTGGTGTCGTCCAGTTCGGCGACCGTCGTGCCGTCCGGGCGCAACACGCGCAGGGCCGCGTGCATCGCGTCGCCGTGCTCGGTGTGCTCGACGGCGATCAGGGAGCCGTCGTGCGAGAGGTCGCCGACGCCCGCCGACTCGCGGTGCCGGTAGAGCACGACGGGCGTCTCCCCCTCGCGCGCCAGGTGGATCGTGGTGCCCTCGTCGTCGGTCGAGCGGCCGACGACCGCCGTGCGGCCGTCGCGGGCCAGGGCCAGGCCGGCCGGGTAGGAGGGGCCGAGGCCGGGGACGGCCGGCTCGTCCGGGCCGCCCCCGAAGGGCTGGCGGCGCCAGACACCGAACTCGTCGCCGTCCTTGTCGTCGAACCACCAGATCCACGCGCCGTCCGGGGAGAGCACGCCGTCCGTCGTGCCGTTCGGCCGGTCCGTCACCCGCCGCTGCTCGCCGCTCGCCCGGTCCCACGCGTACAGCTCGTACGTCCCCGTGGCGTTCGACACGAACAGGGAGCGGTCCGGTGCGTCCTCCGCCCAGTCGGGCAACGACACCCGCGGCGCCCGGAAGCGCTTCTCCCAGTCCGGCATGTCCGGCGCGTCCGGCGTCCTGCTGTCACTCATGGCCCCAGTCATGCGCCCATAGTGCCTGGTCGCACCCACTTCGCGCTGGCGAGTGCGCGCAGCCCGCGGACGACTTTCCCCGCCCGTCCGCGTCCGCCGCGCCGGATGCCGCCGGCCGGCCCGCGCCATCCGGCGGGAAACGGCTCACCCCCGGGCCGGCCCCCGGCCGCGGGCGCCGTACCGTTGTGGGCGTGTACCGGTTTCTGCTGACACCCCGCTGGTGGGGCATCAACGTCTTCGTGCTGCTCGCCATCCCGTTCTGCGTCTTCATGGGGTCGTGGCAGCTGAGCCGGTTCGAGGGGCGGGTGCAGGACCACCGCGCCGCGACCGAGCAGGTCGCCGCCGGCCGGCACGAGGAGGCCCGGCCGCTGGACCGGATGCTGCCCGTCGACAAGAGCACCTCGGGACGGCGGGTCACCGCGAGCGGCCGGTACGGCGAGCAGCTCCTGGTGCCGGGCCGGGAGCTGGACGGCAAGCGCGGCTTCTACGTCCTGACGCTGCTGCGCACCGGCTCGGGCAGGGCCCTGCCGGTCGTGCGCGGCTGGCTGCCCGGCACGGCGGACGCGGCCGGGGCGCCGGCCCCGCCGGCCGGGCAGGTCACCGTCACCGGCGCGCTGCAGGCGTCGGAGACCCCCGGTGACGACGGGGTCAGCGCCCGGGGCGGGCTGCCGGCCGGGCAGACGGCGGCGATCAGCTCGGCCTCGCTGGTGAACCTGGTGCCGTACCGGCTGTACGACGCCTGGGTCACCCTCGACCGGGCCGACGCGGGCATGAAGACCGTGCCCGCGACCGTGCCGGAGGGCACCGGCCTGGACCTGAAGGCGTTCCAGAACCTCGGCTACACCGGGGAGTGGTTCGTCTTCGCGGGCTTCGTGGTCTTCATGTGGTTCCGGCTGCTGCGCCGCGAGGCGGAGTCCGCCCGCGACGCGGCGCTCGGCCTGGTGCCCGAGGAGGGCGAGGGGGGCGGGGGGACCCCCGGACGGGACCGCGCGGCCCCCGGGCGGGACGACGCCGCTCCCGGGCAGGGGAGCGCCTCCGCCGCCGGCACCGTCTGAGCGTGGCGGCGCAGGCGGCACCGCCGGCGCCGTCCGGGGGCCGCGGCGCCGCCTCCCCCGGTCGCTACGACGCCGCCAGGAGCCCGGTGTAGTACACCGTCCCCGCGCACGCGCCGGTCACCACCGCCGTCACCGCGGGCGAGCCGCCCTCGGCGGTGTGGGTGACGAGAACGCTGCCGTCGGCCGTGCCGTCCTCGGTGACGAGCTGCGGGGTGACGCCCTGGGTGCCGCTGGTGTCCGTGCCCCCGGTCGCACTGGCGTCCTGGCTGGGGGACGGGTCCGGCGAGGGGGTGCCGCCACCGGTCGTGCCGCCCGTGGTGCCGCCGCCGGTGGTGGGGCAGGTCTGGGAGGGTACGAAGGCGAACTTCTCCTCGTAGGCGGCGCCCGGCTTCAGGACTAGACCGTCGGCCTCCAGCGAGGGGTCGGGCAGGCCGGCCGCCGCGTCCCCGGCCACGTGCCGCGCGCCGCTGACCAGGGCCGGTTCCGCCGCGCCCTGCGCGCTGACGTCCACGGAGCCCGCGCCGCGGACCGTGCAGGCGGTGGCGGAGACGTTGGTGACGCGGAAGGTGCCGTAGACGACGCCCGCGGAGTCGGGGGCGCCGACGCTCTGCGTGGGCGAGCCCAGTTGGGCGGTCGTGCACAGCGGGGCGCCCGCGGCCGGGGTGGCGGAGGGGCCGGCGCCGCTGGACGGGCCGGTGCCGTCGCCGCCGCTCCCGCCCCGGGTGCCGCCCTTGCCGCCGGCCCCGCCCCGCGTGGTGGAGGTGCCGCCCTCGTCCTGCGGGGAGCCGGAGCCTGCGTCGACGTTCTTGCCCCGGCCGCCGGCGCCCTGGGTCTGGGAGGACTGGCCGGCCATGGCGGTGTTGGGGTCGGAGCCGGCGGAGTGGGAGACGTGGATGAGCGCCGGGACGGCGGTGCCGACGAACAGGGCCGCGGCCGCCATGCCGACGAGGGCCTGGCGCTTGCGCGCCCGGCGGGCCGGAACCGCGCGGCGCAGGTGGTCGAGCGTGCCGGCGCGCGGTGCGACGTCGTCGACCGCCGAGTGCAGCATCCGGCGCAGGACCAGCTCGTCCGGGGCGAGCCCGAGCCCGGCGTCCCGCGGGCCGGTGCCGTCGAGGGCCCCGCCGGGGAGCCCCGTGCCGCCGGCACCGCCGTCGCGGCCCTCGTCGTCGTGGCCGGGGCCACGGGATGCCGTGCCGTCGGATGCCCCGCCGTCCGGACCGGTGCCGCCGGCCCTCCTGCCGTCGAGGCCCTTGCCCGTGGGGCCCTTGTCTTCGGGGCCGTGGTTCACAGTTCCGTTCCCAGCGTGCGGTGGCATGTGCTCTTGGTCGTGCCCGGTCGGTTCGTGCCAGGCGTAGGGCTCGTGGCGCTCGTGGGAGTGCCGCTCATGGGAGTCGCCCCCTTCCGTGCGCGCGCTCATGCCGACGCCTCCATCGCCACGCGCAGCGCGGCGATGCCCCGCGAGCCGTAGGCCTTCACGGAGCCCAGCGATATGCCGAGCGTCTCGGCCACCTGCGCCTCGGTCATGTCCGCGAAGTAGCGCAGCACCAGGACCTCGCGCTGCCGGCGCTGCAGGCCCTTCATCGCCTTGATGAGGTCGCGCCGCTCCAGCCGGTCGTAGGCGCCCTCCTCCGCGCTCGCCATGTCGGGCATCGGCTTGGAGAGCAGCTTCAGGCCGAGGATGCGCCGGCGCAGCGTGGAGCGGGAGAGGTTGACGACCGTCTGCCGGAGGTAGGCGAGGGTCTTCTCGCGGTCGCGGACGCGTTTGCGGGCCGAGTGCACGCGGATGAAGGCCTCCTGGACGACGTCCTCGCAGGAGGCGGTGTCGTCGAGGAGGAGCGCGGCCAGGCGGAGCAGCGAGCGGTAGTGCGCGCGGTAGGTCTCGGTGAGGTGGTCGACGGTCGTGCCGGCGACCACGGGCTGCGCGCCGTCCGTGGTGGTGGCGACGGTCGCGATGTCGTCGGAGCCGTCGCGCTGGCCGGGTATGCGGGCGGGCCGCGCTGCGGGCATGGGCGCGATCACCGGCATGCCGCCGGACGCTCCGGGCAGGCGCGGCCGGAGGGCCGCGCGAGGCGGCCGGAGGGCCGCGGTGCCGCGGGCCGCACTGAGTTCGAATACCTCTGCCACGCCAGTTGGACACGCTTCCCCCCGTCAGGGTTGTACGTGCCGGGCGTCACATGTGCGACAACCGACGGTGCCTCAAGTGCCGTCATGTGTCCCGCTCTTCCCTTGTATCCCATTTGAACGGGCGTCCCCACGCCCCGATCACGGCGTCCCCACGCCAGGATCCCCACGCGCCCCGCGACGGTGTCCGCAAAGACGCTCCCCGCCCTCCACGCGGTTGCGGGGGACGGGGAGGAAAATCCTCTGTCGGCGGCGGGCCCGGCTCAAGTGATTTGGACCATGCTTCCGGCCACATTTCCTGAATGCGTACGACAAGCGGTCCGGGGTCTAGCCGCGGCCCGGCGGGCGGCCCGTGATCTCGGCCGCCACCAGCTCCGCGATCTGCACGGTGTTCAGCGCGGCACCCTTGCGCAGGTTGTCGCCGCAGACGAAGAGCTCGAGCGCGCTCGGGTCGTCCAGCGCCCGCCGCACCCGGCCGACCCAGGTCGGGTCGGTGCCTACCACGTCGGCGGGGGTGGGGAACTCGCCGGCGGCCGGGTCGTCGCAGAGCACCACGCCGGGCGCGGTGGCGAGGATCTCGCGGGCGCCGTCGACCGTCACCTCGTCCTGGAAGCGGGCGTGCACGGTCAGGGAGTGCCCGGTGACCACGGGCACGCGCACGCAGGTCACGGCGACGGGCAGGGCCGGCAGCCCGAGGACCTTGCGGGACTCGGCCCGCACCCTCATCTCCTCCGACGACCAGCCGTCCGCCCGGAGCGACCCGACCCACGGGACGACGTTCAGCGCGACCGGTTCCGGGAAGGGCCCGGTGGCCTCCCCCACGGCCCGCCGCACGTCACCGGGGCCGGTCCCCAGCTCGGTGCCGGCGACCAGGGACAGCTGGGCCCGCAGCGCCTCCACGCCGGCCCGCCCGGCCCCGCTCACCGCCTGGTACGACGACACCGCCAGCCCGCGCAGCCCGAACCCGGCGTGCAGCGCGGCCAGGGCCACGATCATCGACAGGGTCGTGCAGCCGGGTCCGGCGACGATCCCGCGCGGGCGCGAGCGCACCGCGTGCGCGTTGACCTCGGGGACGACGAGCGGCACGTCCGCGTCCGTCCGGAAGGCGTCCGAGTCGTCGACGACGACCGCGCCGCGCGCGGCGGCGACCGGCGCCCACCGGGCGGAGACCTCCTCGGGCACCTCGAACACCGCGACGTCGACCCCGTCGAAGGCCTCCTCGCCCAGGGCCACCACCTCGACCTCCTCGCCGCGCACGGTCAGCTTGCGGCCGGCCGAGCGCGGCGAGGCGACCAGACGGATCTCGCCCCAGACGTCCGCCCTCTGGGACAGGATCCCGAGCATGACCGCGCCGACGGCCCCGGTCGCTCCCACGACCGCGAGCGTCGGGCGCGGCGTCATCGGCCGGTGCCTCCGTAGACCACGGCCTCGTCGGTGTCGGAGTCCAGCCCGAAGGCGGTGTGCACGGCGCGCACGGCGTCCGGCACCTCGTCCTTGCGGGTGACGACGGAGATGCGGATCTCGGAGGTCGAGATCAGCTCGATGTTCACGCCCGCGTCGCTCAGCGCCTCGAAGAAGGAGGCGGTGACGCCCGGGTTGGTCTTCATGCCGGCGCCGACCAGGGAGATCTTGCCGATCTGGTCGTCGTAGCGCAGGGATTCGAAGCCGATGCCGGAGCGGTTCTTCTCCAGCGCGTCGATGGCCTTGCGGCCCTCGGTCTTCGGCAGGGTGAAGGAGATGTCGGTGAGTCCCGTGGACGCCGCCGACACGTTCTGCACGACCATGTCGATGTTGATCTCGGCATCGGCGATGGTCCGGAAGATCGCGGCCGCCTCGCCCGGCTTGTCCGGCACGCCGACGACCGTGATCTTGGCCTCGGAGGTGTCGTGCGCGACACCGGAGATGATGGCCTGCTCCACCTTCTTGTCCCCTTGCTCGATCGGCTCGCTGCTGACCCACGTGCCCTGCAGCCCGCTGAAGGAGGAGCGGACGTGGATCGGGATGTTGTACCGGCGCGCGTACTCCACACAGCGGTGGAGCAGCACCTTGGAGCCGGAGGCCGCGAGCTCCAGCATGTCCTCGAAGGAGATCCAGTCGATCTTCTTCGCCTTCTTCACCACGCGCGGGTCGGCGGTGAACACGCCGTCGACGTCGGTGTAGATCTCGCAGACCTCGGCGTCGAGCGCGGCGGCGAGCGCCACGGCGGTCGTGTCGGACCCGCCGCGCCCCAGCGTGGTGATGTCCTTCTTGTCCTGGCTGACGCCCTGGAACCCGGCGACGATGGCGATGTTGCCCTCGTCCAGCGCCGTGCGGATGCGGCCCGGCGTGACGTCGATGATCCGGGCTTTGTTGTGGACCGAGTCGGTGATGACGCCCGCCTGGCTGCCGGTGAACGACTGGGCCTCGTGGCCCAGGTTTTTGATCGCCATGGCCAGCAGGGCCATGGAGATGCGCTCTCCGGCGGTCAGCAGCATGTCGAACTCGCGTCCGGCAGGCATCGGCGACACCCGCTCGGCGAGATCGATCAGCTCGTCCGTCGTGTCGCCCATCGCGGAAACGACGACAACCACCTGGTTGCCGTTCTTCTTCGCTTCCACGATCCGCTTGGCGACGCGCTTGATGCCCTCGGCATCGGCTACGGAGGAGCCTCCGTACTTCTGCACGACAAGGCCCACGTGCGCTCCTCGCTCGGTTCGTGTGTGTCGGCCCAGTCTATCGAGCGTCCGAATTTCACCGTCCTGCTCCCGCATGGTGAGACATCGGCCGTCCGGGCCGGCACCCGCACGGCGACGCCCACCGGGTGCGGGCCGCCCCGGAACACCGCGCCGCCGGCCCGGAGGGACGCGCTACGCGCCCTGCAGCCCCAGGGGGCCGCCGATCTCCTGCGCCATCACGCGGCCGGCCTCGATCTCCAGGGTCTCGTCGCCGATCTCCTGGTCGGTGTCCAGGCCGTCCAGTTCCTCCAGGGGCTGGTTGAGGCGGACGTGGGCGACCAGGGACTGCAGGGCGCGCAGGGTGGCGGAGGCGGTGCCGCCCCAGTTGGAGAAGTAGGAGAACTGCCACCACCACAGGGCCTCCGTGGTGCGGCCGGCGCGGTAGTGGGCCATGCCGTGGCGCAGGTCGGTCATGACGTCGGCCAGGTCGTCCGAGATCCGGGCGGGCACCGGCGCCCTGCGGGGCTCGTAGGGGTCGAACACCTCGGAGTAGACGTCGATCGGCTCCAGCAGGCGCGCGAGGTTCTCGCGCAGTCCGTCCACGTCCGGCTCGGGGCCGAGGTCGGGCTCGTAGCGCTCGTCGGGGAGGATGTCCTCGTGGGCGCCGAGACGGCCGCCGGCCAGCAGCAGCTGGGAGACCTCCAGGAGCAGGAAGGGGACGGCCGAGTCGGGCTCGTCGCCCCTCGCCACCTCCGTGACGGCCACCAGGAAGCTCTCGATCTGGTCCGCGATCTGGACCGCGAAGTCGTCCGGGTTCCGCGTCGCGTCGTGCACTGTGGCGTCAGACATCTAGGAGTCGTCTCCCCTCGAAGGCGCGGCCGAGGGTCACCTCGTCCGCGTATTCCAGGTCGCCACCCACCGGGAGGCCGCTGGCCAGGCGGGTGACCTTCAGGCCCATGGGTTTGATCATCCGGGCGAGGTACGTCGCCGTCGCCTCGCCCTCCAGGTTGGGGTCCGTGGCCAGGATCAGCTCCGTGACCGTCCCGTCCGCCAGCCGCGCGAGGAGTTCCCGGATGCGCAGGTCGTCGGGGCCCACGCCCTCGATCGGGCTGATCGCTCCGCCGAGGACGTGGTAGCGGCCGCGGAACTCGCGGGTGCGCTCCACCGCGACCACGTCCTTCGGCTCCTCCACCACGCAGATGACCGACGGGTCGCGGCGCGGGTCGCGGCAGATGTTGCACAGCTCCTCCTGTGCCACGTTGCCGCAGACCGCGCAGAAACGGACCTTCGCCTTCACCTCCAGGAGGGCCTGCGCGAGCCGCTTCACGTCCGTCGGCTCGGCCTGCAGGATGTGGAAGGCGATCCGCTGCGCGCTCTTGGGACCGACGCCGGGCAGCCGCCCCAGCTCGTCGATGAGGTCCTGGACCACGCCTTCGTACAACGGACTGCCCTTCCTGGAGACCTTTCGGTACGTACGGTAGTGGGCCGGGCGTCAGAACGGCAGACCGGGGATGCCGCTCCCGCCGCCCAGTCCCTGGGCCAGCGGGCCGAGCTTCTGCTGCTGGAGCGCCTGCGCGTTCTCGTTGGCCGCCTGTACGGCCGCCACGATCAGGTCGGCGAGGGTGTCGGTGTCCTCCGGGTCCACCGCCTCCGGGTCGATCTTCAGCGCGCGCAGCTCGCCGGAGCCGGTCACGGTGGCCCTCACCAGGCCGCCGCCCGCCTGTCCGTCGACCTCCGTGTTCGCCAGTTCCTCCTGCGCCCGCTGCAGGTCCTCCTGCATCTTCTGGGCCTGCTGGAGCAACTGCTGCATGTTGGGCTGGCCACCACCGGGGATCACGATCAGCTCCTGGTTCTTGGCGTTCTTGGCGTTCTTGGCGTTCTTGGTGCGCTACGGGTCTGCGTCTTCCCGCCGTGCCGCGCCGTTCACCGCTGTGCACGAGCCTACGTGGTCCACGCGGCCATCGCCGCGCCACTCTTTCGGGTGAGACGGATGCCCGGCGTATACCTGATCAAGACGCACTTACGGGCGGAACAACCGGGAAAGCCACGTGCGGGCCACCCATTGGGCGGTAGGAAGGGTGCCCCGCGCCGGCAGGTGACGTGACGCACCGTGACCGGGCGGGGTCCGTTCCGTGGACCCCGCCGTGCGCCGTGCCGGGTCCGGTGCCGCGACCGGCGCCGCGTTCGTGTCGTGTTCAGTAGGGAGTGCCGGGTGGGTCAGCCGGAGATGCAGCCCGAGGGTCCGCCTCAGGACGGGCGGGGCGAGGGCGCGGCCGGGCTGCGGCCGGACGACCTGTCCGGGCGGGTGTTCCCGCTCGGGGACTGGGGGGAGCCCGCCGAACGGCTCGACGAGCTGTACCGGTGGGTCGAACACGGCGCGCTGGGGACGGCGGCCTGGTACCTGGCGGACCGGGTGTGGAAGAGGCGGGGCGCCCGCGCGCTGCGCGCCGGGGCGGCGGCGGGGGCCGTGGCCGGCGCGACGCTGCCCCTGCTGGACCTGACCGGGGTGGCCGGCGGGGCCGCGCCCTGGGGGTACCTGGCGCTGCTGCTCGCGGGGGCGTGCGCCGGCGTCGACCGGTTCTTCGGCGTCAGCCTCCGGGTGGATGCGGGACGTGGCCACCGCGCAGGCCGTGCAGCGCCGGCTGCAGTCGCTGCAGTTCGACTGGGCCTCGGAGAGCGTCCGGGAGGTGCTGGGGCCGGCCGAGGGCACGGCGGGCGAGGCCGCCGAGCGGTGCCTGGGGATGCTGCGGCGGTTCTCGGAGGACGTGACGGAGCTGGTGCGCACCGAGACGGCCGACTGGATGGTGGAGTTCCGGACCGGACCGGCCCCGCTGGGCATCCAGGCGGCGGTGTCCTGCGGTCACCGGCCGGAGGCCGGGGCCCCGGCCGGCAGGTTCCCGCTGCCGCCCGCGAGCGGCGCCCGCCCGAACATGCCCAGGCAGCGGCCGCCGGAGCCCCGGTGAGGGCGCCCGCCCCCGGCACGGCTCACCGCTTCGTGTAGGTCAGGCTCTCCCCGCCGCCCGCCTTCGTCCGCCTCAGGCGGCCGTCGGACAGCAGCGCGACCTCCGTGGCCTCGCCCGGGGAGCAGGACGACGCCGGCTCGCCGCTGGTCACCGTGGACGGCCCGATCTCCAGCGGGCCGTCGCCGCCCGGCTCCCCGGCGAGCGGTGCCTCGAAGACGCAGTGGTAGGTGCCGCCCGCGGCGGGGCCGTCCGCGACGAGCGTGAGGACCGTGTCGCCGACCTCACCCTGCCGGATGGTGAGTTCGCGGGTGGCGGAGCCGTCGGAGTTCTCGATCGTGGTCCGCCAGGTGCCCAGGTAGGCGGCCGGGACCGCGCCGTCGGAGGGAGCGGAGGAGGTCGGCACCGGGGTCGTCGGGGCGGGCGGGTCGGACGTCGTGGGCGAGGCGCGGGTGACGGTCGGCACCGGGCCGGCCCTGCCGTCGTCCCCGGCGCCGCCGCGCTGCATCAGCGCGTACACCGAACCGCCGGCGCCCAGCGCCACGACCAGCGCGATCACGACGAGCAGCGCGGTGGAGCGCCCGTTCCCGCGCTCCGGCTCCTGCCCGGCGGCGACCGGTGGCGGCCCGTACGGCGGGGTGGAGCCGGGGTCGCCGCCGTAGGGGTGGTACGGCTGCTGCGGATACCCGTAGGGACCGGGGGACGCGGCCGGGGGCGCGGCGGGCAGGGCATGCTGCTGGACGTACTGCTGCGGATGGCCGTACGGGCCGGGGGTGCCGTACGCGGGAGGCGTCGCGGGCCCGGCGGGCGGGGTCCGCCCGTTGACCACGGCGGGCGGACGGCGGACGGGCTGCCCGTGCTCCGGGGCCCCGCCCGGACCGCCTCCGGGCCACTGGGCCCGGGCGGGCGGGGGCACGGCGGCGGCCGGCCCGCTGTCCGCACCCCCCGCGCCGCCCGCGTCCACCGCCGGGCCGTTCGCCGGGCCGAAACCGCCCGCACCCGCCGGCGGCCCGTCCGCCGCAGCGGGGCCGTCCCCGTCCGGTGACGCCGGCCGCGCGGGGCGTGCGGACCGCGCGGTCTCCCCCTGCGGGTCCTCCACCTCCAGCAGCTGGACGGCGTGCCGCCCCAGCTGGGCCACCAGCGCCGCCGGCAGCCAGGGGTCGCGGGAGCGCCCCCCGGACACGGTGTCCTCCGCGCCCGTCCGTTCCAGGACCGCGTCCAGCGAGGGCCGCGCGGCGGGGTCCTTCCTCAGGCAGTCCCGGATCAGGTCGGCGATCCCCTCCGGCACCCGCTCCAGGTCCGGCTCCTCCTGCGCGATGCGGAACATCAGGGCGTGCACCCCGCTGTCGGCGCCGCCGAAGGGCTGCGCCCCGGTCGCCGCGTAGGCCAGCACGGAACCGAGGCAGAAGACGTCGCAGGCCGGGGTGATCCGGTCCCCCCGCACCTGCTCCGGGGCCATGAACCCGGGCGACCCCACCAGCGAGCCGGTCCGGGTCAGCCCGTCCCCCGCCGACGTCTCCAGCGCCCGCGCGATCCCGAAGTCGATCACCCGCGGCCCGTCGATGGTCACCAGCACGTTGGACGGCTTGAGGTCCCGGTGCACGATGCCCGCCGCGTGGATGTCCTTCAGCGCGTGCGCGAGCCCGGCCGCGAGGATCCACACCGACCGCTCGGGCAGCGCCCCGTGGTCGTGCCCGACGACCCGTTCGAGGCTGGGCCCGGCCACGTACCCGGTGGCCACCCACGGCACCGCCGCCTCGGTGTCCGCGTCCAGCACCGGCGCGGTCCAGTACCCGCCGACCCGCCGCGCGGCCTCCACCTCCTGCCGGAACCGCGCCCGGAACTCCTCCTGCTCGGCCAGCTCCTCGCGGACCAGTTTCACGGCGACGGTACGGCCCCGGTCCGACCGGGCCAGGTACACCTGCCCCATCCCGCCCGCGCCCAGCCGCGCCAGCAGCCGGTACCCGCCGATCCTCCCCCAGGGCTGAACGCCCGGGGGGACCCCCACCGGATCCCCCGCCCCCGGCTTCTCCATGAACCGCCCCGCCTTCCCCAGCGCGCGCCCCCGGTACCCGCACCCCGTGCGCGCATCCCGCTCGCGCGGCCCCTGCACCTGCGACGCACCGAGGATAGTGCGGGCGCGCCGGGGGCCGCCCGGGCCGGCGTCTACGGTTCCGTAACAGCTCGTCCCGCCCGTCACGGCCGGTCCGGGGCCACCGCCGGCCGCACCGGCGGCCGGTGCGGCCGGACGCCGGGCGGCCCCGGCACCGCCGGCGGGGTCGACACCCTGTCGCGGAACCGCCCCGTCCACGGAACAGGACGCCGGTACCCCCTCCGCGTCCCGGACCTCTACCCTCGCGGGCATGACCCCTCAGCCCCATCCCGAAGCCGGCGCCGCGGTGAAGGCCGCGGACCGCGCGCACGTCTTCCACTCCTGGTCCGCGCAGGACCTCATCGACCCGCTCGCCGTCGCCGGCGCCGAGGGGTCCTACTTCTGGGACTACGACGGGAAGCGGTACCTGGACTTCACCAGCGGGCTCGTCTTCACCAACATCGGCTACCAGCACCCCGAGGTCGTCGCCGCGATCCAGGAGCAGGCCGCGCGCCTGACGACGTTCGCGCCCGCGTTCGCCGTGGAGGCGCGCTCGGAGGCGGCCCGGCTGATCGCCGAGCGGACGCCCGGCGACCTGGACAAGATCTTCTTCACCAACGGCGGCGCCGACGCCGTCGAGCACGCGGTGCGCATGGCCCGGCTGCACACGGGCCGCCCGAAGGTGCTCTCGGCCTACCGCTCGTACCACGGCGGCACCCAGCAGGCGGTGAACCTCACCGGCGACCCGCGCCGCTGGGCCTCCGACAGCGGCGCCGCCGGGGTCGTCCACTTCTGGGCGCCGTTCCTCTACCGCTCCCGCTTCTACGCCGGGACCGAGGAGCAGGAGTGCGCGCGGGCGCTGGAGCACCTGGAGACGACGCTCGCCTTCGAGGGCCCGGGGACGGTCGCCGCGATCGTCCTGGAGACCATCCCCGGCACCGCCGGCATCATGGTGCCGCCGCCGGGCTACCTGGCCGGCGTCCGGGAGATCTGCGACGAGCACGGGATCGTCTTCGTCCTGGACGAGGTCATGGCCGGGTTCGGGCGGACCGGTGAGTGGTTCGCCGCCGACCTCTTCGGCGTCGTGCCCGACCTGATGACCTTCGCCAAGGGCGTGAACTCGGGATACGTGCCGCTCGGCGGTGTCGCCATCTCGCAGCGGATCGCGGAGACCTTCGGCAAGCGGCCGTACCCGGGCGGGCTCACCTACTCCGGGCACCCGCTGGCCTGCGCCGCCGCCGTCGCCACGATCGGGGTGATGGCGCGGGAGGGCGTCGTGGAGAACGCCAGGCGGCTCGGCGAGTCGGTCCTCGCCCCCGGGCTCGCGAAGCTGGCCGAGCGGCACCCGAGCGTGGGCGAGGTGCGCGGCACCGGCATGTTCTGGGCGCTGGAACTGGTGCGCGACCGGGAGACGCGCGAGCCGCTGGTGCCGTACAACGCGGCCGGCGAGGCGAACGCCCCCATGGCCGCGTTCGCCGCCGCCGCCAAGCGGCACGGGCTGTGGCCCTTCGTGAACATGAACCGCACCCACGTGGTGCCGCCGTGCACGGTCACCGAGGAGGAGCTGGAGGAGGGCCTGGCCGCGCTGGACGCCGCGCTGACCGTGGCCGACGAGCACACGGTGCGGTGAGCGCCCCGGCCGCGGACGGCCACGGCGGGTGGTCCGGCCGCTCCTGCCCGGGCGGGGCGTGAACGATTAAGGTGACGTGCTCGTAGGAGACAGGCGAGTGCGTACGAGTACGTCACCCGAACGCGTGAGGAGAGCCTCGACGATGCCCGGCACCGGCGCCGTGACGCGCAGCACCCTGCGCCAGCAGATCGCGGACGCGCTGCGCGACGAGGCCCTGGCGGGGCGGCTGCGGCCGGGCAGCGCGTTCACCGTCAAGGAGATCGCCGAGCAGTACGGCGTCTCGGCGACCCCGGTCCGCGAAGCGCTGGTCGACCTGTCCGCGCAGGGCGTCCTGGAGGCCGACCAGCACCGCGGATTCCGCGTCCCGGAGTGCACCCCCGCCGACTACCGGGGCATGATCGAGGCCCGCAGCCTGGTCACCGACGGCATGTTCCGGGCGCTCGCCGCGGGCCACCCGGCCCTCTCCGGCACCGACGGCGCGCGGACGGCGGCGGCCCTCGCCGTGGTGCGCCGGCGCGGCGAGGAGGCGCAGCGGGCCGCGGCGGCCGGCGACCTGACCGTGCTCATCGGCTACGACCTGCGGTTCTGGCACGAGCTGAGCGGCCTGTTCGGCAACCCCTACCTCGCCGACTTCCTGCACCGGCTGCGGGTGCGGTCCTGGGTGTGCGCGGTGCAGCACCTGCGCCGCCTGCCCGACGTGCGCGGCCGGCTGTGGGCCGGGCACACCGAGCTGGTCGACGCGCTCGCCCGCCGCGAGGAGGAGACCGCCCGCGCGATCGTCGCCGAGGCCAACGCGCACTCCCTGGCCCTGGTGGAGCAGTTGGCGCAGGCCGGCCGGACGTGAGGGGCGGCGGACCGCACGTCCGCGTCGTCCGCACGTCCCGCACGGGGGGAGCCGACCCCGCGCCGCACCGCTACCCTTCCCTTTCCTGACCGCCCCGCTGTGTGAGGAGCCCTCTTTGGCCTGTGACCTGTGGCTGGTACCGCTCGTCGACGTGTTGTGCCACACGCCGGACAACCCGTTCGCCGAGGAACTCGCGCACTACAACAACGCGCTGGCCTCGGCCGGACTCCCGCCGGTGCCGGTGTACCAGTACATGCCGGGCCTGTCCGGGGAGGTCGCGCCGGTCGCCGGATTCGACTACGACGCGCTGCACTTCCTGCGCCGGGTCTACCTGCTCCAGGTGTGCGGGCTGCCGGTGACCCCGGTGGACGACCTGGGCGGCGACTACGAGCAGTTGCTGGAGATGTTCGAGTCGACCGCCCAGCAGTCCCACCTGGTCTGGCACTACGACCACGCGGGCGCGTACGTGCCCGTGGACTTCCCGCACCCGCTGTCGAACGACGAACTGCTCGCGGGCGGCGGCCCCCTGGGCTCCGCCCAGGCCCTGCTGCGGGAACTGGAGTACGTAGCGCCGTCGATCGGCATCGATCCGGCCAACCCGCCCGCGGCGCCACAGCCGCCCGCCGGCCCCACCGAGCTGGAGGAGCCGGCCGTCCCGGCGCCGTACGACCCCAGCCCCTTCGCCCGCGAACGGCACGTGTGGCTGGGCCTGCACGCGGCGGCGACGCGGTCCCTGGCGCAGGGGTCGATGATCGTGTTCAGCTGAGCACCGGCGGGGCTCCGGCCGCCGTCAGGGCCGGCCGGTCATCGAGATGCCCGGCGGCCACAGCACCCCGCCGCCCAGCAGCAGCGCGGGCCCCAGGTGGACCGGGCACACCCGCAGCGGCGGCCTGCCGTGCCGGGCGGCCTCGAAGACCGCGGGGGCGCCGCAGCCGCTCCCGCCGGACCGGCCGCCCTCACCGCCGTACGGGCCCCGGCACCGTACGTCCCGGTGCGCGCTCATGCCTCCAGTGCACCGCGCACGGCGCCGGACCGCCCGAGGATCACGTCCGGGGGCGGACCGGCGGGCGGCCGGCGCGCCGGCCGGGACCGGCTCGGGCGCGCCGGCCGGGACCGGCTCGGGCGCGCCGGCCGGGACCGGCTCGGGCACGCCGGCCGGGACCGGCTCAGAGGAACGAGTTGACCTCGATCGTCTCGTCCCGGCCCGGGCCCACGCCGATCGCGGAGATCGGGGCGCCGGACATCTCCTCCAGCGCCTTGACGTAGTTCTGGGCGTTCTTCGGCAGGTCGGAGAAGGACTTCGCCTTGGTGATGTCCTCCGACCAGCCGGGCAGCGTCTCGTAGACCGGCTTGGCGTGGTGGAAGTCCGACTGCGAGTACGGCAGTTCCTCGACGCGCCTGCCGTCGATCTCGTACGCCACGCAGACCGGGATTCGCTCCCAGCCGGTGAGGACGTCCAGCTTGGTGAGGAAGAAGTCGGTCAGGCCGTTCACGCGGGTCGCGTAGCGGGCGATGACCGCGTCGAACCAGCCGCAGCGGCGGTCGCGGCCGGTGGTGACGCCCCGCTCGCCGCCGATGCGGCGCAGCGCCTCGCCGTCCTCGTCGAACAGCTCGGTCGGGAACGGTCCGGCGCCCACCCGGGTCGTGTACGCCTTGAGGATGCCGATGACCCGGCTGATCCTCGTCGGGCCCACGCCGGCGCCGGTGCAGGCGCCGCCCGCGGTCGGGTTGGAGGAGGTGACGAAGGGGTACGTGCCGTGGTCGATGTCCAGCAGCGTGCCCTGGCCGCCCTCGAAGAGGACGACCTTGTCGTCCTCCAGCGCCTGGTTGAGGACCAGCACGGTGTCCGCGACGTACGGCTCGATCTGCTCGGCGTAGCCCAGCAGTTCCTCGACCACCTGGTGCACGGCGATCGCGCGCCGGTTGTACAGCTTGGTCAGGATCTGGTTCTTGACGTCGAGGGCCGCCTCCACCTTCTGGGTGAGGATCGACTCGTCGTACAGGTCCTGGACGCGGATGCCCACGCGGTTGATCTTGTCGGCGTAGGTCGGGCCGATGCCGCGGCCGGTGGTGCCGATCTTGCGCTTGCCCAGGAAGCGCTCCGTCACCTTGTCGACGGTGACGTTGTAGGGCGTGATCACGTGCGCGTTCCCGCTGATCAGGAGCTTGGACGTGTCGACGCCGCGCTCGTTCAGACCGCTCAGCTCGGAGAGCAGGACCGATGGGTCGACCACGACGCCGTTGCCGATGACCGGCGTACAGCCGGGGGAGAGGATTCCGGAAGGGAGGAGGTGGAGCGCGTACTTCTGGTCGCCGACGACGACCGTGTGGCCGGCGTTGTTGCCGCCCTGGTAGCGCACTACATAGTCCACCGAGCCACCGAGCAGGTCGGTCGCCTTCCCCTTGCCTTCGTCACCCCACTGAGCACCGAGCAGCACAAGTGCGGGCACGCGCGTACACCCCTTCCGGGCGGGGCATGTCCAAGGCCAGGGGTGCGGGCGTAAGGTTCACCGCCGCGCGCCACCGCGACCGTCGTTGGCCGCACAACCGTCGGACCGGATGCCCCGGAATAGACGAAGCCCCTGGCGCAACAGCGCAAGGGGCTCTTGCACAAAGATGCTACCCGAGGAAGCGAGGCAGGACCGAGGTGGCGACCTTCGCGACGTCCGATCAGCTGCTGGTGATCATCGATCCGGCGGCCCGGCAGACGGACGGGGAGTCCGTACGGATCGCGAAGGACGTGCTCACCGCGGGCGCGGCCGCGAAAGTGTGCCTGCCGGACGGCCCGGAGGAGTTCGCCCGGGTGCTCGGCAGGCGCGGCTCCCGGCGCCCGGTGGTGATCGGCGACGACCGGGCACTGGTCCGCGCGGTGACCGTGCTGCACCGCCAACGGGAGCTGGCCGGCTGCGCCCTGTCGGTGGTGCCGGTCGGGGACGCGCGCCTGGCCCGGTCGCTCGGTGTGCCCGCCGGGGCGGTGGCCGCCGCGCGGGCCGTGCTGGACGGGACCGTGCGCCGCCTGGACCTGCTGGTCGACGACAGCGACGGCGTGGTGCTGGGCACGCTGGGCATCCCGCCGGAGCCCGTGCGGGAGGCGGCGGAGCCGTTCGCCGGCGCCCCCGGGGGGCCGTGGCTGCGCACGACGTACCGTTCCCTGGTCCGCACCCTGGCCACCCGCCCCGTCCGGCTGCCCGCGATACCGGCCGCCGGGCCCACCCGGCTCCGGGTCGAGGTCGACGGCGCCACGGTCGTGGACCTCGACCAGCCCGTGCGGGCGGTCTCGGTGGTGCCGGGCGCGTCCGGCGTGGCACGGGTGGAGGTGCGGCCCCTGCCGGTGGGCGCGGAGGCGACCTTGCTGCGGGTCTCGGGACGGGCGGTGACGGTGGTCGGCACGGACTTCCGGTACCGCGCCGACGCGCTGGTGTCGGGCCCGGTGCGGCGGCGGACGTGGCAGGTGGCCGAGGGGGCCTGGGGGCTCACGCTGCCCCCGGCCCAGACCCGGACCCGGACCCAGACCCCGGCCCCGGCGCCGTGAGGGGGCTTGCGCGAGCGCTCAGACCACTTCCACGCTCAGTCCCCGCAGGCCCCGGATCACGAAGTTGGGGGTGCGTTCCGGCTCCGCCGCCGGCGCCAGGGTCGGGGCCCGCTCCAGCAGGGCCGTCATCGAGGCCGCCAGTTCCATGCGGGCCAGCGGGGCGCCGATGCAGTAGTGGATGCCCGCGCTGAAGGAGATGTGCGGGTTGTCCCGGCGGGCGAGGTCCAGGGTGCCGGGATCCTCGAAGACGTCCGGGTCGTGGTTGGCGGAACCGAAGAGCATGGCGATCTCCGCGCCCCGCGGGATCGTCGTGCCGCCGATCTCGATGTCGTCCAGCACCCAGCGCTCGAAGAGCTGCAGCGGGGTGTCGTAGCGCATCAGCTCCTCCACGGCCGTGGGCACCAGGGAGTGGTCGGCGCGCAGGGCCGCCAGCTGGGCCGGGTTGCGGAACAGGGCCCACCAGCCGTTCACCGTGGCGTTGACCGTGGCCTCGTGGCCCGCGTTCAGCAGGAGCACGGCCGTGGAGACCATCTCCTGCCCGGTCAGCCGGTCGTCCTCGTCGTGGGCCGCGATCAGTCCCGAGATCAGGTCCTCCCCGGGCTCCTCGCGGCGGGCCGCGATCAGCTCCGTGAGGTAGTCCGAGAACTCCACCGACGCCCGGACCGCCCGCGCCGCCGTCTCCTCGGACGGGTTCAGCTCGTACATCCCGCAGATCGCCGCCGACCAGGGCCGCAGCAGCGGCCGGTCCGCCTCCGGGATGCCCAGCATCTCGGCGATCACCGCGACCGGCAGCGGTTCGGCCACGTCCGCGAGCAGGTCGCCGCCGCCCGCCGCGACGAGCGCCCCCACCAGCTCGTGCGCCAGGTCCCGGACGTAGGGCCCGAGCCGCTCCACCGTGCGCGGGGTGAACGCCCTGGACACCAGGCGCCGGATGCGGGTGTGGTCCGGCGGCTCCAGGTCCAGCATGCCGTGGTCGTTCAGCACGTGGAACGGCTCGTGCTCCGGCGGGGGCGGGGTCCGGCCGAACTCCTCGTGCGTGAAGCGGTGCCGGTAGGTGCGGCCCAGCCGGCGGTCCCGCAGCAGCGCCGAGACGTCCGCGTGGTGCGGGACGAGCCACTGGTCGGTCGGGTCGTGGCGGATCACCCGGCCACGGGCCCGCAGTTCGGCGTAGGCCGGGTACGGGTCGGCGACGAACGCCGGGTCCCACGGGTCGAAAACGAGGTCCGAAGCAGCTGCCATGGACGGACGCTAGCCCGCCCCCGCCCGTCCCGACCAGGGGCGCCCCGATCCGCCGCGGCCGGGGCGGCTCAGCCGGGCGTGACCAGCCGGACCTCGCAGGCGAACACCGCCGCCTGCGTGCGGTCCCGCAGGCCCAGTTTCACCGGATCCGGCTCACGTGCGTCTTGACCGTCGACTCGGCCGCCACCAGCCGCCCGGCGATCTCCGCGTTCGCCAGGCCCTGCGCGATCGGGACCAGCCCCTCCGTCCCCCGCTCCGCCAGCTCCCCGTACGCCGCCCGCGCCGCCTGCGTCGGGCGGGGCGCCTGCGACAGCCGCGAGGACTCGGCGATCAGGCGCCGGGTCACCGACGGCGCCAGAGCGCCTCCCCGGACGCCACCACCCGCACCCCGTCGGCCGGCTGCCGCGCCGGGGCGTCCTTCAGCAGGAATCCGGAGGCGCCCGCCCGCAGCGCCTGGCAGACGTACTCGTCCAGGTCGAACGCGGTCAGCACCAGCACCTTGGCCGCCGCGTCCGCGGCCACGGTCTCCCGGGTCGCCCCGATGCCGTTCAGGTCCGGCATGCGGATGTCCCTCAGCACCACGTCCGGGCCCAGTTCCCGGACCCGCTCGACCGCCTCGCGGCCGTTGACGGCCTCGCCGACGACCTCGATGTCCGGCATCGCGTTCAGCAGGACCGAGAAGCCCTCGCGGACCGTCATCCGGTCGTCCGCGATCAGCACGCGGATGGTCGTGCCGCGCCCTCGCCCGCACCGGGGACCGGCAGGAACACGGTCACCTCGTGGCCGCCGTCCGCTGGGCGGTCACCTCCCGCTGGGCCTGCCGGCGGATGTGCCGGACGGTGACGGCCAGCAGGACCAGCGCGGCAGGAACACCGTGGGGCCCGTGCCGGTGCCGGAGTGGCCCCGGCCGAAGGCGGCCTCGGCCCAGAAGCCGTACAGCGCGGTCAGCCCCCACAGCCAGGCCGCCGTGCGCGGACGGGTGCGCAGGGCCACGACCGTGAGGACCCTCAGGTGCGACGGGAAGCTGCTCGGCGGCCAGGGCCAGGTGTCGCGGCCGGCGCCGGTGACCGCGGTGAGCGCGGTCGCCACGAGCGACAGCAGAACACCCCGGCCGGGCGCACCAGGGTCAGCAGGACCGGGCCCAGGGCCAGCGGCGCGCACAGCAGCGCCGACGGGCCCGTGTGGCCGTCCGCCAGCGCGACGAGCGCCGCCGCCCCGCCGGCGGCCGCCACCGCCGCGTGCGGGGCCCGCCCCGCGTACTGCCGCGCGCGGTCCGGCAGGCGGCGGCCGAGCGGGCCGTCGGCGGCGGCGCGGGGCAGCGGGCGGTGGGCGAAGGCGTCGTGGAACAGGTCCTGCCGCAGCCCCCGCAGGGCGTCCGCGGCCAGCCGGAACGCGGGGCTGCGCGGCCTGCCCGCCGCCCCCGGCCCGGTCGTCTGCGTGTGCGTCGTCTCGGCCACGTACGAACGGTAGGCCGGACCCCGCGTCCGGTCGTCCCCTTGGAGGGGGTGCCGGGGGTCCGTCCCAGGTACTACGCGTACCACGCGGCGGGGGCCGCCGCTCCGCCGGTCGCCGCGCACCCGTCTCACCGGGCGAGCCGGGCGATCTCCTCCGCCACCACCGCGCAGGCGCCCGCCGCCGGGTCGATCAGCGGGAAGTGGCCGGTGTCCTCCAGCAGCGTCAGGCCCACCGCCTCGCCCGCGTCCGCCGCGGCGTCCGCGTAGGACTCGGCCACCGCCTGCGGGACCACCCGGTCCGCACGGCCCTGGACGAGGGTGGTCGCGATGCCCGTCGGCAGGAGGAGGGCGGGGTCGGCGTACGGCCGGCGCTCCGCGAACGCCCCGTGCCCGCCGAGGAGCTGCACCGACGCGTCGCCGCAGACGTTCAGCCTCGTCGCCACGGCCAGGTCCGCGATGGGGGCGAGCGCGACGACACCCCGCAGGGGGGCCGGTTCGTCGGTGCGCCAGGGGGCGTCGGCGGGCAGGACGTGCCGGGCCGCCGCCCACAGCGCCAGGTGGCCGCCCGCCGAGTGGCCGGTCAGCACGGTACGGCGCAGGTCGGCCCGGGGCAGGGCCGCGCGGGCCAGGGCGGGGAGGGCGTCCAGGGCGGCGGCGACGTCGTCGAAGGTGTCGGGCCAGCGGCCGGCGGGGAGGACGGGTCCGGTGCCGGGCGCGGGCCCCGCGCCGCCGGCGGGGACGCGGGGCGTGCCGCCCCGCCGGTACTCGACGCAGGCCACGGCGAAGCCCCGGCGGGCCAGGTGGTCCGCGAAGGGGGTGACGTGGCGGCGGTCGTGAGCGGCCCGCCAGGCCCCGCCGTGCAGGACGACGACGAGGGGGGAGGCGGGGGCTGCCCCGGGGCCCCGGCCGGGGCGGGGGACGTAGAAGTCGATCACCTGGTCGGGGTGGTCGCCGTAGGCGGCGGTGGCGTCGGGCACGACCGGGGCGTGCGAGAAGGCCGACGCCTCCTCGGCGGCGGCGCGGGCTGCTGCGGCGTCGTCCGGCATGCTCCGGCCTCTCAGCGGGGGGAACGGGTTCGGTGGGGGGACCAGGTGGAGGACCGGTCGCCGGCCGGGACGGTACCGGGCCGGTGACGTGGGGTCCCCCGGTCGGGAGCGGGCGGTCACGGGGGCGGACTGGTCGGGAGCGGGGGCCACGGGGGACGCCGGCCGGAGCGGGGGCCGCCGGGGCGTCGGCCGGGGGCGGTGGCGGTGCCGCCGGGGCCCGGCCCCGGCGCCCGGGCCGCAGCACGCCGGCTGCGGCGTCCCCGTCACCCCGCCCGGGCCGGCTCGGCCGTCGCCGCGCCCCCGGCCGGCCCGTCGCGGTCCGCCACGACCTCGCCCAGCACCCGGGCCGCCCTCTCCACGTCCGCGAAGCTCACGTACAGCGGGGTGAAGCCGAAGCGGAGGACGTCCGGGGCGCGGTGGTCGCCGACGACCCCCCGGGCGATCAGGCGCTTCATGACGTCCGCGGCGTCGGCACAGCGCAGGGCCACCTGGCTGCCCCGCTGCCCGTGGGGTCCGGGCGTCACGGAGGTGAGCCGGCCGGGCTCGGTGTACGCGGTGACGCACTCCAGGAAGAAGTCCGTCAGGGCCAGGGACTTGGCGCGCACCGCGGCGAGGGAGACGCCGTCCCAGACCTCCAGCGCCGCCTCCAGGGCCAGCATGGACAGGATGTCCGGGGTGCCGACCCGGCCGCGCGCGGCGCCCGGTGCCGGGGTGTAGGACGGGGCCATGCCGAAGGGTTCGGCGTGGGAGTTCCAGCCGGGCAGCGGGGAGTCGAAGCGGGGCTGCAGCGCGCGCCGGACGTACAGGTAGGCCGGGGCGCCGGGGCCGCCGTTCAGGTACTTGTACGTGCAGCCGACCGCCAGGTCGACCCCGTGCTCGTCCAGGCCCACCGGCAGCGCGCCCGCGCTGTGGCACAGGTCCCACACCGCGAGCGCGCCGGCCGCGTGGCTCGCGGCGGTGAGGCCGGGCAGGTCGTGCAGGCGGCCGGTGCGGTAGTCGACGTGGTTCAGCAGTACCGCCGCCGTGCGCCGGCCCAGCGCGGCGGGGACCTCCTGCGGCGTCACCGCGCGCAGGGTGCGGCCGGTGAGGCGGGCGGCGGACTCGGCGAGGTAGCCGTCCGTGGGGAAGGTGGTGGCGTCGACGAGGAGCTCGTCGCGGTGCTCGCCGGCCATGCGGACCGCCGCGACCAGTGCCTTGAAGACGTTGACGCTCGTCGAGTCGCCGACCACGATCTGGCCCGGTGCCGCGCCGACCAGCGGGGCTATGCGGTCGCCGATCCGCTCGGGCGCCGCCCACCAGCCGCTCTCCTCCCAGGAGCGGATGCGCAGTTCGCCCCACTGCCGGCGCACGACGTCCGCCACCCGGTCCGGGACGTGCGCGGGCAGGGCGCCGAGCGAGTTGCCGTCGAGGTAGACGGTGCCGGGGTCGAGGACGAAACGGGAACGCAGCGGCGCGAGGCCGTCCGCGGCGTCCAGTTCCTTCGCCCGCAGGGACGGCTCAGACATGGGACCTCGCCGTCCACAGCTCGGGGAACACGTTCTTGCGGGCGCGCTTCTCCAGCCAGGCCACGCCGGCGGAGCCGCCCGTACCGGGCTTGGCGCCCATCGCGCGCCGGGTGGCGACCAGGTGGTCGTTGCGCCAGCGCCACACCAGTTCGGCCACGTCGCTCAGCGCCTCCCCCAGACGGGCGAGCTCGGCGTCCTGGTCACCGGAGTAGATCTCCGCCCAGGCGGCCTCCACGGCGTCGCAGGGCTCGTAGGGCCGGGAGACGTCACGGCCGAGGACGGACGCCGGGACCGTGTGGCCGCGGCGCGCGAGGAGCCGTACGGCCTCGTCGTACAGGCTCGGCTCGTACAGGGCCTTCTCCAGTTCCGCGTGGACGCGCGGGGTGCCGCGGTGCGGGACGAGCATGGACGCGGACTTCTCGCCGAGCAGGAACTCCAGGCGGCGGTACATCGCGGACTGGAACCCGGAGCCCTCGCCGAGGGCGCCGCGGTACGCGTTGAACTGCGCGGGGGTCAGCTGGCCGAGCGGCTTCCAGGAGGCGTTCAGCGCCTCCAGCTCCCGCACCGAACGCTTCAGCGCCGCGACGGCGACCGGGACGTCGTCCGAGCGGAGCGCCTTCGCGGCCGTCTCCCACTCGTGCACGAGGACCGTGAACCACAGCTCCATGACCTGGCTCGTGACCAGGAAGACCATCTCCCCGGGATCGTCGGACAGGGTGTGCTGGAGGTGGGTGAGCACGTCCGCCCTGACGTAGTCCTCGTACGGCGTCGTACCCGCGAAGTCGAGGTGCGGGGTCTCGGGCTCAGCGGCCTCGGCAGGGGGGTGAGCCTGGTGGGACATCGCTGTCTCCTGTTGTTGCTCCGGGTGGCGGTCCGCCCCTGCCGATGCCGGCACGGGGGCCCCGGTCCCCAACCGAATCCTCCGCAATTCCCGCGGGCGCGGCAAGGCCCGTCCGCCGCCGGACGGGCCGCACCGCACCCCTCACGGGCCGTCCCGGGGTCAGCCGAGGGTCTGCGCCGCCGTCGGCGAGGAGTCCTCCAGGAACTGCGCGCAGCGCTCGTACTCCTCCTGCTCGCCGATCGCCTGCGCGGCGCGGGCGAGGGCGTGCAGGGCGCGCAGGAAGCCGCGGTTGGGCTCGTGCTCCCAGGGCACCGGGCCGTGGCCCTTCCAGCCACTGCGGCGCAGGGCGTCCAGGCCGCGGTGGTAGCCGGTGCGGGCGTAGGCGTACGACTCCACGACCGCGCCCCGCTCGTACGCCTCGTCGGCCAGCCGGGCCCAGGCGAGGGAGGAGGTGGGGTACTTGGCGGCGACATCCGCGGGCGCGGTGCCGGACGCCAGCAGCTCGCGGGGCTCCGGGACGTCCGGGAGGTGGGTGGGGGGCGGGCCGCCGAGGAGGTTCTCGTGAATCGTCATGGGCCCAGTCTGTCACCGGCGGCCGCGGCCGGCCGGTGGGTGCGGGCTCCCCGGGGGTTCCCGGACACCGGCCCGGCGTCCGGGCGCCCCCGGGCGCACGGCGGGCCCGGCGCCGCGGACGGCGGGCCCGGCGCCGCGGACGGCGGGCCGGGCCCCTCGGCGCGCGCCTCGCGGCGCCCGGTGCTCACTTGATCCGGTTGCCCGCCGAGCGCAGGTGCCGCGTGGCCTCGACGACACGCTTGGCCATGGACGCCTCGGCCAGCTTGCCCCAGGTGCGCGGGTCGTAGGCCTTCTTGTCGCCGACCTCGCCGTCGACCTTCAGGACGCCGTCGTAGTTCCTGAACATGTGGTCGGCGACCGGGCGCGTGAAGGCGTACTGGGTGTCGGTGTCGAGGTTCATCTTCACGACGCCGTTCTCCAGCGCCGTCAGGATCTCCTGTTCGGTGGAGCCGGAGCCGCCGTGGAAGACGAAGTCGAACGGGGACTGCTTGCCGAACTTCGCGGCCACGCCCTCGCTCAGCTCCTTCAGCAGCTCGGGACGGAGCACGACGTTGCCCGGCTTGTACACGCCGTGCACGTTGCCGAAGGAGGCGGCGAGCAGGTAGCGGCCCTTCTCGCCCAGGCCGAGGGCCTCGGCGGTGCGGATCGCGTCCTCGACCGTGGTGTAGAGGGAGTCGTTGATCTCGTGCGAGACGCCGTCCTCCTCACCGCCGGTCGGGGTGATCTCCACCTCCAGGATGATCCTGGCGGCACGGGCCTGCTCCAGCAGGTCCCGCGCGATCTCCAGGTTGTCGGCGAGGGTCTCGGCCGAGCCGTCCCACATGTGGGACTGGAACAGCGGGCCGAGGCCGGCGTCGACGCGCTTCTTGGAGAGCGCGAGCAGCGGGCGGACGTACCCGTCGAGCTTGTCCTTCGGGCAGTGGTCGGTGTGCAGCGCGATGTTGACCGGGTACTTCTCGGCGATGACGTGGGCGAACTCCGCCAGCGCGACCGCGCCGGTCACCATGTCCTTGCTGTACTGGCCGCCGAGGAACTCCGCGCCGCCGGTCGAGATCTGGACGATGCCGTCGCTCTCCGCCTCCGCGAAGCCGCGCAGAGCCGCGTTCAGGGTCTGGGTCGAGGTGACGTTGATGGCCGGGTAGGCGAACTTGCCTGCCTTCGCCCGGTCGAGCATCTCGTTGTAGACCTCGGGGGTTGCGATGGGCATCTGTCCGCTCCTTGGGTGTGCGGGTGAACGTTCTGCGTACTACGGCCCTGACCTAGACCTTGGGGGTGACGTCATCGTCGGCCCCATCTTTCCAGACCGGACGCGCCGGCCGACGCCCCCGGTCGAGTCCGGGTCGGAGGAGCGCGTCAGTCCAGACCCAGTTCGTCCTTCGAGAAGGCGAACCGGTACGGCACGCCCGCGCCGGCCTCGATCTTCTCCGCGGCGCCGGTCGCCCGGTCGACGATGGTGGCGACGGCGACGACCTCGGCGCCGGCCTCGCGCACGGCCTCCACGGCGGTGAGCGGCGAGCCGCCGGTGGTGGAGGTGTCCTCCACCACCAGGACGCGGCGGCCGGCGATCTCGGGCCCCTCCACCCGACGCTGCAGCCCGTGCGCCTTCGCCGCCTTGCGCACGACGAAGGCGTCCAGCTTCCTCCCGCGCGCGGCGGCGGCGTGCAGCATGGCGGCGGCGACCGGGTCGGCGCCCATGGTCAGTCCGCCCACCGCGTCGAACTCCAGGTCCGCGGTGAGGTCCAGCAGCACCCGGCCGACCAGCGGGGCGGCCTCGCCGTCGAGCGTGATGCGGCGCAGGTCGACGTAGTAGTCGGCCTCCAGACCCGAGGAGAGCGTCACCCTGCCGTGCACCACGGCCTTGTCCTTGATCTGCTGCAGCAGCGCGCCGCGTACGTCCGTCATGGCAGCCAGCTTAGAGGCGGCGCCAGCTCCAGGTGGTCGTGGCCTCCAGCGGCTCCAGCGGCGTGACCAGGCGGGGCAGGGTGTTGAGCCCGTTGGGCGGGCCGGTCTGCGGCTCCACGCACACGGCCTCCTCCTGCTCGTCGTAGACCACGACCCACTGCTCGCGGCTGGTCACCCTCAGCTCCAGCCGCCCGGGCCAGGTGAGGGTGACGTCGACGCCGTCGGGCATGCCGAAGCAGTCGTCCCAGGGGCCGGGCCGGGGGTCGATCCGGTTGCCGGTGGGCAGGTGGTCGTCGCCGCGCTCCTCCTGCCAGGCCGGGGTGAAGTCCAGCCGTACGTCCTCGCCGCCGAGGTTCCGGCGGAACCAGGGGTGCCAGCCGATCTGCGCCGGGAAGGAGGAGTCGTACGTCTCCACGGACATGGTCAGCGTCAGGCTGTCCCCGGTCAGGGTGACCACCTGGGTGACGCGGCCGGAGTGCGGCCAGGGGTCGGTCAGTTCGTGGGTGAGGACGGCCTCGTGGGCGGCGGTGCGGGCGGTGCGCCAGACACCGTCGCGGGCGGTGCCGTGGATGGCGTGCGGCGGGGAGTTGAGCGGCATCCGGCGGACGGTGGCGCCGTCCAGGAAGCGGCCGTCCCGGATCCGTCCGCACCAGGGCACCATCGGGAAGCAGCCGAAGCGCTCGCCCTGCCGCAGCAGCTCCGTGCCGCCGATCCGCAGCCCCCCGATGCGGCCGCCGTGGCCGGGCCGCACGGTCGCTTCCGCGTCGCCCGCGGTCAGCGTGATGTCTTCGTTGCTCACGGGACGACCCTACTGGGGCGATCAAGGGGGCGCCGCCGGGCGCGGAGCGGCGTCCGGCCGGCGTCCGCCGGGGGAACGGGGCCGCCCGGAGGCGGGCGAGGGCGCCGGCGGACGCGTCCGGCACCGCCCGGGCGGGCGGCGCCACGGCGGTGCTCCCGGACGGAGGCGGGCCGCACCGCGCTGCGCGGGACGGTCCCCGGTCCCGGTGGCTGCCGCGCGGGGCACGGACGCGGGGGCGCCGCACCCGCGGCGGCGCTCGGCTAACCGCGCCTGCGCAGGGCGCGGCCGACCACGATCGCCGAGGCCAGGGCCAGGGCGGCGGCCGGGGCCGCCCAGCGCAGGGCCTGGCTCGTGACCGGGGTCCGGGGAGCCGGTACGGGGGCGTAGCGGCCGCGCGGCGGAGCGTGGTCGACCTCCTCGGCGCTGCGTCCGATCATTGTGCGGCGCGCGTGCGCGGCCTCGGCGGGGGGCTCGCCCGCGCCGGCGAAGCCCCCGGGGAGGGGGGCGCCGGCCGGGGCCGCCCCGCCGGAGCCGGGTCCGGCACCGGGAGCGGCGTCGGCGTCCGCTTCGGCGTCCGCGTCCAGGGAGGGCGGGGGGACCTCGGTGTCGAACACGGAGACGTGGCCGGCCGCTTCGGAGTCCGGTCCCGCCTCCGGCCCGGTCCGAGCCCGGGGATCGCCCTCGGCACCGGAGTCGCCCTCGGCATCGGCATCGGCATCGGCATCGGCATCGAAGTCAGCCGCGGACCCGGAGTCGTCCTCGGCGTGCGGCACGGCCTCGGGTCCGGACCCGTCCTCGGCCCCGGACCCGTCCTCGGCACCGGGCCGGGCCCCGGCACCGGAGTCGGCCGCGGACCCGGTCCCCGCCCTGTCCCCCGCCTCCGGTTCCGCCTCGTCCCCGGCTTCCGGTTCCGCCCTCTCCCCCAGCCCCTCCGCGAAGCGCGTCAGCAGGCGGGTGAGTGCCGCGTTCACCGTGTCCCCCGGCAATTCCGCGATCCGTCCGTCCGCCTCGGCCGTGCCCTCGGCCGTGACGGTGGTGCCGCCCTCCGCGGCGGCGAGGCGCAGGGTGAGGGCGAGGGCGGCCCTGCCGGTGCCGCGGGCCTCGGCGGCCTCGCCCTCGACGGCGTACGCACCGTCCCCGCGCGGCGTGATCCGGACCGTTCCGCGGTAGGTGACGGAGTGTCCGCCGATCCGCAGCTTCAGCCGCCCGGAGACCGGTTCGGCGCCGGCGTCCTGCTGGAACCCGGGGACCGCCCGGGCGACTCGCACGGGATCGGCGAGCGCTTCCGCGAGCCGCTCGACCGCTGCCGGGACGAAGACCTGGTGCTCCATGTCGGTGCAGCCTACCCACCGGTGTCCGGATCGTACCCCCGTCCGCGCGGCACGTCGTCCCGGTCAGTACCGCGGATGCACCAATGTCGACGCGGCCAGCCCCTCCCGCCGGGTGCGCTCCGCCGCCGCCCCGTCCGCGCGCAGTCCGTCCTCGGTCAGGGTGCGCGGGCGCGGCCCTGCGGCGTCCAGGCGCGGCGGCGGTGCCGACCGGCCCGGCGCGGCCAGCAGGAACCCCCAGTCGCGCGGGGCTCGGGAGGCGCCGGCCGGGTGGCCGGGGACGCGGTAGGGGGAGGCGGCGAGGCCGGCCGCCCGCAGCGTCGCGGCGACCGTCCAGAAGGCGCGGGGACGGCTGACGGGCCCCCCGTACACGACCAGGCGGCCGTCGGCGGCGAGGACGCGGCGGACCAGGCCGTAGAACTCCTGGGAGTACAGCTTGGCGCCGGCGGTGACACCGGGATCGGGCAGGTCGGCGACGACGACGTCGTACGGCCCGCCGTGCGCCCGTCGCAGCCAGGTCAGGGCGTCGGCGATGGTGACGTGGACACGGGTGTCGCCGTAGGCGTGGTGGTTGAGGGCGGACAGGCCGGGGTCGTGGCGGGCCAGGCGGACCAGGCCGGCGTCGAGCTCGACGACGTCGACGCGGCGCACGTCCCGGTGGCGCAGTACTTCGCGCGCGGCCAGGCCGTCGCCGCCGCCGAGGACGAGGACGCGCGCGTGCGGGCCGGTCATCGCGGGGTGCACCAGGGCCTCGTGGTACCGGCGCTCGTCGTGGCCGCCGACGCGCAGCCGGCCGTCCAGGAAGAGGTCGAGGGGGCGGCCGCGGGTGCCGCCGGTGAGGACGACCTCCTGGACGCCGGTCCGCAGGGCGACCCGGACGTCCTCGCCGTACACCGCGTGCCGGGCGGCCCGCTCGAAGTCGGCGGCGAAGGCGGCGGCGCAGGCGAGGACCCCGAGCACGAGGAGGCCGGTGAGGACCAGCGTCCAGCGGGCGCGGTGGGTCAGGTCGCGGCCGAACAGGCCGAGGACCAGGGCACCGCCCGCCACGACGTTGACCGTGCCGGTGAGCAGCGCGCCGGTCAACTGGCCCAGGAACGGCAGCAGCAGGAAGGGGAAGGCCAGGCCGCCGGCCAGCGCGCCCACGTAGTCCGCGGCGAACAGGTCGGCGACCGCACCGCCCGCGTCCTGCCGGCGGATGCGCTGGATCAGCTCCATCAGCAGCGGGACCTCGGCGCCGACGAGCAGGCCGATGGCCAGGGAGAAGGCGACCAGGGTGCAGCGCGGGCCGTCGGCCCACAGCCCGCCCCAGTCGCCGGTCCAGGCGAACACGGCGTACAGCGCCATCGCGCTGCACCCCCCGACCAGCGCCAGCGCGGCCTCCACCGCGCCGAGGCCGGCGGCCGCGTGCCGGCGCAGCCGCTTGGCGGCGAGGGAGCCGATCCCCATCGCGAACACCATCACGGACAGCACGACGGACGCCTGGGTGACCGAGTCGCCGGTCAAGTACGAGGCGAACGCGACGAGTTCCAGTTCGTAGACGAGTCCGCAGGCCGCGCAGACGAAGGCGCACACGAGGACCAGGAACCGCCCGGCACCGGGTCGCACGGGCAGTCGGGCGGGCAGTCGGGCGGGGTCTGCCCGGGGCGGGGCGGCCGGTGGCGCGGGGGCGTACGGATCGATCACCTTGCGACCGTACGTCACGCACCGGGTGCGTTCCGTCACCCACACGCGCGGAACTCCGGGCGGTTGACCTGTTACGGGTTCACGCCGGTGCGGTCCGTTTCGCGTCCGTGGAGCCGGCGCCGTCCCCCGGGACCGGCCGCCGCCCGCCTCCCCGGCCCCGTCGCCCCGCGGGCACCCGCGCCCCGACCCGCGTGCGGGTGGCGACCAGTTGGCCGTCCTGCGGGTAGGCGTGCCAGGTGCGCCAGTGCACCTGGCCCTCGTGCCGGTGGGCCAGCATCGCGGTGAAGGCGTGCGGGCTGCCGGGGAAGACGCCGGCGAGGCCGTGCGGGTGGTCGGAGACGAGGGCCAGCAGCTCCTGGGCGCGGCCCGCGAACGACCCCGGGGTGAGCACCTCGACGCGCGCCGCGAATTCGTATTCCCAGTCGCCGGCCCGCTTGGTGACGCCGAGCGGCAGCGGGGTGCTGGACCCGGGGATGCACGCCACCGTCTCCGAACAACTGCCGCGCTCCTGCTGGAGCAGTACCTGGTGGGAAGCGCCGAGCAGCCTCAATTGCACTTTCGCGTCCGGCAGTTCCAGGTCGAGGGTGGCCAGGGCGGGGAGCGGCTCGCGGCCGAGGGCCCAGGCGAGGTCGGCGGCGCGGGTGTCGGTGTAGGAGGTGTTCAGGGTCGTGAGCATGGATCGGCTCCGCTAACGCGCAAGGAGAGGGGGAGATCGGCCATGTCAGCCCGTTCGGCCCGGCCGTCCTGGCCGGGGAGGGGGGTCTGCGGAACGTCCGCGGGGCTGCGCTGGTGAGTTAGAGGGAACCACGAACCGTGGCCGCACCACAGCGTTTTTACCCAACTTCGGAGGGTTTCCATCCCTCAGAGGGCTCCACAGCTCAACTGTTCAACTACGGCGTGCGCCGGGCGCGGTTCCGGACGCGGCCGGGCGCCCGCCGGATGCCTCCCCGGCGGGCGCCCTCGCGCGAGAGCTCAGCCGCCCCGTGTCAGCTGCCTCCCCCGCATCCGCCCCCGCCGCCGCACGAGGACCCCCCGCCGCACGACGACCCCCCGCCGCACGACGAGTGGCCCCCGCCCCCGCAGGAGTGGTGGCCGCCGGACGAGCCGCCGGAGTCGCCGGCCCACCAGCTGGTGCTCCCGTCGTACCCGCCCCGGGGCGAGGACCACGGGCGGGGCCTCCCGCCCCCCTTGCCGCGTCCTCCCCTGGAGGCCGCGGACGCGACGATCACGAAGCACACGACCGCGATCACCGCCACGACGAACACGGTGCCCATGGCGTCACCCACCTTCCGTTCCCCCCGAAGCGGCCCCCCGTGGGCGCCCCGCCGGTTCCGCGTCTGACGCGGTGACCGGGAGATGCCCGGGCGCCCGCGCGGCCAAAGCAGAGTTGAGGAAGTCCAGAGCTTGGGCGCAGGATGGCTGCCATGACCTCCAGCCCGCGCCCGCACCTCAACCGCCGTCTGACCGAGTTCGGTACGACGATCTTCGCGGAGATGTCCGCCCTCGCCCTGTCGACCGGGTCCATCAACCTCGGTCAGGGCTTCCCCGACACGGACGGCCCCGAGGAGGTCAGGGAGGCGGCCGTGCGGGCGCTGCGCGACGGGCGCGGCAACCAGTACCCGCCGGGCCCGGGCGTCCCCGAACTGCGCGCCGCGATCACCGCGCACCAGCTGCGCCGCTACGGGCTGTCGTACGACCCCGACACCGAGGTCCTGGTCACGGCGGGCGCGACGGAGGCCATCGCCGCCTCGCTGCTGGCGCTGCTGGAGCCGGGCGACGAGGTGGTCGCGCTGGAGCCGTACTACGACTCCTACGCGGCGAGCATCGCGATGGCGGGCGGCCGGCGCGTGCCGGTGACCCTGCGCCCGGACACCGGCGGCGGGACCGGGGAGGCCCGCTTCCGGCTGGACCTGGACGAGCTGCGCGCGGCGGTCACGGACCGGACCCGCCTGCTGCTGATCAACACCCCGCACAACCCGACCGGCACGGTCCTCACCCGCGCGGAACTGGCCGCGATCGCCGATCTGGCCGTGGAGCGGGACCTGCTGGTGGTGACGGACGAGGTCTACGAGCACCTGACCTTCGACGGCGCCGAACACCTGCCGCTCGCCTCGTTCCCCGGGATGCGCGAGCGGACGGTGACCATCAGCTCGGCCGGCAAGACGTTCTCGTTCACCGGCTGGAAGGTCGGCTGGATCACCGGCGCCCCCGATCTCGTCGCCGCCGTCCGCTCGGCCAAGCAGTTCCTGACGTATGTCGCATCCGGGCCCTTCCAGTACGCCGTGGCCGAGGCCCTGCTCCTGCCCGACTCGTACTTCGCGGACTTCCGCGCGGACATGCTGGCCAAACGGGACCTGCTCGCGGGCGGCCTGGAGCGGGCGGGCTTCAAGGTCTTCCGCCCGGCCGGCACGTACTTCATCACCACCGACATCCGGCCCCTCGGCGAGAGCGACGGTTTCGCCTTCTGCCGTGCGCTGCCGGAGGGCTGCGGGGTGGTCGCGATCCCCAACGCGGTCTTCTACGACCACCGCGAGCAGGGCGCACCCTTTGTCCGCTTCGCGTTCTGTAAGCGGACGGGCGTGCTGGAGGAGGCGGCCTCCCGGCTCAAGACGCTGGCCGCCTAACAGCCACAGACGTACCAGCGGATGCACCGGTCACACGGCCCGGTTGCTCCGAGCCGCCGCGCACCCGCACCCGACTGCCGCCTGGTGGACCGGGACACCGGTGATCGGCAGTCATATCACGCAGCCCGTCTGTCGGCGGACACGCTTCCACCAGCGATCAACCGGCGCCGCCAGGCCCGGTGACAGCGCCCCCGGATCATGTGACAGGGGCAGCAGGGAGTCATACCGGCCCCGAAGGATACGAACCCGAGCCGGGCTCCACGAAGGAGGTGACGTGCGGGCAGTAGCCCTCCTCTGCCAGCCAGGCGCGGGTCCGGCCGCGCCGTCGCTCATCGCTGAGCCGGTGGTACTGGCGCCGGGGGCGGTCACGCCCTGGTCAGCGGTGCCGCTTGCGGCCACTCTTGCCGATGGTGCGCCGACGCTTCCGGGCGCGGCCGAGCCGAGCGGCAGGAGTACGCAGTGCCCGGGCCGCGAGCTGCCCGAGCTCTTCGAGTCCGGCCCGGTCCGGGTGCGCGGAGTCCAGCGCGGCGGCAACCGCGTCCCTGGCATCGCGGCCCTGGGCACGCAGCACCTCCTCGGCACCGTCCCCGCCGCCCGCCAGTTCCACGAGCTGGAGCAGGCTCTCGGCGACCAGCAGCAGTTGCTCGGCGTCGGTCATGTCCTCGGGGGACAGCAGCTCATGGTGCGCCAGCGCGGTCAGCACGAGCGGCGCCAGCGCTGCGTCGCCGCGCAGCCCGCGCAGCAGCCGCTCGCCCTCGCCGTCCGGCAACGCCGTCAGCAGTACAGCGAGCATCGCCTGCGCACGCACCCGGAAGGGCATGGACCGTACCGCATCGACGAGTTGCCGCAGCGCGGCACCCCGCTCGCCGCGGGCCGTGATCCAGCCGGCCAGCTCCGTGCGGGCGGCGTCCGGGTCGTAGTCCTCGGCCAGCACTCCCAGCAGGCCGGCCGCCGGTGCCTGGGCCAGTTCACCGACCAACGGTGCGTCCCTGCCGGCCGCCAGCAACCGCTGTCGTACGGCCCGGGTACCGAGCTCGGTGAGACGGATGAGCTCGACCGGCCCGGCGGTCAGCTCCTCTCGCCGGGCGTCGGCACGCTCCCGCGCCGCCGGGTCCGCCGCCGTCCCCGCGACGCCCAGTAGTTCCGCGAGCTCCGGCGGCATGTCCGCGAGCGGTTCGGGACCGGCATCGGAGAGGTCGATGTCGAGGAACACCGGATCGGCCATCCCACGGTCACGCTCGATCGCGCCCAGGTCGTCCAGCAGGTCGAGCACCGCGCGCAGGCCCCGGTCGGCGTGCTCGAACCACATCCGGTGCTGAAGGTCCAACCGGGCGTCGAGCTGGAAGGAGGTCCGATAGGCAAGGTGTACCGTGTCGCGCAGCCGCGGCCAGGGCATCGGGTACGGCAGGCCGTAGAGCGTGTTCAGCACGTCGTCCAGGATGTGGTTGTAGACATCGAAGAGCATCGACTCGGCGTGCCACCCGCTGCGTGCCCCGATCAGGGCCTGCCGCAGCTCGAAACACGCGTCGAAGGCGCGCAGCCACAGCTGGAGCGGGTCGGCCAGCACCGGCCGGGCCTTGGCCACCGCGTACAGCCGCCCCTTGACCACCCGGACCAGCCGTGCCTTCTTCGCCCACTCCATCAGCAGTCCCAGCCGCGGCAGGTCGGCCGAAGAGCGCACCCCCTCGATCCTGTCGCCGGTGCCGAGCACGTCCACCAGCTCGCGGGCCTCCGCCATCCGCAGCCGTCCCGTCGCCGTCACCGGGCGGCCGCCCTGCCCCGCCCATTCGGCGAGTCCGCGCAACTGGGCCACGGTCGTCGACGCCTCGGCCCGTCGGCGCAGTTCGTCGTCCGGGGGAAGCATCACGGGCAGTTGCGGCTCGGCCCGGGCCACGCCGGACAGTGCGCGGCCGGTCAGCCGCCGTTCCATGATCGCGGCGAGAGCCTGCTGGTCGTAGGCGACCTCCCCGCGCTGCGCTCGGTCCGCGAAGCGCTGAAGCGCCGCCCCGTCCTGGACGTCCACGCCCTGCTCCGCGGCCGTCATCGCCCAGAACTTCGCCAGTCCCCAGCGAGTGCGGTCCGTCATCGCCGCCGGATGCTGTTCCGCGACCCTGTCGACCGCGGCAAGGGAATCCTGGAGTGAGGGGCCGCGCGGGTCCGCCAACTGCGCGGCGTGCAGATAGCGCAGTAGCGTGCGCAGTGTGCCCGGGGCGTCGGCGCGTTCCTCCCCGGGAAGCTCGGTGACCTGCTGGGGAAGCCAGGAGAGCAGTAGCTCCTCTACTTGGCGCGGCTCCCACAGCCCCAGCCGGCCGTCGGCAGTCGCCAGGTGCCGGTAGTCCAGCGCCGTCTCGGCCATGTACCCGTCCACCGGCAGTCCCTGCTCCCCGGCCCACCGGACCAGGCGGTCGACCAGCAGCCCACGCGCCGCCTCGAACTCCTCCTCGGCCTCGGGTTCGAACCGCATCCGCATGAAATCCCGTCCACCTGTCCGCAGCAGTCGTTGCCGTGCCACGTTATCGCCGAACCGGGGCCGGCAACTCGGCCGAGGACAAGCGGGCCCCCTGCCTCAGGGCGGTACGTGGTGGTTGTCGCCCGCAGCAAACGCGGCTTCGAACCTCCTTGCGGCGTCGTGGTCCTTGCGTGTGGAAGAGGTCGGGACGACCTCGGAGATCAGCAGGACGTCCTCGAAGCCGTAGCGCTCGCCCTCCTTGCGTGCGTCCTCGCGCAGGATCGCGAGGTCGGGGGCGGAGTTATCGTCGGCGGGGAAGTCGGTGTAGACATCGGAGGTGACCTTCGCGTGACGGCCGAGGGCGGGAGCGGAGTCGATCCGCATCGACCTGATGGTGCTGGAGTGCTCTTCGCTCCGCGGGGTCGTGATCACCTTTCCGTCGGCCCCGAACGGGACCGTGCACCCCTTGGGGAACACGGGACGGCTTCGCCTTCCGCCGCGCCCTGCCCGGGCGCGCGGGCGTGGTGGCCGTCCCCGACGCGGTCTTCCACGACGACCGCGGGGCGGGCGCGCCGTTCGTGCGGTTCGCGGTCCGCGAGCGGGAGGAGGTCCCGCGGGAGGCGGCGGAGCGGCTGCGCCGCGTGTAGCGCGGGACGCGGGAACGGCGGGACGGGAGCGCGGCGGGGCCCGGGGGCGGCGGCTCCCGGGCCCCGGCGGCGGGACGGCTACTCGCCGTCCTCCTCGGGCTTCTCGGAGTCGTCGACCTCCTGCTCCAGGCCCAGCTGCTCCACCAGCCACTTGTCGAACTCGATCGCGGCCCTGACCCAGCTGACCGTGGAGGAGACGAAGTGGTTGATGTCGACACCGGTGCCGATCAGCATCTGCGCCTCGCCGATGAGGCGGACGGTGCCGTCGTCATGGGTGTGGGTGTACACCTTGGGCCACAGCGTGCGGCGGTTCCAGTCGTCGACGGACTCCAGCAGCTGGGACTTCTCGTCGATCGGGTGGGGGCGGTCGTAGAAGGTCCGCACCGAGAAGACGGCCTGCTCGGCCTCCCCGCGGAACATGAAGTAGGTGCGGAACTGCTCCCACGGCGCGGCGAGGTCGCCCTCCTCGTCGACGACGTACTTCAGCTCCATCTGGTCGAGGAGCTGCTTCACGAGGTCCTGATCCGGGACGACGGGGCCCGCCGGTCCTTGGGGCTGCGGCTCGGGCTGGCCCCCGAAATTCGGAATCGAGGACGGGTCGATGGTCACCGTGATTTTCCCTTCGTACGGATCTCGCCATCCTCCCCCATGCGGGGAGGGGGGTGGCAAGCCCCGGCGACCCTGTCAGCCCAGGGCTGACACGATCCGGTCACCGGGGCGCGGCCACTGACGAGTACCCCGCCGACGGGGCCCTCCCCCGCCCCGCCTACAGCGTCTTCCCGGTCGCGGGACCCACGATCAGCCCCTCGCCGAAGCGGTCCACGCGGACCGTGTCGCCGTCCTTGATCTCGCCGGAGAGGATCTCCCGGGCGAGGCGGTCGCCGATGGCGCTCTGGACCAGGCGGCGCAGCGGACGGGCGCCGTAGGCCGGGTCCAGGCCCTCCTCGGCGAGCCAGGCCAGCGCCCCGGGCGTGACGTCCAGGCTGAGCCGGCGCTCGGCCAGCCGCCTGGCCAGGCTCCCGAGCTGGAGCTGGGCGATCCGCTCCAGCTCGGGCTTGGTCAGCGCCGAGAAGACCACTAGGTCGTCCAGCCGGTTGAGGAACTCCGGCTTGAAGGAGGCCCGCACCACCTCCAGCACCTGTTCCCTCTTCTCGGTCTCGCTGGTGAGCGGGTCGACCAGGTACTGGCTGCCGAGGTTGGAGGTGAGCACCAGGATGGTGTTGCGGAAGTCGACCGTGCGGCCCTGGCCGTCGGTCAGGCGGCCGTCGTCCAGTACCTGCAGGAGGATGTCGAAGACCTCGGGGTGGGCCTTCTCCACCTCGTCCAGGAGCACGACGGAGTACGGGCGGCGGCGGACCGCCTCGGTGAGCTGGCCGCCCTCCTCGTAGCCGACGTATCCGGGGGGCGCGCCGACCAGGCGGGCCACGGTGTGCTTCTCGCCGTACTCCGACATGTCGATGCGGACCATGGCCCGCTCGTCGTCGAAGAGGAAGTCGGCGAGCGCCTTGGCCAGTTCGGTCTTGCCGACACCGGTCGGGCCGAGGAAGAGGAAGGAGCCGGTGGGGCGGTCGGGGTCGGCGATGCCGGCCCGCGAGCGGCGTACGGCGTCGCTCACCGCGCCCACGGCCTCGCTCTGGCCGATGAGCCGCTTGCCCAGCTCGTCCTCCATGCGCAGCAGCTTCTGCGTCTCGCCCTCCATCAGGCGGCCGGCCGGGATGCCGGTCCAGGCGGCGACGACGTCGGCGATGTCGTCGGAGCCGACCTCCTCCTTGACCATGGTGTCCCGGGCGACCTCCTCCTCGGCCGCGGAGGCGGCCTCCAGCTCCTTCTCCAGCTGCGGGATCTCGCCGTACAGCAGCTTGGCCGCGGTGTCGAAGTCGCCGTCGCGCTGGGCGCGCTCGGCCTGGCCGCGCAGGTCGTCCAGCTTCTCCTTCAGCTCGCCGACCCGGTTGAGGGACTGCTTCTCCTTGTCCCAGCGGGCGGTCAGGCCGCGCAGCTCCTCCTCCTTGTCCGCGAGGTCGCGGCGCAGCTTCTCCAGGCGCTCGCGGGAGGCCGGGTCGGTCTCCTTGGCGATCGCCAGCTCCTCCATCTTCAGCCGGTCGACGGCGCGCTGGAGCTCGTCGATCTCGACGGGCGAGGAGTCGATCTCCATGCGCAGCCGGGAGGCGGCCTCGTCCACGAGGTCGATGGCCTTGTCGGGCAGGAAGCGGGAGGTGATGTACCGGTCGGACAGGGTGGCGGCGGCCACCAGCGCGCTGTCCGCGATCTGCACCTTGTGGTGGGCCTCGTAGCGGCCCTTCAGGCCGCGCAGGATGGCGATGGTGTCCTCGACGGTCGGCTCGGCGACCAGCACCTGCTGGAAGCGGCGCTCCAGGGCGGGGTCCTTCTCGATCCGCTCCCGGTACTCGTCCAGGGTGGTCGCGCCGACCATGCGCAGCTCGCCGCGGGCGAGCATGGGCTTGAGCATGTTGCCCGCGTCCATGGCGGAGTCGCCGCCGGCCCCGGCGCCCACGACGGTGTGCAGCTCGTCGATGAAGGTGATGATCTGCCCGTCGGAGTCCTTGATCTCGGACAGGACGGCCTTGAGCCGCTCCTCGAACTCGCCGCGGTACTTCGCGCCGGCCACCATCGCACCGAGGTCGAGCGAGACGAGCCGCTTGTCCTTCAGCGACTCGGGCACGTCGCCCTTGACGATCCGCTGGGCGAGCCCCTCGACGACGGCGGTCTTGCCGACGCCGGGCTCGCCGATGAGCACGGGGTTGTTCTTCGTGCGGCGGCTCAGCACCTGCACGACCCGCCGGATCTCCTGGTCCCGCCCGATGACCGGGTCCAGGCGGCCCTCGCGGGCGGCGGCGGTGAAGTCGGTGCCGAACTTCTCCAGGGCCTTGTACTGGCCCTCCGGGTCGGCGGTGGTCACGCGGCGTCCTCCCCTGGCCTTGCGGAAGGCCTCCTGCAGCTTCTTGGCGTCGGCACCCTGGCCCCGCAGCACCCCACCGGTCGCGCCGCCCTTCGCGGCGATGCCGATGAGCAGGTGCTCGGTGGACAGGTACTCATCACCGAGCGCCCCGGCCCGCTCGGTGGCGTCGGCGATCACGGCGAGCAGCTCGCGGTTGGGCTGCGGCGGCGCGACGGTGGAGCCCGTGACGCTCGGCAGCGCGGCGAGCACGCGCTCGGCGCCGGCGCGCACGGCGGCCTGGTCGGCGTCGACGGCGGCGAGCAGGTCGGTGATGTTCTCGTTCTCCTGCCCCTGGAGCAGAGCCAGCAGCAGGTGGGCGGGGGTGAGGTCCGGGTGCCCCTCGGTCACGGCGCGCTTGCTCGCCGCGTTGATCGCGTCCCGGCTCCTGTTGGTCAGCTCGGCGTCCACGTCTGCGTTCTCCTGTTCGGGTCGGCTCGTCGGCCACGTCTCCCATTGCTGACTTAACCAGCGTACACAAAGTTGAGTCTATTCCACTCAAGGCGGTGGGGTTCGGTTCGGCACTAGATTTCGGGACATGGCCACGTACTCCGTAGACCCGGCTGCCCCCGACGAGCCGTACCTCGCCTTCTGGCGGGAGCGGCACCTGTGCACCCTGACCACGCTCCGGCCCGACGGCAGCCCGCACGTGGTGCCGGTCGGGGGGACGTTCGACCCCGGGGCGCGGCTGGCCCGGGTGATCACGAACCGGACGAGCGCGAAGGTGTCCCACGTGCTGGCGGCCGGCCCCGAGGGGGCCCGGGTCGCCGTGTGCCAGGTGGCCGGGCCCCGCTGGGCCACGCTGGAGGGCCGGGCGCGGGTGCGCACGGAACCGGAGCGGGTGCGCGAGGCGGAGCGGCGCTACGCCGAGCGCTACGGGCGCACGCCCGGCCCCAACCCGGCCCGCGTGGTGATCGAGATCGAGGTCGAGCGGGCGCTCGGACGGGGCTGACGCGCCGTCTCCGCGGAGCCGGACGGAGGCCGGGGCGGGATCGGCGCGGGATCGGCGTGAAATCGCGCACAGACGGTGATCGAGCCGCCGCGCAGCCGATTTTCAGCCACCGTGGGCGCCCACGCATACGGTGAAATGTCGCCACAAATCACAGCGGCGTCACCGTGTTCAGGTCACGGTGACGCCGCTGCGGGGGGAAGTGCCTGCGCGATCTGTTTACGACGGGGGAATCGCGTCAGGCACTGCGGGGGGTGGCCGAAATAGTCCTCACATCCGGTACCTCCGGTTCCGCCAGCCGGTGGTCGCGTTGGTCCAGGTTCACGAAGATCATGCCGTACCGGACGGCGCACCGCACGGGTTGGGGGGCCCCGCGGGGTTTGCGCAGGCACCGGTACGCCCGCACGTCCTCGTCCTCGTCCCTCGCGACGACGACCGGTTCACCGAAGACGGTCACCATCAGCGAGTCACCGCTGTGGGGGATGGCGGTGACCAGGTCGATGAAGTGCCAGCCGGAGCGATAGGCGGTGGCCATCTCGCGACGGAAGGATCGGTCGTCGGGTGGAGTGGCCACGTCAGCTCCCGGCTCCGGCCGCCGTCGCGTCGGTGTGCGCGGCCACCGAGGGCCACTCGGTGACCGCCCTGACGTCACCCTTCCCGCCGGAGACGCCACTCAGCACCCCGAGGGCCACCAGGGCGGAAAAGGCGGCGCCGAGCACCGAGCGAAGCAGTCTGTTACGCATGGTCGGCTTCGTCCTCACTTGAAGGTCCCCTTTTCCCCCGTCAGGTACGACGATGGCTCATTCGGGCACGTGATGGCCACAGAATCAGTGCATCATGTTCCTGCACGTTCAGGAGCCTGGGGGGTGGAGATTTGGCAACAAATCATGCGCAAACGGGACATCCTCATTCGGTGACCGAGCTGTGCGAGGAAGGCGGCCGCCTTTACGCCATTGCGCTGCGTTCGGGACGCATCGCCCGGTCCGACGCGGAAGCGGCCCCCTGCCTGCTGGAATTCGCCCTGCTGCACCCGGACCCCGACGATCCCGCGTGGCTGCGTCCGGTGCCCCCGACGGTCGCCCTGGCCCGCCGGCTCCACCCCATCGAGCACGAGATCACCGAGCGCCGCCAGCTGTCCATCCAACTCTCCCGCGCCTTCGAGCCGTTCATGGCGCTGAGCGCGGAGGTGCACGCCCCCGGCGACGCCATCACCGTCCTGGAGGGCGGTGAGCGCATCAACGCCGCGCTCAACCTCGCCACGTCCCAGTGCCAGAGCGACCTGCTCACGGTGCAGCCCTCCGACCGCATCTCGGAGAGCAGCCTGCTGCAGGGGCTGGAGCGGGACCGCGCCCTGATCGAACGTGGTGTGAAGATCCGGAGCCTGTACCAGCACACGGCCCGCTACAACCCGGAGAAGCTGGCGTACGCCGCCCAGCTCTCGGAGGGCAAGATCGAGTACCGCACCATCGACGAACTGGTGGAGCGCCTCATCATCTGCGACGGCGCCGTCGCCTTCATCCCGGCCCGCGACGACCAGAGGATCGCCCTGGAACTGCGCCACCCCGGACTGGTCCGCTACCTCACGAAGGTCTTCCAGTACCTGTGGGACCGGGCCGTGCCGATGAGCGCGGGCGGCCCGTACGAAGTCGACGCCGTCGGCATCACCGAGATCCAGCACTCCATCGCCAAGCTCCTGGTGGAGGGCCACGTCGACGAGGCCATCGCGCGCCGCCTGGGCATGAACGTGCGCACCTGCCGCGCCCACATCGCCAAGCTGGCCCAGGCCCTCGGCAGCGGCAGCCGCGCCCAGCTCGGCTACCTCATCGCCGAGTCGGGCATCCTGAAGCAGGACACGACCCCCTCCGGGGCCCGCCGGTCCTGAGGCGGACCGCCGGTGCGCGACGGCGGCCGGGTCCGGGCGTCTCACCGCACGCTCGGGGAGCCCTGGTCGGGCACGGCGAGCACGGCCGTGTGCGGCGGGCCGTCCAGGCCCGCCTGGGCGATGCGCACGCCCAGCTGGGTGCGGCTGGCGGCGCCGAGCGTCTCCGACAGGCGGGCGATGTGGGCCCGGCAGGTGCGCACGCTGATGCCGAGCCGCTCGGCGATCACCGCGTCCTGGTGGCCCTCGGCGAGCAGCGCGGCGATGGACCGCTCGCGGTGCGAGATGCCCTCGATGCCGGTGTCGGGCAGGGGGGTGGTGAGCGGGATCGCGAGGCGCCAGAGGCGCTCGAAGACCGTCACCAGGTAGTCGACCAGCGCCGGGTGACGCAGTTCCAGGGCCATCGTGCGGTCGGAGTTGGCGGGGACGAAGGCGACCGTGCGGTCGAAGAGGATGAGGCGGTCGATGACCTCGTCCAGGGTGCGGGCCTCCACCGCGTCACCCATGAGTTCCAGGTAGTTGAGCAGTCCCTGCCCGTGCCGGGCCACGTGCGTGTACAGGTCGCGCATGCGCACGCCCCGGCCACGCAGTGCCAGTGCCCGGTGCAGTCCCTCGGTCAGCTCCTCCTCGCGCCGGATGCCGCCGGGCTGCACCGTGAGCACCTCGGTGGTGCAGGCCGCGGTCGCCTCGTCCATCGCGGCCCGGATGCGGGACAGTCCGTCCAGGACGCGGATCGAGGTGCCCTCGGCGGGCACCGTGAGCGCCTGCAGCCGGCTGCCGAGGCCGGCGTACCGCTCGAAGGCGGTCACCGCCGAGCCCACCCGCCGCTGGCTCTCCACGACCTCGTCGTAGACCCCGCGCAGCAACCGGGTCATGACCTCCTGCGGGGAGGTCGGCACCAGCCAGTCCATGTCGTCCGGGTCGGGGTGCAGCAGGGCCAGTTCCAGCAGGCAGGGCACCACGTCGGCGTCCGTGCGCGGTACCCGTCCCCGCCGTACGGCCCGGGAGTACACGCGGTCCCCGGCCTCGCACAGTCGGTCGGCACCGTGTGGATGCTGCTCCGTCCCGTGCCCGGCCATCGCCCATTCCACCCCCGGTTTGCTGCCACTTCCGTGGCGCAACTATGCGCGGCCCCGTCCGGGTCCGCAACACGGCTCTCCGCGCGGGGGCCGCCGTAAACCACCGCTTCGGCCCGGTGCCGACGGGCCGTGTCACCGACCGGGGCCGCCTTCCACGCCGTTGGGGTGGGGCGGCGCGGCACGGTGCGGGAGGGGAGGGGACGGGGGAGGACGGAGGAGGGCGGGAAAGGCAAGGAGGGGGAGGGGAAGGCTACTTCAGGCCGATGGCGGTGCAGGCCGCCTTGAACTTGGCGGTGCAGATCTCGGAGACCTTGTAGATCCCGTCCGCGATGACCGTGTCCCTGATCTTGTCCTTGGTCAGGGCGCTCACCTGGACCAGCTTGGACGGGATGTTCTTCCGGGTGGGGCTGTCGACCTGGTCCTGGGTGAGGGCGTCGAACTGGATGTCCTTGCCCTGCACCTTGGTGACGGCCATCTCGGCGGCGGCCTCGGCCTCGTCCGGGTAGGACTTGTAGACGCTCATGTACTGCTCGCCCGTCACGATCCGCTGCACCGCGTCCAGTTCGGCGTCCTGGCCGGTGACCGGGGGCAGGTGGGTGACGCCGGCGGCCTTGAGGGCCCTGATGACCCCGCCCGCCATGCCGTCGTTGGCCGAGTAGACCGCGGCGATGTTGTCCTTGCCGATCCGGTTGACCGCCTCGGTCATGTTGGCCTCGGCGTTCTCGGGCTTCCAGTCCTTGGTGTCGAAGCTCGCCGCGATCGTCACCTTGCCGTTCAGCTCCGACAGCGCGCCCTGCTTGAACTGCTTGGCGTTCGGGTCGGTGGGCGAGCCGTTCATCATCACGATCTTGTCGGAGGTGTTGGCGTTCGGGCCCAGGGCCTCCAGCAGCGTGCGGCCCTGCACCTCGCCGACGAGCTCGTTGTCGAAGGAGACGTACGCGTCGATCGGGCCCTCGGCCAGCCGGTCGTAGGCGATGACCGGGATGCCCGCGTCCTTGGCCTTCCGCACCTCGCCGGCGATGGCGTGCGCGTCGACCGCGTCGACCAGGATGACGTCGACCTTGCCGTCGATCATCTTCTGCATCTGCCCGGCCTGCCGGTCGGCGTCCGCGTCGGCGTTGGCGTACTCCACCCTGCCCTGCTTGTGGGTCAGTTCGGCGACCTTGGCCTTGATGATGGGGTAGTCGAACTTGTCGTAGCGGGTGTTCGCCCTCTCCGGCAGCAGCAGCCCCACGGTGAGGTCGTCGCCCTTGGTGGGGCTCGCGCTCGCGCCGTCGTCCGTCGCGTTCAGGACGCCGCAGCCGGCGAGCGAGAGGGTCATCGTGGAGGCGGCCACGGACATGGCGATACGACGCATTCAGGGCTCACTTCAGGTGCGTTCCGGACGAGGTTGCTGCTTTACGACCCAGGTGTCTGAAAAGACAACGCGGACGACACACCCGGCGTCAAGCGGCAGCACTTAACGAGTACGCAACACCACGCGCCGCCGCCCGTGTGAACATCCGGCGCAACCCCCTTCAAACACTCTGCACGAGCCCTCCGGACAACGACGCCCCACAGGACGGCCGAAAGCGGAACAACCAAGTCCATTCCACACCGCTCGTGGCCACCGGCGGCCGTGCGCCGCCGCCCGGCACCGCGGCGGGAGGACCGAACGAACCCGGCCACGCGCAGAGCGCCGCCGGGGATGCCGGTGCCCTCCGGGAACCGGCCGCACGGAACCGCACGGAACCGCACGGAAAAGGGGCCGGGATGTCCCGGCCCCTTCCGTTCCATTCGGTTCCCCGTACCGCCCGGTCCGGCGCGCGGCCGGGCTCAGTCCTGCGGGGTCTGCTGCCGCTTCGGCCGCCACACCACCAGGGCGCTGGTCTGCTGGACCTCCTGGTACGGGACCAGGTCGCGGCGGTAGGAGGCGTGGACGGCCGCCTCGCGCTGCCGCATCGCCGCCGCCGCGCCGTCCAGGGCCGCCTCCAGCTCCGCGACGCGGGACTGCAGCGCGGCGACCTGGTTCTCCAGCTCGATGATCCGCTTGATGCCGGCCAGGTTGATGCCCTCGTCCTGCGACAACTGCTGTACCTGGCGCAGCAGTTCGATGTCGCGGGCCGAGTAGCGGCGGCCCCGGCCGGCGGTGCGGCCGGGGGACACCAGGCCCAGGCGGTCGTACTGGCGCAGCGTCTGCGGGTGGAGGCCGGAGAGCTGGGCCGCCACCGAGATGACGTAGACCGGGGTCTCCTCGGTCAGTTCATACGGGTTGCGCCGACGGCCAGAAGTGTCCATGGCGGCTCTCAATCTCCCTTCGCGGCCTCGAACAGCTCCGCCCGCGGGTCCTCGCCCGCGGTCGCCTCGCGAAACGCCTCCAACGCGTCACGAGCCTTCCCCGACAGGTCCTTCGGGACACTCACCTCGACGGTGATCAGCAGATCGCCGTGGGTGCCGTCCTTGCGCACCGCGCCCTTGCCGCGCGCCCGCATCGTACGGCCGTTCGGCGTGCCGGGGGGCAGCTTCAGCGTGACGGCGGCGCCGCCGAGGGTGGGTACCCGCACCTCGCCGCCGAGGGCCGCCTCGGTGAAGGTCACCGGCACGGTGACGGTGAGGTTGTCGCCCTTGCGCCCGAACACCGGGTGCTCGCCCACGTGCACGACCACGTAGAGGTCGCCCGCCGGTCCGCCCCGCTCGCCGGGCGCGCCCTTGCCGCGCAGCCGGATGCGCTGCCCGTCGGTGACGCCCGCCGGGATGCGGACCTGCATCGTGCGCGAGGACTTGGCGCGCCCGCTGCCCTTGCACTCCGTGCAGGGGTGCTCGGCGATCAGGCCGCGCCCCTTGCAGTCGGGGCAGGGGTCGGTGAGCGAGAACCCGCCGCCCGAGCCCCGCGCCACCTGCCCGGTGCCGACGCAGGTCGGGCACACGCGCGGGGTGCCGTTCTTGTCGCCGGTACCCGAACAGGCCGTGCAGGGCGCCTGGGAGGACATCCTCAGGGGCACCGTGGCGCCCTCGATGGCCTCCGTGAAGCTCAACGTGACCTCGGACTCGATGTCCTGGCCGCGCCGGGGCTGGGTGCGGGCACCGGTGGGTCCGCCCCGGTTGAACAGGCCCCCGAAGACGTCACCCAGGCCGCCGCCGAAGCCGCCTCCGCTCTGGGTGCCGCCCCCGAAGAGGTCGCCCAGGTCGAAGTTGAAGGAGCCGCCGGCCGCGCCGGGCCCGGGGCGGAATCCCCCGTTGCCGAACAGCGCGCGTGCCTCGTCGTACTCCTTGCGCTTCTTGGGGTCGCCGAGGACGTCGTTCGCCTCGGAGATCTCCTTGAAGCGCTCCTCGGCCCTGACGTTGCCCTTGTTGGCGTCCGGGTGGAACTCGCGGGCGAGCTTCCGGTACGCCTTCTTGATCTCGGCCTCGGTGGCGTCCTTGGGGACGCCGAGGACCTTGTAGTAGTCCTTCTCGATGAAGTCCTTGGTGCTCATCCCCGACGCCCCTCCTCTCCTGCTACGTTCGTCGTGACGTCAGCCCTCCTCCGGGCCACCGTTCTCCTTGTCGTCGGCCGCCTCCGCCTCGGTGTTCTTCTCCTCGGCGTCCTCGGCCTTGACGGTCTGCGCGCCGGGCTGCGGCTCGGCCACGGCCACCCGCGCGGGACGGATGGTGCGCTCGCCGATGCGGTACCCGGGCTGCAGGATGGCCACGCACGTCGTCTCGGTGACGTCGGGCGCGTAGGAGTGCATCAGGGCCTCGTGCACCGTCGGGTCGAAGGGCTCGCCCTCCTTGCCGAACTGCTGCAGGCCCATCTTGGCCGCGACGGTCTCCAGCGACTCGGCCACCGACTTGAAGCCGCCGACCAGTTCGCCGTGCTCCCGCGCGCGGCCGATGTCGTCGAGCACGGGCAGGAGTTCGGTCAGGAGGTTCGCCATGGCGATCTCCCGGACCGCGACCCGGTCGCGCTCGACGCGGCGGCGGTAGTTCTGGTACTCGGCCTGGAGTCGCTGGAGGTCCGCCGTGCGCTCGCCGAGCGCCGTGCGCACCTGGTCCAGCTGGGCCACCAGGCCCGCCTCTGCTGCTCCGTCCCCGGCCGGGGCCGCCGCCTCCTCCGCGGAGGGGTCGGCGGCCTTCGGCTCGGCGTCGTCGGGGGTCGCGCCGGAGGGGACGTCGGGCTTCTCCTCGAAGCCCGGGGTCTCCTCCGTCACGCGGCACCGTCCTTGCGCTCGTCGTCCACGATCTCGGCGTCCACGACGTCGTCGTCGGCCTTGGCCTCACCGGCACCGGCCGAGGCGCCGCCGGCGGCCTGCGCGCCCTGGGCGTCCGCGTACAGCGCCTGGCCCAGCTTCTGCGAGACGGCCGCGACCTTCTCGGTGGCGGTGCGGATCTCGGCGGTGTCCTCGCCCTTGAGGGCTTCCTTCAGCTCGCCGACCGCGGCCTCGACCTCGGTCTTGACCTCGCCGGGGACCTTGTCCTCGTTGTCCTTGAGGAACTTCTCGGTCTGGTAGACGAGCTGCTCGCCCTGGTTGCGGGTCTCGGCGGCCTCGCGGCGCTTGTGGTCCTCCTCCGCGTAGCGCTCGGCCTCCTCGCGCATGCGGTCGACCTCGTCCTTCGGCAGCGAGGAGCCGCCGGTGACGGTCATCTTCTGCTCCTTGCCGGTGCCGAGGTCCTTCGCCGTGACGTGCATGATGCCGTTGGCGTCGATGTCGAAGGAGACCTCGATCTGCGGGACGCCGCGGGGCGCCGGCGGCAGACCGGTCAGCTCGAACATGCCGAGCTTCTTGTTGTAGGCCGCGATCTCGCGCTCGCCCTGGTAGACCTGGATCTGCACCGACGGCTGGTTGTCCTCGGCCGTGGTGAAGATCTCCGAGCGCTTGGTCGGGATCGTGGTGTTGCGCTCGATCAGCTTGGTCATGATGCCGCCCTTGGTCTCGATGCCGAGGGACAGCGGGGTGACGTCGAGCAGCAGGACGTCCTTGACCTCGCCCTTGAGGACACCGGCCTGGAGCGAGGCGCCGATGGCGACGACCTCGTCCGGGTTCACACCCTTGTTGGCCTCCTTGCCGCCGGTCAGCTCCTTGACCAGCTCGGCGACGGCGGGCATGCGGGTGGAGCCACCGACGAGCACGACGTGGTCGATCTCGTTGATGGAGATGCCGGCGTCCTTGATGACGTTGTGGAACGGCGTCTTGCAGCGCTCCAGCAGGTCGGCCGTCAGCTGCTGGAACTGGGCCCGGGTGAGCTTCTCGTCCAGGTGCAGCGGGCCCTCGGCGGACGCGGTGATGTAGGGCAGGTTGATCGAGGTCTCGGTGGACGAGGACAGCTCGATCTTGGCCTTCTCGGCGGCCTCGCGCAGACGCTGCAGGGCCATCTTGTCCTTGGACAGGTCCACGCCGTGACCGGACTGGAACTGCTTGACCAGGTAGTCGACGACGCGCTGGTCCCAGTCGTCACCGCCGAGGTGGTTGTCGCCGTTGGTGGCCTTCACCTCGACGACGCCGTCACCGATCTCCAGCAGGGACACGTCGAAGGTGCCGCCGCCGAGGTCGAAGACGAGGATCGTCTGGTCGTCCTTGTCGAGGCCGTACGCCAGTGCGGCCGCGGTGGGCTCGTTCACGATGCGCAGGACGTTCAGACCGGCGATCTCGCCGGCCTCCTTCGTCGCCTGGCGCTCGGAGTCGTTGAAGTAGGCCGGGACGGTGATGACCGCGTCGGTCACCTTCTCGCCCAGGTAGGCCTCGGCGTCCCGCTTCAGCTTCTGCAGGATGAACGCGGAGATCTGCTGGGGGTTGAAGTCCTTCCCGTCCAGCTGGATCTTCCAGTCGGTGCCCATGTGGCGCTTCACCGAGCGGATGGTCCGGTCCACGTTCGTGACCGCCTGGCGCTTGGCCACCTCGCCGACGAGCACCTCGCCGTTCTTGGCGAAGGCGACGACGGACGGCGTGGTCCTGGCGCCCTCGGCGTTGGTGATGACGGTGGGCTCGCCGCCCTCCAGAACGCTGACGACGGAGTTAGTCGTGCCCAGGTCGATGCCGACCGCACGTGCCATGGTTGATTCCTCCAGCTGACTTGAGTGGAACAGGCTCAAGTGTGCACCAGCGGGGGCCCGGGGTCAACAGACCTGAGCCGTCCGGACTCAACTCTTATCCGTTCCTTACACGCAAGTGCCCGCTGACCTGCGTGGACGTGTCCCGGCGCGATGGATGGACCGTGACGCAGAGAAGTACGAGGACGGCCACCGCGACCCCTCCGGCCACCCACAGCACCGCCCCCGCCCCGGTCCACCCGGTGTGCACCAGCACCCCGACGAGCACCGCCGAGAAGGCCGCGGCACCCAGCAGGACGACCGCGCCCGGCGGGGTGACCCCGAGCCGCCGCAGCCGGTGCGCGAGGTGGTCGGGGCCGCGCCGCAGCAGCGGCCGGCGGGCGGCGAGCCGCGCGAGGACGACCAGGGCGGCGTCGGCGGCGGCGACGGCGGCGAGGCAGAACAGCACGCCCGCGGTCGGCCCCGGTCCGTAGCCCGCGCGCGTGAACACGGCCGCCGAGGAGAGCAGGAACCCGGTGAACAGCGAACCGCAGGCGCCGAGGCCGATCCGCGCGGGAGGCCAGTTGTGCATCAGGAAGCCGGTCAGGGCGGCGGCGAACACGCTGAGCAGCACGGCGAGCCCGTCCATCACCTCGGCGGCGGCACAGGCGCCCGCCCCGAAGGCGGTGACCACCCCGACCGTGCCGGCCAGTCCGTCGGCGTGGTCGAGCCCCCTGAAGGCGAGCGAGGCGATCACGATCCAGCCGGCGGCCAGCACCCCACCCCCCCACCCCGTCTCGTCGTAGGGCACCACGCACAGCGCCGCCAGGGCCGTACCGGCGGCCGGCACCCGCGCGCGCAGCCGCCACACGTCGGTGACCAGGCCCAGCGCCGCGACCGCGCCGGCGGCGGCGAGGAGCCGCCCGACGCCCTCCCCGAGCGGCGCCACCGCGGTCCACTCCCCCACCCAGGCGACCAGGCAGGTGACGGCCACGACGGCGGGACCGCCGAGCACGGGCAGCGGCCGCTGCCTGCGCCGGTCGACGATCCCCGCGCGCAGCGCGGGGACCCGGAGCAGCGCCGCGAGCACGGCGGTGAGCAGGAGTGCGGCCGTGGCCGCGGCGATCCCGTAGAGCACGGCTCCAAGGTAGGCGCGAACAGGGCAATTCCGTACGAATAACACGATCGGATTGCCTGCCGGATCCACCCCGGCCACCCCCGCGGCCCGGCCCGGCGATCGGCCCGGCGGTCCGGGGCCCGTTCCGCGCGCCCGGCGCCGGCGTGCGAAGGTACACCTCAGCGACCCAGATCACCCCGCACCCTGCTGCATCCTGGCGGAGGATGGGGGTAGTCTCAGACGAATCAAATAAGTTACCGCTTAGTAATGTCGCTCAATACTCCTCTCGAGGCCGCCTCAGGAGCCCCCAATGCAACTCGCTGCGATCATCGTGTCGCTGGTGCTCGCCGTGGTCGGCGTGGCGCTGTTCGGCCGAGCCATCGCCCAGATCTACCGGTTCGTACGGCTCGGCCAGGACGTTCCCGCGGGCGTCCGGACCAATGACTGGACCGCCCGCACCGCCACGGTGATCAGGGAGTTCCTCGGCCACACCCGGATGAACCGGTGGGGCGTGGTCGGCGTCGCCCACTGGTTCGTCGCGGTGGGCTTCTTCTCCCTGGTGCTGACCCTGGTGAACGCCCTCGGCCAGCTCTTCCGGGCGGACTGGGCGCTGCCGGTCATCGGCCACTGGCTGCCGTACGAGCTGTTCGTCGAGTTCATCGGCACGATGACCACGCTCGGCATCCTGACCCTGATCGTCATCCGCCAGCTGTCCCTGCCCAGCCGGCCGGGGCGCAAGTCGCGGTTCGCGGGCTCCAACTTCGGCCAGGCGTACTTCGTCGAGTCGGTGATCCTCATCATCGGCCTGGCGATCCTCACCCTGCGCGGCCTGGAGGGCGCCCTGGCCGGCGTCGGCCACTACGAGGCGGCCTACTTCGCCTCGTACCCGCTGGTCGCCGCCTTCCGCGGGCTGGGCACCGGCACCCTGCAGAACCTGATCTACCTGACCGCCATGATCAAGATCGGGACGTCCTTCATCTGGATGATCACGGTCTCGCTGAAGACGGACATGGGCATCGCCTGGCACCGCTTCCTGGCGTTCCCGAACATCTGGTTCAAGCGCAACGCGGACGGTTCCACCTCCCTCGGCGCGCTGCAGCCGATGACGAGCGGCGGCAAGCCGATCGACTTCGAGGACCCCGGCGAGGACGACGTCTTCGGCGTCTCCCAGGTCGAGCAGTTCTCCTGGAAGGGCCTGCTGGACTTCTCCACCTGCACCGAGTGCGGCCGCTGCCAGTCGCAGTGCCCCGCCTGGAACACCGGCAAGCCGCTGTCCCCGAAGCTGCTGATCATGTCCCTGCGCGACCACGCGCACGCCAAGGCGCCGTACCTGCTGGCCGGCGGCGGCAAGACGGCGGAGGGCGAGGAGCGGGCCTCCGAGGAGCAGCTCGCCGCCGTGCCCGCCGCGGCGCTCGCCGAGGCCGGGCGCCCGCTGATCGGCACCGCCGAGGAGAACGGCGTCATCGACCCGGACGTGCTGTGGTCCTGCACCACCTGCGGCGCCTGCGTCGAGCAGTGCCCGGTCGACATCGAGCACGTCGACCACATCGTCGACATGCGCCGCTACCAGGTCATGATCGAGTCCGCGTTCCCGTCCGAGGCGGGCACGATGCTCAAGAACCTGGAGAAGAAGGGCAACCCCTGGGGCCTGGCGAAGAAGCAGCGCCTGGAGTGGACCAAGGAGGTCGACTTCGAGGTCCCGGTCGTCGGCAAGGACGTCGAGGACCTCTCCGAGGTCGAGTACCTGTACTGGGTCGGCTGCGCCGGAGCCCTGGAGGACCGCGCCAAGAAGACCACGAAGGCCTTCGCGGAGCTGCTGCACATCGCGGGCGTCAAGTTCGCGATCATGGGCGGCGACGAGAAGTGCACCGGCGACTCCGCCCGCCGCCTCGGCAACGAGCCCCTGTTCCAGGAGCTCGGCATGGAGAACGTCATGGCCCTGAACACGGCCTTCGGCGAGGAGCTGGACGACGAGGGCAAGGTCACGGCCGAGTCGCGGAAGCCGAAGTCGGCGAAGAAGATCGTCGCCACCTGCCCGCACTGCCTCAACACCCTCGGCAACGAGTACCCGCAGCTCGGCGGCGACTACGAGGTCGTCCACCACACCCAGCTGCTCCAGCACCTGGTGGACGAGGGCAGGCTGATCCCGGTCACGCCGGTCGAGGGCGTCATCACGTACCACGACCCGTGCTACCTGGGCCGCCACAACAAGATCTACACGCCTCCGCGCGAGATCATCGGCCGGGTCCCGGGCCTGCGCAACGAGGAGATGCACCGCCACAAGGAGCGGGGCTTCTGCTGCGGCGCCGGCGGCGCGCGGATGTGGATGGAGGAGCGGATCGGCAAGCGCATCAACAACGAGCGCGTCGACGAGGCCCTCTCCCTCAACCCGGACATCGTCTCCACGGCCTGCCCGTTCTGCCTGGTCATGCTGACCGACTCGGTCAACGGCAAGAAGAACGACGGCAAGGCCAAGGAGTCCATCCAGGTCGTGGACGTCGCCCAGCTCCTGCTGGACTCCGTGAAGACCCCGGTCGACCCCGCGGGCGAGGCGGAGACGGAGGACGCACCGGAGCCGGAACCGGTGAAGTGACGGCCGCCGAACGGCGCACGGCGCCCCCCGCCCCACCGTGGGCGGGGGGCGCCGTCGTGTGCGCGGCGCCGCGCTAGGCGTTCTTCGGCCCCGCCTGCTGCACCACCTCGAAGGACCACAGGGTGGAACCCGAGGCGGCCGGCCGGGGCCGCTCGCCGCCCTCTGCGCCGCCCTGGTGCGCGGACTTCATCGGGCCCTCCATCCACGCCCGGAACGACTCCTCGTCCCGCCAGCGCGTGTACACCAGGTAGGTGTCGGTGCCCTCGACGGGCCGCAGCAACTCGAACCACTCGAAGCCGTCGGAGCCCTCCACGGCGTGGGCCCGCGAGGCGAACCGCTTCTCCAGCACCTCCCGCTGCTCGGCGGGCACGGTCAGCACATTGATCTTCACTACGCTCATGGACCCATACTGACCCACGCCGCGTCGTTCAGGGCCGCGCCCGCCCGTCGGCCCCGGTCTCCGGCGCGGTTCCCGCGGCGCCCACCCGCAGTCGCTCGGTGATCTGGACGAACGCGGCCCGCAGGTGCTCCGGGATGCCCGGGGCGGCCGCCGCCTGCTCGGCGGAGAGGCCGGGCCGCACCCGTCCGGCCCGCCGACCGCGCGTCCGCACCCCTGCGACGAGCTGTCCTGAGGGCTCGGTCACGGCTCCGTGACCGAAGGAGTCCCGGTGGTCCTCCCGCCGGGACTCTCCCCGTCGGGCCCCGGCGGCAGCGGCGGACCCGGCCGCGCGCCCTCCGGCGGACCGGGCGGAGCCGCGTGCGGTCGCTTTCCGGCCGTGATGGCCCCCGCCCGCGCCCCTCATGGACTTCGCGCCCCGGCCGGACCCTCCGCTCAGCCGAGGGCGTCGACGACGATCACCAGCACGCGGAGCGCGAGCAACAGGGCGGACCCGACGGTGGACAGCAGGGTGGTCCTGCCGGACGTGATCTCGTCGGGCGTCAGGACGTTGCCCAGGCCCTCCGGGTCGCACACGACCTCGACGGTGCCGCCCACGGGAACGGTCGTCCACTTGAACGGCCCGACGCTGACCTTCTTGGAGCCGGCCGGCGTGGAGAACCGCACCAGGAGTTCGGTACGGCCGTCGTCGGTGCGGGTCCCCACGCGCCTCGCCCGGGTGCGAACCCCCGGGTCCGCGGCACACGGCCGCGCGCGTGAATTTCCGCAGAGGAAAACAGCACGGTGTCCGAGGCGTGCAACATCGGGCTGACTCCGGTCCGTTCGTCGTACCGGTCCCGGGACCGGGGGCAGGCCGGGCACGGGCGTGGTGCGTGCCCGGCGTCGGCAGGGTCAAAGAACGCGGGAGACGCGGGTTCCGCGGCCTTCGCCGGCCAGGAGCGGCATCATCTCCTGGAACAGGCTGGTGAGGTGCTCGCTGGCGAGGTGGGCGTCGAGGGCCGCCTGGTCGCGCCATTCCTCGATGAGGATCATGTGGCTGTCGTCGTCCAGGTCGCGCAGGAGGTCGTAGCGCAGGCAGCCGTCTTCGGCGCGGGTACGTTCCACGACGCTCTGGATCAGGGAGCGGACCTGGTCGGCCTTGCCTTCGGCGGCGTTGCTCTCAGCGATGATCATGACGGTGTCGTTCACGGTGCTTCTCCTCTGGGGTTCGAATTGTTCGGGAAGCGCCCCCTTGGGAGCGCCTTGCTCGCAGGGGTCAGCCGGCGAGCAGTTGCTGGTAGAAGTCGGCGGGGTCGGCAGCCAGGGACGCCTTCACGTAGGCGCTCCAGTCGTCGACGATGACCTCGATGAGGCCCTTCTCGACGCCGTCGAGTGCGGCGCGGGCGACGTCGGCGGGGTCGGTGAGGGGGCCGTCGTAGTCGACGCCGGCCATGATGTCGGTGTCGGCCGCCCCCAGGACGACGCCGGTGACCAGCGTGTTCTGACCGGCGAGTTCCAGGCGGATGCCGCCTGTCATGCTCCACTCAGCCGCCTTGGCCACCGCGTAGGCGTTGCTGCCGTCATAGGAGAACCACGACAGGGCCGAGAGCACGTTGACGATGGCCCCTCCGCCGTTGGCGGCCAGGACGGGGGCGAAGGCGCGGACCATGTTCAGGTTGCCCCACAGGTGCGTGTCCAGCTCGCGCCGCACGTCGTCGAGGTCGCTGCCCAGGAGGTTGGTTCCGGTGGAGATCCCGGCGTTGTTCACCAGCAGGTCGACATCGGTGGCCGCCGCTGCGGCGGCCTCGATCGAGGCCGGGTCGGTGATGTCGAGCTGCAGGACTTCCACGCCCGGCAGGTCGATGCTGCCGGGCCGTCGTGCGGTCGCGTAGACCTTCGCGCCCCGCTGGACGAGCTGCGCGGCGAAATGGCGCCCGATCCCGCGGTTCGCGCCGGTGACCAGCGCCGTCGCTCCGGCAATGTCCATGATCCTGCCCTTTCGCTGACGTGGGCCAGGTACGTCGGCCCATGGTTCCCGCCGGACTCCGACGGCGTTGATAACGTAAAACCTGACGTCAACGTGAGGTACAAGCGGAAACGGAGTGACCTGCGTCATGCGCATCGGACAGCTCGCCAGACGCTCGGGGGTCAGCGTGCGGGCACTTCGCTACTACGAGGAGCAGCAGCTCCTGGAATCGACCCGGACCCCCGGCGGGCAGCGCGACTACTCCGACGACGCTCTGGAACGGGTCGAGCTCATCCAGGATCTCTTCGCCGCCGGCCTCTCCAGCCGCACCGTCGTCGAGCTCCTGCCATGCGTGAGCACCGGCGTCGCCACCCCCGCCGTACTGGACCAGCTCACCACCGAACGTGACCGCATCACCGAACGCATCCAGGACCTGACCCGCGCCAAGACCAAACTCGACCGCGTCATCGAGTGCGTCATCGCGGCGGGCGTGGTATCAAGCTGATCACCCGGCCCGCCGCTCTCACAAACGACCCTTTGTCCGAGCAAGATCAAAAGAGGCAGAGTGAAGGCCACCGAGAAGCGGATCGACTCTCAGAGCCCGTTCGCACGCAAAGGCGGCCGGAAGAGGGTTCCGAGACTTGCGTTGTGTGAAAATCCGGGTCCGTGACGGATCCTCAAGGACCTTCCGCCGGACCTGAGTCCGGAGCCGACCTCATCGAGCGCCACCCGTGCCCGAAGTACAAGGCCGCCCCGGCTCGCCGTGCCGCTCACGCAGCGGGGCAGTCACGAGCGCATACCACACCGGCCGCTTCACCAAGGTGCCGAAACCGGCGAAGGAACTGAGGGTGCCGGCCCCGGCCAACCGAAGGCCGGGGCAGCCCTGGCGCCCCGGCAAGTCGGTGCCCGCGGCCGTCGATCCCGGTCTGCCGAGCGCGGACATCCGCATCGGGTACGCCCCTTGCTCGCACCTTGGCCAGGAACTCGACTCGCAGCTGGACGCGCTCGCCAAGCACGGCATCAGCAGGGACAGGATTTTCAGCGAGAAGGTCAGCACCCGGATCAAGGTCCGACCGCGGTTCGAGGAGGCGCTGAGGACCGCCCGGGAGGTCGAGGCGCATGCCCCGCACTGCCGGGTCATCTTCACCGTGTTCGAGATGAAGAGACTCGGACGGGACGCGGCGGAGCTCACCGCCCTCGCGGACCATCTGACCGAGCGTGGCCTGGTGCTGGAGATGCTCGCTGGGCCGCTGCCCGGCATCTACGACCCCACCGGCCCCGGCAAGCTGCTGTTCGGCTTCTTCGCCGCGATGGCGGAGACCGAGCGGGAGAACATCCGAGAATCGACCCTGGAGGGGCTGGAGACCGCGGCCCGCAAGGGCAAGTACGGCGGCCGGCCCCCGGTCATCACCGACGACATGCTGCACACCGTGCTCCGACGCAAGACGCCCGGTGAGTCCGCCGAGCAGATCCAGCCCGACCTGATCATCCCCACCGGCAAGCGCAAGGGGCAGAACCCCAGCCTCTCCAGCATCTACCGGGCATTGGCCGAACACGGGAAAGCCCGGGCGTACCCGGAGGCCGTCGAGACGGCGCAAGCCGACCTCGCCGTCCTCCAGCAGCGCGACCGCAGCCCCGTGTAGTTACTCAGCCTTACTCGCCACCTGACGGCAGCTATACGAGAACACGGCCGACGACCCCGGCGGAGACGTCGGCGGCCATCAGGCCATGTGACATCCAGCGCAGACAGGTTCGGCCAGCTCAGTGGCCATGATCAATCTCAGCGCTACTTCCTGTACGGCGACTACTCGGACCCGACCCCGGAGCGCTCCCGCTGGCCCCTGCCGTCGCTCGCGGCGGTCACCGCGTGCACGGCGCTCGCGGTGACGCTGTGGGAGGCGGCCGGCAAGTGACCCGAGCGGCACACCGCCCACGACCGGCAGGACTCGGCTTCCCGAGTTCGGTGGCGGCTTCCTGGACTGAGCTGCTGAGCCCGGCCGGGCTGGGCCGATCCGGCCCGGACTGATTCGGGCCGGACTGATTCGGGCCGGACTGATTCGGGCCGGACTGATTCGGGCCGGACTGATTCGGGCCGGGACCGAGGCCGGGCCCCGTCCCGCCGGATCCCAGCCCACCCCCTGCTCTACACCCTGACGTCCGCCCCGACCCGTCCCCCGACACATCCCCCGGACAATGCCCTGACGGTCCCTTAGGGGATGTCACAGGTCGGCCGCAAAGCCGGGTCCGGGTGGCCGGGCCCGGCACATGACCCGGCGGGACCAGGTACGTTCGATGACGTGGCTGGATTCAGGATCGGACGCGGGGACCGGGACAACCGCACCCCCCAAGGACAGCAGGCGCCGCAGGGACCGTCGTACGGACACGGACACGGGCCCGCCCAGGGACGTGGTCACGGTCACGGCCAGGGGCAGCCCGCGCGGCCGCCGTACGGGCACGGACAGCAGGGCACGCCGTCGTACGGACAGCAGGGTCCGTCCTACGGCTACCCGCCGGCGCCGCAGCCGCCGTACGGGCAGGGACCGGCGTACGGCCGCCCCGGCCCGGCCGACGACGGACCCGAGTACTTCGGCGACGGCGGCCACCCGGACCGGGCCGGCACACCGGACCCGTACGCGGCCAACAACCCGGGCCACACCCAGGCCTTCTCGATCGACGAGGCCTCCGGCTACACCCAGGGCGCGACCTACCACGCCGGCACGGCCCCGGCCGGCCCGCCCCTGCACTGGAAGGAGCTGCTGCGGGGAGTCCTCCTCTCCCCCGACCAGACCTTCCTGCGCATGCGGGACTACACGATGTGGACCCCGGCGCTCATCGTCACCTTCCTGTACGGCCTGCTCGCCGTCTTCGGCTTCGACGGCGCCCGCGCGGACGCGATCAGCGCCACCCTCTCCAACGCGGTGCCGATCGTCCTGGTGACCGCGGTCGTGATGGTGCTGGGCCTGTTCGTCCTGGGCGTGGTCACGCACACGCTGGCCCGCCAGCTCGGCGGCGACGGCGCCTGGCAGCCCACCGTCGGCCTGTCCATGCTGATCACGTCCCTCACGGACGCACCCCGCCTGGTCTTCGCCATGTTCTTCGGCGGCGACGCCGGCTTCGTGCAGATCCTGGGCTGGGCCACCTGGATCGGCGCCGGCGCCCTGCTCACCCTGATGGTCGCCCGCTCCCACGACCTGCCCTGGCCGAAGGCGCTGGGCGCGTCGGCGATCCAGCTGGCCGCGCTGCTGTCGATCGTGAAGCTGGGCACGTTCTAGCAGGCCCGGGCACGCCCCGCCGGCCCCGCCCGCGCACACGGGAGGGCCTCCGTCCGCTTGGGTTCAAGGGGTCCTCGCACCCCCCGCACATCGCGGGTGTTGCGAGGACCGTTAGAACCCAAGCCGCACACGGTGCGGGCCGGGGGCCCTCGCCCGTCGCGGGACCGGTCGGCGCGCGCCCTCAGGCGTCGAGGACCTGCCCGGCCCGCCTCACCACGGGAGGCAGGACACTCCACGGGAAGTTGATCCAGTCCTCGGTCCGCTTCCACACGTACTCGCACTTCACGAGCGAGTGGGACTTCTCGTAGATCACGGCGGAGCGCACCTCGGCGACCGCGTCGAGGCAGAAGTCGCGCACCAGCTTGAGCGTCTTGCCGGTGTCGGCGACGTCGTCGGTGATGAGCACCTTCTTGTCGGAGAAGTCGATGCGGTTGGGCACGGGCGCCAGCATGACCGGCATCTCCAGGGTGGTGCCCACCCCGGTGTAGAACTCGACGTTCACCAGGTGGATATTCTTGCAGTCCAGGGCGTAGGCGAGCCCGCCGGCGACGAACACCCCGCCGCGGGCGATGCTCAACACGACGTCCGGCTCGTACCCGTCGTCGGCGATGGTCTGCGCCAGCTCGCGGACGGCGGTGCCGAACCGCTCGTAGGTCAGGTTCTCCCGCACGTCACCGCTCATGTCGTCCGCCCTCACACCTGGGTCCGGTGGAAGTTCAGGAAGGATCGCGAGGCCGTGGGCCCGCGCTGCCCCTGGTACCGGGAGCCGTAGCGCTCGCTGCCGTACGGGGACTCGGCGGGCGAGCTGAGCCGGAACATGCACAGCTGGCCGATCTTCATGCCGGGCCAGAGCTTGATGGGGAGGGTGGCGAGGTTGGACAGTTCGAGGGTGACGTGTCCGCTGAACCCCGGGTCGATGAACCCGGCGGTGGAGTGCGTGACGAGCCCGAGCCGTCCCAGCGAGCTCTTCCCCTCCAGCCGCGAGGCGAGGTCGTCGGGCAGCGTGATGACCTCGTACGTCGACGCCAGCACGAACTCCCCGGGGTGCAGGATGAACGGCTCGTCGCCCTCGGGCTCCACCAGCCGCGTCAGGTCGGCCTGCTCGACCGAGGGGTCGATGTGCGGGTACCGGTGGTTCTCGAACACCCGGAAGTACCGGTCCAGCCGTACGTCGATGCTCGACGGCTGCACCATGGATTCGTCGTAGGGATCGATCCGTACCCGCCCGGCGTCGATCTCGGCCCGGATGTCCTTGTCTGAGAGAAGCACGTCCCGAGGATACGCAAGGCGCGCGGAGCCGTGACAATCGTGACGACTCAGCGCGCCTGTGATCCGCTCGGCCTGCGCCGCTCCCGCCGCGCCCCTAGTGCTGCTCCTCCAGGGCGACCGGCACCGCGCTGCGGAGGCGGGCACACCGCGGGCACCTGACCAGTCGGCCGGGTCCGAGCCGTTCGGCCTGCTGCATCGGGAACGAAGTGGTGCCGAAGACGTGTCCGTCCGCACAGCGCACGACGGTGCGTTCCATCAGGTCTCTCAAGTCCCTCAAGTCCCTTCCCCAAGAGCCGCGTCCGGCGTTGCTGCCCGGACGGCGAAAGCCACATTACGGGATCAAAGAGACGACTCTCCAGGCGGCACTCCAGCCCCGCCCGGCCCCTCTCCCACACCTTCACCGTAGCCCCCCACCCTGTTCCCCCGCAGCGGGATCCCACGCCTACAACGCACGCGGACCCCCGGTCCGGGCACCGGGGGTCCGCGATGATGTAAAGTGAGCGAACGTCGGGGCCTCGACCTCACCAGGTCGATCCGTCCGACTTACGCGGGTGTAGTTTAATGGTAGAACATCAGCTTCCCAAGCTGAGAGCGCGAGTTCGATTCTCGTCACCCGCTCCACGAAGAAGGCCCAGGTCACGGACCCGGGCCTTTTTGCTGTGCGGTGTGCTCACTCGTCGCGTGCCAGATCCGTGCCAGAAGGCTCGTCGGACGCCTTCCGTGCCGCGGCGGCCCGTGCCTTCCGGACGGTGGCGTCGAGGCCGGCGGCGACCTCTTCCTGCCGCTCGTCGTCGGAGTGCTGATAGATCAGCGCGGCTTTCTCGGACGACTGCCCGGCCCGCACCATCGTGTCCTTGAGCGTGGCGCCCGAGCGGGTCGAGAGCGTGTGCCCGGTGTGCCGGAGATCGTAGAAGCGGAAGCCCTCGGGCATGCCGACGATCTCCCGTGCCTTCCGTCACCGCCGCCCGAAGGTGCTGCGCCGGAAGGGGGCGCCCTTCTCCCCGACGAAGAGGAGCCCGTCAGGCCCCGACTCGGCGAACGACTCCAGATGCCAGCCCAGCTCCCGGCGGAGGAAAGCGGGAAGGATCACAGTCCGGGTTCCGGCCTCCGACTTGGTGTCGCCCTGGACGCGTCGCCCGTTCATCCGCTCCGGTTCGGCGAGGCGGACCCGGACGCGGAGGTTGTCGAGGTCGACGTCCCGGCGGCGGAGGCCGGCCAGCTCTTCCGGCCGCATCGGACCGTAGGCGCCGAGGTAGACCATGAGCCGCCACCGCATGCCGACAGCTTCGGCGAGCGCGTCGACCTGGGCGACGGTGGCAATGCGCCGCTCGGCCGCCTTCTCCTTGCCGGCACCCTTGATCCGGCACGGGTTGCGCGCGATCAGCTCGTCATCCACGGCCGTTTCCATGATGGCCTTGAGGAGCCGGTACGCCTTGGCGGTGATCGTCTTGGCCCCGGTGACACGCAGCCGCTCGGCACGCCATTCACGGATGCGCGGGGCGGTGATCTCGTCCAAGTCCAGGTCCGAGTCCGTGAAGGCGGCCAGGTGCTTGTCGAGGAGGTACCGGTAGAGATCACGCGTGAGCGGGGCCAGCTCCCGTTCCTCAACCCACTTGTCCGCGTAGGCGCGGAAGCTCACCGCGCCCGCTTCGGGGTCTCTCCACTCGCCCCGGCGGATCTCGGTCTGTTTCTCGGCGAGCCAGTCGTCGGCGTCGGCGATCGTCTCAAAGGTGAAGGGAGCCGGGCGCATGACCCCGTCCGGGCCCGGATAACGCGCCTGATAGCGGCCGGAAGGAAGCCGCCGGATCGCTCCGAAGCGGCGCCGCCGCCCTTTGTCGTTCGCCATCAGGCAGCCCTCCCGTAGCGGGCACGGGAACGCCTCAGCGGTTGCACCGTGTGCGAGTCGATGAACTCCCGCACCGCGCTCTCCGGGATGCGTACATGACGGCCGACCTTCACGTACCGGATGCGTCGTTCCTCGATGAGCCGCCGAGGGAACCGGACGGAGGTGCCGAGCAACTCGGCGACCTGGTCGACGGACAGGTAGCGGTCGTTCATGTGGCGGGAACTCCTTCCGTCCCGGAGACGGGTTCACGAGTGGCGGCCAGCCAGGTTTCTGCGGCGGTGAGGCCGGTGCCGGCGAAGCGCCAGTGCGAGAGGACGAGGACGGTGTCCGGGTCGGGCAGTGGGTGGCCGGCCTGGGCCGCGCGTTCGCGGGTGAGGGCTTCGTTGTGGTCGGCGCGTTCCTGGCGGAGGGCGCCGAGGGTGACGGAATAGGCGCGGGACTTGGTGGAGAAGTGGCCGCGGAAGCCGAGCATGTGGGCCCACTTGCGCAGGCGCAGGTCTTCGAGTTCCGGCAGCGCCCCGAGGTGCCAGCAGGTGAGGATCATCCGCCGGGCGTGGTCGGTGACGCCCGAGCCGATCAGGTCGGTGATCGGGTTGCGGATGCGCCGGTCCAGGGTGCCTGCGGTCTCGGCGCCCTTAGTGGCGTACTTGGCGATGTACGCGGCAACGGCCCGGCTGGACAGCTCCGAGGTGCCCGCGAAGTCGGCGGAGCGGATGGGGCGGATGTCGAGCTGCGTGCCGAAGCGGAAGGAGTACGGGCGGCCGTCGAGCACGGGTCCGGGTGTCTCGGCGAGGCGGGCCGCCGAGCGGATCGCGTCGGTGAGGAGTTCGGTGGTGGCCCAGGCCGGTGGGGTGTCTTCTGCGCCGTCCGGGCCGTCGAGGCGGATGACGGCGTGGAAGTGGACGGCCCCGCGCCGCTGGTACTCGGCGACCTTGGCGTAGGAGACCTTGAGGCAGTGGCGCAGTGCGGAGCGGCCGATGCCCGCGCGGGAGGCGAGCTGCTGGCGCAGGTAGGTGGTGAAGCGGCCCCACAGTGCCCCGGCGTGCGCGTTCCACAGGACGGCGGCGCGGTAGTCGTAGCGGTCCGGGTCGAGGGGTGTGCCGAGGGCGGGGTCGTCGTCCGGGTGGGAGCGTCCGCAACGGCACCGGCCGCCGGCGGGGCGGTTGTGAACGGGCCCGAACGAGGGGGCGGTGAAGGTGGCGAAGACGCGGGGGTGCTGGGCGACGGCCGGGCCGATGCCCTTGCCGCCGCTCAGCCCGGCCGTGACGAGGTGGAAGGTGTCCTTGCGGTACACCTCGGCGCAGGCGGCGCACCGGGTGGCCCGACGGTTGTTGCAGCGAATGAGGAGCTGTCCGGCCGGAAGGTCGCGGTCGATGATTTCCCGGACGATCTCACCCGTGGCGGCGTGAACGTCGAGCCGGTGGCCCTCCATCCGTACGGGCCGCTCGCAGCCGCCGAGACGCTGGACCTGCCGGGCGTAGGCGCCCAGGTCGCCGTACCGGGCGAGCGCGGTCAGGTGGCGGATGGCTCCAGTCGGAGCCGGGGCGTGCATGTGCGGTGTTCTCCTTGCGAGTGCGGGTGCTGGGGACGAGCGGCACCCGGCCTGCTATTTGTCGAGGGGGCTAGACAGCACAGGCAGGCCGGACGCGAGTAGGAGCAGGCGAATCAGCGGCGGCCGAGGAGGACGGAGCGCATGACGACGGCGCACACGGCGACGGACACGGCCGTAACGGCAACGGCGAGGAGCATCGAGACGAGGACGACGCCGACGACCAGGACGACGGCGGTGCCGCCACCGATGAAGGCGAGCGCGGTCTTAGGGGTGAGCTGGACGGCCGGACGGGACGGCGCCACAGCCGCAGAGGCGACGAAGGCCGGCTGCTGGGCCGGTGCCGGGGCGACGGCGGTCGGCTGGATGACGGCGGGCGGGGTGAGCAGGCCGGTCGGCTGGGGCATGGTCGGGATCTTCGGCTGGAACATGGGCGGGTCTCCTTCCGGGGTTACTTGACGATGGAGTCGATGACGGGGGCCAGAAGGCTGTCGGCGAGGAGGTAGCCACCGAGGAGCAGGGCGGCGATGAGCCACCAGGGCGGGCGGATGAGCTTGACGCCCAGGACCCCGACGCAGAGCAGGGCGAGCCAGAGCGGGACGTTCATGCGGGGGTCTCCTATCAGGCCGAGCAGTGGTGGGTACGGGCGGCGAGTTCGGCGGCGGCCCGGCTGTCGTACTCGGCGGAGAAGTCGCAGCGGGGTGCGGTGCAGGCGGCCAGGTGGCGGTTCTTGCCGCGGTCGAGGTAGGAGGCGACGTTCACGGGTCCGATGCGGCGGACGTTGCGGAAGCGCCGGTGCATGGTGTTCCTCTCAGAGGTGGGCGGCGACGGATGCGGTCATGGACGGGGGCAGGCCGAGCCGGGCCCGTACGGCGTCGGGGTCGGCGGGGCGGCCGGTGGCCGAGCGGTGTTCGTCGGCCAGGGCCCGGACGCGGTCGACCAGGGCGGGCGGCAGCGGGACAGCGACCACGGGTGCTGGGATCAGGGCCGGGCTGTCGTTCGGTTCGGCGGTGGTGGTCAGTTCGGGAGGAGGCGCCGAATCGGTGAGCGGCGCCGGTGACGCGGTCCGGCCGGTCTCGTCGTCCGTGGCCGGGGCAGGGCGCGGCTGCGTGCTCGTGTCCGGCACCGGGGAGGCCGCCACCGCCGGGTCGTGTGGGGTGTGGGCCAGGAGCGTGCCGCCGAAGAAGGCGACAGCGGGCCAGCCCGCGACCACGACACGGAGCGGGGCAGGAACGTGGTCCAGGTCGAGGAGTCCGGCGGTGGCGATGTTGGCGCCGAGGGATGCGGCCAGGGCAACGACGAACCACAGCCGCGGCCCCCCGGCCGCCTGTCCCGCTCGCTGTGGTTGGCGCATCCGACGCCAGGCGGCGACCAGCAGCAGGTCGACGCTCACCGGGTAGGCCCACGCCTTCCAGCCGCCCTGTCCGGCCGCCGAGGCCAGGTCGTGCAGGTGTGAGAAGGACAGGGCGCCCGCGATGACGGCTTGGACGATCACGGCGTCCACGCGGACCAGGTGGGCACGCATCGGCTCCGGTTCCTTCCTGTTGCGGGCATGGAGGGGGTAGGGACGTGGCGCGAGACGGTCACGCCGACCGTGGAGGAGTGCGGTTACTCGGTCACCGGTCGAACGGTGGGCACGGCAACGGCCGTAGAGGCCGGCCCGGCGAACTCGACGGCGACGACGGGCCGGAAGGCGTCGAGCCGGGGCAGTTCCGGCACCAGGGCCGAGGTGTCGCGGCAGACAGCGGCCGCGTCTTCGAGACTGAGGTGTGGTGAGCGGACTCGGGACCAGCCGCCCGAGGAGTCACCGACGACCGCGACGCCGGGCCGCTCAGCCGGGATGGCGGTGGCAGCCAGCGCGGCTTCCGGGGAGATGTCGGCCAGCGCCATGTTCGCCGACGACTCGTCATTGACGCGATGGCAGACACGGCCGGTCAACTGGGCCCGCAGCATGGTCGCGCCCTTGCCGAGTTCGGAGCCGAAGCGCTGCCCGCACACCTCCAGGTAGATGCCGGCCGCGCGGCCGAGCTGGGCCAGGCGGATGAGCTTGGTGACCATGGCGTCCCGACGCTTCTCGTCGTCCTTGCTCGCGGCGAGGAACAGTTCCGCGACCTCATCCACGACGATCACGACCGGTACCGGCCGCACCGCTTCCGGCAGCCCCCACACGTCCGAGGTGAGTACGGCGTCCGGACCGGCCCCGCCGCCGAGCCCGATCAGGCGGAACCGCGCTTCCATCTCTTCCAGCAGCGCGTCGAGGAGTTCGTTCGCCCGGTCCGGGTTGTCAGCCAGCGCGGACAGCCGGGGCGCAAAGGGCGCGAGTTCGACGCCCCATTTGCAGTCGATGCCGACGAGCACCACCCGTTGCCGGGCCAGGCCGCACAGCAGGTTGCGCAGGTAGACGGACTTGCCGGACTGTGTAGCGCCGAGGATCAGTTCGTGCGGCACGGTACGGAAGTCCCGTACGTGCCACTCACCGTCCTCCCGCAGCGCCAGCGGCAGGCGGAGCGGACCGGACACCAGCCGTCGCCGGGCGGGACGCACATCAGCGAGCACATCCCAGCCGACCAGTCGCAGTTCGAGCCGCCCCGGCTTGGTGGGGCGCACGTGCACGGCATGGGCGCCCCAGGCGTGCCGCAGCCGGTCGGCCGAGGCCGCGAAGTCCTCGGGCGCCTGCCCGGCCGCCATACGCAACCGCATCACCAGACCCGACCCGGTTGGCCGCGGGAACGAACGGCGAGGCGGTACGGGCGCCGCCTGCCGCCCCATCATCCGGGCGGTGGCCCGACGCACTGCCGAGGCCGGAACCGTCAAGCCGCAGGCGTCCATCGTCGCCCGGTACGAGGCGAGCACCCGCAGCGCGACGACCGGATACCCGACCAGCCACCAGAACACCACCGGCATACGACGGCGGACCACCAGCAGCGCGACCAGGACCAGCAAGACCGGTAACAGCACTCGCACAATGTCGGTCATGGCGGTCAGCCCTGCACCGCGGCCGGGGCGTTGACCATGACGGCGTCGGCCCGGTAGGCGATGCCGTGCCGCGCACGCCCGCCGAACTCGCTCTCCCACGGCCGGGCCATCAGACCGGACAGGATGACCGGCGCCCCCATGACCACGCCCTCACCGATGCCCTGCTCGGGAACGGTCACCTTGATCATGTCCGAACCGCCCGCCGCGATGAACACCAGCTCCAGCGTCATGAGCCGCTGGTTGGTGACCGGGTCCACGGCCACCTCACCGGTCTGCCGGTCCCGCACCTTCACCTCGGGCAACTTCGTGACGAGGAGCGTCGCGGCCGACGTGTCCACAGGGATCACACGCATTGTCAGTACCTCACTGGGTTGTCGGCGCCCTTACGCGGCGCCATCCGAACTGCATACCCCCCTAGACATTGCAAGGAGGGGCCCACCCCATCTGTCTAGGGGGGTTGACGACAACGGTAACCGACGACCCATCAACTGTCTAGGGGGGTATACGAGTATGTCGCGGAGTGCGTGTGCCCGCTACAGCAGCACCCAGTGAAGGGCGGTCGCATCGTCGCGTACCTTGCCACGCGGCCAACGCCGGCCGTTGGGGTCGCCGCCCTCCGCTTCTCGCACGCGACGAATCAGTTCATCCGGCCCGAACGAGCCGAGGACAGGCACCAGTTCTTCCCAGTCAGCGAGAGCGAAGCTGTCGACAAGGCGCGTCGCTCCGTCGCTCAGCAGCGTCACGGACGTCAGCGAGCGGAGCGGCACCGCTCCCGTCAGGGCGTGTTCGGCCGCCCGCGGGTCGGGACCGGCAATCCAGAAGCCGTCCGGCCGATTGCGAAGCCCCGTCAAGGCATCCCGGTACTCGGCCAACGCAGCGGAGTGCTCATGCGAGCCGGTGGGCAGCGCGTCGACCGGCCCGCGCAGCCGCTTACCGACCTCGTCCAAGCGCTGGTCGGTGATGGCGGCAGTTTTCCCGGCCTTGTCGGTGAGGAGGAGAGTCGAGTCGCCGAGTACGAGGTACTCCAGGGCGTCCGCGCCAGTCCGGACCGCGACGACCGTACTGGTCGGACTGGCCCGGTAGGTCAGGTCGCAACTGTCCTCGTGCAAGGACCGGACGACCCGGATTGAGTCGGTGAGGCAGTCGACGAGTGGCCGGACGGGGTGTGCCGTGATGCTGCTCAGCAGCAGCCCGCCCAGCGTCGAGGAGAACCACGCGATGCCGTGCGTGCATCCGGTCTCCGCCCCGGCTACGCCAGCACCATCGAGGAGGACGGCCGCGCCGGGAGCGACGGCCGCGAAGTCCTCGTTCTCCTGTCCCGGTTCGGCAGGCAGCGAGCCGAGGGCGACGTTCACGCCGGCGCCTCCTCGTCGTGCAGGTAGAGGGGGCAGAGCAGTTCGACGGACTGCGGTTCGTCGGTCTCAGGGTCGTACTCGACACTCACCAGGGTGGAGAAGCGACGCTCACCCACCTGCCCCCATAGCGCGCCGAGGTCGGAGGCGAGCAAGTGAACGACGCCGAGGGAACCCGCCGTGTGGATGCCGGCAATGGCGAGCACCGATCCTTTGCCGTCCGGGCGGGCCAGTCGGCCGAGGTATCCGACGTCGTGCGGACGGTACGGTTCTATGTCCGCTCCCGCGTGGTACGCCGTGCCGGTACGGCGGTCCACGAGTGCCCACGGTGCACCTTCCGGGTGCTCCCAGCCGAGTACCGGGTCCTGGGCGTACAGATCGCTCATGGCCTGGGACATACCCGGTCCGCAGACGACGACAAGGCCGTCCCGGTTGAGGTCGACCTCACCGCTCACACTTACGTGACCGGAGCTGGCGTCGAGCCCGTACGACTTCGCAAGCTCTTCCAGGCGCTTGCCGGAGTTCACGTCAGCCATGGCGACGACCGGTCGCTTCTTCGCCTCGTCCCATCGCAGCGGAGTCACGACCGTGACGGCGCCCGCAGCCAGGAAGGCCCCTTCGGGTGCCGGGCCGGTGTGCCGAATCTGGTGGATCCGCCCGCGGCTGAGGCCGGCCTTCGCGGCGATCTGCGCGTACGACAACCCCTGCGCATGGAGGTCCTGCACCACACGTCGGCGGAGGCGGGCCAGCTCGGTCACCTCCTGCTGGGCGTCGGCCAATCGGGTTGTGACCTCGCGCAGAAGCACGTATGGATCATCGATCGACATGATCCGTTGCAGTTCGTCCGACATGACCCCACCTCCCAGCAGTGACCAGGAGTCTAGGGCTCTAGACGGAATGGGTGGGAGTCGCCGTCCCGTGCGGACGCCGATCACGAAGAACCCGCCCCGCCGCCGAGGCACGCCGCGAGGGCTCACGGGTCACCGCCAACGCTGCGACAACACAGACGTATCGCACCTGTCGCACTCACGCACTGACTCGCACCAGTTCGGCCCACACAGAACGCCCGCCGGGACGGATCGTGTACCCCCAGTTTTTCGCGAAGGCTGCGATCAGCCGCAGGCCATGACCTCCCTCTTCGCGATCGGTGGCGTGGCACAGGTGGGGCACGCGGTCGCCGCCCTGGTCGACAACTTCGATACGCACCAAGTCGTCACCCAGGCAGACGACCACGAAGAAGCGGCCGTCGGCCGATCCACTCCGGGTGTGCCGTACGGCGTTGGTCGCCAGCTCACTCACGACCAGGACTGCATCCTCGACGGGACCGCGGTCGCTCAACAGTGAGGCGACGAAGTGACGAGCATGGGCCACCTCTTCAGGCAGGCCAGGGAAGACACGGCACCACTGGGCAGGCATGGGAGAACTCCTCACGTCGCGGGCCGTCTAGGGGGCTAGACGATGCAGCGGCAGAGTATTCCCATACGCGGCAACCAGGCCAGGCATCTAGAGGAATTATTCCTCTAAGGGGTGAGGCTGTCCCCCCAGGCTCCGGAACTCCTCCATCAACCGCAACAGCAGTTCCCGCACTTCAGCACCGAAGATGGCGGTCTCCTCGAACCGCGCGAACTGCTCCTCGTACGCCGTCAGGTCAGCGTCGTCGTCCGTGACGCGCTCGCTGTCGAAGGTCTCCACCACGACCGCCCGACGGTCGCACAAGGTGAACCCATGACGAGGCAGCACCGGCACCGGCCGGCGCCAGGGGATGACACCGAGCCGGACCGTGCTCAGGCTCTCGACGGCCAGCAGCCGGTCGAACTGGGCGAGCATGAGCGCCGGAGTTCCCGGCCAGGTACGCAGCACGGCTTCCGTCAGCACGAACACCGACTCCCGCCCTGGCTCGTACAGCACGCTTTGCCGCTCCACCCGAGCAGCAACAGCCCGGCCAACCGCTTCGGGGGTCGCATGGGGCGCACTGTCGAAGACGTGCCGGGCGTACTCCGCGCTCTGGAGCAGGGCCGGGAGGACAACGCACTGGAAGGAGCGCACCAGCCGAGCGGACCGCACCTCTTCGTCAACGGTCAGACCCGCCAGGGGCACAGGGTCCGCCGGTTCATCGGAATCCACGGCAGCCGCCACGGCGGCCAAGAGGTCACGCACCTCACGGACGGCCGACTCGTCCAGGTCGAGGGCACGCGAGAGCCGGTCGAGTACATCCAGGCTCGGAACCATGCGCCCGGTCTCGACCTTGGACACGGTCGGCTGCCCTACGCCAGCCCGTTGCGCCAGTACGGCACCCGTCAGGCCAGCCTCTGTCCGAAGCACCCGAAGACGCACACCAAGCGCCCTCATCCGCTCCCGCCGTTCACTCCCCATGTTCAGGGTTCTACACCACAGAACAGCAGCGACCGGGCGCATAGGCCACGTCGATCACCAGCAGTCCGAGCATGATTCAAACTTTCTCTACTGGTTCAAGGCGGCTCGCTCCGCTCCCCGCGCACGGCCCGGCCCCCGGCCGGGCCTGCGCTCCTGTCTCCGCCCCGCTCCAGCCCGGCCGGCGCCCGTGCCGCGCGCACAGCAATCAGCCGCCTAACGTCAGGGAGTACGTCGTGGCTGGGGCCGGTCGGCTCCACGGCTTTAGCCACCTCCCCGGTCCGGGTCCCGCGTCGAGCAAGACCAGGGGGCCACTCGTGCACATTACGGGCAGGTCCAAAGCCTGCCCGAGTTGCCAACCAGCGTACGGCCCCCTGATCATGCTCGACCCCAGACCTGGCAGGCCACCGGCCAAACCCGCTCCGCCTTGTTAATCCGACGTGCGAGCTCGCGCACCGCAAAATGCAGCTCATCGCCGCCGTTCATGCCAGTGCGGATCGATCGACAATGACAGAAGGCCAGCGCTAGATCCCACGATAAGGGATCGCCCCACTTGAGAAATCGACGTGACGGGATGATAAACGGGGATCTCCATCAACCGTTTGCCCTCAAGGGGGTCCCAGAGTCGCACAGTTCTATCGTCGCCCCCACTGGCCAAAATGGTTTTACCCTTGGAGCGAAAAAAAGCAACAGCCCTGACCCAGTCTGTATGCCCATCAAATGTAGCCACAGAGTTACTGCTCAATGGATCCCACATGCGAACCAGAGCATCCCTACCCCCGGTGACCAACAGCGAACTGCCATTGGCTTCGAATGCCTCGACACACAAAACGCTATCAGGCTGCGCGCCGAACTTACGCACAACCTCGCCCGTCACCGGGTTCATTAGCGCAAGGGCACCACCAGCAAAGCCTTCACCCGCGCAGGCAAAAAGCGGTTTTCCTTCGCACAGCAGACTGCATACATCGTAGGTCTCCCTGTACCAGTCTTCGACTCGAAGTACACATTCTCCAGAAATCGGGTCCCAGACACATATAAGTCCGCTCTGGTCGGCACTCACAACGAGGGACCAATCGAAAACATTTACGTGACACATTGCGACGACCGGTGACGTATGGGAGTGAAAGACCGGCACGAAGTCACCTACAGCAAGGGGTTCGCGCATCCGAATAGCGCCATCAAACCCACCCGCCAAAACAACTTGTCTGCCAGCCACTTGAGTAGAGAGTGCTGACAAGACGCCTTGCGGCTCACGTCGGAGGCGACGTACAACGTTTCCCGTCTTTACGCTCAACAGGCGAATTGATCCACTGTAATCACAAGACAATACCGAAGGACGCGACCGAAGTGAGAAGCTCTGAACTGCGAAAACCCCATGCGAGATCTCAGACAGCGTGTGCCCCATCGCCAAATTCGGATCCCACAGGCGGACCGAATTGTCGAGCCCGCTACTCGCCAACATGGAGCGCTGACCGACTTGAACACTGCACACGGCGAGAACATCCTCGGTGTGCCCTTTCAAACGACGGACCAATCGCCCATCTTTCGGATTCCAAAGCAGAATATTTGCGTCACAAAACCCTGCTATTAGATCCGACTCTCCATCACTTACGACGCATAGCCCGCGAACGGGGTCGCCGGGAGATTCGATTGTCAGCGTCGCCTTGCCGTTGTCTAGCCGGCGCAGAGTCACTCCTCGCGTCGAAGCGCTTGCCACACACGGAGTATCGTTAACGACAACTTGGCATATCGCGTTTATCTCTTGTTCGTCGGTGTAGTAGTCTTCATTCAATTCCCCTTCATCCGACATTCCCAATCGTCGAACGACTTTCCCAGTGCGGGGGTCAATTACACTTATGTCTCCAGATTCCGAGCATACAAGAAATTCTTTCCCTTTCAGTGTTGCCGTACAGATTACCTCCGCCCAGTTTACGGAAGAAACCGTACGGAGATGCCGTCCAGACGATGGATGCCAAATCGAGATTCGCCCACTGTAGTGTGCAATCGCGAGGATATCTTCGCCCCCAACACGAACGCTTCTTAGCGTAAAGGCGTCAGTAGCGTCTGCGTCTTCACCTTCTCTAGAGTCATTTTTCAGTGAACGGATTTTGATACCAGTCGTCGGATCCCAAAGCCATACCTCGTTTTCCCTTCGGCTCGTGGAATCTGCAATGCTTGCCAGTAGGGTGCGGCCTCCCGTCTGAATACTGCAAAGTGCGATTACAGTACCGGCATGGCCCTCTAGCACCCTGATAGTTTCGCCACTCGAAGGATCAGACAACCGGAGGTTTCCATTACGGCTACCGCTTGCTAGGAGCTGGCGCCCCCCAGCCTGAACGGCGCAGAGCGCTCCGACTCCGCCGGCGTGGCCTTCGAGTGTAACCTCCTCTGATCTAGGCGCTACAGTGGTCCATTCAGCTCTGTAAGGAGTGTCTGCCCGGTATTCCTTGAAATCACTGCCTAGACGCTCCTGCAGTTCAGTAACACTGAATAGAGAAACGCGCTCAGCAGGATTGGCACCAATCGCCTGTGGCGCTTTTCTGAGAAGTTGGGCACGGTGGCGAGTAGCCTCGCTTGCTCCACCATCTGCTAGTGGAATGAGCCGCCTCAGATCTCCCCGCAGCAGATACTCGTCATCCGTAAGAACCTCATCGAGAATTCTGCCCCGATGGGCGTGACCAGCGAGAGACCTGAAAAGATACGATGGGCAGTTCTGCCATCGCAAAGACCGCCCCTCCGCCATGAACGACCTAGCAATGGCCCGCTCATCCTCTTCTCGCGAGGATTCATCACGCCGACGGGAAATCAGTGCATCGTTCAATGCCTGATGAAAAAGTCGATACTGACTCACTTCGCCCACATTGCTAGTTTCGATCAAGAAATTAGCGGCGGATGACCGGGTAAAATTCTTCACTGCCGAGATACTCAGATCGACACCTGATATCGCCGCCACCGCTGTTTTCCACAAATCAAGAGGAAATCCGGGTGCTTCGGCGTACGCTAGGGCTGAAAGTGCGACTTCTGCCCTGACCCCTCCAACGTCGGGAAGCCTTTGCAGGTAGTTCCTGAGAGCCGCTTCGACTGTTGGCGTAAAGGATACGTCCTCGGGCTTAATTGCAACGTCGTCATACAAGCCATGAGTGCGGGCGACGAGTCCTGCTACTAGGAAATTCCTTTCAGAAAGATCAGCAATCCGAAGGGCAACAGGGTTTGCTACCTTCTGATCCAGGTATGGATTACATGGTCGTTCATCTCCCAGAAGACGTAGTGTGGCCTCCGCATACGCCGCAAGGTCCGCTTGCTCGAAGAACTCAGAACTGTCAAGGTTAATAACTTCCGCAGCGGGTCCGAAGACATCCAACAAGTTGCCCTCGTCGTCACGCGGTCGAGTGGCAACAAGGACGCGAACTCCGACGTCCGAGCAAGTCTCCACAAGGGGAAGGACGATTCGCGCCACTGTAATACGTGCTTGCTCAGCGTTTACAGTCTCGTCTAGCGCATCGATAACGACATTGAAGTCCCTGCCCGGACGGGAAACTAGCGCACTGTGGAGAGCAGCGGGAAGATCGTCTATCTGCGTCGGCAGAGTAGCCGACGCGGCTCGGGCAATCTCACATGCCACGTCCAAGGCAGTTTTTCCCTTGGCGTGCACAGCGCAGGCAACGGAGCCGATGGGAGCCCGTATGCCGTCGTCCTCAGATGGTAGGGACGCGGCGATTGCCGCATCCGCTGTCGTGACTATCCGGCCTAGTACAGCGGACTTTCCGACGCCGGGTGACCCAGTGACTACAAGAGCTCGACGCTCGTAACGCCCACCGATCCAATGAATAAGCTTTGTAAGCGCTGCTACACGGCCGCGGAACCTGTAGCCCTGTTCCGTGTCCACAGTTACACCGCGTGCACGCGGCTTCCAGTGTCTTCCTGCCTCGGGATCTCCTTCGAGCTTCCAACCCCAGGCTGCAAGTGCTGCCTCACCTGCTGCTTCGATATTCCATTGGCTAAGGGTTCGGATTTTTTGCTCAGGGAGACATCGATCCACTTGGGCAAGTGAAATAGCGCAGGCATCCCCACTTACACCGCTTGCTTGTCCCACCATGCCGACTACTGCATTGTAGTCCGGGGACCAAAGCGCCGCCCCGCTATACCCTGGGCGAACGGGATAGCGCGAATCTGTATCCAGGCGCACCCACCCGTAACTCAACTCTTCGCCGATCAGACCACTGGACGAATTACCTATCCATTGCCCGTCGGGAAAACCAAAAGACCACCAGTCCCCACCCACTAGGTCTCCAGCGCTGGGGCATCTCAACCTGGCAGACATGTCGTCAGGCAGAGCGTCCTCCAGATACAGGATAGCAACATCTTGTATCTGGGGCTGCGGTGGCGTTATTACCTCGCGAACCCGGATTCTCCGAGGGCCCATGTAATCTGACTTAGGGAATGCAACCCAGGGTTTGCCTTCCTTGCTCAATAGGGGCAATACAACGTGGGCGCAAGTTACGACTCGATCAACATCAGCGACGAATCCTGATCCGAGAGGGCGCAGGTCATCCTCTGACGCGTGTACGGCTGCGACCCACATCGCTGCCTGCGGTCTAGCGTCGCGCTCGGCCCCGGACATGTAGCGCTACCTATGCTGCGGCGCTGCTGCCGTCAGGCTTCCAAGTCAGCGTGACTTCGAAATTGGCATCCACGCCCGTTTTTGCCACGATCCAGTTGGTTGTACCGTTTACTTTGATCCCGAACTTTACCTGCACTTCGCTCGGTTTAACTTCGGCCACCTTTTGCATCACTATGCGAGCCGCCTGGACAGCAGGATGCACTGCTTCTTGGACGTGACCTGCAACGCCATCTGCACTCACGGGTTGGAAGTCATTCGTTGGCTCAATCTCGAATCGCACAGTGGTAGCATCATCGAGCATGTAAGTAACTACTTGAGATGTAGTCAACAGTCTCTCCCCCTCGCTCAGAGCGTCTAGCATAGTGGCCCCGTCTGAGCTTGATGCTCTGTCTGCGTCAGATATGAGGTCAGCGGATGAACGCCGGCAGGCGCACGCCGCAGGTCGGCTAGGCATCCGGTACTGGAGCACCCAAGCTTCCCGAACTAAGGCTCAGACACCGTCATCGCGTGGCTGCCGTCGTGGCTTGCTCTGGTCGACGGCGGTGCAGCGTGGTGCAGGCCGATGAGGGTACAGCGAGGCACGCGCGTGCCGGGTCAGCCGGCGCACCCGCCGTCGTGGCTGACTGTCGTCGGCTGAGATTCGTGCCACAACCGTGCCAGATACAGGGGTCAGCCACGGTCAACGCCGGTGCCCTGCGGTCGAGTAGCCGCCCGCTGCCTCGGCAGGCGAAGCCGCAGCTCAGCCCGTGCATCACCCCGCCTCTCTCCTAAAGTGGTTGTCCAGACCGCTCACCGAGTCCACACGCGCTGGAACTCTTCGGCCGGGATGGCCTCCAGCGGATCCTGTCCAGGATCGATTGCTTGGTCTGTCAGGCCGCCGTGCTCGTCCTCCAGGTGCTCCCAGCTGTATCGGTGGAGCTGGCCGGCCGCAGTCAGCTCGGCCTGCTTGATGACGATCAACTCGCCGCGATCGGGTACGGCCTCGATGTACCAGAGGCCGCCTTCTTCGTCAGCGTGGCGGAAGTGGTGCCGCCGAGTGGCGCACTCGTCGAGGACTCGGTAGTACGCCGTGATCTCTGCCGCGATGCGCTCCAGGTCGTCCACGGAATCATCGTGCCAACGAACGCAGGTAGTTGGGACGTTGTGACATCCACAAGTGACATCAACGGCGCCGGACGCCAGCACTCCCAGACAGCCTGGCATGGCCAGCGTGGCCGTGTCGTTCCCAGTGGTGCCGAGGAGCGATCGAACTCCTAAAGCGGTGCTCACCAGGCTCGACCACACCACGAGCATGCCCAGTAGGGTGCCGCTCGTGAATATGTGTCCTGATCACGTCGACAGCAGAGAAGACCTGGCTGCCTTCGTCCGTGCCCTTCACCGCAGCCACACCGAGGAGGGCCACTCATGGGAGAACGCGGACCTCGCGGGTTTCCTGGAGGCGCTGGCAGCCTGGATCGACGACGCAAACGGCTGGTACAGCAACGCCGGCCGCAATCTGCCCGCCAGCGGTGACTGGAACTTTTTCGCACGAGCCTTGCAGGCTGCGACCACCTACGAGTAGTCCGTGGCTCACAGCAGAAGCGCAGAGCGGACGTCAGCGCCCGTGCCATACGCGTGCCAGATCGTGCAGGGAGCCACGGGGAACGGCGGGGACCAGGCCGCCGGTCAGTCAGGCCCCGCGCCCGCTCCGCCGCAGTTCAGCCAAGCAGCCGCCCACCGAGAACCCAAGCTTCCCAAGCTGAGAGCGCGAGTTCGATTCTCGTCACCCGCTCCACGAAGAAGGCCCAGGTCACGGACCCGGGTCTTTTTGCTGTGTCCGGGGATCGGTCGTGGCGTGCCGGATCCGCGCCGGGAGGCTCGTCGGGCCTCTTCCGGGTGACCGCCCCTCCGGCCTCCCGGCCGGTGGCGTCCAGACCGACGGCTGCCCCTTCCCCCACGTGTCCGCGTGGCCCTGGAAGTCCACCGCGCCCGCTTCGGGATTCCCCCGCTCGTCCTGGCGGGCCCCGGCCGTTCCTCGGCACGCAGTCGTCGGCATCCACCGCGGTGTGGAAGGCGGAGGAAGCCGGGCGCACACCCCCGGCCAGGCCTGGACAGCAGGCCTGGTACCGGACGGAGAGAAGCCACTGAACGCTCCGAAGCGCCGCCACCCCCTGCGCCATGGCTACGACCACGGCCTCGACGCCCTCGCACGCGGATACGGGGTCGACGTCGCCGACTGAACGGCGGTGCCGGACGCGGAGGTCTCGCGTCCCCTGTTCGGACCGGCGGCGCAGTGCGGGTGGGGAACCAAGCGCAGGGACCGGCAGGCAGGAGGAGGCTGCGGGAGCGGGTGCCGTCTTCCACCACGGGATGGTGCCGCTCGTGTCGGACTCCTGCATGGGCCAGCTCGCCCTCCTGAGGAGCGTGCTGGGCACCCTGGTGGACGGCGAACAGCACGGGTCGGATCGTGCACCCCCCACCAGTGCCTTCCTGGGCTCTTGGCCGCCGGGTTCGTGGCCGCCGGCAGCGCGCACGAAGGAGCTCCCGACCGCCGACCGCCACCCGCCCCCACCTGCATCGCGGGATTCCCCGGTGCCGCCGCTTCCCTCCGGCCGCGGTCACCGGCCCCTCCTCAGTCCGATGGCCGTGCGGCCAGCGAGCGCGGCGCCGGGCAAGGCGGGTGCCACGCCCCGAACTCCCTTGATCCCCGACTGCCCAGGGGCCGAGGAGGTCACCGTTCCGCGCGGGTCCGGGCGAGCGCTGCCGGTGCACGCCTCACTCGGGCAGCGCCCGACCGACCACCGGGTGCGGTTCGGGGCGCCGCGCCGGTGCGGGAACCCGCGACCACCGTGCGGTGGTCCGCGCGTAGCCGTGGACCACCGAGGTCATGGCCAGCACGATCAGTGGTCCCGCCACCCACGGATGCCGGGCCATCTGCAGGGGCAGGCAGCGGTACGACACCAGGAGCGCGGCGAAGACCGAGGCGCCGTAGGCGGCCAACCGGATCCCCGACCGGTCCCAGCCGCGGTCGAACGAGCGCAGAGCCGCCTCGATCGTGAGCACGAACACCACGCCGGCGACGAGGTCCGTGCCGTAGTGGTAGCCGAATCCCAGCGTGGCGCAGAGCGTGGCGATCAGCCAGAACGTTCCTGCGTGGCGCAGGAGCCGCGGGCCCTTGCGGGAGTGTATGAAGATCGCGGTCGCCCACGCCGTGTGCAGGCTGGGCATGCAGTTCCGTGGGGTGATCCCGTCGAACGGCATGTGGTGCGGGGCACCGACCGGCGGCAGCGCCCGCGGCCACAGGTCGGCCACGGCCCAGGGCTCGCTGGGCGGCATGTGCGGCGCCCACAGGCTGACCGCCGACCAGTGCTCGGCGCCCGTGCCGTAGGCGAAGACCGGTCCGACCACGGGGAAGACCAGGTAGAAGGCCGGTCCGAGGAGGCCGATCACCAGGAACGTGCGCACCAGGTGGTGGCGCGGGAAGCGGCGCTCGGCCGCCACGTCGCGCAGTTGGTACAGCGCGACGACGACCGCGGCCACCGCGAGCTGGCCGTAGACGACGTCGAGGAGGTTGAAGCCGATGGGTCCGGTGGCCGTCACGGCCCGGCCCACCAGCCACGAGGGGTCGCCCAGCGCGTGATCGGCGGTCGCCACGTACTGGTCGAGCACCGTCGTGCGGGTCTTCGAGGTGATGAACAGCCAGGTGTCGCCGGTCTTGCGGCCGGCCACCAGCAGCAGGCCCAGCCCGGCGCCTTTCAGCAGCAGGACCCGTTCCCGGCCGGTGCGGCGGGTGACGGCGATGACCGCACAGCCCAGGATCACCCACAGGGCGCCGTTGCCGAAGGGGTCGCCGCCGGCCGTCCTGGCGCCGACCGCCCACCGGAACGCCGCGAGGGCGACGTCGACACCGATCGCCGCGCCCACGGCGATGAACCGTTCCCGCCAGGTGAGCACCACCATCGTCAACGCCATGGCGGCGTACAGCAGACCGCCCGACTTCGGGGCGGATATCAGCTCCCGCGCCTGGTTGGTGATCGGCCCCGGTTCGCCGTAGTGACGCGCGGCGACCTCCAGCGCGACGAGGAACCCGAGGGCCGCGACGGCGACCGCGGCCCAGAGTCCGGCCCGTGGTCGGCGCCGTGCGGGGAGCTCGGCTCTCCCCTTCGTTCGCGAGGAGTTATGCGGTGGTATGTGTCTCAATTTTCGTCAGCTTTGCTAGTTCTTGCTCACAGCAGGGTGGTTGTGGCTCATCACCCTTCGATCGGAACCGCATTCCCCCTCACGGGGGCGACCCGTGGGGACGAGGCGGAAAAGGCACGGTCCGGGTTCCGGCCCCGTTCTCGCCGGCCGCGCACGGCACCGGCGACGGCTGCTACGGCTGCGGCTGCGGCTGCGGGCACACGGTCCGCCGGCGTGGGGGTGGTCTCCGACCGGGGCGCTCGCCGTGGGGGGCCTCGCAGGCGCCAGCATCACCGGCGAGCGGCAGGACGGGCGCCGCGCGGGCGGCGCCGGCGCGGTCCGCACCCGCGACGGCGGTGGCGTCGGGGGAGTCCGCCGGACAGGGGGCATCCGGTTCACGGTGCCCGCCGGCGAAGGGCCCCCGGTCGCGGCACGCGCTTGCGCGGTGGGGTCGTTCCACCCGCGGACCCCATGCGTCCCTCAGAGCCCCGAGACACCTCACGCCCCCCTGATCCGCCCCCGCACGCCACCCGTGCCCCCGGTGTGCCCCTCAGAGCGGACGGCCATGGTCGACGGCGGTGCTCCGGACTCTCGCGCCGAGGGAAGCACAATGAATCCGCGCAGGTCAATAGCCGCGCGAGCCCACACCCGCCGTCGCTTCCCGGGCCGAGGGCGCCGGCTCGGCTCTCGTCGTCCGCTCCACGGCGAAGGCCCAGGCAGCGACCCGGGCCTTCGGTGGCGGACGCGGAGCCTCAGCTCGTGAAGGTGAAGCACCTCCGGGTGCCGTACGCCGTCGCGGTCACGCTGTCGCTCGAGCCGCCGGCGTACGAGTCGCGGACCCGGAAGCGGTGGGCGGGGTGCCCGTGGGCGTGACGACGGACTTGCCCGTGGAGCCGAGCGGGCAGGACTGCCTGCCCGTGGTCCGCCGGACGCCGCCGGAGTGGACCTGGGCCCGCGGCGGCCGCTTCCGGTCCGGGTACGGCGTCATCGTGGTCGTGACGACCGGGTCCTTGGACTTGTGGAAGCAGGAGCAGGCGTGGTTCCACGCGTACCGGGTCCGGCAGGAGCCGCCGAGCGCCGGACGTCAGCACGTCCGGGCGGGCCCGGGCGCCGCAACGGCCGGCCGCCGGGCCCCGGCTGCTCGAACCCCTGGGGATGTCGCCGGCCGGGGGGTGTGACGAACAAGGGGCGCGGACGGCCGCACCGAGCGGTACGCACGGGCGCATACTGGTGACGATGACAAAGCCAGCCGCACCGAAGCGCCATCTGCCCACCAGCCCCTTCAACGCCCCGCTCACGCCGTCCCCCAAGCAGTTCGCCGTGGGCGACCAGGTCACCCACGACGTGTACGGCCTCGGCCGGGTGATCGGCATCGAGGACGGAATCGCAGCGCTCGTGGATTTCGGTTCGACGCAGGAGCGGATCCTGAGCCCGTACACCAAGATGAGCAAGCTGTAAGCACTGCCGTGCCCGGTCAACGGCACGCCAGGCGCCTTCGTGGCCCTGTACCGAGTAGGAGACCTCTCATCGACCCGACCTCGCTGTTCTCCGCCCCGGAAGGGGCGCCCCGCCATGCCGCTGCGGCATCGCCGCCCCCGGCGACGGACCCCTTCCAGGCCCCGGATTTCGGGGAGGACGAGAGCTTCCCGTCCACGCCGCGGCCCTGCACCGCCGCTGCACCGGATCGAGCGGGGAGCAGCGGGAACCACGCCGGCAAAGACCCGGCCCGAAGCGGCCGCGCCCCGGCTGTTCGCCCGGGCCGGCGCCCGGGCCGGCCCCAGTGACCGCGGCTTCCCGGGCCGCGGGCGCGGATCCGGTCCTCCTCGTCCGCTCCGGGTGAGACGCCGGGGTGAGGGCCCGGGGTCCGTTCGCCGTCCGGGCCGGTTCGAGGACGACGTGCCCCGTGCCCGGGGGACCCGCTCGCGGTCCCGCTGCGGCTGAGCACCTCCCCCGGGCCGCCGGCGACGAACGGAGACCGGCGCTCCGTCCGGACACCCGGACCACCGGCCGCCCCCGGTGGCCGCGCGGGGGCCGGGTGCGCCCGGCGGGGGCGGTTGGTCAGTCCGCGCAGGGCGGCCCCTGGACCTCGCTCGACTGGCGCGGGCCGTAGGCGCCGCAGGCGAGGACCGCCTTCGGCCGGTTCCCCGCCTGGCGCAGCAGGACGAGGGTCTTGTCACGGGGCGGGGCGTTGGCGCCGTCGTAGGAGACGTACCCGGTGGCCCCGTTGAAGGTGATGCCGGCGTCGAGGACCAGCAGGACGGACTTGCGTTCGACGTCCGGGTCGCCCTGCCCGGCCCGGCGCACCGCCTGTGACAGGACGTGGAAGGCGTCGTACGAGACCGCGGAGTGGCCGTCCTGCTTCCAGGGGTCCGTGCCTTCGGTGGTGTTCTTCACGTAGGCGTCGTAGGCGGCCACGAACTGCCGGGTCCTGTCGCTCGCGTCCGGGTCGTCGTCCGGCAGCCGGTGCGCGGAGTAGTACAGGCGCAGCCAGTCCTTGTTGGCGAAGGCACCGGTCTGCGCCACGTTGGTCAGTTCGTTGCCGCCGAGCACCGTCACGTCGCGCGCGGTGCACGTCCCGGCGGTGTCCATGGAGTTGATGAGCGCGGTGAAGTCCTTGGCCCGCGCCGACCAGTACACCACCGAGTCCGGCTCGTCCTCCAGCGCGGCGCACAACGCCCGTGCCAGCGCGGCGGCGTCGGGCTGGCTGACGGCACCGCCCAGCGGTGCGGGGCCGAAGTCGCCCTCCTGGTTGAAGTCGAACACCTGGTGCGTGCCGTCGAACGCGTCGACGAACCGGCGGGCGAGGCTGTGGCTGTACAGGTCCGCGGAGCTCTCGATCACGATCGCGTGCCCGGCCGGGGTGCAGCGGTCCTCGAAGCCGGGCTCGGCCACGATGTTCTCCGTGGACGCGAAGTCCGCCTCGATCCTGGCCTCGCGCGAGTTGAACGGCGTGGACGGCCAGTAGGTCCGTGCGGCGGGACCGGTGAGCATCTCGTCGGCGGTCGCGGTGGTGCCGATCGTGGGGATGTACGCCTCGCCGAGGATCCGGAGGGCCGCCTGGGTCTCGGCACGGCTCTGCGCGAAGCCCAGGACGCCGACGACCCGGTCGGACGCCGGGGCGCTCCCCTCGTCCGCCACCTCCGCGACGAGCTTCCTCGCCTCGCTCCCGGCGTCGCGGAAGGCGACTCCGGCCTCGCGCACGTCCACCCGCAGGGGTATCAGGGAGTCGTCGGCGGCGGCCTCGCGGTTCAGCCTCTCCTGCCACATCGCGATGCCGCGCAGCTCCGGGATCGTCCCGTCGAAGCGCGTCTCGTCCTCGGTCTTCGGCGGGTCGGACACGAAGGCGACGACCGTCCGCACGGTGCGGCCCTGGTCGGCGTACTTCTCGGCGCGTGCGTTCTGCTGGTCGATGGTCCTCACGGCCGCCCCGTACCAGGCGGCGGCCTCCACCGGCACCGGCTTCGTGGGAGCGGACTCCGCCACGGACCCGGTGCCGCCGAGGCAGTCGCGCGGCGGGGGGAAGAGGACGGGCGGGAGCAGCAGCCCCGCGGTGAACAGGGCGAGCGTGGTCACCCCGCTCACGATCGCGGCCGGGACGTACCGGCTGAACCTGAACGTCTTCGGCCCGACGGGCAGGACGGGCACGCCGCGCGCCGCCAGGTCGGCTTCGGAGGTGGTGACCAGCACCGGGGGTCCGCCGGCAGCGCCGTTGTCGGCGAGGCGCACACTCGCCTCCGGGAACGTGCTCTCGGCCGGGTCGCCCAGTTCCCGCAGCAGGGCCTCCGAGGGCACGCCCACGGCGACGACGAGCGGTCCCGGCGGCCCGGCGGTGGCCTGGGCCCGGCGCAGGGAGCGCAGGAAGCGCTCCGCGGCGCGGGCGCCCGGCTCCCCTGCCGGAGGCAGCTCCACGAACAGGACCGGGCGGCTGGTCCTGCGGCGCCGGCCGGGCAGGACACGGCCGATCGCGGGCCGGCGCAGGTCCTCCAGCAGGGCGCGCAGGAGGAGCCAGTCGAACTCCTGGAGCGCCTCCTCGTGGGCCGCGTCGTCCATGAGCTGGACGGAGCGCTCGGCGGCCACGTGGTCCATCACCCGGAAGAGGTTGTTGCTGCCCTGGGCCACCGGTTCCGCGCCGAGCCAGCCCCGCATCACCTTGCGGGAGACGCGACGGGCCCAGATCCGCCGCGGAAGCAGCTGCACGAACGACAGCCAGCTGAGGTTGGCCAGGAAGCCGGCGAACCCGTCGAGGGCCGGTCCCTCCATCCTGGTGAAGGCCAGCGCACCGCCGCGATGGGCCCGTCGCTCACCGGCGTACGTCCGCAGCTCCGCTTCCTGGTTCGTGTTCGTCGCCCACTCCTGCGGGTGCGACCTGATGTACCCCACCAGGTCGCACATGACGTGGAAGTGCGGGAAGCGGTCGGGGGTCATGTGCTGCGGAGCGCTGCGGTACAGCTGCGTCCCGGCGCTGGCGGAGAGCAGCCGGGCGTCGGCCTCCTCGCCGGTTCCGGCCGGCAGGTGGGCGAACGGCACCCGCTGCCGCAGCGCTCCGGTGAGGGCGGCGACGACACGGTCCACGCTGCTCCGGTACGCCGCACGCGGCACCCGCAGGAGGAACAGCGGCGGACTGGTCCGCAGCTTCGCCCGGTTCTCGTACGCGGGGGCCACGGTCACCCGGAACTCCCGTACGAACGAGATGGCCTGTTCGTTGGGGAATCTGGGGCCGCCGAGCGGTGTGGTCATGTGGGGCTCCCCCGTGTTCGGCCTGATCGGCGCATGCCGGGGGACGGCAGTGCCCCCCGACCAACTCGACTACGTGCGAGTGGAGTTGAGAGAAGTCGGTGGAGAGGGGTGGGTCGCGGAAAGGGAGCTGAAGGATAACCACGGTGTGGCGGGGGTCACAATGGGCTGCCGGAAGCGCTCCGCCGGTCCGCGCGTGCGCCTCCTGCTCCCTCCGTGTGCGCCCCCTCCGGCCCGGGTCGTGCGACCCGGGCCCCGCCGTCCGCTGTGGTCAGCGGTCGCGTACCGGACCCGTGCCGGGAGGCCCCGCGGACGCCCGCGCCGCGGCCCCGCCCCTGCGAACCGCGGCGTCAGTGGCGCCGGCGGCCCGGCGCGTCACCAGGCCAGGGCGTCGGACAGGGTCGACTGCCAGTACGAGACTCCGATCGAGTCGTCGACGTACACGCCCTTCGCGGGGAGCGACGGGTGGGCGACGCCCGCTCCCCCGTCGAAGAAGACCGCGAGGGACCTGGCCGTGTAGCCGTGGGAGCCGCTGCCGTCCGCGGCCGCGAGGAGGACGCCCGCATATCCCGACTCGCCGGGGGCCAGCGTGACCACCGCCTGCGGCTTGGAGTCCTCGAAGGCCGGCGGGACGGACTGGGCCTCATCGAATCGGACCGCCGGATAGCCGGTGAGGTCGCAGCTCCTGGAGCCGGTGTTGGTGACGGTGAGCAGGAGGTGGTTCAGGGGGCGGGAGACCTCCGTGGCGGTCATCCGGGTGGAGGTGCCGGAGCAGGGGGTCGAGGCGGACACCGGCTCCGCGGAACCCGCGGAGCCGGTGTCCGCGGAGCCCGACGGGAGCCTGGAACCCTTCGTGCCGTTCGAACCGGCCGCGCCGCCGGCCGGGTCGGAGGTCCGGCCCGCCGGACGGACCCGTTCCGTTCCGGTGGAGGTTCCCCCGCCCGCCTCGGGCGAGGGCGCGGCGGAGGCCGTGGGCGCGGAACCCGCCGGCACCCCCTCGTCGTGGACGCCCTCTCCGTCGCCGCAGGCCGTCAGCGTCAGCGCGGCGGCCGTGAGCGCGGCGGCGGCGAGCAGGCGGGTGCGGTGGGTGCGTACGGACATGTGATCCCCCTGGTGCGTCGTGGGTGTGGTGGCACGGGCCGCTCGCCCGGCCGGCGGAAGCGGCGTGCTTGGATGGCCCAAGCTTGTGCGGCGATCCGTCCCGACCGCCACGGCTGCCGGGGCATCCGGGACGCTGGAACGCTTGCACCAGCTCTGACCTGGGGGAATGACCTCCCCCTGGGACGGGGGTCCGGGATGTGGGGAGAGAGTGGAACAGTGGCGGGAGACGAATTCTCGGAGCTGTTGGGCAGGCTGAAGAAGCGGTCCGGGCTCAGTTACGGGGTGCTCGGCAAGCGGCTGCACACGAGTGCGTCCACGCTCCACCGGTACGTCAACGGGGACGCCGTACCGGTGGACTACGCGCCCGTGGAGCGGTTCGCGCGGGTGTGCCGGGCGACGCCCGAGGAACTGGTGGAACTGCACCGGCGGTGGGTTCTCGCGGACGCGCGGCGAGGGCAGAAGGCGGGCGGGGCCCCCGCGGAGGAGGAACCGCGGGTACGGACGGCGGCGGAGACCGGGACGGGCGCGGCGGAGACCGGGACGGGGACGGCGCGGGCCGGGACGGAGCAAGCCGGGACGGGGACGGCGCGGGCCGGGACGGAGGCGGCGCAGGCCGGGACGGGGACGGCGCGGGCCGGGACGGAGGCGGCGCAGGCCGGGACGGGGACGGCGCGGGCCGGGACGGAGGCGGCGCAGGCCGGGACGGAGGCGGCGGAGACCGCAGCGGCGGCCGGGGCCGGCTCCGGGGGCGGGCGGTGGTCCCTGCCGAAGGCTCCCGCGGCGCGGCGGCGCGCCGCCGTCCTCGCCGGGGCCGCCGTGGCCGCCGTCCTCGTGCCGGCCGCGCTCGTGGTGCGCCTCGCGCCCGGCGGGAGCGGTGACGACCGGGACGGGAAGCCGGTCGCGGGAACCGCCTCCCGGTCCGCCGGCCCCGTCGGTGAAAGCCCCGGCGCCTCCCGGCCGGCCGGAGCGAGGGGCGGTCCGGTCCCGCCGTCCGCCTCGCGCGGCGGTGGTCCCACGGACTCCGCCTCCGCCTCCGCCTCCGCCTCCGTCTCCCGGGGCGGTGCGGCCGGGGCGGTCCGGGGCGGCGGTTCCGGGGACGGGGCCACCGCGCCCGCGGTCGCCGTCAACCCGTACAAGTGGGAAGGGCCGTGCAGCCAGCACTACCTGGTCGACCGGAAGCCCGAGCAGGTGCCCCCGCCACCGGCTGAGCCGGACGCGCGCGGGTGGGTCACCGCCCTCGGCGGGGTCGCCGGCGGACAGCAGATGCTCGCGCTGACCGTGCAGGGCACCGGAAGGGCCACCGTCGTCCTGGAGGAACTGCACGTGCGGGTGGTGGGGAAGAGCGCGCCGCTCGCCTGGAACGACTTCGTGATGGGCGTCGGGTGCGGCGGTGACGTGGGGACGGCGGCGTTCGGGGTGGACCTCGACGCCGGGCGGCCGGTGGTCTCCCCCGGGACCGGCCAGCGCGACTTCCCCTACAAGGTGAGCGAGTCCGACCCCGAGGTCTTCTACGTCTTCGCGAACGCGCGGGCGCACGACGTGAGCTGGTACCTGGAGCTGGACTGGTCCAGCGGTGACCGGCGGGGCACCGTACGCGTCGACGACGGCGGCAGGCCCTTCCGGACGAGCGGGAACGCGGGACGGCCCGCGTACACCCAACCGCTCGGTGCCTCCGAGTGGGGGCGGGACGAGTACGACCCCGTCGTTCCCGGCTGAGCGCCCGGCGGGCGGCGGCTCCCCGCCTCCCCCGCCGGCGCCGGCCGACGGCACGCGGCCGGCGCGTCACGGGCCGCCGCGTGCCAGCAGGGAGACGGCCGCCGCGGCCGAGGCGGTGGCGGCGAGGACCACCGACGCCGACAGCGCGTGGTACTTGAGGAGCCTGCGGCGCAGGGTGGCGTAGCGTGCCTCGTACTCGCCGCGCAGGCGGGCGGCCCTGTCGGCGAAGGACTGCAGAGCCTGGCGGGTCAGGCCCAGGCGCTGCTCGGTGTAGTGCCGTGCCAGGTCCTCGGCCTGCGCCGTGGTCAGCCAGGGCAGCTTCGCGCACAGGTTCTCGGCCTCGCGCCGGGCCTGCTCGCGTTCGGCCTGCAGGAGCAGGAAGCCCTCGACCTCGCAGGCGAGCACGGCGCCCTGCCGGTCCGGGGAACCGGAGGACGGCGCGGAGGTCACGGCTTTTCCTTGTGGCTGCTGGCGTCGACGGCGTCGCGCCGGCCGGCGTTCGCCTCGTGCTCGCTCTCGGCGATGTCGGGGTGGTGCAGGTCGAAGGCGGGGGACTCGGAGCGGATGCGGGGCAGGGTGACGAAGTTGTGGCGGGGCGGCGGGCACGAGGTGGCCCACTCCAGGGAGCGGCCCCAGCCCCACGGGTCGTCGACCTCGACGCGCTCGCCCTGCTGGGTGGTCTGCCAGACGTTGTAGAGGAACGGCAGGGTGGACAGGCCCAGCAGGAAGGCGCCGACGGTGGAGACGGTGTTGAGGGTGGTGAAGCCGTCGGCGGCCAGGTAGTCGGCGTAGCGGCGGGGCATGCCCTCGGCGCCGAGCCAGTGCTGCACCAGGAAGGTGGTGTGGAAGCCGATGAACAGCGACCAGAAGTGGACCTTCTCCAGGCGTTCGTCGAGCATCGTGCCGGTCATCTTCGGCCACCAGAAGCTGAATCCGCCGAACATCGCGAAGACGATCGTGCCGAACAGCACGTAGTGGAAGTGGGCGACGACGAAGTACGTGTCGGTGACGTGCCAGTCCAGCGGCGGGGAACCCAGGATGACGCCGGTCAGCCCGCCGAAGAGGAAGGTGACCAGGAAGCCGGCCGCCCACAGCATCGGTGGTTCGAAGGACAGGGAGCCCTTCCACATGGTGCCGATCCAGTTGAAGAACTTCACCCCGGTGGGCACGGCGATCAGGTACGTCATGAAGGAGAAGAACGGCAGCAGCACCGCTCCCGTGGCGAACATGTGGTGCGCCCACACGGTCACCGAGAGGCCGGTGATGGCGATGGTCGCGGCCACCAGGCCCATGTAGCCGAAGATCGGAGTGCGGGAGAACACCGGGATGATCTCGGTGATCACGCCGAAGAACGGCAGCGCCAGGATGTACACCTCGGGGTGGCCGAAGAACCAGAAGAGGTGCTGCCACAGCAGGGGGCCGCCGTTCGCGGCGTCGAAGACGTGGGCGCCGTACTTGCGGTCGGCCTCCAGGGCGAACAGGGCGGCGGCCAGCACCGGGAAGGCGAGCAGGACCAGCACCGAGGTGAGCAGGATGTTCCAGGTGAAGATCGGCATCCTGAACATCGTCATGCCCGGTGCCCGCATGCAGATGATGGTGGTGACGAAGTTGACCGCGCCCAGGATGGTGCCGAACCCGGACAGCGCCAGGCCCATGATCCACATGTCGGCGCCCTCGATCGGCGTCCGGATCGAGTCCGACAGGGGGGTGTACGCGGTCCAGCCGTAGTCGGCGGTGCCGTTGGGGACGAGGAAGCTGCTGATCACGATCAGGCCGCCCAGCGCGAACAGCCAGAACGACAGCATGTTCAGCCGGGGGAAGGCCACGTCCGGTGAACCGATCTGCAACGGCATGATCGCGTTGGCGAAGCCGGCGAAGGTCGGGGTGGCGAACAGCAGCAGCATGATCGTGCCGTGCATGGTGAAGGCCTGGTTGTACTGCTCGGTGGAGAGGATCTGCAGTCCGGGACGGGCCAGCTCGGCGCGGATCGCCATGGCCAGCAGGCCGGCGACCATGAAGAACAGGAACGAGGTGATCAGGTACAGGTGCCCGATCTTCTTGTGGTCCGTCGTCGTCAGCCAGGAGACGATCACCCGGCCCATGTGTCGACGTCCCTCGACCGGCACCAGCGTGGCTGGCTCCGTCTCTACGGTCATTGGCAGCCTCGAACGTGTAGGACCGACAGAACAGCATTCGGGGCCAAGCGTTCCGTAAACGGATGAAAGGTGCACGCCCGGACCGGGAAGATGGACCGGACGGGTTACGGCGTCAGGCGAACGGCGTACGGCCGCCGCGCCCGGCCCGGACCGCGCCCGGCCCGGACCGCGGCGGTCCCCGCGGCGCGGACCGGGCCGGGCGGCGCCGGGGACGGGCCGGCCACGGCACCGGGGCGCCGCCGGGGCTCCGGGGCGTGGGCACGGGGAGGGTGCAAGCGCAGCCCGGACGGGAACTCGGACCCCGCACACGAGGGGAGTCACGATGGCCGACGACGACGACTTCTACACACGCGACCGTCCGGACAACCCGGAGCTGGCGGAGGACCGCCCGAGAGGAGGCGGGCCGGAGGACCCGGAAGAGCGGGGGCAGCGGCGGAGGAAGCCGATGTGGATGGTGATCGGGCTGGTGGTCGTGGTGATCATCATCCTGGCGCTCTTCATGCCCTGAACCGCTCCGGGGGCCCCGGACCGCTTCGGGCCGGCGCTCCGGTCGGGGGCCGGCCCCGTCCGGCCCCCGGTCCGGGGCCGGGGCTCATTCCGGGAGGTAGTAGGTCTGCCGCAGGAAGGCGGCCATGTCCTCCAGCGCCTGTACGTAGCCCGCCCGGTAGCGCGCGTCCGTGTCGGTGCGCCCGCTCTCGGCCGTGGCCCACCGGTCCGGCTGCAGGGCGATCCGCAGGTGGTTGCGGTACAGCGCGCCGTGTTCGCCGGCGAGTGCGGTGCGCGCGCGCTCCCCGTCCCAGTCCTCGAGGGTGCCGGTGTCGAAGTCCAGCAGGTGTTCGTCGGGCTGCTGCACGGTGTTCCTCCTCGGTCGGCTCCCCACGCCCGGCACGCGCCCTACCGGGCCGTCACCCGCAAGGTCCCGGCGGTGGGGTCGGCGGCCGGGCGGCGGTGCCCGCCGGCGCGGCCGGACCGGCGCGGCAGCGGGGTCGGCGTGGCGCGGGCGGCCGGGGCGGCGGCCGCGGTACGCCTTCGCCGGCCGGGTCACGGGCGGGACCGGACCACGGGCGGGGCCGGGTCAGGGCTCCAGTACGCCGACCACGGTGATGTCGACGGCCGTCACCACGAGCCCCAGTTCGAGCCCGGCCGAGCGGAGCACCGACCGGCGCACCTGGCGGACCCGGTAGGGCAGCGGGCGGTCGAGGGCGGCGGCCACGGTCATGGTCACCCGCACGTCGGTGCCCCCGTCCTCGGGCGTGAGCCGGCAGGTGGCGGCCCTGGCGCCGGGGACCGCGTCCACGGCGCGCCGCAGCACCCGCGCCGCGGCGTTCTCGGTGATCCGCCGGCCCCGGTCCGGGCCGGCCGGCGGCAGCAGCCGCCCGAGCCGGACCTCCGCCCTGACGGCGTCCATGACACGCTCGACGAGGGCGTACGGGCCGGGCGGTTCCTCGGCGCGCAGCCCCCGGGCGGCCGCGTCCACCGCGGCCAGTTCCCCGGCGGCCGCGCGGCAGTGGGGACAGGAGACCGCGTGCGGGTCCGCGGCCGGCGCCGCGTCCCGCGCCTGTTCCCAGGCGCGGCTGAGCAGACGGCCGCAGGGCAGCACCTCGTCGCCCTCGAACGGGGGCGCGCAGGCCGCCGGGCCGGTGCGGATCCCGCCGGACCGCGCGTACGGGTCGTCTAGCGCCATGGGCCCATCGCCTCCTGGAGGGATCGGCGTGCCCGGAACAGCCTGCCGCGCACCGTCTGCTCGCTGGTCCGCGTCACGTGGGCGATCTCCCGGTAGGGCAGGCCCTGGAGCTCGCGCAGGATCCAGCAGACCCGCTGCCCGGTGTCCAGTTCGGCGAGCGCGCGGCACAGGGCGGCCGTGGCCGCGTCCCGCTCGGCGCACCGGGCGGGCTGGCTCCACGCGTCGTCCGTCACCGGTTCGGCGACGGCCTCCAGGGAGAGGGCCGGCGGCCGCCGCCTGCGCAGGGTCAGGCAGCGGTTGACGGTGATGCGGTACATCCAGGTACGGAACTCCGCGCCGTGCTGGTACTCCGGCAGCCGCCGCCAGGCGCTGACGAAGGCGTCCTGGACGGCGTCCTCGGCGTCCTGGGTGTTGCCGAGCACGGAACGGGCCAGGGCCAGCAGGGGCCGGCTGTGCCGCTGGACGAGTACGGCGAAGGAGTCCTCGTCCCCCTCGGCCGCCCGTACGGCCAGCAGGCTGTCCGGCAGGTCGGCCCGCAGGGGCGGGACGGCGAGGCGTTCGGTCATGGCACTCCCGCACGCGGAGGTTCGGGGCGGACGAGTACCCCTGCACGCGTGTGTGATGCGCGTCACACCGCATACGTGTGAGGAGTGCTGCCGCCCGGGAGTCCAAGCACGCGACGGGCACCACGCAGGTGTCACACCGACCGATCGAGGCGACCGCCATGACGGAGAACATCACCAGTGTCGGCGGGGGCAACCGGCCCGACACGGGCGTGAGCGCGCTGAAGGGCCGTACCGGAGCCAACGCTCCGGCCGAGACCCGGGGGAGGACCGCCATCGCGGACGGCGTGGTGGCCAAGATCGCCGGCATGGCCGCGCGCGAGGTGCCGGGCATCCACAACCTGGGAGCGGGGATGGCCCGCGCCTTCGGCGCCGTGCGGGAACGCGTCCCCGGCGGCGGCGGGGGCGTCACGCGCGGGGTGAAGGTCGAGGTCGGCGAGCGCCAGGCCGCCGTGGACCTGGACGTCGTCGTCGAGTACGGCGTCTCCATCGTGGACGTGGCCGGCGGCGTGCGCAGCAACGTGATCAGTGCCGTGGAGCGGATGACGGGCCTGGAGGTCGTCGAGGTGAACATCACCGTCGACGACGTCCACCTTCCCGACGAGGAGGAGGAGACCCAACCGGACGAGAGCCGCGTGAGGTGATCCACCACCGCGCCCCGGGCGCGGGCGGGTGGTCAGGCGGACGGCGACGTACGTGGTGAGACGGGTGAGCGCGCGATGAACACAGCGACGACGGGCATGGCGGCGGGCATGGCCCTGGGCTTCGCCGGCTACTTCGGCGGTTTCTGGGCCTTCCTGCTGGTCCTGGTGCTGGGCGTGGCGGGGCTGGTCGTCGGCCTCGTCCTGCAGGGCGACCTCGACGTCCGCGGACGGGGGCAGCGGTGACGACCGCCCGGCCCGGCCCGGCCCCCGGCACAGGACCCGGCCCGCCGGCGCCGACCGCCCTGCCGCCTCCGGCGGAGCGGGGCGCCACCGTCATCCCGGACCGGGTGGTCGCCCGCATCGCCGCCCAGGCCGCGCGCACGGCCCAGTCCCGGCGCGCCGCCCTGCCGTCCGGCCGGGACGGCGAGGCGGGGCCCGGCGCCTCCGCCGCCGTCCGGGGCGGATCGGTGCGGCTGCACCTGAGCATGGACCTGCCCTACCCCACCGACCTCCCCGGGACCTGCGAGCGGATCCGGCGCGATGTCGCCGAGCGGGTGGCCCGGCTGACCGGCCTGGAGGTGGGAGAGGTCACCCTCACCGTCCGCCGGCTGGTGACCGTCGCCGGCGCGAAGCGGGGGCGGGTCCGGTGAACCAGGCGCGTCCGCCGAGTCCGCTGTCCGGCGCGCCCCCGCGAGGCCCGGGCCGCCGGGTACGCCACGCAGCAAGGAGCACCGGCATGACATCCGACCCGGACCCTCCCGCCCGCGACCCCGCGCCGTCCGCGCACCGCCCCGCGGTGCCGCTGACCAAGGGGCCCGGGGAACCGGGGGGACGCGGGCGACCGGGGGAGCCCGGTCCGCCCGAGCGCGACGACACGCCCCCCGCCCCGGACCCGGTGGCGGACGGACTCGGCGGGCGGCACCGGTCCCGCCGGCCCTGGTCCGCGCGCCGCCTTCCGGCCGCGCTGACCGCCCTGGTGGTCCTCGTGGCGGCGGGCGCGGCCCTGGTCGACGTGGTCGCCGTGCGGGCCGGACGCCCGACGGCGGCCTGGCGGCGGCGCCTGACCGGCGAACTGGCCGCCCGCCCGGTGGACAACGTGTGGATGCTCACGGGCGCCGCCGTGGCCGCCGCCGTCGGCGTCTGGCTGATCGTCCTGGCCCTCACCCCGGGCCTGCGCCACTGGCTGCCCCTGCGCGTCCCCGCCGGCCCCGCCGCGCCCCGGCTGCGCGCCTCCCTGGACCGCGACGGCGCCGCCGCCCTGCTGCGCGACGCCGCCATGCGGGTCCCGGGCGTCGGTGCGGCCCGCGTCCGGGTGCGCCGCCGCCGCGTCACGGCCCGCGCGGACGTCCGCTTCCGCGACCCCCGGCAGGTGAAGGACGACCTCACCGCCGTCCTCGGCGAGGAACGCGACCGGCTCGCCCTCGCCCGCCCTCCCCGCGTCGTCGTCCGGGTGCGCCGACGTGGGGACTGACCGCCACGGCCACCGCCGCCACCGCCCGTCCCCCAGCACCGGAGCCCCCACCATGACGCCGCGATCCGCACTCAACCGCAGTCTGCTGGCCCTCGCCGGGCTGATACTGCTCGGCGGCGGCCTGCTGATCCTCTTCGCCGGGTTCGACGTCTACCGGCGCCTCGGCGCGACCCCGCCCACCGGATGGCCCCTGCTCGCCCCGGGCGACGTCCTGCTCGGCTCCGCCGACCGGGCCCGCTGGAGCAGCCGGGGCTGGTGGTGGCCCGTGGCCATCGCCGTCCTCGCCGTCGTCCTCCTGCTCGCCCTGTGGTGGCTGCTCGCCCAACTGCGCCGGCGCCGCCCCGGCACGCTGCCCGTCGGCGGCACGCCCCCGCAGGAGGGCGTGGAACTGAGCGACCGCGCGCTCGGCGACGCGATCGCCGCCGACGCCGGCGCCCTGCCGGACGTCCAGGAGGCGGGCGTCCGCATCACCGGCCGGCCCGCCCACCCCCACGCACGCGTCGGACTGACGCTCACTCCCGAGGGATCACCCGGTGAGGCCCTCGACGCCCTGTGCCGGGGGCCGCTCCTGACGGCCCGCCGGTCCACCGGTTACTCCGACCTGCCCACCGAGGTCCGCCTGCACGTCGCCCGCCACAAGGCGCACCGCGCGCAGTGAGGGGACACCGGTCCTTCCCGGCCGGTGGCCGCACGGGCGCGCGGGACGCGGACCGGGGGCCGGGGGCCGGGGGCCGCCGGGGCCGGGCCCGCCGGAGGCGGACGTGCCGCGATCGGAGCAATGGACCGGATGGCCCGGGCGGCCGGTGCACGCTGCTCTGATCGGTCGGGCCGCGTCGGGAGTTCGTGTGCATCGTTGTCGTGTGGGGATCCGTCGGGGCGCCGTCCGCCCCGGCCGTCGTGGCGCCACGGGAGCGCGCGGTCGTCCGGTCCGGGCCGGAGGGCGGTTCCGCGCGGGCGTGTGCGCCGCCCGTGCCGGCACGGCCGCTCCCGCGACGCGCGGTGAAGGCCCCGGCTCGTGACGGCCGGCGGGCGACGGGGAGACGGAGCGGACGCCGACCGGTCGGAGCGGTTCGGTGAGGAGGTCCTGGGGGCCCTGCTGGACCAGGGGCACGAGGTGCCGCCGCACCTGCTCGGTCGGCTCGTCGCGCGGCAGACGGGCAGGCTCGGCGGCCGCGAGACCTCGCTCCTCTTGCAGGACTACGGCCAGGAATGGCTCGTCCCCCTGCCGGTCGACGGGCTGACCGCCGGGGACGCGCAGCCGATCGACGGCTCCGACGCCGGGCGCGCCTTCCGGGAGTCGCGCAGCGTCGAGGTGCCGCGGGCCGACGGTGTGCGGATCCACCTGCCCCTGCTCGACGGCGGCGACCAGGTGGGCGTCCTGGCCGTCACGCTGGACGACGTCGACGACGACGTCAGGCGGCTGCTGCGCCGGATCGCCGTCCTCGTGGCCGACATGCTGGTGACCAAGCACGGCTACACCGATCTGTTCTTCCGGGTCCGGCGCCGGCAGGCGATGAGCGTGGCGGCGGAGATCCAGTGGTCGCTGCTGCCGCCGCTGTCGATGACCACGCCCCGCGTCATGCTGGCCGGGGTCCTGGAGCCCGCGTACGACGTGGCCGGCGACAGCTTCGACTACGCCCTCAACGACGACGTGCTGCACGTGGCCATGGTCGACGCGATGGGCCACGGGCTGGACGCCGCCACGATGGCCACCGTGGCCATCGGCGCCTACCGGCACGCCCGACGGATCAGCGTCGGCCTGTCGGAGATCTACACGTTCATGGACCGGGCCGTCGCCGGGCAGTTCGGCCCCGACCACTTCGTGACCGCTCAGATGATGCGGCTCGACACGGCCACGGGCCGCCTGCAGTGGGTCAACGCCGGGCATCCGGCCCCGCTGCTGGTCCGCGGGCACCGTGTCGTGCGGCGGCTGCACGGCCCGACGACGCTTCCCGTCGGCTTCGGTGGTCCCGAGCCCCTGATCAGCGAACTGTCCCTGGAACCCGGGGACCGGATCATGTGCTTCACCGACGGCCTCGTCGAGGAACACGTCCTCGGTGGTGAGGAGTTCGGTGAGGAACAGCTCATCGGGTGGGTGAACGGCATCGAGGGGAGGACGCGGGGGATCCGGGCGGTGGCCCGTTCCCTCTCCCACACGCTCAAGCAGGCCCGGGGCGGCATCACGACGGACGACGCCACGCTCCTGCTGATCGAGTGGCGCGGCGCCAACTGACCGGCCCCGCGGCCGACGCGGTACCGTTGTCGTCCCGGTCGGTTTTCGGTGTCCGGCCGCGCGATCGCGGCCGGACACCGAAAACCGACCGTGTCATATGCCCAGGCCGGGCGCGGCCGCGCTGTTCGCCATCACAAAGTACGCGATGCACGTGAAGGCGAGCATGCTGGAGAAGTACTTCACGTCTTTCTTTGCCCTTCGGTTCGGAGCAGGATTCTGCCCATGTCGGGGCGCAGGCAGAACACGACTCCCGTTGAGCACGGCGCGGTACCTGCGGCGAGATTGATCTTAGCCTTTCGGGCACGGTTCCAGCACAACAAGTCGATCATGTTAGAACCCGGATCCCCGAACGCGGCCGCAGGGCACTCGTCACCCTCGTCCCCCTGCGTTGGACACCGACGCCGGAAGCGGGCGGGCCGGTCCTAGCGGGCCGGCCGGCTGGGCGATCCGCGCAGTTCGGCCAGCGCCCGCGCGGCGCGGGCCTCCTCGGCGGGGGCCCCGATGCGCCTGCTGACGGACAGGCTCTCCTCCAGGTGGGCCACGGCCCGGTCCGTGCGCCCCGTGTCGCGTTCCGCCAGGGCCAGCTCGTACAGCACGTCGGCCTCCTCACCGGCCGCGTGGATGCGACGGACCACCGCGAGCGCGGCGACCTGGCGGGCCAGGGCCTCCTCGCCGCGACCGGCCGCGCGGTGGGCCCTGCCGAGCCGGTGGAGGGCGATGGCCTCACCGCGCCGGTCCCCCACCTCCCGCAGGACCGGCAGGACCTGCCCGTACAGGGCGAGGGCCTCCTCGGTCCTGCCGAGCACGTCCAGGACGCTCGCCAGATTCATCTGGAGCGTGGCCCGGTCCCTCCTGTTGCCCATGCCTTCCGCCATACCGAGCGCCTCCCGGTAGGCGTTTTCCGCGGCTTCCGGCTCTCCCATTCTCTGACAGAGTTCCGCGATGTTGTTCAATGCGCTGTAGCGGCCCCGCTCGTCACCCAGGTCCGCGAAGTCGGAGAGCGCCAGCCTGAAACACCGCAATGCCTCGCGGTTCTCCGCCAGGTGGAGATGGGTTATCCCGAGCAGATTCCGACTGCGCGCCGTCTGCAACTTATTATCCGTTTGCAACAGGAAATCAAGGCAGTGTTTCTGGAGCGACTGCGCCTGCGCGTACTGGCCCGTCTGCCACAGCGGAACGGACAGCCGGTGGACGCATTCGCTCTCCAGCTCCCAGTCCCCCAGGGAACGCGCGGCCTCCAGGGCCTCGCTCGCCGCCGCGATCGCCTCCGCGTAGCGGGAGCTGTGGGTGTACACGGCGCTGAGGTCGAGCAGGGCGCGCGCGCCGGCACCGGTGTCACCTGCGGCGTTCCAGTGGGCGACGGCTCTGCGCAGCAGCGGTTCGGCCGTGGCGACGTGTCCCTCCATGTCGAGGAATCCGGCCAGTACGTGGACCGCCGTCGCCAGCTGGCGTTCGGTGCCGTGCGCCGCGAGCCGGTCCAGCGTGGCCAGGAGATTGGCGCCCTCGGTGATCAGCCACTGTTCGGCCGCATGTGCGTCGGCGAGTTCCGGACAGGTGCGCAGGGGGTTGCGGGTGCCGGGATCGAGGCGTGCGCGGAAGGGGTACGCCAGCCGGTCCGCCCGGTCCGCGGCGCGGACGTAATGATCCATCAGGGCGCGTACGGCCTGCCGGGAATCGGCCTCCGAGTCGGGGTCACCGGCTTCGGCCAGCGAGCGCGCGTAGCCGCGCAGGAGATCGTGCATGGTGAACCGGTACGGGGATATCTCGGTGACGAGGTGATGGGCCAGGAGTTCCTCCAGCACGCGCCCCGCCGCGTCGGTGGAGAGGCCGGTGAGGGCCGCCGCCGCACAGGGGTCGAATTCCGTGCCGACATGGAGTCCGAGCCTCCGGAAAACCAGCTGCTGCTCGGCGTTCAGCGCCCGGTACGACAGTGCGAAGACGCGCGTCATCGCCCTTTCCCCGTCGTGCAGCTGGGCCAGGTGGGCGCCCCGGCCGCGCAGTTGCCGCAGCAGGTCGGAGGTGGTCCACGAGGGCCGGGCGAGCAGCCGGCTCGCGGCGATCTCGATGGCCAGCGGCAGGTGGCCGCAGATGCGGACGAGCTCCGCCACATCCGCTTCGTCGGTGCCGTGCCGTGTCCCCAGCCGCCGCGCGAAGAGCGCCCCCGCGTCCTCGGGCGGCAGCACGTCGAGGGAGACCGGCCGTACGCCGGGCAGACCGGGGAGCCTGCGGCGGCTGGTCACGACGACCGCCGTGGGCGAGGCCCCCGGGAGCAGCGGACGGACCTGTTCGGAGCCGGCCGCGTCGTCCAGGATCACGAGCATGCGGCGGTCCCGGGCCACCGAGCGCCACAGCGCGACCAGTTCGTCGGTGCCGTGCGGCAGTTCCTTGGCGTCCAGGCCCAGCAGCCGCAGCAGCTCGGTCAGGGCACGGGCCGGTGGCGTGGCCGCCCGGTCGGGAGCGCCACCGCCCAGGTGCAGGAAGACGCACCCGTCCGGGAAGCGGTCGCGCAGCCGGTGCGCCAGGTGCACGGCCAGTGCCGTCTTGCCGACGCCGCCCATCCCGTCGATCGCCTCGACGGTGACCACCACGCCCGACGCTCCCTGGCCCTCGCCGAGCGCCGCGGTGAGCCGCCGCAGCTCCTCGCGCCGCCCGACCCAGGGAACGTCGCGGGGCAGGTTGTCCGGCACCCGGCGCCGGTCCGGGACCCGGCGCGGTGGCCGGGCGGGCCGCTCCCCCTCGGCGCCGGCGCCCCGCAGCAGGGCCGCCGCCGGGGTCCCCGACAGGATGCCCTGGTGCACGCGGCGCAGTCCGCGGCCGGCGTCGAGTCCGCTGTCGCGGACGACGCGCTGCCGCGTCCGCTGCAGCAGCCTCGTCGCCTCGGCGGTGCGGTCGCTGCCGTACAGGGCGACGGCCAGCCGCTCGGCCAGCGCCTCGTCGACGGGGTGTTCCTCCGCCAGGGGCAGCAGGACGGGCACGGCGTCGGCGAACCTCCCCTCGCGCAGCAGGATGCCGGTGCGGGTCATCGCGGCGGCGAGACCGGTCTCGCGGACGGTGGCGCGCAGGTGTTCGGGCCAGGAACCGGGGATTCCGGCCAGCGGTTCTCCGCGCCAGAGCCCGTCCGCCCGGTCCAGCAGGCCGAGGGCCCCCTCCTCGTCGCCGCCGTCCCCGAGGGAGCGGGCCCGCTCGACGCAGCTCGTGTAGCGGCGCAGGTCCACCCGGTCCGGGTCCACGTGCATCACGTAGGAGTTCGTGCGGCTGATGATCGCGGGCGCGTCGCCCCCCGCGATCCGCAGGCGGGCGCGGATCCGCGAGACGTGGGCGTGCAGGGCCTCCCTGGCCTTGCCGGGCGGGTGGTCGTCCCAGATGCGGTGGATCAGGGTGTCCACGCTCACGGTGCGGCCCGCGTCCCAGGCGAGGGCGGCCAGGGTGAGTCGGGTTTTGGTCGATCCGAGATCACTGCGGCGGTCGGCCACTCGCACCTCGACCGCTCCGGAGAGCCGAATCTCGAACTCCACCAGCGTCCTCCCGCCGGTAGGGCCTTCTGTGTCCCGAGCGTTCGAGAGTGTCATGAACCTGCAATGACGGACCACACGACAACGCCACGAGTCCGAAAAATTGACCGATAAGGAATCGGTGCCGTTCACATCGCGCCCGGACCGGGGAGTGACCCCCGAGGTGTCGAAAGGAGTGACGCACATGCGGACTTCCCCTTCGGACGGACCGGACGCGCTGCTGACCGCCCTGACCGCCTGCGGTGCCGACCCGGGATCCCCCGCCTGGCACGATCTGGCCCGTGTCGTGGGCACCGCGGCCCGTACGGAGACGGCGGTGGCCCGGCTGTGGCCGCCGGCCGCCGCAGGGCCGCGGCGGCCGGACCCGGCGGCCTGGGGCGACCTCGCGCGGGAGCTGGACAGGGTGGCCGCGCGGGACGCGGCGACGCGGAGCGCGCTGACGCACTGGCTGCGACGGCACGCACCGGCCTCACCGTCGTCCCCGCCCCCCTCCTCGTCTCCCCCCTCATCCACCTCCTTGCCGCCGCCCTCGGCACCGCCCCCGGCATCCGGCCCGGCACCCGGGAGGACCGCCAACGCCATCGGCGGCGGCGCCGTGCTGCACGGCCCGAGCGTGCAGGCCCGTGACGTGCACGGCGGCATCCACTTCCACCCGCCCGCCGAAGCGCCCCGGCCGCGCCTTCCCGTACCCCGCCAACTGCCCCCGGTGACTGCCCGGTTCGTCGACCGGGAGGCCGACCGCGGGGTGCTGGACGCGCTGCGCGCCCAGCACCCCGCCCACGCGCACCAGGTCCTGGTGGTGAGCGGACTCGCGGGCGTGGGGAAGACCGCCCTCGTCTGCCACTGGCTGCACGAGCACGCCGCCGACTTCCCCGACGGCCAGCTCTACGCCGACCTGGCCGGGCAGGCCGCCGACGGGGAGAGCGGGCCCGCGTCCCCCGCCACGGTCCTGGAGGCCTTCCTGGTCGCCCTCGGCGTCTCCTCGGTGCCGGCCGGCCTCGCGCAGCGCAGCGCGCTGTGGCGTTCGATCACCGCCGGACTGCGGTTGGCCGTCCTGCTGGACAACGCCTTCACCGCCGCCCAGGTACGTCCGCTGCTGCCCGGCACGCCCGCCGGGCTCACCGTGGTGACCAGCAGGAACAGCCTGACCGGGCTGCGGGTCGACGGGGCGTCGGTCCACCGGCTGGAGGGGCTGCCCGCCGCGGCGGCCGTCGAACTGCTGGCCGCCGGCGGCGGGACGCGCGTCGCCGAGGAGCCCGCCGCCGCGCACGAGGTGGTCCGGCTGTGCGGCTGCCTGCCCCTGACCGTGGGCCTGGCGTCCGCGCAGCTCGCCGTCCGCCCGCACCGTTCCGTGTCCGCCCTGGCCGGCAGCCTGTCCCGCGGACAGGGGGCCGTCGGCCTGCTGCGTGTCGACGGGGAGGCCGTGATGCGCACGGCGCTGGACCTGTCGTACGACGTGCTGCCGGAGGCGGGCGCCCGGCTCTACCGCCGGATGGGGTTGCTGCCCACCGACCGCCACGACCTGCTGGTGCTGGCCGCCCTGGCGGCCGACGGCGGCCGGGAGGAGGACGGCGGCCGGGAGGAGGACGGCGGCCGGGAGGACGGGGACGCGGCCGAGGTGGCCGTCGACGCCCTGGTGGAGGCGAACCTGCTGGAGGAGACGGGCCCGGGCACCTACCGCTTCCACGACCTCGTCCGGCAGCACGCCCGCCGGCTCGGCGAGGAGACGGAGGACGGCGACGGGCGCGAGCGCGCACTGCGCCGCTTCGTCGACTGGTGCCTGTCCACCGCGGCCTCGGCGGAGGAGATCCTCACCCCCGGCCACCGCCTGCCCGGCCACGACCTGCCCGAGGGCATCACCGCTCCCACCCCGCTCAGCGGCCCCGAGGAGGCGCTGGCCTGGCTCGACGCGCACCGCGGCGGGCTGATGGGAGCGGTGCGGCACTGCGCCCGGGCGGGCTGGCACACCTCCTGCTGGCGTCTGACGGACCTCCTCTGGCCCCTGTTCGTGCGGCTCCGTCCGTCCGAGATGTGGATCGAGGCGCACCGCCTCGGTCTGGAGGCGGCCCGCCGGAGCGGATCGGGGCCGGGCGAGGGCCGCATGCTCACCTCCGGCGCGATCGGCCTGCGCGACGCCGGGCGGTACGCGGAGGCGGCCGAGTGGTACCGGCAGGCCCTGGAGATGGCCACGGCGGACGGGGACGCGCGCCAGCGGGCCCAGGCCGTCAGCGGGCTGGGCCACATCAGCCTCCTGACCGGCGGGCTCGACGAGGCGCGCGGCCACTTCGAGGAGGCGCTGCGGCTCAGGGAGTCGGTCGGTTACCACCGCGGGGCCGCGCTCTCCCGGCGGCGCCTCGGCGAGACCGAGCTCGCCGCCGGAGACCTGGCCGCGGCCGCCGCGCACCTGCACCGGGCGGGCGCCGAACTGGAGGCGCTGGGGGAGGCGTACGAGGCGGCCCGGGTCCTGGCGCTCCTCGGCCACGTCCTGGACCGTGCCGGGGACCGCGAAGGGGGACCGCGGCGGTTGCGGGAGGCGCTGACGCGGTTCCGTGCGGGCAGCGCCCGGTCGGAGCACTGGGAGGCGCGCTGCCTGGAGTGGCTCGGCACGGCCGCCGAGTCGCGGGGCGACCCGGCGGAAGCGGCCGGCCACTACACGGCCGCGCGGGAGCTCTTCCGCCGGCTGGACCCCGCCGCGGCCGACCGCCTGGACGACCGGCTGCGGCGGCTGTGACCACCGCGCGGCCGGCCGGACGAGGTCCTCGGTCACCCGTCACGACCGGCCGCAGGGCACCTCCCGATCACCCGTCACCACCGGCCGCAGGGCACCTCCCGATCACCCGTCACCACCGGCCGGACGGCACCTCCTGCATCACCCGTCACCACCGGCCGCACGGCGGGGCCCGCCATCCCCCGTCACCACCGGCCGCGCGGTGCCACCCGGCCCTCCGCCACGGCCGGAGCCCGGCGGCGTCCCCGGTCACCCACCGGGCACCGGGGTGACGGAGCGCAGCGCGGTCGGTGCCCCGCCGGCCGCCACCCAGGCGTGCACGACAGCGACCACCACCCGGGGCGGCGCCGGGGCACGGGCCCCGCTCCGCTCCAGCCACGCGCACCGCACGCCGCCCGCCGCGTCCCGCACGCCGACGACGCACCCCCGGGCGGGACCGGGCACGGCGGCGGCGAGGCAGCCCGGATGGCGTGCGAGCAGGTCGCGCACCCGTCGCCGGGCCGCCGCGGGCGGCAGCGGCACCCGGCTCACGAGCACGTCGGCGTGCTCCCTCAGGTCCGGCACGCCGGGGGCGTCCGGGTCCGCCCACAGGTGCGCGTCGCACGGGAGCGGGCCGGGCGGGTGCGGGCACGGGGAGGGACACCGGTACGGGTGGCCCCCTGCCGGGAGGGCCGGCGCGTCGAAGCGGACGAGGGCCGGGCCGTACGCCGTGCCCGAGCGCCACAGGACGAGGGCCGGCCGGTCCGGGACGCCGACGCCGCGGGGCGGGGCACCGGCCCGCGACGCGCGGAAGCACACCGTGGTCCAGCCGGCGTACGGTTCGGCTCCCCGGGCCGACGGCGGCCGGACCGGTGCGGGGCGGGAGGAGGGGGCGCTCCCCCGGGGCGCGCTCCCCCGGGGCGTGGGCGGCCGGTGGCTCACCGTGCCGTCTCCCCGCCGTCGAAGACCTCCCACCGGCTCAGCACCCCGGGCAGTGGAGGCGGGGCGAGGAGCGGCGGGTGGGCGGGTTCGCCCAGGCCGAGCAGCCGGTAGACGACCGAGCGCATCCGGCGGTGGAACTGCCCGGGCGCCGACGACAACGAGGCCGCCACCTGCTCGTACTGTCCCGGGCGGCGCAGCCGGGCCGCGTACTCCAGTTGCTCGGCCAGCGGGTGTCCCGGGACGACCACGGGTGCGACGGCGGCCAGCAGCGCCGCCGGGGAGCGGTCCGACACCTCCCGCCGGGGTCCCGCCGTGAGCAGCAGCGTCGCGTCCGTGAGCGTGCCGTACGCGGTCAGCGAGCCGTGGTCGCCGATGATCCAGTCGGCCGCGATCAGCACCGCCTGCCAGTCGGCCTCCGGGGGCAGGACCGCCACCCCCCGGTCGCGGCAGCCGGTCAGCCAGCCGCGTACCTGCCGCGTGCCGTGGCCCGCGTACACGTTCGGGTGGAGCAGCATCGCGATCCGGTGGCCGTCGCCCGGCAGCCGGCCCAGCAGGTGCGGCAACAGGGCGTCGAGCCGCCCGAACGTCGACGCCGGTCCCCAGGTGGAGGTGACCACCACGAGCCGCTGTCCGGGTCCGATCCCCAGTGCGCGGCGGTAGTGCGCGCGCCGCGGCATGCCCGCCGTGATCCGGTCGACGCACGGGTCGCCCACCACGTGGGCCACGGGCAGCGCCTCCGGGCAGGACTCCGCCAGTTCCTCCAGGTCCCGGTCATGGGCGTAGACGACGGCCGCCGGGACCACGCGGCCCTCGTGCAGCAGGTGGCCGCGGCTCAGCATGCCCGGCGTCCGGCGTTCGCCCGGTGCCAGGGCGCCGACGTCGGTGAGCAGTTTGATCTGGCCGGCACCGTGCGAGATGCGCACGACCGGGGCCCGCAGTTCGTGCACGCCCCGCGAACCCGCGGCCAGGGCGAGGTCGAACTCGGTCCGCAGGGCCTCCTCCCAGGGCACCGTGGCGATGCCCAGTCCGTGCAGGAACTGCGTGACCCCGGTGCCGAAGGCGTGCGGTGCCGCGGTGAAGACCAACTGGACGCGCAGGTCGGTCTCCAGCAGGGCGAAGACCTCCTGCAGTCGCTGGGCGAACGTGACGGTGTGGACGACGACCAGCACCCTCTTGCAGTCCCGCAGGGTCAGCCAGTGCCCCTGCTCGATCAGCGCTGACCTGGTGGTTCCGACAGACATGCGATCCCCCTCGCTCGTCGCTGCGTGCGGCGTTCGGGAGGGGGTTTCCCGGCGCCCGCGGCACTTTCCTTGCAGCCTCCTTGCAACGACCTTGCCGCCGGCCCCCGCGCGCCGCGCCCGGTCCGGTGCGGACCGAGCCGGCGTACGCCGGTGGCATGCGGGGCGGCCATCCGGCGCACTCGTCCTCGCCCGGGAGTAGCCTGGCAGTACCGAGAGTTCTCCGCGCAGCGCGACCGGCGGTGCCGTTCCCGGCGCGTGACGCATCGGGCGACCGGCGACGGCTCTCGGGGCGGGACCGCGGGACGGACCCCGGCAGGCTGATTCCGACAGGACAGACCATGACCACCGCACTGTTGCCCCCGCCGTCCGACACCCCCCTCCTGCGCCTGCGCCTCGCGCCCCGCAGCACCCTGCCGCGCCGCATCGACGGGGCCTGGTGGCCGCGCACCCACGACCTCCTCGCGGAACTCCCGCACCTGCTCGCCGGCCTGCCCCGCGCCTGGGGCCAGGTCGTCAGCGTCACGGTGGACGGCGCGGCGTGGACCGGGACGCCGGGCCGGATGCTCGTCTGCAACGAGGTCGTGCGGCTGGTCAGGTCCGGCGCGGCGCACCCGCCGGACACCATCGTCCTGATGGTCCCCGGCCAGGGCCGCTGGGACCTGCTGGTGGTACCGCCGGAGTCGACCGAGCAGGCCGCCGAGGCGGCCATGGCCGGCGCCGCGCCCGGCGCCCACGCGTGAACGCCGGTGACCGCCGCGGCTGATCCGGCCGCACGGGCCCGGCGCGCGCGGACCCGGGTGGTTCGACCGGCACGCGAGAACGGCCGACTAGGTTCGCGCCATGGAGATCCACCGGACTTCAGTGCCGCACGCCTACCTCCTGGTGCCGAAGGTGATCGAGGACGAACGCGGTTGTTTCTACGAGGCGTTCCGGCACGACGTCCTCGGTGAGGCCATCGGGCGGCCGATGGTTCCGGTACAGAGCAACTACTCGGTGTCCCGGCGCGGGACGCTGCGCGGGCTGCACGGGGTGCTGCTGCCGCCCGGGCAGGCCAAGGTCGTCACCTGCGTCCGCGGTGAGGTGCTCGACGTGGTGGTCGACATCCGTCCCGGCTCCCCGGCCTACCTGCGGCACACCGCGCACCGGCTCTCCGCCGCCAACGGGCGGGCCGTCTTCGCCGCGGAGGGACTCGGGCACGCCTTCCTCGCGCTGACCGACGACGCCTGTGTGAACTACCTCTGCTCCACCACCTTCGTCCCCGGCACCCAGCTCGACCTGGACGCGCTCGACCCCGAACTGGGGCTGCCCTGGCGGGAGGAGAGCCGGGCGGGCGGTTTCGAGCTGCTGCGCTCGCCCAAGGACCGGGACGCCCCGACGGTGGCCGAGGCCCGCCGCGCGGGACTGCTCGCCTCGTACGAGGAGTGCGTGGAGCACTACGCGACGCTGGCCGCACGCGGGTGACGGGCGGGCGAGCGGTTCCCCCCGGGGGCTCCGCTCGCCGGCGGCCGGCCGCCGCGGTCCCCTCCCCCGTGCGAGTCGCCTTCGGGCGTTCGTGGAGCCGGGCTCGAGCCGGGCGCCGCAGGGTGGAGCGGTCGGACCGCGGATCACGGTGCAGAGGAGGTGGGGGCCGGTGAGGGACGTGCTGCTCGGGCTCGGTCGTGCGGTGGTGAAGGTGCTGGCCTCGCCGGGACTCCAGGCGGTCGGCGCCTTCTTCGGCGCGATGACGCTCGGGAGGGTCTGGTACGAGGCCTGGGACGAGCCGACGCGCTGGGAGCTCGCGGCCGGCCGCAGTGCGGCCCTGGGCCTGATGGAGCCTCCGCCGCTGCACCCCGAGCGGCTCTGCGGCGACGTACCGCTGAGCGAGCTGGAGCTCCGGCTCGCCCGTGAGCTGGACGCGGTGACTCCCGAGTGGCCCACGCCCTGACCCGTGTCCCGACCCGTGTCCTGCCCCGCACCCCGACCCGTGTCCCGCCCTGCGCCTTGCCGCGCGGCGGTCGCGGCCCGGCCGCGGGCGGCGGACGGGACGGCGGTGACGCGCCCGGGCCGGCCCGGGTGATCGACGGAGGTTCGAGACGTGCTCGAGACGGCAGGCGGAGAGTCGGGTTCCGGAAACGGGGTGCGTCGGCGGCGATCGTGGGACGGGCGTGGCGGAGGGGAACGGCATGGAGGACGTGGACCCGGAGGACGCCGAGCCGTTCCGGGACCTCGCCGCCCGCCTGGAGCGCGTCCTCGGCGGCCACTCGCGTCCGGGCGGCCCCGCCGCCCGGGGACCGCGGGAACGGGACCCGGAGCGGGAGCGCGTGCACGCGGTGCCGGAGCGGGGCGGGTTACCCGCCCACTGCGTGCCGGCCGAGTACGGGGGGGCGCTGGAGGACTACGGACGGCTGCACCGGCTGCTGCGCACCGTCGCGCGCCGGGACCTCGCGGTGGCCGCCGCGCACGCGCGGACCTTCCTCGCGACCGCCCCGGTGTGGGTGTCCGGCGACGACGCGGCGGCGCTGCGGATCGCCGCGCCCGTGGCGGCCGGCGCCCGGGTGTCCGCGGGTCTGACGGGAGCCGGGGCGGTGGGGTCCGAGGCGGGCCCGAGCGCCTACCCGACCCCGACGGGGTACCGGCTCGACGGCGAGGAGCGGCTGGCCGACGGGATGCCGGACGCCGGGTTCCTGTCCCTGCTCGCCCGGACCTCCCCGGTGCCCGGGCCGCGCGCCCGCTCCCTGCTGCTGCTCGACACCCGGGAGGTGGCCGCGGACGCCTGGCGGCCGCTCCCCGAGGCACCGGCGCGGGCGGCGGGCGGCGTTCCCGCGGGCGGCGTCGCCTTCCGTGGCGCCCGGGTCGGCCACGACGTCCTCGCGGGCCGGGAGGGGACGGGCGTCGAGACGCTGCTGAAGGCCAACCAGGTGTCGTGGACCGTCCTCCCGGCGCTCTCCCTCGGAGCGGCCGACGGCGTCCTGCGCGCCGCGCTGCGCTGCGCGGACGCCCGCCCGGGCGGCTCCCCGGGCGCCCGGTCCCGGTTCCCGGACGGCTCCCGGCCGCCCCGCCGGCTGCGGGCCCTGACGGAGGCGTACGCCGACCTGCTGCTGGGCGAGGCCCTGTCCGCCGTCGGCGTGCGCGGCATCCACCTGCTGGCCGGGGAGCTGAGCGTGACCTCGTCCGTCGTGGGCCTGCTCGTGCCCTCGCTGGCCGCCGGGGTGCTGGACCGGCAGGAGCTGCTGCACTCCGGCTGCGGCCCGGCGGACCCCGCGGACCCGGCGGACCCGGCGGACGGCGACGCGGGCGGCGCGGGGCGGCGGGCGCCCTGCCGGGCGGCCGCCGGCGAACTGGCCGGTGCGCACGGGGCGCTGGACGCGCTCGGCGGCCCGGCCCTGTGCGCGTCGCTGCTGGCGGCGCAGTTCCGGCTGCTGGCGCGCGGCTACCTCTCACCGCCGGACCACCGGCCCCGGCTGGCCCGGTTGTTCGGCCTGGACCGCCCGGTGCCGCCGCTGGACCCGGCCCGGCTCGCGCTGCTGTCCCGGTACGGCAGCGCCGTACTCGGCACACTGCCCCTGTCGGTGGCCCGGCTGCGCGAACTCGCCGCCGACCACGCCGCGCTGGACCGTGCCGCCGCGCTGGCGGCCCGGCTGCTGAGGACCGCCGACGCGCTGCACCACCGCATCGCGCAGGCCCCGCCGGTGTCCGGCCGGCCGGCACCGGGCGGCTCCGCCGACGCACGGGCCTACGCGCTGTGCTTCGCGGGAGCGGCCTGCGCCGGTCTGTGGCTGGGCAGCGGCCCGTTCGCCGGCACCGGCCCCGACGGCGGCGCGTCCGGCGGCGGCCGCGGCGGCGAGGCGGCCGGCGGCGTGCCGGGGCGCGCCACCGGCGGCCCGCGGGCGGGCGGCGCGGCGTCCTCCGGCCCCTCCCCCGGCCCCTCCGCCGGTCCGCGCCCGCGCACCGGCCCCGTCCCCGGTGACGCCGTCACGGCGCTGTGGCGGGACGGGCTGTGGCTGGAGGCCTGCCTCACGCGCGTGCTGACCCACCTGGGCGTGCACGAGGCGGGCCCGGCCGACGACGTGCTGTTCGGCCGCCTGGCCGGACCCCTGCTCACGCAGTACGAGGAGGGGAGCGACTTCTCCCCGCTGCGCCGTCCGACCGCTCAGGAGCCGCCATGCTGATCCCGGCCGACACCGCACCCGCGCGCCCCCGCACCGGGACACCGGACGGGGCCGACACCGCCGAAGGGGCCGTACGGGAGCGGATCACCGCGCTGGAGCGGTTCCTCGGCGATCCCGCCGACGACACCAACCCCTTCGGCCGCCGGGCCCTGCTCGACGCCGACGCGCGCGGCGAGCCGCTGCCCGCGGCGGACGCGGTGCCGGCCGGCTTCGGCCTGGGCGCCGAGGTCGTGCCGGCCGCGCTGGGCGGCCGGCTGGAGCGGACGGACGGGCTGGTCCGCGTCCTGCGCGCGCTCTTCCGGCGCAGTGCCTCGCTGGGCGTCGGCCACGGTGTGGGGCCGCTGCTCGCGGCCCTGCCCGTGTGGGCGTCCGGTACCGCGCGGCAGCGCCGCTGGACCGCGGACCTGCTGCTCGGCGGGGGCACGCTCGCCGTGGCACCGCGCGAACCGGACCACGGCGACCGCTTCGCGCACGGCGGGTTCACGGCGGTGCCCGGCCGGGACGGCCTGCTGCTGGACGGCCGCGGGCCCGCGGTCGTCGGCGCCGCGCGGGCCGGCGGTCTGGTGGTGCACGCCCGGACCTTCGGCGGGGACGGTGCCCGCGGCCACGGCGTGCTGCTCCTCGACACCGCGTCCCTGCCGGCCGACCGTTTCACCGTCCGCCCCCGCCACCGGGCCGCCGGCCTGCGCTCCTGCGGTGTCGCGGGCGTGGAGGCGCGTGCCTGCCCGGTGCCGTCCGGGGCGCTGGTGGGGAGCGCGGGCGAGGGCGCCGCGCTGGCCGTGCGCAGCAACCTGTTCGCGCAGGCGTCCGTGCCGGGCATGGTGCTCGGCGGGGGCGACACGGCCCTGCGCACCGCCGTCTGGCACGCGGTGGGACGCGCGCCGGGAGGGGACGCCGCGGCGCTCTCACCGCAGCAACGGACCGTACTGGCCCGGGTGTTCGCGAACCTGCTCGTGTGCGACTGCCTGACCCTGGTCGCGGGGCGCGCGCTGCACCTGCTGCCCGCGCGGGCGGCCCTGCCGGCCGCCGTCACCGGGTACGTCGTGCCCCGGCTGCTGCGCGACAGCGCCTACGACCTGTCCACCGTCCTCGGCGCCCGCTTCCACTGCGACGAGGGCGCCTACGGCGTCTTCCGCGGGTACCTGCGGGACCTGCCGCTGACCGGGGCCGGGCACGTCGGCGGGACCGCCTCCCAGTCGGCCCTCGTCCCGCAGCTGCCGCAGGCGGCCCGCCGTCCGTGGTCGCGGGCGGACGCCCCGCCGTGGGACCTGTTCGCCGTCGGCGGCGGCCTGCCCGCGCTGGACGTCGGCCGGGCCGTGCCGCGGGCGGGCGCCGATCCGTCCGCCGCGGCCCTGGTGTCGGTCGCGCGGCTGCTCGGTGCCGCCGACGGCCACCGGGGCGGCTCCCGGACCGGGCTCCTGCTGCGCGAGCTGGTGCAGGGCCTGGCCGGGGAACTGGAACGGCTGCGGGCGCGGTTGCGGGCGGTACCCGGGGGCGGCACCACCGTGCTGGCGGACCCGCGCGTGCAGGCGCTCGCCGACCGGTACGCGCTGGTCTCGGCGGGCGGGGCCTGCCTGGGCGTGTGGTACCGGCAGCGCGACGCGCCCGGCTCCTTCCTCGCCGAGCCCGCCTGGCTCGTGGAGGCGCTCGTCGGGCTCGCCCACCGGCTGGGCCTGCCGCTGCCCGGGCGCGGGGTGCCGACCGCCGAGCCGGTCGTGCGAGAGGTCCTCGACCGGTACCACAGCGCCCGCAGCTACGACTTGTACGGGGACCGCCTGTACGCGGACGGCCTGTGACGGGGATGGGACACGAGCGGCGGGAGCGCGCGGTGGTGGACATCGAGGGCACCGGATGGGAAGAACGGCGGCTGCGGGAATGGCTCACCGGGCGGCTCGCGGCGCGCCTGGGCCTGGCCGCCGAGGAGGCGCGGGGCATCGGCCCGGGCACGTCGTTCGAGCAGTGCGGGCTCGACGCGGTCGGCGCGCTGGCGCTGGCGGTCGACGCCGAGAGCGCGTGCGGGGTGCTGCTGGAGCCGACGGTCGCCTGGGACCATCCGACCGTGGGCTCGCTCGCGCGCCACCTGGCCCGGGAGGCGGAGCGCTCCCGGACGGCCCGCGGGGAGCCCGCGTGGTGAGCGCGGCCGGACCGCACGGCACGGCCGTCGGGCCGCCTCTGAGGCTGCACGGTCCGGCCGGACCGTGGCGGCGGGTCCGGCGCGCGCTGCACGAGCGGGGCACGGTCCTGGTGTACGGGCTGCTCGCCGACTGGATCCCGGACGACCGGGAGTCCGCCGGGCTGCGGCAGTTGCTCGGGCACGACTGGGCCCGCTACGAGGCGATGGCCCTGGCCCCGGTACGGGACCGGTTCGCCGCCTCGCGCCGTCTGATCAAGTACGTCGCCGGGTGTGCCCTGCGGGCGGCGCCGGCCTCGGTGGAACTGGGGTACCGGCCGGGCGGGCGCCCCTGTCTGCGCGGCTGCGACCACCTCGACATCAGTCTGAGCCACACCGGCGACCTGCTGCTCCTCGGGATCACCCGGCGCGGCGGCATCGGCGTCGACGCGGAACCGGCCGACCGGCGCACCCTGCTGACCGGAACCGAGCGCCGGTTCTGGACGCCGTGCGAGAGCGAGGCGCTGGCCCGGATCGCCGAGGCGCGACGGCCGCGCGAGATGGTGCGCCTGTGGACCCTGAAGGAGGCCTACAGCAAGGCCATCGGGCAGGGGATGCGGTTCCGGTTCAGCGACTTCGGCTTTCCGCCCGGCGGCGCGCCGCCGAGGGTGCTGACGCCCGAGGGGCGGCCGGGCACCGGGGACGAGTGGAGCTTCGGCAGCGGCCGGGTCGGCCGGTACGCCGTCGGCTGGGCGGTGCACGACACCGGCGGCACGCCGGGCCCGGCGGACGCCGTCGGCCGGCTCGACCGGGGCCTGGTGGAGGCGCTGGAGGCGCTCACCGGTCCGCCGGCTCCGAATCCGGAGAGGAATGACTGATTCCCGACCATGGTCGTCCGAACATCGTAGGATCGCGCTCGGGTGTTTTCGAACATTCATCGCGACGCCGTCCGACACCGGTGGTGATGGGCGGACCAGGGGGAACATATGGGCATCAAGGTCTTGCTGGCCGAGGACATGCACATGGTGAGGGGGGCGCTGGTGGCGCTCCTGAACCTCGAGGAGGACATCGAGGTCGTCGCCGAGGTGGCCGACGGGGATCAGATCGTTCCGCGGGCCCTCGCCTGCGGGCCCGACGTGGCGGTCATCGACATCGACCTGCCGGGCACGGACGGACTGACCGCGGCGGCCCAGCTCCAGAAGGCGCTGCCGGAGTGCAGATCGATGATCCTCACCAGCCTCGGGCGGCCGGGCACCTTCCGCCGCGCGGTCAAGGCCGGCGTCCGCGCGTTCGTCCTCAAGGACGCGCCGCCCCAGGAACTGGCCCAGGCGATACGCCGGGTGCAGAAGGGCGAGCGCGTGGTGGACCCGGAACTCGCCATGGCCGCCTGGGACAGCGGGGACAACCCGCTCACCGACCGGGAGGCCGAGGTGCTGCGGCTCGCGGCGGACGGCGCCGAGGCCGGTGAGATCGCGCGGCGGCTGTTCCTGTCCGTCGGCACCGTCCGCAACTACCTGACCGCGTCGGTCGTCAAGCTCGGGGCCCGCAACCGGCTCGACGCCGTCCGCATCGCCCGCGAGGCCGGCTGGGTGTGAGGACCCGCCCCCGTCCGGGCCGGCCGGCCCGGACGGGGGCGCGCGCCGGGGCTCAGGCGGGAGCCGTCTCGGCGAGGATGCGGAAGCCGCCGTCCGGGGTGGGGCCCGCCGTGAAGTACCCGCCGACGGCGGCCATCCGCGCCGTGAGGCTCTCCAGGCCGCAGCCGTCCAGGCGCCCGGCGCGGCCGGCGGGACAGCTCTGCACGCCGTCGTTGTCCATCCGCAGGCTGACCACGCCGTCCCGCTGGGTGACCTCGATGCGGCACCGGGTGGCCTTGCTGTGCCGCACCACGTTGGTGACGCCCTCGCGGACGACCGTGGCGAGCGCGGTGTCGGCCTCGGTGACCAGCCGGTCGTAGTCCACCTTCACATGGGCCTCTATCCCCGCCGCGGACAGCACGGAGCGGGCCGAGGACAGCTCGTTGAGCAGCGACAGCGAGCGGTAGCTGCGGGCCACTTCGCGCACGTCGGCCAGCGCCTGGCGGGCGGTCGCCACGATGCTCTGCAGCTCCTCGCGGGCCCGCTCGGGCTCCGGGACCACCAGCTGGTAGGCCAGCTCCCCCTTGAGCGTGATGGCGGACAGGCTGTAGCCGAGCAGGTCGTGCAGGTCGCGGGCGAAGCGCAGCCGCTCCTTGGTGATGGCGATGCGGGCGAAGTCGTCGCGCGCCTCGTGCACGGCGATGGCGAGGGTGGCCAGCCGGATCAGGCTGTAGACGATGATCCCGGTGAGCAGCGTCGACACGATCATGTACGGCACCGCCACGGTGCCGAAGCCCTCGGTGATCCCGGTGGACACCGCGATCATCAGCACGATCAGTCCGAACACCGGCACCGCGCCGCGCATCGGCAGGACGAGCAGCGCCGAGGCGCCGACGAAGCCGCCCATGCCTCCCCAGGCCCAGCCGAGCAGCAGGCAGGGCACCACCACGAGCAGTACCTGCGCCGCGAGCACCCAGCGGCCGTAGCAGTCGCGCAGGCGCTGCAGACGCGGCAGCGTCTGCGCGACCTGCAGCACGATGGTCAGCGGCAGCACGGTCACGCACGTCACGAGGCGGACGGGCGTGATGCCCTCGTCCAGGATGTCGACGACCTGCATGGCGAAGAACCCCGTCATGACGGTGAACACGACGGCCAGCGCGAACCGCGGGGGCGGCGCGTGGGTGCCGAGCGCCACCAGCCCCGGCCCGTCGACCTCCGCGTGGTCCGACGCCCGCGAGCCACTCCTTCCTCCGGAGTCCTCCACGAACGGACGCACCTGGGCACCCCGCATTGACATCAGACATCTCCCCCGTCGAGCCGCCTTGCCAGGGCCGATGATAGAGGCATCTTCCGGGAAGAGATCGTGACCATGTTGTAAAGATCACGGTGCTCGGCGTGTTCTCCTTGACCTCACCTCACGGTCGCCCGGCGGGGTGGTGATCAGTGGCCGTCGGGCAGTGAACCGAGGGCGAACTCCCCGACCGCGGACTCCTCGCGCCAGTCCAGCCCGAAGGCCCGCGCGGACTGCTCGGTGTCGCCCGTGCCGATCGCGCAGCCGGCCACGCCCAGCGCCGTCGCGAGCAGGTACAGCGTCTGCTGCATCACGCCGACGTGCTTGAGCGTGAGCGCGTACGCCAGGCCGCTGTACTTCCACGACACCCGGGCGAAGCGCGCGGTCATGGTCAGCAGGACGTCCGGGACGGTGGCCATCCCGGCACCGGTCCCGGCCTCCGCGAGGACCCCCCGGCGCAGCGCGTCCGACGCCGGCAGGCGCACCAGGCAGTGCTCCGCCGGGGCGTAGTAGTAGACGCCCGGCTCCAGGCCCTCGCAGCGCTGCACGCTCAGGTAGAACTCCAGCTCGTAGCAGGCCCCGCCGCTCGGGTACGGGCGGTTCGCGCGGGCCGGGGGCCGGCCGGGGGCCCCGGCGGGCACCTCCGGTCCCGGGGCCGGCGCCGTCCGCACCCCGAGCGCCCGGTGCAGCAGCTCCCCGAGCTGGACCAGGGTCAGCGGCCGGCTGCCGTGGTCCCGTACCGAGGTGCGCCGCGCCAGGGCCTCGGCGAGCGGCAGGCCGGCCGGCCCGTCCCCGCCGCCGTCCGCCGGTTCGGCCAGCGCGATCCGCGGGCCCGGGGGCAGCGGCTTGAGCGCGGGCGGTGCGTCCTGGACGCCGCTGAGCGGGTAGGTGGCGCCGAAGACGCCGTCGTTGCGGCCCGGGCGGCTGCGCCAGTGGAACATCAGGTCGTGGTGCGACCACGGGCGCAGCGCCGGGTCGTGGTCCTCGGCGAACCGGGGCTCGCCCGCGCCGTCCGACGCCGGCTGCACCATGCCGGTGGCCACCAGGTACGACAGCACGGTCCGGGCCTCCCGCTCGGGCAGCGGAAGGCGTTCCGCCGCCGCGCGCGGGGTGGCCGGACTGCCGAGGGAGGCGATCAGCCAGCCCGCCTCGGGCCGGTTGAACACCACCCGGAACGCGGACAGCGGCGACTCCAGCACCCAGCCCTCCCCGTCCGAGCGCAGCGCGGCGAAGCGGGACAGCCGCAGCGGTCCGTCGGCCGGCACCGGGACCGGGCGCAGTGAGGCGTCGGCCGCCGTCGGCACCACCGACAGCAGCGGGCTGCGGCCGTCGGCGGCGCCGACCGACCGCACCACGAGCCCGCCCAGCCGCCGCAGGGCCACCAGCAGCCCGACCCGGCGCGCCAGGTCGTCGGTGCCCGGCACGTTCTCCAGGCGCGTCGGTCCCAGCTCCATGCGCCGCAGCGCGTGGCGCAGCACGGGCGCCGGCCGCGGGACGCGGACCGTGCCCCAGCGCGAGCGCAGCAGCAGACACTCGTCCTCCTCCTGCAGGTGGGCGTCGTCGCGCAGCGACCACAGTTCGCCCTCGGCGACGTCCGGTACGAGGAGCTGGGCGGGAAGGGTGTCAGATGCCACGGTGGTTCGGTCCTGGGTCGGGTCGGGCGGGATCGGGGCGGGGGTCAGACGAACAGGGGTACGGGGTTGAGGTCCTCGTACGCCCGGGGTCCGGCGAGCCGGCCGAGGGCGACCGGGACGTCGTAGAGCCGTCCCGGCGCGAAGCGCGGCCAGAAGTGACGCAGCCCCGGGACGATCACGCGCACCACCGGCAGCCCCAGGTCGGGCCGGGTCTGGTCGAGGACCAGGACCTCCAGTCCGCGTTCCTCCATCCGCCCGCGCAGGTCGTCCACGTCGTGCAGCAGGTCGTCGGTGGGACGGTGGCCGTAGTGGGCCGGGGTGCGCGGCGCGGCGGCGGGGTCCGGGTCGAGGTAGGGCAGCGACGCCCGGGTCGCGGTGCGCCACCAGTGCAGCGCCACCGGGTCCGTGCAGGCGTGGCCGGTGCCGTCGGGGCGGGTGTCGAGCACCGCGGGCAGCAGCTGGTTCATCTCCGACAGGGCGCGCGAGAGCGCCACGGCCGGGTCCGGATGGGCGCCGAAGCCGAACACGATGTCCTCGGCCGCCCGGTCGGTGCGCCGCGACAGCGCCGCCATCACCGGTACGCCGAGGTCCGCGGTGAGGTCCAGGACCCACACCTCGCGGCCGAGGTCGCCGTGCGCCTCGCGCACCCGCCCGGTCCAGGGGTCGGCGAAGGCGTCCACGTCGACGGCGGGCTGCCGGGTGCGGTTGTACCACCACAGCGCCACGGCGTCGCGTTCGACCAGCTCCAGCAGCCCCTGCAGGACCGCGTCCTCCAGGGTGCCGCCGGCCGCGCAGCCGTTGGAGTCGGCGCGCACCGTGCGGCGGCCCACGGGGTCGGGGACGTCGTAGTAGAGGAGGGCGCTGGGCAGCAGCACGTGCCGCTCCCGGGTCAGCGACCACACGGGCGTCCAGTCCAGCTCGGCGTCCCCGTCGAACGGCTCGGGGACCTGGTGGAAGGGGTGGCCGCCGGCGTTCCACCGGTCGCGTTCGCGGAACTGCCGCTCGTGCCACAGCTGGACGCCGCCCGGTGCCAGGGCGCGCTCGCCGAGTCCGCGCAGGCTGCCGCGCACCCGCCGTTCGTCGCCCTGCCAGGTGCCGCTGACCCGCTCCAGCCCCTCGCACAGCGCGCCGACCCTGGCCTCCAGCGCCGTACGGCCCTTGCCCGCGCTCTCCTGGCGCAGCGAGGAGAGCAGTTCGCTCGCGCGGCGCGGGCCGAGCGCGAGGTTGTGGCCGGCGCGGTAGACGTTCAGCAGGCCGGGGCCGCGCGCGTCGCGGCGGATCTCCTTGACCGCCCCGGTCACCGGGCTGACCAGGTGCGCGTAGCGGTCCCACACGCCGCGGGCCGGCAGGGCGCGGTGGCCGCCGCCCGAGCGGACCGCCTTGCGGCGGGGGACCAGGACCACCGGTTCGTCCGCGCGCCGGGCCGTCAGCGAACCGTCCCCGCACTGCGGGCACTGCGGGCGCCGGGCCAGCCGGTGGGTGCGGGCGGCCAGGGTCAGCGTGTCGAAGGTGACCACGCCGTCCTGTGCCGCGTGCCGGTACCCGGCCAGCCACTTCGCGCACTCCAGCGCGGCGAGGTCGGTGCCCAGCCGGACGGTGACGGGCAGCGCCGCCCGCGGCGGCAGCACGGAGGCGTCGCCCAGGGCGCGGCTCACGGGGAACTGGGCGGCGCGGTGGCCGCGCAGCCGGTGCGCCAGGCAGTGCCAGCAGGCGCCCTCGCCGGGCCGGAAGACGGGCCCCGTCCACACGGTGGTGCCGTACGGCTTGGCCAGCAGCCAGGGCCGGCCGGCGGCGCGCATCCGCGCGTCCAGCTCCCCCAGCCGGGGGTCGAGGTAGTCCTCGCAGGTCACCAGGTGCAGCTCCGCGTCGGCGGGATCGTCCACCACGGTGAGGCCGGCGTCCCGGCAGGAGGCGTCCAGGGCGGTGGTCCCGGCCTCGCCGAGGGCGACGATCCGGACCCGCAGGGTCCCGGCCGTCGCCCGGCGCCGGATCTCGCCGCCGGTGGTCTCCCAGTAGGCCTCCACCGCGCCGTCGGCACTCGTCCGGTCGTCGGGGGACCGGTGGTCGAGCAGTCCCGACCGGGTCAACTGGCCGATCAGACTGCCCACGCGGGCGGGAGGGACGGAGGGTGCGGCCTCGCGCAGCAGGGCGGGCAGGTCGCGGGTGCCGTCGAGAAGGGGGGCGAGCGCCGCCATCTCCGCTCCCGGCACGGCCGTCACCCCGTGCTCCGACACCAGGTAGACGGCGTCGCCCGGGACGACCTCCGGCCGCAGGTGCCGTCTGAAGCCGATGAGTGCCGGGCCGTCCTTCCCCCGTCCCCCGCTCATGCGGCCAGCGCCTCCGGCAGGGCGCGCACGACGCGGCCGGCGGCCGACCGGTCCGGGGCGGTCGTCGGGTCCATGAGGCTGAGGCAGAAGCCGGCGGTGGGGGCCGCGGCGGGAAGGGTGTCGAAGGGGGCGACCACCACGTCCAGCTCCTCACCGGCCGGCAGGTGGGGGACCGGGGTGCCGGGCGCGAGGTCGATGCCGGCCTCGGCGAGCACGCGGTGGGGGTCGGCGGCGTACCGTTCCTTGAGGTCGGGCTCGGTCCAGGTACGGGCGACGAGTTCGGCGAAGCGCCAGTCGTGGTCGAGTGACATTGTCTCCTCCTCCTGGGGCGCGGACCCGCTTGTGGCGGGCCGCCTTCGGGTGGGATTCCCGGGCAGGAGTTAACGCCGTGCGGCCGTGCCCGGGCCAGTGCCGGCGTCACCTTCGGCATGTGAGCGATTCACGGGTCCGTGCGGGAGGGGCGCACGGCCCGCACGGTGACCACCGCCCGCCCCGGCGGATGACCCGCGCACGGCCCGGCCGGTGAACCGCGCACGGGGCCGGGGGTGACCCGCACACGGCGGCGGCGGTGAGCCGTGCAGGGCGGCGGCGGTGAGCCGTGCAGGGCGGCGGCGGTGAGGCGCACACCGCGCCGGCGGTGACGTCCGCAGGGCGCGGGGGGTGAGCGGGGCACGGTTCCCGTCGTGACCGTCCCACGGTGTGCCGGTGACCTCCGCACTGCCCGGGCGCCCGGCCGCCGAGTGAGAGTGAGGCGTCCAGTCGGACCGGGGCGGGAGCCCATGGGGGAATGAGGGAAACACCGTGATTGCCGACATCAGACTGCTCGGCCCGCTGCGCGCCCGGATCGGTGACGCGTCCGTGGTTCCGTCGGCGGCCAAACCGCGCCAGCTGCTCGCACTGCTCGCCGTCCACGTGGGCCGCATCGTGACGATCGACTCCCTGCTCGCCGAGCTGTGGGAGGAGGAACCGCCGCGCAGCGCCGCCACCACCCTGCAGACCTACGTCCTGCAGCTGCGCCGGAAGATCGCCGCGGCCCTCGGTGACGGCGCCGGCGTCTCGGCCAAGGACCTGCTGGCCACCGAGCACGGCGGCTACCGGCTGTCGCTGCCGCCCGAGTCGGTGGACCTGTCGCGGGCCCGCGACCTGATCACCCACGGCCAGCAGGCGCTGACGGCCGGCGAGGACGCGGCCGGGTCCGCGCTGCTCGACCGGGCCCTGCGGCTGTGGGACGGGCCCACCCTGGTCGACGTCCCCGCCGGGCCGCGCCTGCGCATCGAGCGCATGAGCATGGAGGAGAGCCGGCTCGGCGCGGTCGAACTGCGCATCGAGGCCGACCTGCGCCTCGGCCGGCACCACCGGCTGCTGGGCGAGCTGACCGCGCTGACGGCCGAGCAGCCGCTGCACGAGGCCCTGCACGCCCACTACATGGTCGCCCTGTGCCGGGCGGGCCGGGCCGGGCAGGCCCTGGAGGTCTTCCGCCGGCTGCGCACCACGCTCATCGACGAACTCGGCCTGGAACCGTCGCCGCGGGTGCAGCGGCTGCACCAGGCCGTCCTGGCCTCCCACCCGGACCTCGACCCGGTCGCCGTCCCGGGCGGCGTCCTGTCCCGCGAGCGGCCCGGAGAGCTGGTGGCGCCCGGCTCCACGGCGGGTCGAGCCCCGCTCCAGCCCTGGTCGTGATGGTGCTCGGGCAACGGTTGCACCGCAGTGGACACCGGATCCGAGCCCGATCCCTAAGGAGTAACGAAATGCTCGACATCAGCGTGCTGGGGCCGCTCCAGGTCATCTGCCGGGGGGTCCCCGTGGTGCCCACCGCGGCCAAACCGCGCAAGGTGCTGGCCCTGCTGGCGCTCAGCCCGGACCGCTTCGTGTCGGTGGAGTCCCTGATGGAGGAGCTGTGGGAGGAACGGCAGCCGCGCAGCGCCGCCACCACCCTGCAGACGTACATCCTGCATCTGCGCGGCCTGCTGGCCACCGCGCTCGCCGACGGCCCGGACCGCACCGGAGCGGGCCCGGTGGAGGTCAAGGACGTCCTGGTCACCAAGCCGGGCGGCTACCTGCTGCACACCTACGGCGGCCGGGTCGACGTGCGCGAGTACGAGGCGCGGGCGGCGGCCGGCCACCGGGCCATGGCCGCCGACGACTTCGCCGCGGCCGCCGCCACGTTCCGCGAGGCGCTGGACCTGTGGCAGGGGCGGACCCTGATCGACGTGCAGACCGGGCCGCGGCTGACCGCGGAGGCGCTGCACCTGGAGGAGTCGCGGCTCAGCCTGCTCGGCCGCCGGATCGAGGCCGACCTGAACCTGGGCCGGCACCACGAGATCCTGGGCGAACTGGCCGGGCTGTGCACGGAGTACCCGCTGGACGAGACGTTCCACGGGCAGTACATGGCCGCGCTGTGCCGCACCGGCCGGCGGGGCCGGGCGCTGGAGGTCTACGCCCGGCTGCGGCTGGTGATGAAGCGGGAGCTGGGCCTGGAGCCGTCCCCGGCCGTGGCCCGCCTGCAGCACACCATCCTCAGCGGCGGCCCCGGCATCGACTGGGAGCCCGGCGCCGGATCCTGGGCGGCCGGGCCGCAGCTGCTGCGTGCCGGGTGAGTCGCCCCACTCTTGAGGGCGTTTCGACCGCCGGGCGCCACGGTTCCCCCAGTCCGAAATCGGGGCCGGGGCGCTACCGCCGCACCCGGTGCCCGCAACCGCCTTTCGTCGAGAGCGGCCGTCGCGGTGAGGAGAGGTCCATGAAGGCCCTGGTGTTGTCGGGCGGCAAGGGAACCCGCCTGCGTCCTTTCAGCTACTCGATGCCCAAGCAGCTGATCCCCGTAGCCAACAAGCCGGTGCTGGAACACATCCTGGACAACCTGCGAGCGGTGGGCGTCGAGGAGACCGGCATCATCGTCGGCGACTGGGCGCCGGAGATCATGGGGCTGCTCGGCGACGGCAGCCGGTACGGCATGCGCATCACCTACATCCCGCAGGCCGAGCCCCGCGGGCTGGCGCACTGCGTCGCCATCGCCCGGGACTTCCTCGGCGACGACGACTTCGTCATGTACCTCGGCGACAACATGCTGCCCCAGGGCATCGGGGAGATCGCCGACGACTTCCGCGCGCACCGTCCCGCCGCCCAGGTCGTCGTCCACAAGGTGGCCGACCCGCGCGCCTTCGGGGTGGCCGAGGTCGACGCGTGCGGCCGGGTGACCCACGTGGTGGAGAAGCCCGAGCGGCCGGTCAGCGACCTGGCGCTCATCGGGGTCTACTTCTTCACGCCCGCCGTGCACGAGGCGGTGGCCGCGCTGCGGCCCAGCCCCCGCGGCGAGCTGGAGATCACTGACGCCATCGGCCTGCTCGTGGCGCGGGGCGAGGAGGTCAAGGCGTCCGAGTACGGCGGCTACTGGCGCGACACCGGCCGTGTGGAGGACGTGCTGGAGTGCAACCGGGAGCTGCTGGACACGCTCACCTCCCGCACCGCCGGCGAGGTGGACGCGGCCAGCGAACTGGTGGGGCAGGTCGTCGTGGAGGCGGGCGCCCGGGTGGTGCGCTCCCGCATCCACGGCCCGGCCGTCGTCGGCACCGGCACGGTGATCGAGGACAGCTGGGTCGGCCCGCACACCGCCATCGGCCGCGACTGCGTGCTCAGCGACGCCCGGCTCGACTACTCCATCGCCCTGGACGGGGCCACCGTGCGGCACGTGCACGGCATCCACGGCTCCCTCATCGGCCGGGCCGCCGTGGTCCGGTGCGACGACACCGGGCCCGGCCGCCACCGCCTGGTGGTCGGCGACCACACGACGGTCGAGGTGGCCGCGTGAGGCCCCCGGCCGACGGGCGGCCCGTGCGGATCGGGGTGCTCGGCGGCGCCGGGATCGCGCGGCGGCGGATGCTGCCCGCGTTCGCCTCCGCGGCGGGCGTGGAGGTCGCCGCGGTCGCCAGCCGCGAGCGGGCGCGGGCCGCCGAACTGACCGGCCTGTTCGGCGGTGATCCCGTCGAGGGGTACGCCGGTGTGCTCGAACGCGACGACGTCGACGCGGTGTACGTGCCGCTGCCCGCCGCGCTGCACGCCGAGTGGACGCACCGGGCGCTCCTGGCCGGCAAGCACGTGCTGGCCGAGAAGCCGCTGACCGGTGACGCCGCGCGCACCCGGGCCCTGCTGGCGCTGGCCCGGGCCCGTGGCCTGGTGCTGCGGGAGAACGTGATGTTCGTCCATCACGCCCAGCACGCCACCGTGCGCCGCCTGGTCGCCGAGGGCGCCGTCGGACGGCCCCGGGCCTTCCACGCCGCCTTCACCATCCCCGAACTGCCGCCGGACGACATCCGCTTCGACGCCGCCCTCGGGGGCGGGGCGCTGCTGGACGTCGGCCTGTACCCGGTGCGCGCGGCCCTGCACTTCCTCGGCCCGGGGCTGGAGGTCGCCGGGGCGGTGCTCGACCGTCCGCCGGGCCGCGAGGTGGAGACGTCCGGGGCGGTGCTGCTGCGCGGCCCCGACGGCGTCACCGCCCAGCTCACCTTCGGCATCGGCCTCGGCTACCGGTCCTCGTACGAGATCTGCGGCACCCGGGGGCGCATCGGCGTCGACCGCGCCTTCACCCCGCCGGCCGACCACCGCCCGGTGCTCGCGCTGGAGCGGGCCGGACGGGTGGAGCGGATCACCCTGGACGCCGACGACCAGGTGGCCAACACCGTGCGGGACTTCGTCCACGCGGTGCGCACGGGCGAGGGGCCGGCGGGCCCGGACCACCGCGCGACGCTGCGCCAGGCCCGGCTGCTGGACGCGATACGCCGCCGGGGGACCGCGCCGGCGTGAGCGGGCGCGCCGTGCGGACCGGGGCGTACCGGTTTTCGAGTCCGTATCGAGGCGCCCCGCCGACCATGACGAACAGTTGAGGACAGAACGAGTGCCAGGGGAGGGGATGGAAGCAGTGACTTCCAGAGCGAGCAGGACAGCTCCGGCGCGACCGGACACGAACAGGGCGGGCAGGTCGTGAACCGCCGCGTGGCCATCACGGGGCTCGGTGTCGTCGCGCCCGGCGGAATCGGCGTCAAGGCCTACTGGGAGATGCTCACCGCCGGCCGCACGGCCACCCGCACCATCACCCACTTCGACGCCTCGCCCTTCCGGTCCCGGGTCGCCGCCGAGTGCGACTTCGACCCCGAGGCGGCGGGCCTGACCCCGCAGGAGATCCGGCGCCTGGACCGGGCCGCGCAGTTCGCCGTGGTCAGCGCCCGCGAGGCACTCGCCGACAGCGGCATCGAGGCGGACACCTACGACCCCACCCGGATCGGCGCCACCCTCGGCAACGCGGTCGGCTGCACCACCAGCCTGGAGCGCGAGTACGTGGTGGTCAGCGACGGCGGCCGGAAGTGGAACGTCGACCACGAGTACGCGGTCCCGGACCTCTACCGGCACTTCGTCCCCAGCTCCATGGTCGCCGAGGTGGCCTGGACGGCCGGCGCCGAGGGCCCGGCCGCGATGGTCTCCACCGGCTGCACCTCCGGGCTCGACGCGCTGGGACACGCCGCCGAACTGATCCGGGAGGGCTCCGCGGACATGGTGGTCACCGGGGCCACCGAGGCACCCATCTCCCCCATCACCTCCGCGTGCTTCGACGCCATCCACGCCACCACCCCGCGCAACGACGACCCCGAGCACGCCTCCCGCCCCTTCGACCGCACCCGCAACGGCCTGGTCCTGGGCGAGGGCGCGGCCACCTTGATCCTGGAGGACCTGGAGCACGCGCGGCGCCGCGGCGCCCACGTCTACGCCGAGGTCGCCGGGTTCGCCTCGCGCTGCAACGCCCACCACATGACCGGGCTCAAGCCGGACGGCCGCGAGATGGCCGAGGCCATCGACCGGGCGCTGGCGCAGGCCCGGATCGACCCCTCGGCCGTGGACTACGTCAACGCCCACGGCTCCAGCACCAAGATGAACGACCGGCACGAGACCGCGGCGTTCAAGCGCAGCCTGGGGCACCACGCGTACGACACCCCGGTCAGCTCCATCAAGTCGATGATCGGCCACTCGCTGGGCGCGATCGGCGGCCTGGAGGCCGCCGCGTGCGCCCTCGCCATCGAGCACGGGGTGCTGCCCCCGACGGCGAACCTGACGGAACCCGACCCCGAGTGCGACCTCGACTACATCCCGCTGCACGCACGCGAGCGGCGCACCGACGTCGTCCTCAGCGTGGGCAGCGGCTTCGGCGGCTTCCAGACCGCCCTGGTGCTGGCCCGACCCGAAAGGAGCGGCCGGTGACGGCGCGTGCGGTGGTGACCGGCCTGGGGGTCGTCGCACCCAACGGCCTGGGCACCGAGGAGTACTGGTCGGCGACGGTGGCGGGCCGCAGCGGCCTGGGCCCGGTGACCCGCTTCGACGCCGGGCAGTACCCGAGCAGGGTCGCCGGTGAGGTACCGGGCTTCGTCCCCGAGGAGCACGTCCCCAGCCGGCTGATGCCGCAGACCGACCACATGACCAGGCTCGCGCTGGCGGCGGCCGACTGGGCCGTGGAGGACGCCGCCGTCGACCCGGCCGCGCTCGACGAGTACGGCATGGGCGTGGTCACCGCGGCCTCCGGCGGCGGGGTCGAGTACGGGCAGCGGGAGCTGCAGCAGCTGTGGAGCCGCGGCAAGGAGTACGTCAGCGCGTACCAGTCCTTCGCCTGGTTCTACGCGGTCAACACCGGCCAGATCTCGATCCGGCACAAGATGCGCGGGCCGAGCGGCGTCCTCGTCACCGAACAGGCCGGCGGCCTGGACACGCTCGGGCACGCCCGCCGGCACGTGCGGCACGGCATCCCGCTGGTGGTGTCCGGCGGCGTGGACGGCGCCCTGTGCCCGTGGGGCTGGGTGGCGCAGATCGCCACCGGACGGCTGAGCACGGCCGACGACCCCGGCCGCGCCTATCTGCCCTTCACCGCCGAGGCGGGCGGGTACGTGCCGGGCGAGGGCGGCGCGATCCTGCTGGTGGAGGACGCCGGGGCCGCCCGGGCCCGGGGGGCGGAGCGGATCTACGGAGAGATCGCCGGGTACGCCGCCACCTTCGACCCGCGTCCGGGGTCGGGCCGCCCGCCGGGGCTGCGCCGGGCCGTCGAGGACGCCCTGGCCGACGCCCGGGTGAACGCCTGCGAGGTGGACGTGGTCTTCGCCGACGCGGCCGGCGTGCCGGAGCTGGACCGCATCGAGGCGGAGGCGCTGACCGCGGTCTTCGGCCCCTACGGCGTGCCGGTCACGGCGCCCAAGACCATGACCGGCCGCCTCTTCGGCGGCGGTGCCGCGCTGGACGTGGCGGCGGCGCTGCTGGCCCTGCGCGACGGGGTCGTCCCGCCGACCGCGAACGTCACCGCGCCCGCGGACGGCCTCGCGCTCGACCTGGTCACCGGCTCCGCCCGTGAGACGCCCCTGCGCACGGCCCTCGTCCTGGCCCGCGGACACGGCGGGTTCAACGCGGCCATGGTCGTGCGCCGGGCCTGACCGGTCCGGCGGCCCGCCCGGCACGGGCCGGGGATCCCGCCACGCAACGCCTGCCCATCACGCGACGGCGGCGCACCGCCGGCCGTCCCGGTCACCCGAGAGGAACAACCACCCATGTCCGGTAACACCCTGATCGACCTGGCCGAACTGACGCGTCTGCTGCGCGAGTGCGCCGGCGAGGAGGAGGGGGTCGACCTGGACGGCGACGTCCTCGACACCGTCTTCATGGAGCTCGGCTACGACTCCCTCGCCCTGCTCCAGGTCGTCGGCTGCATCCAGCGCGACCACGGCATCGAACTCGACGAGGACGCCGTCGCCGAGGCCGAGACCCCGCGCGCGCTGCTCGACGTCATCAACGCCGCGGCACGGGCCGGGACGCTCGTCGCCTGAGCCACCCCGGTACGGCCGTCCCCGTCGGCCGTACCACCGCGGCCGCCCCGCTCCCCGGCGGGGCGGCCGCGGTCCGCTCCGCGCCCGGACCGCCCGGCGGACCACGGCCCGCGGAGCACGGGAGCACGGACCACGGCCCGCGGGGCGGCGCCCACGGCCTCCCCCGCGGCGCGCGGCCCCCGGCACCGCCGCGGCCGCACCCCGACCGCCCGACAGCCCGACCCCAGGAGACGGACCATGAGCCCAGCCGACACGCGTTCGCGTCCGGCGCACGACAGCCGGCCGGCCGACGAGGCGGACGGCCCCGACCGGATCGCCCTGCTGCTGCCCGGCCAGGGCGCCCAGCGGCCGGGCATGGCCCACGGGCTGTACGGCACGGAGCCGGCGTTCACCGAGGCGGTCGACGAGGTCTTCGCGCTGCTCGGCGCGGAGGGCGACCGCATCCGGGACGACTGGGCGGCCGACGCACCCGCCGTGCCGCTCGACCACGTCTCCCGCGCCCAGCCGCTGCTGTTCGCCGTCGACTACGCGCTCGGCCGGATGCTGTGCGAGTGGGGCCTGCGGCCGGCCGCGCTGCTGGGGCACAGCGCCGGGGAGACGGCCGCGGCCGTGCTGGCCGGCGTCCTGGACCTCGCCGACGCCGTGCGGCTGCTCGCCGAGCGGGCGCAGTTGCTCGCCGAGGCGCCGCCCGGCGGCATGGTCGCCGTCGCCGCGACCCCCGAGCAGGTCGCGCACCGGCTCACCGACCAGGTCGTCGTCGGCGCCGTCAACTCCCGCACGCAGCTGCTGCTGGCCGGCCCCGAGCCCGAACTGAGCGCCGTCGCCGACGCGTTGCGGGCCGACGGGCTGACCTGCGCGCGGGCCAGGGCGACCACCGGCTTCCACAGTCCCTCGGTGGCGCCGGCCTGCGCCGCGCAGATCCCGTCCTTCGAGGCGGTGACCCTGCGCCCGCCGCGCATCCCGATCGTCTCCGGCTACACCGCCCGGCCGCTGACCGACGCCGAGGCGACCGACCCGGTGTTCTGGGCCATGCAGCCCGCCGAACCGGTGCTGTTCGCGCCCGCGCTCGACCGGCTGCTCGCCGACGGGCCGTACCACCTGGTGGAGACCGGGCAGAGCCTGTCCGCGCTGGCCCGCCGCCACCCGGGCGTCACCCGCGGCGGCAGCCGGGTCACCGCGCTGCTGGACGCGCGCCCGCGCGGGCCCGAACACGACCGCGCCGTCCTGCGCGCCGCCGCGCGGCGCCTCGCCCCGCCACGGGGTCCACGCGGGATCGATCCCGCTTCGAGGTGAGGACACGAGGCTCGACCCGCGGTGCCGAGGAGCACCGCCCGGCACGCCGAGCAAGGCCGAGGAAGGCCGAGGAAGGAGAGACCATGAGGATCCTGGTCACGGGAGGGGCGGGCTTCATCGGCTCGCACTACGTGCGCTCCCTGCTGGCCGGCGCGTACCAAGGCTTCGAGGGCGCCCACGTCACCGTGGTCGACAGCCTCACCTACGCCGGCAACCTCGACAACCTGCCCGCGGCCCACCCCCGCCTGGAGTTCGTCAAGGGCGACATCTGCGACCTGCCGCTGCTGGAGGAGGTGCTGCCCGGCCACGACGCGGTCGTGCACTTCGCCGCCGAGTCCCACGTCGACCGCTCGCTCGCGGGCGCCGCCGACTTCGTGCGCACCAACGTCGGCGGCACGCAGAGCGTCCTGGAGGGCTGCCTGCGCTCCGGTGTCGAACGGGTCGTGCACGTCTCCACCGACGAGGTCTACGGCTCGATCGACGAGGGCTCCTGGACGGAGGAGTCGCCGCTGCTGCCCAACTCCCCGTACGCCGCGTCCAAGGCGGGCAGCGACCTGATCGCCCGCTCCTACTGGCGCACCCACGGCCTGGACCTGTCGATCACCCGCTGCTCCAACAACTACGGCCCCCGCCAGCACGTGGAGAAGCTGATCCCGCTGTTCACCACCAACCTCCTCGACGGCCTGCCCGTCCCGCTGTACGGCGACGGCGGCAACGTCCGCGAGTGGCTGCACGTGGACGACCACTGCCGGGCCGTGCAGCTGGTGCTGACCAAGGGCACCCCGGGCGGGATCTACAACATCGGCGGCGGCCACCACGCCACCAACCGGGAGATCACCGAGCGCCTCCTCGACCTGTGCGGGCGGGACCGGAGCCTGGTGCGCCGGGTCCCCGACCGCAAGGGCCACGACCTCAGGTACTCCCTCGACGACAGCAGGATCCGCGAGGAGCTCGGCTACGAGCCGCGCGTGCCGTTCGAGCAGGGGCTCGCCGACCTCGTCGCCTGGTACCGCGACAACCGCGACTGGTGGCACCACCTGAAGACCGCGTCCTGACCGCCCCCGACCTCACGCGAGACGACCAAGGAGTCGACATGCGGGTCCTGTTGACCACCGCGCCCCTGCACGGGCACTTCTTCCCGACGGTGCCGCTGGCCTGGGCGCTGCGCGCCGCGGGCCACCAGGTGCTGGTCGCCGCCCCCGAGGGCTTCACCGACACGGTCGCCGGGGCCGGACTGCCCGCCGCCGCGTCCGCGCCCCGCGTCGGCTTCGAGGACTTCATGCTGCGCGACCGCGACGGTCGGCCGCTGCGACCCCCGAAGGACCCGGCCGAGCGCCGGAGCAGCAGCGCCCGCGCCTGGGGCCGGCTCGCCGCCCGCACCCTGGAGGGCACCCTGCGGCTCGTCGGGGACTGGCGGCCGGACCTGGTGCTGAGCGAACCCCTGGAGTACGCGGGCCGGCTCGCGGCCGCCGCGCACGGCACGCCGTGGGCGGAGGCCGGCGTCGCCCTGTCCGACTTCGCCGACTCCCGCGGCCCCGCCGCCGAGGAACTCGCTCCGGAACTGGCCGGCCTGGGCCGCACCCGCCTGCCCGACCCGGCGCTCGTCCTCGACGTGCGCCCGCCGTCCCTGCGCGCCGGGCAGCCGGCCCGGGGCGCGGCCATGCGCTACGTCCCGCACAACGGCGCCGACGTCCGCCCCGCCTGGCTGGCGCTGCCCCGGAGGAGACCGCGGATCTGCCTGACCCTCGGCAGCATGCTCCCCCGGCACGGCCGGCTCGACTTCCCCGGCCGGCTGCTCGCGCTCGCCGGCGCGCTGGCCGGGGCGGGCACCGAGGTCGTCATCGCCGTCGACGACGACATCGCCCGCGGCTGGGAACGGCTGCCCGAGGGCGTCGTCGCCGCCGGCCGCTTCCCGCTGGACCGGGCGCTGACCGGGTGCGACCTGCTGGTGAGCCACGGCGGGGCCGGATCGGCGCTCGCCGCGCTGGTCCACGGCGTCCCGCAGGTGTGCCTGCCGCAGACGGCCGACCAGTTCGAGAACGCCGAGCGGGTCGCGGCGGCCGGAGCGGGCGCCGCCCTGCCCCCGGACGCCTCGCCCGAGGCGGTGCGCGACGGCGCGCGGACCGTGCTGGACGGCGCCGCGTTCCGCGAGCGCGCCCGCGCGGTCGCCGCGGAGATCGCGCGGCAGCCCTCGCCCGTCGAGGTGGTCCCCCTGCTGGAAGGGCTCGCGGCCCGTCCGGCGCGGCCCGCCGCCGCACCCGCCGGTGCGGGTGTCTGAGGAGGGCGGGCGGATGCGCATCGTGGGCCACGGCTTCCTGGCCCGGCACCTGGCACCCCTGCGGGAGGCGTACGACGGTGTCGTCCTGCTGGCCGCCGGGGTCTCCTGGGCGTCCGGCACCTCCGAGGCCGAGTTCGCCCGGGAGGCGGACCTGGTGCGCCGGGAACTGCGCGCGTGCCGCGCCGACGGCAGCCGACTGGTGTTCTTCTCGACCGCCTCCACCGGCATGTACGGCGCCGAGGGCTGCCACGGCCGGGAGGACGAGCCGGTCGTGCCGTGCACGCCCTACGGGTGGCACAAGCGGGGCCTGGAGGAGGAGATCCGCGCCTTCGGCGCCGACCACCTCATCCTGCGCATGGGGCACGTCATGGGCCCCGGCCAGCCGCCGCACCAGCTCCTGCCCTCGCTGATCCGGCAGGTGCGCGCCGGGGAGGTGACGATCCACCGCGACGCCGCCCGGGACCTGATCGACATCGACGACGTCGTCGCACTCGTCGACCGGCTGCTCGCCCTGGGGGCCAGCCGCGACGTCGTCAACATCGCCTCCGGCGTGCCCGTGCCGATCGAGGCGGTCGTGGAGCGGATCGAGCGGCGTCTGGGCACCACCGCGGCCCGCCGCTACGTCGACGGCCACCGCGGCAACCACCGGGTGAGCATCGCGCGGCTGCGCGGCCTGGTGGGGCCCGAGTACACGCCCTTCGACGCGCACTACCACCGGCGTGTGCTCGACAAGTACGTCCCCGTCCCCGAACCGTCCCTCTCGGCCTGAGGAGCCTGTGGTGCGTGTCCTGTTCGTCACGGCGGTCCTACCGTCGCACTACTTCGTCATGGCGCCCTTCGCGTGGGCACTGCGGGCCGCGGGACACGAGGTGTGCGTCGCGGCCCAGCCGGAACTCGTGGAGACCGTGACCCGGTCGGGGCTCCCGGTGGTCCCCGTGGGCGGCGAGGTCGACTTCGCCGCCCGCTACCGCCGCCGGGCCGCCGCCCGTCCCGCCGCCCCCGACGCCCGCCCGGGCGACCCCAAGGCGCTGTTCTGCACGGTCGCCGACGGCATGGCCGACGACCTGGTGGACTTCGCCCGGCAGTGGCGGCCCGACGCCGTGGTGTGGGAGCCGACGACGCTGGCCGGCCCGCTCGCGGCGGCGGCGTGCGGCGCGGTCTCGCTGCGCTACCTGTGGGGGCCCGACATCGTGGGCCGCGGCATCGGCCGCGACAACCTCCCGCCGCAGTTCGCCGAGCTGTTCGCGCGCTTCGGGATCGACCTGGACGACATGGCGGAGTGGTGGAACATCGACGCCTGCCCCGACGACGTCCAGGTCACCGGCAACACCCGCCGGGTGCCGGTGCGGTACGTGCCCTACAGCAACTCCCAGCACGTGCCGGACTGGTTCCTGCGCCGGTCCGGCCGGCCCCGGGTGTGCGTCACGCTCGGCATCACCATGACGGAGGTGGCCGGCGGGCGGTCCTTCTTCGCCCCGCGGGTCCTCGACGCCCTGGCCGGCCTGGACGTCGAGCTGGTGACCGCCGTGGTGCCCGCCCAGCGGCCGCTGCTGACCGGGGTGCCGGAGGGCGTGCGGGTCGCCGAGGACGGCGCCCTGCACATGCTGCTGCCCTCCTGCGACCTGGTGATCCACCACGGCGGCGTGGGGTCCATGCTGACCGCCGCGCTGAACGGCCTGCCGCAGCTGACGATCACTCAGATGCCGGACCAGAGCTTCTACTCCGCGCACCTGGCCCGTACGGGTGCGAGCGTGCACCTCACCGGTGACGAGGCCGACCCCGGGACGCTGCGCGCCGTGGTGCGCCGGCTGCTGGAGGACCCCTCCTACCGCGAGGCGGCCGACGGCATCCGCCGGGCCATGCTCTCCCGGCCGACCCCGCAGCAGATCGTCCCCGAGGTGGAGCGGCTGGTCGCCGCCGAGCAGAGCCGCGCCCCCGCCCTCGCCTCCCGTACCGCGCCGCAAGGAGCCGCACGATGACGGACCCCTCCCCCTCCCTCCCCGCGCACCCGGCCGCAGCGGCCCCGGACGGTCCCGGAACGGTCCCGGAACGGCCCGGGGACGGGCTCGGCTTCGGCCTGTTCTTCTTCGCGGCCGTCGGGGACGCCGCCACGGAGGCCTACCGGCTGCTGCTGGCGAGCGCCGCACGCGCCGACGAGCTCGGCTTCGACTTCGTCTCCACGCCCGAGCGCCACTTCCACCGCTTCGGCGGCGCCTTCCCCAACCCGGCCGTCACCTCGGCGGCGCTGGCCGCGGTGACCCGGCGCGTGCAGTTGCGGGCCGGCAGCGTGGTGACCCCGCTGCACCACCCGGCGCGCGTCGTGGAGGACTTCGCGGTCGTGGACGGCATCTCCGGCGGGCGGGCCGCGATCTGCGTGGGCTCCGGCTGGAACGTCAACGACTTCGTGCTCGCCCCCGACGCCTACGAGACCCGGCGCGAACGTGTCGTCGCCGACATCGCCGCGATCCGCCGGGCCTGGGCCTCGGGCCGCTGGACGGGGCCGACCCCGCGGGGCGAGGAGGCCGAACTGGAGCTCTTCCCCCGCCCGGTCCAGCGCGAACTGCCCATCTGGACCACGGCGTCCCGCAGCGAGGAGACCTTCCGCGAGGCGGGCCGGCTCGGTACCAACGTCCTCACCCACCTGGAGAACCAGGACCTCGACGCGCTCGCCGACAAGATCGGCGTCTACCGCGACGCCCGCGCCCGGGCGGGCTTCGACCCGGGCCGGGTCACCGTCATGATGCACACCTACGTCGCCGGCACCGACGAGCGGGCACGGGAGGTGGCGGTGCCGTGGCTGAAGCGGTACCTGCTCACGGCGATCGACCTGGAGGCCCGGGCGGTGGGTGCCGGCGGCTCGATGAGCGGCGGGCGCCGGGGCCGCGACTTCATGACCCGGCAGGAGGCGCGCGACCGCCTCGCCGAGCTCGGCGTCAACCGCTACCTCGACGGCACCTCGCTAATCGGTTCCGTCGACCACTGCGCCGCCGTCGCGGCGCGGGTGCGGGAGGCGGGCGCGGACGAGATCGCCTGCCTGGTGGACTTCGTCGGCGATGCGGACGCGGTCCTCGAAGGCCTGGAACACCTGAACACGGTCCGGGAGCGGAGCGGCGCGAAGGTGCGCGCCGGGGTGTGACGGCCCCGGCGTGCCGGCCCGGCCGGACGGTGCCCCGCGGTGGTCCCCCGCCGCGGGGCACCGCCGTGTGCCGGGGCGGACGCGGGCCGGGACGGCCGTGCGCCGGGACGGCCGTGCGCCGGGACGGCCGTGCGCCGGGACGAGCAGGCGGCGGGACGGCCCCGGGCCGGAGCACGCCTCGGGCCGGAGCACGCCTCGGCCGGGAGGGCCATGGGCCGGGGACGGGCGCGGGCCGGGGACGGGCGCGGGCCGGGGGCGGCCGGGGCGAGGACGGCACCGGTGCGGGGCGCGGACGCCCCGGCGCGCAGACGCCGGAGGGCGCCCCCGGGCGGGGGCGCCCTCCGGGCCGCCGGTCGTGTCAGGCGGTCCGGCGACGGCGGCGGCGACGGCGCAGCAGGAGGCCCGCGCCGAGGGCGGCGCCGGTCAGGGTGGGCAGGCCGTGGATGTCGCGGAAGGCCGTGTCCACCACCGCCCCGGCCAGGACCGCGGCCCCCCAGATCCGCACGCGGTTGAGCAGCGGCCGGGGCCAGCCCCGCTCGCCGGCGTCGAGGAAGAGCCAGGCCACCAGGCCGCCGGCGAGCCCGAGCACGGCGATGGAGTTGCCGGCGCCGTGCGGCTGCCAGAGGTAGCCGACGAGTTCGCCGACGGCCGCGGGCGCCAGGTACAGCGCCAGCATGCCGCGGGTGCCGAAGATCCGCTCGACGGGCGCGCCGAGGGCCGCGACGGCGGGCACGGTCACGAGCGCCTGCCAGCCGGGCGACTGCACGAGCAACGGGGACAGCACGCGCCACCACTCGCCCGAGGCCAGCGCGTCCGGGTCCCGCCGCAGCGCCTCCAGCACCTCGGGGAAGGGGAACTGGGCCGCGGTCACCGCCCCGGTGACCAGCAGCACGGACGCCGTCGCCGGCGGCAGCCGCCACCAGCGGGTCCCGGACCCGGAGGCCGGGAGCGGTCCGTGCTCGTCGTGCCGTACGCCGGTCACCATGTGTCCTCCTGTCTGCGCCGTCGCCTTCGCGTCGTCCCGGCCGCCGGCCCGGACGTTCGCCCGGCGGCTGCTCCATGCATCCACACCCTGCTCAAGTCCCGCTGGAGGCTACCCCGTTCGGGGACGCGATCAGGCGGTGGGCCGCGGGCGGGAGGCGACCAGGATGCGCAGGGGCAGTCCCGGACGGGCGTGCAGTTCGGTCTCGGTCAGGCCGGCCCCGGCCAGCATCCCGCGGTGCGCGGCCGTCGAGTGCATCTCACCGCCCCGCGTCCAGGAGAGCATCAGCAGGCCCAGCAGGTGGGCGTGCGGCTCCTCGGCCGGCGGCTGGTCGCCGGTGGTGAACCCCATGACGACGAGCCTGCCGTCCGGCGCGAGCGCACCGGCGAGCCTGCGCACCAGGGCCGCGGCCCGGTCGGGCGGGAAGTGGAAGAGCACGTTGCCGACCACGATCAGGTCGTAGGACCGGGTCAGCGGCACCTCGAAGGCGTCGCCCGGCAGCATCTCCACCCGGTCGCGCACGCCCAGTCGCTCGGCGTGCCGGCCGGCCACCTCCAGCACGGTCGGCCAGTCCTGCGAGTGGACCCGGGCCTGCGGCAGGCGCTGGGCGAGCACGTAGCCGGACAGCCCGTGACCGCAGCCGACGTCGAGCACGTCGAGGTCCTCGCGCGGGCGGGCCCAGGAGTCGAGCACGTCGGCGAGCAGTCCGGCCGCCCGCAGCGTGCCGAAGGTGGTGTGGGTGGCGAAGTCCGACCAGTAGGGGAAGTCGGGCGCGAGGGCGTCGACACCCGGCACCGGGGTGCCCTCGCGCACGGTCCGCGCCAGCTGTCCCAGCGCCTCCCACTCGCCCTGGCTGGACGCCACCGCGGTGATGCCGCCGCAGTACTGCGGGCTGCTGCTGACCAGCAGGTCCTCCGCGCCGGCGGCCAGTTCGTACCAGTCGTCGCGGCCCTGGAGCAGGCCCAGCGCGGCCAGGGCCCCGAGCAGCAGCCGGGTGCCGCGCGGGTCGGTGCCCAGCCGGGCCGCCACCTCCGCCGCGTCGGCGGGCCCCTTCGCCAGCGCGTCGAAGACGCCCAGCTCGACCCCGGCGCGGAGCACGGCGGTCGCCTTGAACCCGGCCATCATCTCGAACAGCTTCTGCGGCGTCAGCCGCGCGGCTGCGCTGTCGGCCTCGGTCACGCTCGCTCCTTCCACGGGCCGCCCGGGGGCGGCCGCCGGCAGTATCCGGCCGCCATGGTGGGCCGGCCCGCTGCAGCACCGCTCCACTCCCGCTCGAACCGGGCGGGCGGGCCCGTCCGGTCTCCACCCCGCTTCGAGGGCGCCGCGCGAGGCTGGTCCGCCGATCCGGTCCCGCGAGGAGGGCGCCCATGCGTGTGCTGTTCACCGTCTCGGCCTGGAAGGGCCACTGGTATCCCCTGGTGCCGCTCGGCTGGGCGCTGCAGGCCTCGGGACACGAGGTGCGGGTGGCGTGCGCCCCGTCGCAGTGCGAGGACCTCGCCCGGGCGGGGCTGACCCCCGTGCCGGTGCTGGGCGAGGTCGACATGGTCTTCCTGGCCAGGCTGCAGAACGTGTGGGACGCGCAGGCGGGCCGGTGGCCGTACGCCGGGCTGCCGCCGCACCCGGTCACCGGCGCGCCCATGGCGTCCCTGGCCGAGTTCCCCTTCGGCGAGTTCGCCCGAGAGAGCGGCACCCGGCTCGCCGGGCCCACCCGCCTGGGCTTCGACGCGGCCGTCGACCTGGCCCGGCGCTGGCGTCCCGACCTGGTGGTGCACGAGCTGCTGAGCATGGAGGGCCTGCTCGCCGCGCGGGTCCTCGGCGTCCCCGCGGTGCTGCACCTGTGGGGGCCGGTCGGCACGCACGAGGACGAACCGGGGCTGCACCTGCGCCCGGAGGACCCCACCGGGGCGTTCGCCCGGCACGGCGCCGGTGAACTCGGCCCGGACCTCGTGGAGTACGTCGTCGACCCGTGCCCCGGGGCGCTGCGCCCGCGCACCTCGGCACGGCGGCTGCCGGTGCGCTACGTCCCGTACAACGGCCCGGGTGCCGCGGCGCCCCTCGCGCCGGCCGCCGCCGGGCGGCCCCGGGTCTGCGTGGTGTGGGGGAACTCGGTCACCCGGATGGTGGGACCGCAGGCCGCCGTCCTGCCCGCGGTGGTGGAGGCCGTCGCCGGGCTGGACGTGGAGGTGGTGCTCACCGCCAACGCCGCCGACGCGGCCGCGCTCGGTCCGCTGCCGCCGTCCGTGCGGGTGCTGGAGGACCACCCGCTGCACCAGTTGCTGCCCGGCTGTGCCGCGGTGGTCCACCACGGAGGCGCGGGCACGCTGATGACGGCGCTGGCCGCGGGCGTGCCGCAGCTGGCGCTGCCGTGCGCGATGGACCAGTTCGTCAACGCCCGGCGGCTGGCCGCGTCCGGCGCCGGCCTCGCCGTGCCCGCCCACCGGGCCGCGGTGGCCGGGGTGCGCGAGGCGGTGGCGGCGCTGCTGGAGCGCCCCGGCCACCGCGAGGCCGCCGGGGCGCTGCGCCGGGAGGTCCTCGCCCTGCCGTCGCCGCTGCGGCTGGTGGCGGACCTGGAGGAGCTGGCCGCGCGCTGACGGACGTGCGGCGGGGTGCGCGCACGGGGCCCGCCCCCCTTTGCGGGGGGCGGGCCCCGCCGCCGGTCCGGCCGGTCAGACCCGGATCTCGTCCCGCCGGTACATCCACGCGGCCAGCGCGGCGAACAGCACCAGGTAGCCGCCGAGCACGGCCACGTCGGCCGGGTGCGGCCAGTGCCCGAGCTGGGCGCTGTGCCCCAGCTCCGCCAGGTGGTACGTCGGGGTCAGCTCGGCCACGACGCGCAGCCACGACGGGAAGATCTCCACCGGCCAGAACAGGCCGCCCACCATGGAGAAGCCCATGTTCACCACCATCAGCCCGATGGTGATCGAGGTGGTGGAGAACATGTAGCCCAGCATGACGCTCAGCGCGCAGAAGACGAGGCTGCCGAGCCACACGGCGGCGCCCGAGGCCAGCCAGAGCGCGGCGGGCATGCGGACGTCGTTGAAGAGCGCGCCGAAGACGAAGATGGTCAGGGTCGCGGCGAGGCTGACCACCGCGGCGGTGAGGACCTTCGCCGTGATGTAGAGGCCGCTGGACATCGAGGTGAGCCGCAGCTGGCGGGTCCAGCCCACCTCGCGCTCGGCGGCGATGCGCGGGCCGCCGGTGTTCAGGGACGCGCCGATCGCGCTGAACACCGCCATGGACACCAGCAGGTACTTGGCCACCGAGGTGCCGCCGAGGGTGTGGCCCTGCCCGCGCGCGGAGGACAGGTAGATGATGATCGGCATCCCGACGGTGAACAGGACGAAGCGCCAGTCGCGCAGGGCGCGCTTGATCTCCAGCTCCAGCATGACGGTCATCGGACCGGCTCCTTCTCGCGCGGCGGGGCGTGCTCCCCGGTCAGGCTCAGATAGGCCTGTTCCAGGCCCATCCCGGTGATCTCCAGGTCCCGGAAGGACGTCCCCTCCAGCACCAGGGCCCGGACGGTGGCGTCGGAGTCCGCGCTGCGCAGCACGACCGAGTCGCCGTGCACGTGCGCGTCCAGCACGCCCGGCAGCGACTCCAGGGCCGCGGGCCCGGCGCCGGGCGCCGTGAACGCGATCCGGCGCAGCCCGGCCCGCGCCTTCATCTCGGCCGGGGTGGAGTCGGCGAGCAGCCGGCCCTCGTGCATCACCAGGATCCGGTCGGCGGCGCTGTCCGCCTCCTCCATGTAGTGGGTGGCGAACAGCAGGGTGCGCCCGGCCCGGGTCTGGGCCCGCATGGTCTGCCAGAACCGGTTGCGGGCGGCCACGTCCATGCCGGCGGTGGGCTCGTCCAGCACGATCAGTTCGGGGTCCTCGACGATGGCGAGGGCGAACCGCAGGCGCTGCCGCTGGCCGCCCGAGAGCTTGTCCACGCGGTGCCGGGCGATGTCCTCGATGTCGGCCTGCCGCATGATCTCGTCGACGGGCAGGGGGTGCCTGGCCAGCTTGTGCGCCAGCCGGACCACGTCGCGGACCCTCACCTCGGGCATCATGCCGCCGGTCTGCAGCATGGCGCCGACCCGGCCGGAGCGGATGGCGTCGGCGGGGCGCTGCCCGAACAGCCGCACCTCGCCGGCGTCGGGGCGCACCAGACCGAGCAGCATGTCCAGGGTGGTCGACTTGCCGGCGCCGTTGGGGCCCAGCAGGCCGATCGTCCGGCCCGGTTCGACCGTGAAGGAGAGCCCGCGGACGGCGTGGACGTCGCCGTACCGCTTCGACACGTCCGTGAGGCTGATCGCGGGCGCCGGCGGGCTCCCGTTGGCGGTTGGCATGGGGATCGCTGTTCCTTTCGTCGGTGCCGCCTCAGGGCACGCGGTGGGGGGTCGGTGCGTGCGGTCCGGTGCCGGCGGGCGCCGCGTCCGGACCGGCCCACGCGGGACGGCGCAGGATCTCGACCACCGCGCTCGACCAGGTGAAGCCGGCGCCCACGCCCATGAGCAGGCAGCGGTCGCCGGGTCCGGCCGCCCCGGTGTCGACGAGCCGGCCGAGGCTCGCGAACTGGTCGCCCGCACCGAGGTGGCCCACCCCGCGGAACCAGGACCAGGTGGTGCGGTCCAGGCCGATGCCCAGCGGGGTGGTGTAGTTGGCCACCAGCCGGCGGCGCCCGAAGTGCGGCAGGACGAACCAGTCGATGTCCGCCAGCCCGGTGCCGGCGTCGGCGAGCGCCCCCTCCAGGGCCTCGCGCTGCCCGGCCGCGCTGCGGGCGACCGTCTCGCTCATGCTGGCCGTGGCCAGGTAGCTCTTCTGGCACGCCTTGACGTCCAGGGGGCTGCGCACGCTGAACGGCGCCGGGCCGAAGGGGTCGTCGCCGCGGTGCATGGCCTCCAGGTGCGGGTTGGCGACGGTGACCAGGCTGCGCAGCCGCGCGTAACCGTCCTCGCTGGACAGCACCAGGGCGGATCCGCCGTCCCCGAAGACGCTGCCCGGGTCGCTGAACCAGCGGTCGATGCCCGGCGGGCAGAAGCGGTCCGCGGCGACGGTCAGCACCGCCGAGGGGCCCCGGGACGCGGTGAGCCGGGTGGCGGCCAGCTCCAGTGCCGCCATGCCGCCGTTGGACATCTGGCGGATCTCCAGCGCCGGGCACCGGTTGCCCAGCGCCGCCCGCTGCACGTAGGAGGCCGGGGCCCACATGTCGTGGCCCTGGTAGTAGACGTTGGCGTAGAGCAGGAGGTCCACGGCGGACGGCGGCAGCCCGGAGCGCTCCAGCGCCTGGCGGGCGGCCCGGGCCGCCATCTCGACGGCGGGCTCGCCGGTGGAGACGGTGGCGGACAGGAAGTCGGTGCGGGCCACGTCCTGCGCGCGGCACAGCCCCTGCGCCACGGCGTCACCGACCGGGAGGGGCCGCGGCAGCCAGGTGCCGTTGCCTGCGACGTACACCGACTCGTACTTCATGGATCGGGGGCCTTTCGGTACTGGTCTGCTGCGCTGTCGGGGCCGGGGCGGTGCGGCTCCCGGCCGAGGGGCTTTGGACGGGGGGCTTTGGACGGGGGGCTCCGGGCGGGGGCTCCCGGCCCGCAGGTCCTGCGGGCCGGTCCGGCCGCCGCTGCCGCCGTACGGGGGCCGCCGTACGGGCCGCCGTACGGGTGCCGCCGGGTCGGCGGCGCGGTCCGTGGGCCGTTACCGGCCGGCCGGCGCGGGGCGGACCGGCAGACGGGAGCCGGCCACCGCCCCGGCGGGGAAGCACGCGGCGAGGGAGTCGACGTGGGCCGGGCCCAGCCGGTCGGCGGCGGCCGCGATGTTCTCCAGCAGGTGGGCGCGGCGGACGGTGCCGGGGATGGCGACGACGTCCTGTCCCCGGGCGAGCACCCAGGCGAGGGCGAGGCGCGCCAGCGGGACGCCGCTCTCGGCGGCGATGCGGGCGGCGCCGTCGAGCAGGACGGCGTTGCGGGCGGCGTTGTCCGGGCTGAACCGGGGGTGGTTGCGGCGGTAGTCGCGCGCGCCGAGCGCGGCGGCGTCCACCGTGCCGGTGAGGAAGCCCCGGCCGAGCGGGCTGCACGCGACGAGGCCGACGCCCAGTTCCCGCGCGGCCGGCAGGACGGTGTCCTCCACGTCGCGGGACCACAGCGAGTACTCGGTGGCGACGGCGGCGACGGGGTGCACGGCGTGCGCGCGGCGCAGGACGTCCGCGGAGACCTCGGACAGCCCGATGTGTCCGATCTTGCCCTCGGCGACCAGCTCCGCCAGGGCGCCCACGCTGTCCTCCACCGGCACCGCGGGGTCGACCCGGGCCAGGTAGTACAGGTCGATGCGGTCCGTGCCCAGCCGTCGCAGGGAGGCCTCGCAGGCCTGCCGCAGGTACGCCGGCGAGCCGTCGAAGGCGGTCGGGCGCCCCGACCCGGAGAACACCGCGCCGCCGCGGGTGGCGATCACGGCCCGGTCGCGGACGCCGGCCAGCGCGCGCCCCAGCAGCCGTTCCACGCCGCCCCCGCCGTAGAAGTCGGCGGTGTCCAGGAGCGTGACGCCCCGTTCGAGCGCCTCGCGCACGAGCGCGACGGCGGCGTCCTCGTCCACGGCACCGTAGCCGCCGGTCAGTCCGAGGCAGCCCAGCCCGACCGCGGAGACCTCGGGCCCGGCCGCGCCCAGCTTCCTGATGTCCATGTCGTCCTTCCCGTGAGGCACCGACGGGTCCTTGGCCCGCACCGGAAAACCGGCCACGACGTGACCGGCGGCCAGGATGACCAGCGGACCTAGAGGGGCGGTGGACCGGCGCCGGGGGCCGGAACCGGTCCACCGGGGCTCCAGCGGCCTTGGAGGGCGGCGCCCGAGGGTGCGGTTCGAGGGTGAGGCGGGACGTCGCCGCCCCCGAGGACCCCTGATCGAGAGGACTGCCGTGTCGAAGCCGGAATCCCATGTCGTCGAGCGGAGCACCGCGGTCCGGGCGCCCGCCGACGCCGTCTACGAACTGGTCGTCGACGTGGAGCGCTGGCCGCAGCTCATCCGCTCGGTGGCGCACGTCGAGCGCACGGTGCACGGCGCGGAGTCGGACGAGGTGCGGGTGTGGGCGGTGCGCGGTCACGACCGGGCCGCCGCCTGGACCTCGTACCGCACCCTGGACCGCGCCGCGCGCACCGTCGCCTTCCGCAACGACCCGCCCACCGGCCCCACCAGGTCCTCCGAGGGCGAGTGGCTGGTGCGGGAGACCGCCGGGGGGACCAGTGAGCTGGTCTCGCGGCACACCTTCGTGCTCGCGGACGGCGTGCCCGAGCAGGCCGCCGCCGAGGTCGCCGCGCGCATCGCGGAGCACGCGGCGGGCCAGCTGGAGGAACTGGCGTACGCGGCCGAGCACCGCGAGGAGCTGGCGGCGCTCACCATCTCCTTCGAGGACCCGCTGTTCATCGGCGGCACCGCCGAGGACTCGTACGCGCTGCTGTACCGCGCCCGGGAGTGGCCCGACCGCTTCCCGCACGTGACCCGGATCGACATGACCGAGGACGAGCGCGGCATCCAGTTCTTCGACATGGACACCCTCACCCCGGACGGCCGGGCCCACACCACCCGTTCGGTGCGCGTCTGCATGCCCCACCACAAGATCGTCTACAAGCAGATCAGCCTGGCGCCGCTGCTGACCGCCCACACCGGGCACTGGCTGTTCACCGAGACGCCCGAGGGCATCGTCGCCTCCGCGCGGCACACCGCGACCATCAACCCCGACGCCCTCGACCTGCTGTTCCCGGGCGCGACCGTGCAGGACGCCCGCGCCTACCTGCGCAAGGCGCTCAGCGCCAACAGCGTGAGCAACCTGCGCTTCGCCAAGGAGTACGCCGAGGAGCGGGCGGAGCGGCGGGCCCGGGAGCGGGCCGAGCGCCGCGCACGGGAGACGGCCCATGCCTGACGTCCTGGCCACCGCCCGCTGGCGGGAGCCGCTCCCCCTGCCGGAACCGGCGCTCGGGGAGCTGCCGCGCCGGGCGGCCGCCCTGTGGCCGGACCGGACCGCCCTGCGCCACGGCGAACGGACCCTGACCTTCGGGGAGCTGGAGCGCGCCACGGCCCGCTGCGCGGCCGCCGTCCGGCAGGCCGTGGGCACCGGCGCCGTCGTCGGCGCGGCCACCGTGCTCGCTCCGGTCTTCGCGAGCCTGTACTACGGCGTCGCCCGCAGCGGCAACACCGTGGTGACCCTGAACCCGCTGGTGCGGGGCGAGGCGCTGCGGCACGTCCTGGCCGCCTCGGGCACCCGGCTCGCCCTCCTCACCCGGGAGATGTGGGAGAAGCTCGCCCCCTTCCGGGACGGGCTGCCCGACCTGGCCACCGTCGTCGTCCTCGACTGCGGGACGCAGGGGCCGCCGGCCGGGACCGTCGCCCTGGAGGAACTGCTCGCCGCCGCCCCGGCCGACGACGGCCGGGCGGAACGGACCGACCCCGACGCCGTCGCCTGCGTGCACTTCACGAGCGGCACCACGGGCGCCCCCAAGGCCGTGCCGCTCACCCACCGCAACCTGACGGTGAACGCCGCCCAGACCGCGCAGGCGCAGGGCCTGGACGCCACCTCCGTCACCCTCAACCAGCTGCCGCTGTACCACCTCATGCACCTGAACTCGGCGCTGTGGGCGGGTGCCGCCCAGGTGCTGTGCCCGGACGACGACGCGGCGGCCGCCGTCGCCGCGGCCGACGCGTACGGCGCCACGCACTGGTTCAGCATCCCGGTGCGGCTCGCCCGGCTCGCGGCCGACCCCAGGCTGCCGGACCTGCGGCCCCGTACGGTCCGCGGCATCTTCTGCGGCGGCTCCGCGCTGCCCGCGGGGCCGGCGCGGATCCTGTCCGAGCGGTTCGGCATCCCGGTCGTCCAGGGCTACGGGCTGGCCGAGGCCTCACCGACGGTCGCCCTCGACCTGCCCGGCCGGCCCCGGCCCGGCTCCTGCGGCCCGGTGGTCGCCGGGACCGAGTGCCGCGTCGTCGGCCTCGGCACCCGCCGGGTGCTGGCACCCGGCGAGCGGGGCGAGATCCAGATCCGGGGGCCGCAGCTGATGCGCGGCTACCTCGGCCCGGACGGGCGGCGGGACTTCGACGAGGAGGGCTGGTTCTCCACCGGGGACGTCGGCCACCTCGACGAGGACGGCTACCTGTTCGTCGCCGACCGGCTGGGCGACGTCTTCAAGTGCGACAACGAGATCGTGGCCCCCACCGAGGTGGAGGCCGTCCTCGCCCGGCACCCGGCGGTCGCCGACTGCGTCGTCTTCGGCCATCCGGACGAGTTCAGCGGCTCCGTCGCGCACGCCCTGGTCGTCCTGCGCGAGCAGGGCCCGGACGGCCCCGGCAGCACACCGGAGCGCGTCGCCGAGGAGGTCAACGCCGACCTCGCGCCCTTCCAGCGCATCCAGTACATCGACGCGGTGCCCGGCCTGCCGCGCGGTCCCGGCGGCAAGGTCCAGCGCCGCGTGCTGCGCGCCACCGCCCTCGGCGCCTGAACCGGCCGGCCCGCCGCCCGCCCCGTTACGCCCCGCCCCGTCCCACCCGTCCCACCGCATTCCACCGCGCGCCACGAACCGCGCACACCGAACAGGAGAAGAAGAGGACATGGCCACTCTCATCAACGAACTCAAGGTCATCGGCGACGTCGAGGACTTCGAGCGGATCACCGCCGGCATCACCGAGTACATGCGGCAGCAGCCCGGCTACGTCGGCCACCGCATGCTGCGCTCCCTGCGCCGTCCCGGCGTCTTCGTGGAGATCGCCGAGTGGGAGAAGCCCGAGGACCACGTCCGCGCCGTGCAGAGCGAGGGCTTCCGCAGCCGCGTCCAGGAGCTGGCCGGCGTGATCGAGAAGCCGACCCCGGACCTGTACGAGCTGGTCCACGACAGCGCCCCGGTCCAGGCGGCCTGACCCCGTACCCGGACACCCCGCCGCCCCGGGCCCCTCGGCCCGCCGGGGCCGACGGCAGCAGAAGGAGACTTGAGAACAGTGCGGGAACCCATCGAGGTGCTCGTCGTCGGCGCCGGTCCGGTCGGGCTGACGGCGGCGTACGAACTGACCCGGCGGGGTGTCCGGGTGCGACTCGTCGACGCGGCCGCCGGCCCGGCCGCGACCAGCCGGGCGATCGCCACCCATCCCCGGACCATGGAGACGTACGACCAGATCGGCGTGCTGGACGCGATGCTCGCCCGGTCCCGCCGGATCACCGCGTTCACGCTCTTCCAGAACGGGCGCCGGCTCGCCCGGCTCGACGCCGACTACAGCGCCAGCCCGACCCGGTTCCCCTTCACGGTGACCATCGAACAGGTCGCCACGGAGGAGGTGCTGCGCGACGCGCTCGCCGCCCGCGGCGTCCACGTCGAGTGGGGCGTGCGCCTGGAGACCTTCCGGCAGGACCCGGAGGGGGTCACCGCCACCCTGCACGCCGGCGGCGCCACCGAGACCGTCCGCGTCCCCTGGCTGATCGGCACCGACGGCGGGCACAGCACCGTCCGCAAGGTGCTGGACCTGCCGCTCATCGGCGAGTCCAACGAGACCTGGCTGCTCGCCGACGCCACGGTCGACACCGAACTGCCGCCCAACAGCATCTACTTGATCCGGACCGGCGGCGGCACCCTGATGATGGCCCCGCTGCCCGGGGAGCGCCGCTGGCGCATGCTCGACACGGTCGACGTCAGCTACGGCGGCGACGACACCGCGGTCGCCGAACGCTTCTCCCGCAAGCTCACGGCCGGACTCGGCCACCGGGTGCGCGTGGACACCCCGCGCTGGGTGTCCGTGTTCACCGCGCAGCAGCGCATGGTGCCGCGGATGCGGGTGGGCCGGGTCTTCGTCGCCGGGGACGCCGCCCACGTGCACAGCCCCGCCTCCGGCCAGGGCATGAACACCGGCGTGCAGGAGGCGTACAACCTCGCCTGGAAGCTGGCGCTGGTGATGCGCGGCCACGCCCGCGAGGAACTCCTCGACACCTACGCCGCCGAACGCGTCCCGATCGGCCGCGCGCTGCTCAGCTCCACCAAGCGCGCCACCCAGCTGGTCGCCCTGAAGAACGCCCTGGCGTCGGTGGCGCTGCCGGTCGTCTTCACCCTCGCCCGGCTGCTGCCGCCGCTGCGGGTCCGCATGCAGCGCACCGCGCTCGGCCGGGTCTCCGGACTCAACCTCGCCTACCCCGACAGCCCCCTGACGTCCGCCGACGGCACCCAGGACACCGGTCCGCGGCCCGGCGAGCGCATCGGGCAGGTGCTGCCGGAACGGGCCGCGGCCCCGGGCTGGACGGCGCTCGCCGGCGAACTGCGCGACCTGCGCTGGACCCTGCTCGCCTTCGGCGGCGGCCCGGCGGTGCGGGAGGCGGCCGACCGGTACGGGCAGTGGCTGTCCGTGCGCACGGTCGCCGAAGCCGCCGTCCCGGACCCGGCGGGGGCCGCCGTGCCGCTCGCCGACCCCGGACACGTGCTGCGCGCCGACCTGGGGGCGGCGCCCGGCTCCTGGCTGCTGATCCGGCCGGACGGCTACCTGGCCGCCCGCGGCACCTCGCTCACCGACCCCGCGACGCTCGCCGCGCTCGCCCTGGCGGGCGACGGGCGGGCCCCGCTGGCCGCCGGCGCGGCCCGCGCCGCCGCCCACGCGACTTCTCAGGAGGAACTGTGACACCGGCACCCGCTCCACCGGCACCGGCGGCCCGCGCGGCGGAGGCCGCCACGCTGGGTCTCGAAGGGCGCGTCGCGCTGGTCACCGGGGCCTCCCGGGGCCTGGGCCGCGCCGTCGCCCGCAAGCTGTGCGCCTCGGGCTGCGACGTCTACCTCAACTACGCCACCAACGACACGGACGCCGAGCGGGCGGTCGAGTCGCTGCGCGGGCTGAAGGGCACCGCCGTCGCGGTGAAGGGCGACATCACCCGCCCCGACACGCTGCCCGCGCTGCTGGACCGCATCACCGACCGCCACGGCCGCCTGGACGTCTTCGTGCACAACGCGGCGTCCTTCCACCCGATGCCGACCCTGTCCGCCGCGGTCGCGGACGTCCACCAGGACGTGGCCGCCGCCGTCGACCCGCTGCTGCACGGCGCGGCGCACCTGGCCGCGGCGATGGCCGGCGGGCCCGGCCGCATCGTCGCCGTCTCCAGCCTCGGCGCGCAGGCCGTCGTACCGCGCTACGTCGGCCTCGGCCTGGCCAAGGCGGCACTGGAGAGCCTGGTGCGCTACCTGGCCGTCGAACTGGCGCCGCAGGGCATCGCGGTCAACGCGGTGGCCACGGCCAAGCTCGACAAGGGCGAACCGGCCGCGGTCAACCCGGAGGCCGCGCGCGCCCTGGCCGCGCGCACCCCGGCGGGCCGGCTGACCCGCCCGGAGGACCTCGCCGACGCGGTGGCGCTGCTGTGCACCGACGAGGCGGCCTGGATCCACGGCCAGGTGATCACCGTGGACGGCGGTTCCCGGTTGCGGGCCTGACCATGACCGACCAGACGACAGGGACCACGCCGGTCACGCGGACCGCACGGACCACGCGGTCCCCGCAGACCAGGCAGACCACCCAGACCAGACAGACCACCCAGACCAGACAGACCACGCAGGCCCGGCCCGGCCGGTCCGCGGGCGCGGCGCCGGCCGGCCGGACCGCGCCCGCGGACCGGCACGCACCCACGCGGGAGGACGCGACGAGCGCCGTGAGCGACATCAGGACCGACGTGTGCGTCATCGGCGGCGGGCCCGCCGGGCTCACCCTGGCGCTGCTGCTGCTCCGCTCGGGTGTCCGGGTGACGGTGGTGGAGAAGGCGCGCGGCCTCGACCGGGAGTACCGCGGGGAGATCCTGCAGCCCGGCGGGCTCGCGCTGCTGGACCAGCTCGGCGTGCTCGACGACGCCCGGTCCCGGGGGGCCCACGAACTGACCCGGTTCCGGCTGACCGATCCGCGCCGGGTGCTGATGGACTTCGACTACCGCCGGCTGCCCTCCCCCTACGACCACCTGCTCAGCCTGCCCCAGCGCCACCTGCTGGGGGCGCTGCTGGCGCTGTGCGAGCGGTTCGACGGCTTCCGCCACCTGCCGGGGCACGGCGTGGCCCGGCTGCTGCGGGACGGCGGTGCCGTGCGCGGCGTCACCACCAAGGGCCACGACGGTGCCCGCACCGTCACCGCCCGGGCCGTGGTGGGCGCCGACGGCCGGTACTCCAAGACCCGCTCCCTGGCCGGCATCGACAACCACCGCCACGACGTGTTCGACATGGACGTGCTGTGGTTCAAGCTGCCGGCCGACCCCACCGGCGTCGTGCGCATCCACCGGGGCGAGGGCGGCCCGGTCATCGCGTACGACTCCCACCCGGGCAGCGTCCAGATCGGCTGGACCCTGCCGCACCACAGCTACCGGGAGATCGCGGCCCGCGGCATCGACCACGTGCGCGAGCAGGTGGCCCGGTCGCTGCCCGAGTACGCGGACCTGGTCCGCGACTGCGTGGGCGCGCTGACCGACCTGACCCTGCTGGACGTGTTCGCAGCCCGGGCCGAGCACTGGGTGCAGGACGGTCTGGTGCTGATCGGCGACGCCGCGCACACCCACAGCCCGCTGGGCGCCCAGGGCATCAACCTGGCCGTCCAGGACGCGGTGGTCCTGCACCCCGTCCTGGTCGCCGCCCTGCACGGGGGCACCGGCACGGTCGGCGCCGGTGAGCTGGCCGCCTACGAGCAGGCGCGCTCGGCCGACATCGACGCCGTGATGCGCCTGCAGGTGATGCAGAGCAAGGGCATGTTCGCCGAGGGCCGCGTGGCCTCGGCCGTCCGCCCCAGGATCGCCAAGGCCGTCAGCCGCACCCCGCTGGGCCGCAGGATCACCCGCCGGATCGCCTACGGCAACCCCGCCATCCGGGTCCGGGAGGACCTCTTCACCGCCTGACGGCCCCTCGACAAGCCACCGAAGACCGCGGAGGAACCATGCGCTACATCGACCTCTCCACCCCGATCGACGCCTCCCAGTGGGAGCCGGAGCCCGTCACCCACGAGATCGTCACGCCGGCCGAGGGCGCCCGGCAGATGGCGAAGGAGATGCGGGAGAACTTCAACCTGGAGTTCGACCCCGCCGACCTGCCGGACGGCGAGCTGCTGTCCATCGACAACCTCACCCTGAACAGCCACACCGGCACCCACATCGACGCGCCGGCCCACTACGGCACCCGGGCGAACTACGGCGACGGCCGCCCCCGCACCATCGACGAGATGCCGCTGGACTGGTTCCACCGGCCCGCCTTCGTGCTGGACCTCACCGACGCCGGCGTCGGCACCGTGGACGCGTCGGTGATCGAGAAGGAGCTGGCGCGGATCGGCTACCAGCCGCAGCCGTACGACATCGCGCTCATCAACAGCGGCGCCTGGCGCAACGTGGGCACGATGCAGTACTTCACCGACTTCGTCGGCCTGGACGCCTCGGCGACCAGGTTCCTGCTCGACCTCGGGGTGAAGGTCATCGGCACCGACGCCTTCAGCCTCGACGCGCCCTTCGGCCACATCCTGAGCGCCTACGCCCAGAGCGGCGACAAGAGCGTGCTGTGGCCCGCCCACTTCGCGGGCCGCGACCGCGAGTACTGCCAGATCGAGCGCCTGGCGGGCCTGGACCAGCTGCCGCGCCCGTACGGCTTCACGGTGTCCTGCTTCCCCGTCAAGATCACCGGCGCCGGGGCGGGCTGGACCCGCGCGGTCGCGCTCGTCGACGACGAGGACTGACCCCGCGCCGCCCCACGGGCCGGGGCCGGTCCGCCGACCGGCCCCGGCCCCGCCCCGCCGACCACGTCCCACCAAGGAGAGCCAGCACGATGACCCTGACCACCGTGAGCCCGGCGGCCGGCACCGGCACCCCGGCCGACCGCGCCCTCTTCGCCCAGCTCTACGCCGAGGTGCAGCAGTTCTACGCCCACCACTTCCACCTCCTGGACTCCGGCGCCGCCGAGGAGTGGGCCGGCACCTTCACGGAGGACGGCTTCTTCCACCCCGAGACGCTGCCCGAGCCGGTGTCCGGCCGGGCGGCCCTGGCCGCGGGGGTGCGCCGCACCCACCAGGGGCTGGAAGCCGCGGGCGAGCAGCGCCGGCACTGGCACGGCATGGTGTCCGTGGTGCCGCGCGAGGGCGCCGAGGTGCTGGACGTGCGCTGCTACGCCCTGATCTTCAGCACGCCCCGCGGCGGATCCTCGGGGCTGCGCATGGCGTGCGTCTGCGAGGACGTGCTCGTCCGCGTCGACGGCGCCTGGCAGGTCAAGGAGCGCCGCGTCACCCGCGACGACCACCCCGGTGCGCCGGCCTCCTGACACCACCACCCCCAGGGCTCCTGGCGGACCGGACCTCCCCCGGCCACCAGGGGCCTTCGCCATGCCCGCCCGCCCCGGCGACCGGCCGCCACCCTCCACGGACGGACCGCGCGGGGACGGACCGCGCGGGGACGGACCGCGCGGGGACGGATCCGGCGGGACGGACCGCGCGGCGGGTCCCGCGGGGCCCCGCGAACCGGCCGACCGGCCTCGCGGCCCCGCCGCGCACAGGCACCGCGCCGGGCCACTGCTCCGGGCCACCACAGGGCGCACCGCGCCAGGCGCCGCCGGGGGCCGCCGGGGCCACCGCCCGGGGCCCCTTGCCCGGCACCACACGGGTCCGCCGCGCCGGGTCCGCCGCGCCCGGCACCACGCGGCTGCCCCACCACCGGGCCGCCGCACGGACCCGCCGCACCCGGCACCCCGCGGGGAACCGCGGCCGGCGCGGTGGACCTGGGGCGCACAGGTGGAGCGGCGGGGACGGCCGCGGTACCGCGACGGCCGCGCCGCCCGGCAGCCGCACCCGGGTCGACCCCGCCCCCGTCCCCACCCCGTCCCCACCCCCGTCCCGCACCCCTCCCGCCGCGGAGCGCGCGGGCGGGGTGCGGCCGGGTCCGCCCGCCGGCGGGCGCAGCGCGAAGCGCCCCGGCGGGGGCCGTCGGGGCGCTTCGGGGTGGGGCGTGGACGGGGCCGGTGTCAGCCGAGCACGCGGCGGGTGAAGTTGCGCAGGGCCAGGCCGCCCAGGAGCACGACGCCGCCCGCCTCCGCGAGCAGGAACGCCCACACGGGCATGTGGCCGACCTCGGGCGTGAGGGAGGCCCGCAGGCCCTCGCCCATGTAGACCACGGGGTTGGCCAGGGTGACGTACTGCAGCCAGGGCACCGCCTCCAGGGCGGACCACGGGAAGTAGACGCACCCGAGCACGGTCAGCGGGGTGATCACGGCCGCGAAGAGGTGCTGCACCTTCTGCACGTCGAACAGCGTGCCCAGCAGCAGCCCGGTGCAGGCGGCGAGCAGGCAGGCCAGGGCGAACGTCACCACGAACAGCGGCCAGTTGTGCACGTGCACGTCGGGCGCCTGCCCGTCCGCGTGCACCAGCAGCACCACCGGGAACACCACGAGCCCGGCGAGCATCGCCTGGAACGCCGCGGACACGATCTTCTGGACGGCGATCACCCACAGCGGCACCGGCGCCAGCGCCCGGTCCTCCATCTGCTTGGTGTAGGCCAGCTCCATCAGCAGCGGGATCATCACGGCCGTGATGCCCTGCACGGCGATGGTGATGGCCACCAGTCCCGGCACCAGCACCGTGGTGAACTTCGGCGCGCCCGGCTGCGTGCCGCCGAACCCGCCGGCCAGGCCGATCTTCGGCAGCACGTAGGCGAAGCCGAAGGTGAACGCGAGCGGCTGCATGACGGCCCGCAGCACCAGCGAGCCCAGCTGCCGCCGGGTGACCCGCACATCACGGCTGAGCAGCGCGGCGAAGGTGTGCAGCCCGGTCGACAGCCGCCCGCCGCGCACGGGCTGCGTCGCCGTCCCGCTGGGGGAAGCGATGGTCGTGGTCATTCCCGGTACTCCCGTCCGGTCAGGTTGAGGAAGGCGGTCTCGAGGCTGGGCGGCAGGGTGGCCGCGTTGCGCACGGACAGGCCGTGGTCACGCCCGACGGAGATCAGCTCGCCGAGCAGTCCGTCCGCCGGGGCCTTGGCGTGCACCCGCAGGTCACGGCCGTCCGCCTCGGCCCGCTGGACGCCGTCGAGCTTCCCGGCGATCTGGGCGGCGGTGTCGGCCGGCCCGTCGAAGGAGACCGTGATCACGGTCTCGGCGCCCGCGGTCGCCTTGATGCCGTCGACGCTGTCGCAGGTCAGCACCTTGCCGTGGTCCACGACGGCGATCCGGTCGCACAGCTCCTCGGCCTCTTCGAGGTAGTGCGTGGTGAGCACGATGGTCTGCCCGGCCGCGTTCAGCTCCCGCAGCAGCTCCCACAGCTTGCGCCGGGCCTGCGGGTCGATCGCGGCCGTGGGCTCGTCCAGGAAGAGGACCTCCGGCCGGTGCATCAGCGCGCGGCAGACCATGGCCCGCTTGGACTGGCCGCCCGAGACGTGGTCGTCCAGCCGGTCGGCCACCTCGGCGAGCCCGAACTGCTCCAGCAGCTCCCCGGCCCGGCGCCGGGACTGCTTGGTGCTCATCCCGAAGAAGCGGCCCCGGAACTCCAGGTTCTCCAGCAGGCTGACCGCCCGGTCCATGGTGTTGGCCTGGGTGACCACGCCGATGTGCCGGCGCACGTCGACCGCCTGCGCCTGCACGTCGAAGCCGGCGACGGTCGCACTGCCCCGGGTCGGCACGATCCGGGTGGTCAGCATGCCCAGCGTGGTCGACTTGCCGGCGCCGTTGGGCCCGAGCAGCCCGAAGAACTCGCCCGGCCGTACCTCGAGTTCCAGTCCGTCGACGGCGTGCACGGGCCGGCCGCCGCTGTTGTACGTCTTGTGTAGTCCGGTCGTTCGGATGGCCGCGTCCGTCATGGCGGCGTTCTCCTTCGCGTGCGACTGCCCCGGCGGTATGCGCAGATGCTGGTGGCGGGGGATGAGACCCGCTCCAGCAGGCCTGGAGCCCGCCGGCCGGGCGCGGCCCGGGTCTAGGCGGGTTCGACACGGGATCGAGCCCGGCCCGCGAACATCCCCCCGCACAGCGGGGCCGGCCCGCGGCGGACGAGAGGTCTCACCATGCGTGTGTTGTTCACGGTGTCGGACTGGTCGGCGCACTACGCGCCGATGATCCCCCTGGGCTGGGCGCTCCAGGCGGCCGGCCACGAGGTGCGGGTCGTGTGCACCCCCGCGCAGGCCGGGCCGGTCTCCCGGGCCGGTCTGACCCCCGTCCCCCTCATGGGCGGCCTCGACATGGTCACCCAGACCCGGCTGCTGTACTTCTGGGACGCGCAGGCCGGCCGGCGCCCCTACCCGGGGCTGCCGCTGCACCCGGTCACCGGCGAGGAGCTGGCGTCGCTGGCGGACTTCGACTTCCCGGCCTGGGCCGCGGGGAACAGGCGGGAGATCGCCACGGCGGTGAAGGCCAACTACGAGGGCACGCTGGACTTCGCCCGCCGCTGGGGCGCCGACCTCGTCGTCCACGACCCGCTGGCCGTCGAGGGCCTGCTGGCCGCGAAGGTGACCGGGGTGCCCGCCGTCCTGCACGCGTGGGGCCCGGTCGGCACCCACGAGGAGGAGCCCTCGCTGCGGCTGCTGCCCGAGGACCCGGCGGGCTTCTTCCCCCGCCACGGCGTCGGCGAGCTGGGCCCGGACCTGATCAACCACGTCGTGGACCCCTGCCCGGACGGCCTGCGGCTGCCGACGCGCGCCCACCGGCTCCCGGTGCGCTACACGCCCTACAACGGCCCCGGCGGGATGCCCGCCTGGGTGCTGGAGCCGCCGGCCCGGCCCCGGGTCTGCGTGGTCTGGGGCAACTCGCTGACCCGGATGTTCGGCCCGCGGTCGTTCATCGTGCCCACGATCGTCGCGGCGCTCGGCGCCCTCGACGTCGAGGTCGTGCTGACCGGAACCCCCGAGGACATCGCCTCGCTCGGTGAACTCCCGTCCAACGTGCGGGCGTTCGAGCGGTTCCCGCTGCAGTTCCTGCTGCCGACCTGCTCGGCCGTGGTGCACCACGGCGGGGCCGGCTGCGCGATGACCTCGGTCGCGGCCGGGGTCCCGCAGCTGGCGCTGACCTTCGCGGCCGAGCAGCAGGCCAACGGGGCGCGGGTGGCCGGGGCCGGCGCCGGGCTGCAACTGCGCGGCGACCTCGCCGACCAGGACACGGTGCGCGCCCTGGTGCGGCGGCTGCTGGACGAGCCGTCCTTCGCCCTGGCCGCCCACCGCCTGCGCGAGGAGAACCTGGCCCGGCCCACCCAGGCGGCGCTCGTGGCCGACCTGGAGCGCCTCGCCGCCGGCCGCCCGGCGGGCCGCGTCGCCGCCTGAGCCCGCGCCCCGCACCCGTACCCACCGATCACGCAGACGCACGAAGAAGGCGGAGCACACCATGCGCGTGCTGTTCACGGTCTCCGACTGGCCGGCCCACTACTTCCCGATGGTCCCGCTCGGCTGGGCGCTCCAGGCGGCCGGCCACGAGGTCCGGGTGGCCTGCGCGCCCTCCCAGGCCCGCACGCTGGAGCGGGCCGGGCTCACCCCCGTACCGGTCCTGGGCGACCTCGACATGGTCTTCCTGACCCGGTTCAAGAACCTCACCGACATCAAGGCGGGCACCTGGCGCTACCGGGAGCTGCCCGGCCTGCACCCCGACACCGGGGAGGAGCTGGCCTCGCTGGACGGCTTCGACTTCACCGGCTACGCCCAGGAGTGCAAGCGCCGCATCGCGGCGGAGACCGGGAAGGGACTGGCGGGCGTGCTGGAGTTCGCCCGCGCCTGGCGGCCCGGCCTGGTCGTCCACGACCGGCTCAGCATGGAGGGGATCTTCGCCGCCCGCGCGCTGGGCGTGCCGCACGTCGCCCACCTGTGGGGACCGGTCGGCACCCGGGAGGACGACCCGGAGCTGCACCCGCTGCCCGTCGACTACACCCGCGCCTTCCCCCGCCACGGGCTGCCGGAGATGGGACCCGGTCTCGTCGAGTACGTCATCGACCCCTGCCCGCCCGGCCTCACCCCGCCGACCGCCGCCACTCGGCTACCCGTGCGCTACGTCCCCTACAACGGGCCCGGTGCCATGGAGCCGTGGGCGCTGGAGGCCCCCGAACGGCCCCGGGTGTGCGTGCTGTGGAGCAACTCGGTGAGCCGGTCCTACGGCGCGGCCTCCTACCTGGTGCCCCGGGTGGTGCGGGCGCTGGCCGGCCAGGACCTCGACATCGTCCTGCCGGTGCACCCCGACGACGTGGCCGCGCTCGGTGAGCTGCCCGCCAACGTCCGGGTGGTGGAGCAGTTCCCGCTGCACCTGCTGCTGCCGACGTGCGACGCGATGGTGCACCACGGGGGCGCCGGGTCGGTGATGACGGCGGCCACGGCCGGCGTGCCGCAGCTCGCCCTCACCTTCGGCCCGGAACAGGACGCGGACGGCGCCCGCCTCGCCGCGACCGGCGCGGGACGCCATCTCACGGGCGACCGCGCCACGCCGGAGCTGATCCGGTCCGCCGTCGCCGCGCTGCTGTCCGACCCGGCCCACCGCGCGGCGGCCCGGCGGCTGCGCGCCGGCAACGAGGCCCGCCCGGCCCCGGACCGCCTGGTCCCGGTCCTGGAGCACCTGGCCGCCACCGGGCGCCTCCCGGCCGACACGGCACCGGAGCCCGGGGCCGCCGCACCGTCCGCCCGCGCGGCGGCCGTCACGGCCGCGTCCGCCGCCCTCTGACGGCCGCGCGAGAGGAAGGGGCAACACGATGAGCCAGGATGCCGGGGCCCCGGCGGGGCGGCGGGCCGGGCCGGAGCGCGCCGTCGTCCTGGGCGGCAGCGGCTTCATGGGGCGGCACGTGTGTTCCGCCTTCGCGGCGGCCGGGTACGACGTCGTGTCGGTGGCCCGGCGGGCCGCGGCCGGCCCGCCGGGCGTGCGGGACGTCCGTCTCGACCTGCTGGCCGCGCCCCCGCCCGAGGTCGAGGGGCTGCTGCGCGAGCTCGCCCCCTCGGTGGTGGTGAACACCACGGGGGCGGTGTGGGACGTCTCCGCGCGGCAGATGGAGGACGTCAACGTCACGCTGGTGCGGCGGATCGTCGCGGCCGTCGGCGCCCTGCCCGTACCGGCGCGGCTGGTCCAGCTCGGCTCGGTCCACGAGTACGGGCCGGTGCCGCCGGGCACCGCGCTGCGCGAGGACAGCCCGCCGTCTCCCACGACCGTCTACGGGCGCACCAAACTCCTCGGCAGCCGGGCCGTGCTGGCCGCCGGCGCGGGCGGCCGGCCGGAGGGCGTGGTCCTGCGCATCGCCAACGTGGTGGGCCCCGGGCTGCCGCGGGCCAGCCTGCTGGGCCGGGTCGCGGCCCAGCTGAGCGCCGCCGCCGACGGCGGCACCACGGCGGAGCTGCGGCTGTCCCCGCTGCGCTCCCACCGGGACTTCGTGGACGTCCGCGACATCACGGAGGCGGTGGTGGCCGCCGCGCGGCGGCCGGTGGCCGGCCGGGTGTTCAACCTGGGCCGCGGCCAGGCCGTCGACGTGCGCCGGATGGTGGACGGCCTGATCGAGGCCAGCGGCATTCCCGCGCGGGTCGTCGAGGAGGGCGGCGAGGAGGCCCGCAGCGCGGGCGTGGAGTGGCAGCGCGTCGACTGCGGGGCCGCCCGCGCCGCGCTCGGCTGGGTGCCCCGCCGGGGCCTGGCGGAGTCGCTCGCGGCGCTGTGGGAGGAGGCCCGCGCGGGCCGCGGCCCGACTTCGAGGGCTTCTTGAGCCCGGTGCACCACCGTGACTCGGGGCGGGCGTCCGGCACCGTTGCCGGACGCGCCGTGAGTCAACCCCCGATCGGAGAAGGACCCGGAGCCCGTGGCCCGGATGTCCGAGTAAGGGCCGCTCGGCCCACAGGCGCGCGGGAGGCGATGAGGTGAGCGGCGGTAAAGCGTTGCTGCTGGAAGACGTACGCAAGTACCACCGGGAGACGGCGGGCACCCAGGAGTTCGTGCCGGGCGTCACCCCGCTGCTGCCCGCGGGGGCGGTCCTGGACGAGGACGACCGGGTGGCGCTGGTGGAGACGGCGCTCGACCTGAGGATCACCTCGGGCGTCAAGACGCGGAAGTTCGAGAGCGCCCTGGCCCGCCGGCTCGGGCTGCGCAAGGCCCACATGACCAACTCGGGCTCCTCCGCGAACCTGCTGGCCCTCACCGCGCTGACCTCGCCGCAGCTGGAGGAGCGCCGGCTGGTGCCCGGCGACGAGGTGATCACGGTCGCCGCGGGCTTCCCCACCACCGTCAACCCGATCGTGCAGAACGGTCTGGTGCCCGTCTTCGTCGACATCGACCTGGCGACGTACAACACGACGGCGGAGCGCATCGAGGCGGCGATCGGCCCCCGCACCCGGGCCATCATGATCGCCCACACGCTGGGCAACCCCTTCCCGGTCGCGGACGTCGCCCGGCTCGCCGAGGAGCACGAGCTGTTCCTCATCGAGGACAACTGCGACGCCGTCGGCTCCCTGCACCAGGGCCGGCTCACCGGGACCTTCGGCGACCTGAGCACCGTGAGCTTCTACCCGGCCCACCACCTGACCACCGGTGAGGGCGGCTGCGTGCTGACCCGCAACCTGGCGCTCGCCCGCATCGTGGAGTCACTGCGCGACTGGGGCCGCGACTGCTGGTGCGAACCCGGCGAGGACGACAAGTGCCTCAAGCGCTTCGAGCACCAGATGGGCTCCCTGCCCCACGGGTACGACCACAAGTACATCTTCTCCCACGTCGGTTACAACCTGAAGGCCACCGACCTGCAGGGCGCCCTCGGCCTGACCCAGCTCACCAAGCTGGACGACTTCGGCCGGGCCCGCCGCCGCAACTGGCGGCGGCTGCGCGACGGTCTGGAGGGCACGCCGGGGCTGCTGCTGCCGGAGCCCACGCCGGGCAGCGACCCGAGCTGGTTCGGCTTCGTGCTCACGGTGCGGCCCGACGCCCCGTACACCCGCAAGGGCCTGACCGACTTCCTGGAGGCCCGGCGCATCGGCACGCGGCGGCTGTTCGCGGGCAACCTCACCCGCCACCCCGCCTACACCGGCCTCCCGCACCGGGTGGTCGGCGACCTGGCCAACAGCGACGTCGTCACCGAGCACACCTTCTGGATCGGCGTCCACCCGCTGCTCACCGCCGAGATGGTCGACTACATGATCGGTTCGGTCCGCGAGTTCTGCGGGGCGCAGCAGTGGAGGCAGGCGTCATGAAGTGGGACGACCTGTACGTCGCGGCGGTCGGCACCTGGCTGCCCGGGGCGCTGCCCGTGGAGCGCGCCGTCGAGGAGGGCCGCTACGACGCGGAGCGCGCCAGGGCCCGCGACTACGTCTCCGTGTGCGTGGACGAGGACACCGCGCCGCCGGACATGGCGGTGCGGGCCGGCCGGTCCGCGCTGGAGCGCTCCGGCACCGCCGAACGCGACTTCTCGCTCCTGCTGCACAGCAGCCTGTGGTACCAGGGACTCGACATCTGGCCCACCGCCTCCTACGTCGCGGCGGACACCGTGGGCCGCTTCGTGCCCGCCTTCGACGTGCAGCAGCGCTGCAACGGCGCCCTCGGCGCGATCGAACTCGCCGGCGCCCACCTGCGGGCCGGCATCGGCAAGGGGCACGCGGCCCTGGTCACCACCGCCGACCGCTTCGCCCCGCCCGCCGTCGACCGCTGGAACATGCACGACTACAACGTCTACGGCGACGGCGGCACCGCCATGGTCCTGTCCACCCGGGGCGGCTTCGCCCGCGTCCTGTCGACCGCGACGGTCGTCGACAACTCCCTGGAGGCCGCGGCCCGCGGCGACCAGCCGCTGCGCCGGGCCCCCGATCCCGGCACCCCCGTGGACCTGGTGGCGCGTGCCGCCCGGCACGCGGCGGCCGGTGACGCCAAGCAGACCGAGCTGCGCACCGGACGCCTCATCAACCAGGCCCGCAACCAGGCCCTCGCGGACTCCCGGACCCAGTTGAAGGACCTCGCCCGCGTGGTGATCGGGGCCACCGGACGCTTCGAGCACGGTTACCACTTCCACCACCTGCTCCAGGTGCCCGAGTCCCTCACCACCTGGGAGTACGGCCGCACCACCGGGCACATCGGCGCCGGCGACTGGAACGCGGGCCTCGACTGGCTGGTGCGCACCCGGGCCGTGGCGCCCGGCGACCGGGTCCTGCTGTTCGGCGGGGGCGCGGGCTACAGCTGCACCGCCGCCGTGCTGGAGATCACCGAGCTGCCGGACTGGGGCGACGGGCGGGTGCCCACTTCCGTGACCGACGAGCGATCAGGGGGCGCGTGACATGGCGGAGCTGCTGCACGAACTGCTGGAGGGGGCCGTCGCACGGCGGCCCGGCGCGACCGCGGTCCGCGACGGCGGGGGCGCCTGGACCTACGCGGAGCTGGACCGGGCCGCGGACGCCTGCGCGGCGTGGCTGCTGGACCGCGGGGTCCGCCCCGGGGACCGGGTCCTGGCCCGTCTGGGCAACGCCCGGCCGTTCGTGGCCCTGCTGTTCGGGACGCTGCGGGCGGGGGCCGTGTTCGTGCCGGTCGGCACCGCCATGAAGGGCTTCCACCTGGCCCGGGTGCTCACGGACGCCGAACCGTCGCTGGCCGTCGCCCAGGGCGCGGACGTGGAGCTGCTGGCCCGGCTGGGCGAGGTGCCCGCGCACGACCTGGCCGAGGTGCCGCTCGGCGGGGGGACCGGACCGGGCGGCGGCGCGGCGGACGCGGCGCGCGCCCCGCGGGTGCCGGTCGGCGCGGACGACCTCGCCCTGCTCATGTACACCTCGGGCAGCACCTCGGCGCCCAAGGCGGTCATGTCCCCGCACCGCGCCGCGGTGTTCGCCACCGCCGCCATCGCCGACCGCCTGCGCTACCGCCCGGACGACGTGGTGCTGAACGCCGTCCCGTTCTCCTTCGACTACGGGCTCTACCAGATCTTCCTGACGGTCGCCGCGGGCGCGGAGCTGGTGATCTCCCGCACCGACGCCCACGTCGGCCTGATGACACTGCTGCACCGGCACTCGGTCACCGTCTTCCCGGTCGTGCCCTCCCTGGCCGAGCTGGTGCTCCGGCTCGCCGCGCGCGACCGCCGGCCGGCGCCCCCGGTCCGGCTGTTCACCAGCACCGGGGCGGCCCTCAACCGCCCGGTCCTCGACGGTCTGCGCGCCGCCTTCCCGCAGGCGCGCGTCGCGCCCATGTACGGCACCACCGAGTGCAAGCGGATCACCGTCCTCGAACCCGACGGGGACCTGGCCCGCCCGCACTCCGTCGGGCGGGCCCTGCCCGGCACCGAGGTGCTGGTCCTGGACGACGCCGGCCGGCCGCTGCCGCCCGGGTCGACGGGGGAGATCGCGGTGCGCGGGCCGCACGTCATGGCCGGCTACTGGCGCGCCCCCGACCTCACCCGGGAGCGCTTCCGCCCCGACCCCGCGACCGGTGCCGTCACCCTGCACACCGGGGACTACGGCCACCTCGACGCGGACGGCCACCTGTACGTGCACGGACGCCGCGACGACCTGTTCAAGCGGCGCGGGGTGCGGATGTCCGCGCTGGAGATCGAGGCCGCGGCCCTGGACGTCCCCGGGGTCCGGGCGGCGGCGCTGCTGCCGCCGGCCGCGGACGCCGACATGGTGCTGCACGTCGCCGCCGACCGCCCCGCCGGCGAGGTGCTGGAGGCGCTGGCCGAGCGGCTGGAGCCGGCCAAGGTCCCGCCCGTCTGCCACGTGCGCGCGGAACTCCCGCTCACCCCGAACGGCAAGACCGACAAGAAGGCCCTCGCCGCCGGGCCGGCCCCGGCCGCGCCGACGGCCGCCTGAGACCCGAAAGGAACCCGCCGCCATGACCGTCCCCTGGGACGAACCCTTCGAGAAGATCCTGCGCGAGGCGCTGCCGCTGCTGCCCGCGGACAGCGCCCTGCGCGCCGGGACCCGGCTGAGCGACCACGGCCTGGACTCGATGGCCACGATCGACACGCTGCTGCGCCTGGAACAGCAGTACGAGGTGTCGTTCCCGGACGAGTACCTCACCTCCGAGACCTTCGGGACCCCCGGCAGCCTCTGGGCCGTCCTGTCCGGCCTGCGCGCGGCCTGACGCCGCGGCCCGCCCCCTCGCACACCCCCGTACACCTCCACCACCTCCATCCGAAAGGCAGCACCATGGGCAAGCTCGACGGCAGGGTCGCCCTGATCACAGGAGGCGCCCGCGGCCAGGGCGCCGCGGCGGCGCGCGCCTTCGTCGCCGAGGGCGCGAAGGTCGTCCTCGGCGACATCCTGGACGACGACGGCAAGCGGCTCGCGGACGAGCTGGGCGAGGCGGCGACGTACGTCCGGCTCGACGTCCGCAGCCCCGAGGAGTGGGCCGCCGCCGTCGCCGCGGCCCGCGCGGCGTACGGCAGGCTCGACGCGCTCGTCAACAACGCCGGCGTGGTGGACATCGGCAGCGTCGAGGAGATGTCGCCCGAGGCCTTCATGCAGGTGGTCGAGGTCAACCAGCTCGGCGTCTTCCTCGGCATGCAGGCCGTCGTCCCGGCGCTGCGCGAGGCCGGCGGCGGCAGCATCGTCAACATCTCCTCCGTCGACGGGCTGATGGGGCTGAAGTACCTGTCCGCGTACTGCGCCTCGAAGTTCGCGGTGGTCGGCATGACCAAGGTGGCCGCCATGGAGCTGGGCCCGGACGGCATCCGGGTCAACGCCGTCTGCCCCGGCGTCATCCGCACCGAGATGACCAAGGACCTGCACGAGATGCAGGTCAAGTGGCTGCACCGGACCCTGCCGCTGCGCCGCTTCGGCGAGGCCGACGAGACGGCGTCCGTGGTCCTCTTCCTCACCGCCGGCGACTCCTCCTACGTCACCGGCACCGAGGTCGTCGTCGACGGCGGCTGGATCGCCGGACACCTGACCCCGTGAGCCGGCTGCCGCCGCCCGTCCGCCGACCCGCCGACTCCGAGGAGACCTCGTGCGCGTGCTGTTCACCGTCTCGGACTGGCCGGGGCACTACTACCCCCTGGTCCCGCTCGGCCGGGCCCTGCAGGCCGCCGGACACGAGGTGCGCGTGGCGTGCGCGGCCGGCGAGTCCGCGGCGCTGCGCCGCGCCGGCCTGACCCCCGAACCCCTCCTGCGGCCCGCGCTGGGCATGGCCGAGCAGGGCCGGCTGAACAACTACTGGGCCGCCCAGAAGGGCGCCTGGCCCTACGACCGGCTCCCGCCGCACCCCGTCACCGGCGAGGAGCTGCGCCGGCTCGAGGACTTCGACTTCGCGGCCTTCCGCACGACCGAGCGGCCCCGGATCCTGCGGGCCACCCGCGAGGGCTTCGATGCCGTCGTCGGCTTCGCCCGCGCCTGGCGCCCCGACCTCGTCGTCCACGACCGGATGAGCATCGAGGGCCTGCTCGCCGCCCGCGTCCTGGGCGTGCCCGCCGTCCTGCACCTGTGGGGCCCGCACGGCACGGCCGAACCCGAACCGGAGCTGCGGATCATCCCCGGCGACCCCACCGGGTCCTTCCCCCGGTACGGCGCGGGCGAGATGGGCACCGACCTGATCGAGTACGTCCTCGACCCCTGCCCGCCCGGCCTCGAACCGCCCACCGACGCCCGCCGGCTGCGGATGCGGTACGTGCCGTACAACGGGCCGGGCACCGCGCCCCGGCTGGAGCCGCCGTCCGGCGGCCGGCCCCGCGTCTGCCTGGTCTGGGGCCGCTCCCTGGCCGGCGTGTACGGCCCGGTCGCCCGGCTGGTGCCCGAGCTGGCCGCCTCCTGCGCCGCGACGGGCGCCGAGGTGCTGGTCCTGGCCGATCCCGAGGACACCGCCGCCCTCGGCACCCCGCCGCCCGGGGTCCGGCTGCTGCCGGGCGCCCCGCTCGGCGACGTCCTGCCCGGCTGCGCGGCCGTGGTGCACCACGGCGGTGCCGGCTGCACGATGACCGCGGTCGCCGCGGGCGTGCCCCAGCTGGGCGTCCCGTTCTCCGCCGAGCAGCACCTGAACGTCCGCCGCGTCGCCGGGGCCGGGGCCGGCCTGGTCGTCCCCGCGAGCGACGGCGACCGCCCGGCCGCCGTGCGGGACGCGCTGACCCGGCTGCTGCGGGACCCCGTCCACCGCACCCGCGCGGCCCGGCTGCGCGAGGAGCTCGCCGGGCTGCCCGGCCCCGCCGAAATCGTGCCGGTCCTGGAGGACATCGCCCTGCCGGGCCGCGCCGGGAACCGGGCCGCCCGCCCGGCCGGCCCCGCCGGACCGGCCCCGCGCGCCGGCCGGACCGCGACTGCCGACGCGACCGCCGAGGACCCCGCGCCCGCCGAAGACACCGAGAACCCCGAAGAAGCCGAGGAAGAGGAACGCGCCATGCCGACGCAGCGGACCAGCACGACCCAGGACGACCAGCCCCAGGACGACCAGCTCCAGGCCGAGACCCGGATCAGGGAGATCGCGCTGAGCGTGGCCGCGGCCTCCGCGATCCAGGTCGCCGTCCGGCTCGGGGTCGCCGACGCCCTGGACGACGAGGACGCCGACGCCCGCGACCTGGGCCGGGCGGTCAACGCCGCCCCGGACACCCTGGCCCGGCTGCTGCGCGCGCTCGCCGCGCACGGCGTGTTCGAGGAGACCGCGCCCGGCCGGTTCCGGCACACCGCGACCTCCCGGCTGCTGCGCTCCGACGCGCCCGGCGGCGGCATGGCCGACATGGTGCTGTGGGCGGGCGCCGCCTGGACGTGGGACGCCTGGCCGCGTCTGGAGCAGGCCGTGCGCACCGGCAAGGCCGTCCTGCCGGAGCTGTACGGCAAGGACTTCTTCAGCTACCTGCGGGAGGACGCCCCGGACGACGCGCGCGTCTTCAACCGGGCCATGACCCAGGCGAGCGCGCTCACCTCCCGGGCCGTCGCCGAGACCCTCGACCTCGACGGGGCCGGCAGCGTCGCCGACATCGGCGGCGGCCAGGGCCACCTGCTGCGGACGATCCTGGAGCGGCACCCGCACGTCACCGGCGAGCTGTTCGACCTGCCGGCCGTGGTGGAGGGCGCCGACCCGGCGCTGCGCGAGGGCGGCGAACTGGCCGGCCGCGCCCGGGTCACCGCGGGCGACTGCCTGGACGCCGTGCCGGTCAGCGCCGACGTGTACGTCATCAAGCAGATCCTCAAGTGGGACGACGAGCGCTCGGTCAGGGTGCTGCGCAACGTCGCCGAGCACGCCGCGCCCGGGGCCCGCATCGTCGTCGTGCAGAACCTCGTCGACCTCAGCCCCGAGCCGCGGGTCACCACGGCGATGGACCTCTTCCTGCTGCTCAACGTCGGCGGCCGGGAGCACCACCAGGGCGACTTCGAGGACCTGTTCCGCCGGGCCGGCCTGGAGTTCGCCGGTGTCACCCGGGCGCGCAGCGCGCTCTACCTGATCGAGGCCAGGGTGCCCGGCACCGCGTCCTGACGACCCCACCCCACTCCCGGAGGCTGCCATGTCCGTTTCCCCGTCCCCGTCCGCCGCGCCGCCGGACGCGCCGCCGCGCGCGCGGCCGTCCCGGCCGGTTCCCGGCGGCGCGCTGCGCCCGCGTCTCGTGCCCGGGTGGTCCGAGCGGCTCGCGCGGTCGGCGGCCGCCGCGCAGGGACGGCACCTGAGCACGGAGGCCTTCCCGCGGTGGCTCGGGGAGCGGCGGGACGCGGGCCGCTTCCGGGTGACCCGGGTGCCCTTCGCGGAGCTGGACGGCTGGTCCTTCGAGCCGGGGTCGGGCAACCTCGTGCACCGCAGCGGGCGCTTCTTCTCCGTCGAGGGCCTGCACGTCCGCTCGGAGGACGGCCCCGTGCCGGAGTGGCACCAGCCGGTCATCCGCCAGCCGGAGGTGGGGGTGCTGGGCATCCTCGTCAAGGAGTTCGACGGGGTGCTGCACTGCCTGATGCAGGCCAAGATGGAGCCCGGCAACCCCAACCTGCTCCAGCTCTCCCCCACCGTGCAGGCGACGCGCAGCAACTTCACCAAGGTGCACCGGGGCGCCGACGTGAAGTACATCGAGTACTTCGACGGCGACCGCGCGGGCCGCCTCGCCCGCGTCGTCACCGACAGCCTGCAGTCCGAGCACGGCTCGTGGTTCCTCGGCAAGAGCAACCGGAACATGGTCGTCGAGGCGCTGGGCGACGTGCCCCTGCACGAGGACTTCTGCTGGCTGACCCTCGGCCAGCTCGGCGCGCTGCTGCGCCACGACAACGTGGTGAACATGGATTCCCGCACGGTCCTGTCGTGCCTGCCGCTGGACACCGGCGAGCCGGCCGGGCGGGACCGGGCCCTGCACACCGACCAGGAACTGCTGTCCTGGTTCACCGGCGAGCGCGCCCGGCGCGCCCTGACCGCGCGGGCGGTGCCCCTGAGGGACCTGCCCGGCTGGGAGTGGGACGCCCGCGCGGGACGGCACCGGCAGGGGCGGTACTTCGATGTCGTGGGCGTCGCCGTGGAGGCCGGCAACCGCGAGATCACCAGCTGGCGCCAGCCCCTGTTCGAGCCGCGGGGGCGGGGCGTGACCGCCTTCCTGGCCAAGCGCGTGGACGGCGTGCCCCACGTGCTGGTGCACGCCCGGGCCGAGGCCGGCTTCCTCGACACGGTGCAGCTCGCGCCCACCGTGCAGTACACGCCCGGCAACTACGCCTGGCTGCCGCCCGAGCGGCGCCCGCCGTTCCTGGACCTGGTCCTGTCGGGCGGCGCGGGAGAGGTGCGGTACGACGTGGTCCACGCGGAGGAGGGCGGCCGGTTCCTGAACGCCGAGAGCCGCTACCAGGTCATCGAGGTCCCCGAGGACTTCGCCGCCGAGGAGCCCCCCGGCCACCGCTGGTTCACCCTCCCCCAGCTCGCCTCCTTCGTCCGCCAGGCCAACTGCGTCAACGTCCAGGCCCGCACCCTGCTGGCCTGCCTGGCCCTGGCCGTGCCCGCGTCCGGCCGGTGAGGCGCCCGGGCCGGCGGCCGGGGGCGCGGGCCCCCGGTCCGCCCGGCCGCCGGTTCACGGTGCCGAGCGGAACGCCAGGCCCTCGGGGGTCGGCGTGGACCCGGCGCGGAACAGCGTGGTGCCGGGCCCGGACCCGTCGGTCCCCAGGCCGAACCAGGCGTACCGCTGGAGGAAGGACAGCCCGGCGAGCATCCTCGTGGCGGAGGACAGGAAGGCGGCCTGCTCCTCGTCCGTCGGGTACCGGGTGCCCCGGGAGAAGTCGATGAGGGCGAACTCGGTCAGCCAGATCGGCTTGTGGTAGCGCTCGTGCACCGCGGTCAGATAGGTGCGCAACTGGTCCACGGCCGCCTGGGTGCGGAAGTCGCCGCCGTACCAGTGCAGCGCGATGAAGTCGACGCGGTACCCCCGCTGCCCGGCCCCGGTCATGAAGCGGTCCAGCCAGCCGCCCGGCCGGTCCGCGCCGTAGGCGACGGCGGGGCTGCCGAGGGTGCGGCCCGCCGACTCCAGGCGCGGCCACAGCTCCAGCGCCCGGTTGACGGTCATGTTCGACTGCGCGCTCATGTCGGGTTCGTTGAACCCCAGCAGGTAGGGGCCGGCCGCCTCGGCCGCCGACAGGTTCTGCGGGGTGACGCTGTCGGCTCCCCAGATCATCGGCACGAAGTCGGCCCCGGCGGGCGTGCTGACGCCGGGGTGGGCTGCGGACCAGGTGTAGTACCAGCCGGTGCCGGACCGGGCCAGGGCGTCCGACGCCCCGGGGTAGGACCAGACGCCGACGCCCTTGCGGTGCGAGGCGACCGCCGGCGCGGTGGCCGCGGGTGCCGCGGCCGCCGTGGGACGGGCGGACCGCTTCGCGGCGGCGGTGGCCGACGGGGACGGTTTCGGCTTCTTCCGCGTGGCCGTGGGGCGCGGCGAGGGGGTGGTGGTGGCCGGCCGCGGGCTCGGGGACGCCGTCAGGGCCACCGGCCGGGGTGCGCCGCCCGCCGCCGCGGTGCCGGCGCCGGTGTCGCGGGAGGGCAGCAGGGCCCAGACGCCGAGGAGGACCGTCGCGGTCGCGACGGCCGCGGTGACGGCCCGGCCGCGCCGCCGGGGCGTCCGCGCCCGGCGCCGGTGTCCGGCGCGCCCGGCCGGGCGGGCGCCGCCGGGGCGGCGCCCGGAGGGGGCGTCGGCGCGCGCGGCCGCCGGTGCCGGCGCGTCCGCCCCGGGATGCGGGTCCCCCGCCCCGGACGAACCGGCCGCCGGCGGTTCCCCGGCCGGCCCGGCCGGCCGGGGGCCGGCGGCGATCGCCGCCATCGTGGCCCGGTGCAGGCCGGCCGGCGGCACGAGCAGCGGGAGACCCAGGAGCAGCCGGGCCACCGGGACCAGTTCACCGGGCCGCCCGCCGCAGTGGCCGCAGCCCCGCAGGTGCCGGGCGATCCGCTTGCGCCACAGCGGGCTCGGCCGCGTGTCCCACGTCGCGGTCAGCTCCGCCAGGTCCGGGCACGGCGGCTGCGCGGCCCGCGCCCGGACGATGGCCCGGCCCACGTCGAGCTGCTCCTTGAGCCGCTGTATCCGCACCGCCGTGTGCCGGCCCGACAGCCCCAGCGCCGCGCCCACCTCGGCCCGGGTGAGCTGACCGGTCTCCTCCAGCCACCACAGGGACAGCAGTTCCCTGTTGTCCTCGTCCAGCCAGCGCGTGGCCTCGACGACCTCGCGGCGGCTGTCGTCCAGCTGGAGCCGGAGGACCGTCAGCGACGCGAAGTCGGAGGCCGGGTCGGGCACCTGGGCGGCGCGGTCCATCGGCTCGTGCGTCCGCCGGTCCTGCTGCCGCCGTCTGATCCAGTCCCGTATCTGCCGCACGGTGATGGCCACCATCCACGATCGGTACGCCGAGGGGTCCTCGAGCTGGTTCAGGCCGCGCACCAGGCGCAGCAGGGTCTCCTGCACGACGTCGTCCACGTCCTGGTGCCCGTCCAGCGCACGGCCGACGATGTTGTAGACGAGCGGCAGGGACCGCGCGACCAGGCCCTCGACCGCCCGCGGATCACCGGAACAGGCGGCGGACACCAGGGCGCCGCCGACGTCGTGCCCATGGTCTGTGCGCATGGACCTCTTCTCCCTCTCTCATGCCCTCGGGCGTTCTCCCGCCCGCAAGGGCGTGACGCGGGACCCGGCGGTCGGCGCCCGGTCCCACCACGGGAGACGCGGACGGTCCGGCGCGACAACAAAAATCGCACCCGCCGCCGGGCACCGCGCCCGCCCCGGGCGAGATGTGACCTTCGTCGCGTCCGCCGGCCCCGGCGCGCCGGGGGACGCGCCCGCGGGTGCCGTTGCGGGCGATACCTGTGCCCGTGGGGGGAGAAATAGGGGTGGCGCCCGGGGAATATTCCCGGCGGCCGGACCCGATCCGCATTATCACCCGTGCGGGAGCCATCGCGCCGTGCTACTGTCTTTTTCAGTTGCAGGTGTGGTTGCCAGAGGGTTTTTCCGACGGGGTGATCATCACGGCGACACGGAATGCGCACACGGCGCATTCCCGACACCGCCTCCCGAAGGAGAAATCAAATGGCCACCGGAACCGTGAAGTGGTTCAACGCGGAAAAGGGCTTCGGCTTCATCGAGCAGGACGGCGGCGGCGCCGACGTCTTCGCCCACTACTCGAACATCGCCACCCAGGGCTTCCGCGAACTGCTGGAGGGACAGAAGGTGTCCTTCGACGTCGCCCAGGGCCAGAAGGGCCCGACGGCCGAGAACATCGTCCCCGCCTGAGTACCGACACGTACTTCGCAGCTGGGGCCCGCACCTTGGGGTGCGGGCCCCAGCTCGCCGCATTTCCGGGCCGGTGACGGTGGAAACCCACCGCAGGCCCGGTTCGGCTTCTCTCACATTCAGCTCGTTCTCGCGATTTTCTGCGCCATTCACGCGCTGCGGAAATCCCTTGATACGTGCTGCATCAAGGAAAGGTTTCCCATTGAATCGCACCCGTCCGACCCGCACCCACGACCGCTCCGCGGCAGGCACCGGCGGCAAGCGCGCCGGTTTTCCCCGCCGCGGCGCCAAGGTGCAGGGAAAGCGGCCGGCCCCGCAGGGTGAGTTCGCACTGCCCGAGACGGTCACGCCCGCGCTGCCCGCCGTCGAGTCGTTCGCCGACCTCGCCCTGCCGGCGCGGATGCTGGCCGCGCTCGGCCAGGAGGGCGTGAGCGTGCCGTTCCCGATCCAGGCGGCGACCCTGCCCAACTCCCTGGCCGGCCGGGACGTGCTCGGCCGCGGCCGGACCGGTTCGGGCAAGACCCTCGCCTTCGGCCTGGCGCTGCTGGCCCGTACGGCCGGGCGGCGCGCCGAGCCCCGGCAGCCCCTCGGACTCGTCCTCGTCCCCACGCGCGAGCTGGCCCAGCAGGTCACCGACGCGCTCACCCCGTACGCCCGCTCCGTGAACCTGCGCCTGGCCACCGTCGTCGGCGGCATGTCCATCGGCAGGCAGGCCGGGGCGCTGCGGGCCGGGGCGGAGGTCGTCGTCGCGACGCCCGGACGGCTGAAGGACCTCATCGACCGCGGCGACTGCCGGCTGGGCGAGGTCGGCATCACCGTCCTGGACGAGGCCGACCAGATGACCGACATGGGCTTCATGCCGCAGGTCACCGCCCTGCTGGACCAGGTGCGCCCGGACGGGCAGCGGATGCTGTTCTCCGCCACCTTGGACCGCAACGTCGACCGGCTGGTGCGCCGGTACCTGAGCGACCCCGTGGTCCACTCCGTCGACCCGTCGGCGGGCGCGGTCACCACGATGGAGCACCACCTGCTCCACGTGCACGACACGGACAAGCACTGGGCGACCACCCACATCGCGGCGCGCGAGGGCCGGGTGATGATGTTCCTGGACACCAAGCACGCCGTGGACCGGCTGACCAAGCACCTGCTGAGCAGCGGCGTGCGCGCCGCGGCCCTGCACGGCGGCAAGTCCCAGCCGCAGCGCACCCGCACCCTCGACCAGTTCAAGAACGGGCACGTCACCGTCCTGGTCGCGACCAACGTCGCGGCGCGCGGCATCCACGTCGACCACCTGGACCTCGTCGTCAACGTCGACCCGCCCAGCGACCACAAGGACTACCTGCACCGGGGCGGCCGCACGGCCCGCGCCGGCGAGTCCGGCAGCGTCGTCACGCTGGTCACCCCCGACCAGCGCCGCGCCATGAGCCGGCTGATGGCCTCGGCCGGCATCACCCCGCGGATCACCCAGGTCCGTCCGGGCGAGGACGAGCTGGGCCGCATCACCGGCGCCCAGGCCCCCTCCGGCGTCCCGGTCGTCATCGCCGCCCCGGCCGCGGAACGCCCCCGCCGCTCCTCCGCCCCCTCCCGGGGCCGGCGGGGCCGCTCCGGCCAGGGCCGCCCCGCCGGCGAGGCCTCGCGCCGCAGGCCGCAGCGGCAGCGCTCCTACGACTCGGCCGCCTAGGGTCCTCCGTTCGGATCGGGCCAGGCCCACGGGGTCCGGCCCGATCCGAGCGCCAGGCCCCGGGCCCCGTCCCCGCGGCCCGTCGTCCCTTCCCGATCCCCCGGAGGCACCTGTGACACCCGCTCGGCTGCAGCACCCCGTGGGGGCCTTCGCCCCCGTGGTTCCGGTCGGTCCCGCGGACGCGTCCGGCCCCCGGGTCTGGGACGACATGACCGTCGAGGTGGCCCTGTCCGTCATGGCCGGCGCCGGGGTCGAGCACCTGGTCCTCTGCGACGGTGACGACCGGTCCACGGGTGTGGTCACCCGGGCCCGGCTCACCGCGCTCCGCGACAGCTCCGCCTACACCGACCGGATCCGCCTGCGCGACGTCGCCGCCTCCTCCTGCTGACCCGCCGCGGCCGGACCCGGCCGCGGCGGGGGCTCCTTACGGACCGGTGACGTACGGGCGCGCTCACCCGCCGGGAGCCGGGCGCGGGCCTAGCGTGGCCGCATGCGTGTACTGGTCACCGGCGGTGCCGGGTTCATCGGGTCCCATGTCGTCGAGGCGCTGCGGGCGCGCGGGCACGAGCCGGTGGTGTACGACGTCCGCGCCGACGCCCGCGCCGACGTGCGCGACCCCGGGGCCGTCGCCCGCGCCCTGTCCGGCGTGGACGCCGTCTGCCACCAGGCGGCCATGGTGGGACTCGGTGACGGGGTCGCGGACGCGCCCGAGTACGTCTCCCGCAACGACCTGGGCACCGCCGTCCTGCTCGCCGCGATGGCCGCGGCGGGCGTCGGGCGGCTGGTGCTGGCCGGGTCGATGGTGGTGTACGGGGAGGGGCGCTACGACTGCCCGGCGCACGGCACCGTCCGCCCCGGCCCGCGTGCCGAGGCGGACCTGCGGGCGGGCCGGTTCGAGCCGCCGTGCCCGGTGTGCGGCGCCCCCCGTCCCCCGGCACGGTCGGCGAGGACGCCCCGGCCGACCCGCGCAACGTCTACGCGGCCACCAAGCTGGCCCAGGAACACCTCTCGGCCGCCTGGGCGCGGTCCACGGGCGGCACGGCCCTCTCGCTGCGCTACCACAACGTGTACGGCCCCCGGATGCCCCGCGACACCCCCTACGCCGGCGTCGCCTCCCTCTTCCGCTCGGCCCTGGCCCGCGGCGAGGCACCGCGCGTGTTCGAGGACGGCGGCCAGCGGCGGGACTTCGTGCACGTCCGGGACGTGGCCGCCGCCAACGTGACCGCGCTGGAGGCCGGTTCCCGGCCCGGCACGCTCACGGCCTACAACACCGGCAGCGGCGAGCCCCGCACGGTCGGCGACCTGGCCCGGGCCCTCGCCGCCGCCCTCGGCGGCCCCGAGCCGGTCGTCACCGGCGGGTACCGCCTCGGCGACGTGCGCCACATCACCGCGGACTCCTCCCGGCTGCGCGCGGACCTGGGCTGGAGGCCGCAGGTGCCGTTCGCCGAGGGGATGCGGGAGTTCGCCGGGGAGGAATGAGCGCGGGCGGTGCCGGGGCGGGGCCCGGGGTCCTTCGCCCGGATCGGGCCGGACCCCGCTCCCTGATCCGGCCTGACCCAAACGGCAGACCCTAGGCCCGCGCCGCCGGCAGGGTCACCTCGAAGCGGCAGCCGCCGGGGATGTTGCGCACGCTCGCGCGGCCCCGGTGGGCCTCCACGATGCCCCGGACGATCGCCAGGCCCAGCCCCGCCCCGGCCGGCGGCGTCCGCGCGTCCGTGCCGCGCCAGCCGGTGTCGAAGACGCGGGCCAGGTCCTCCTCGGGGATGCCGCCGCAGCCGTCCGTGACGGACAGCACCACGCCGTCCGGGGCGCGCTCGGCGCTGACGGCGACCGTGCCGTCGGCGGGGGTGCGGCGGATGGCGTTGACCAGCAGGTTGGCCAGGACCCGGCTCATCTCCCGGCCGTCGACCTCGACCGGCACCGGCGCCACCCGGTCGCCGACCAGCCGCACCCCGTGCTCGCGGGCCAGCGGGCCGACCCCGGCCAGGGCGTCGCCGACCAGGTCGTACACCGAGATCCGGGCCGGGCTCAGGGGCAGCGTGCCGGCGTGGATGCGGGAGAGCTCGAAGAGGTCGCCGACCATGTCGTTGAGGCGTTCCACCTCGGTGCGCATCTGCCGCAGGTAGCGGTCGGGGTCGGCGGCCACCTTGTCCTCCAGCGCCTCCGACATGGCGCGCAGCCCGGCCAGCGGGGTGCGCAGGTCGTGCGAGATCCAGGCGACCAGTTCGCGCCGGGAGGCCTCCAGGGCGCGTTCCCGCTCCCGGGAGGCGGCGAGCCGGGCGCTGGTGGCGGCCAGTTCGCGGCCGAGCGCGTCGAGTTCGGCGGTGGCCGGGACGGCGGGCGCGGCGAAGGCGTCGCCGTCCCCGAAGCGCCGGGCGGCATCGGTCAGTTCACGGCTGCGGGCGACGACCCGGCGGCCCAGCAGCAGTGCGGTGACCAGGGAGACCACGGCCGCCATGGCGACGACGGTGGTGACGACCCGCAGGTCGTGCGGGGACAGGAACATCGCCCGGGCGACCGCCATGGTCCCGGTGAGCATGGCGACCACGCCGACGGCGGCGACCACGGTGAGCGAGGCGGTGAGCGAGCGGCGGCGGACCAGCCGCAGCACGGCCGCGCCGGCGAGGCCCGTCGCGGCGGCGCCGAGGAAGGCGTAGAGGGCGATGAGCAGGGTGTCGCGCACGTCAGACCGCCTCCGCCCCGGTGCCGTCGAAGCGGTAGCCGACGCCCCACACGGTCTGGATGAGGCGCGGCCGGGCCGGGTCGTCCTCGACCTTGCCGCGCAGCCGGCGGACGTGCACGGTGACGGTCGACAGGTCGCCGAAGTGCCAGCCCCACACCTCCCGCATCAGCTCCTCCCGGCCGAACGCCCGCCCCGGGTGCCGCAGGAAGAAGGCCAGCAGGTCGAACTCGCGCAGGGTGAGGGCGAGCTCGGTGCCGTTCTTGGTGGCGCGGCGGGCGGCCGGGTCGACCGCGAGGCCGGCCGCGCCGAGCGGCCCGGACGCGCCGGACGGGACGGCGGGCCGGACGCGGCGCAGCACCGACTCCACCCGCAGCACCAGCTCGCGCGGGCTGAACGGCTTGGTGACGTAGTCGTCGGCGCCGACCTCCAGGCCCAGGACGCGGTCGTCCTCGTCGCCGCGCGCGGTGAGCATGATGACCGGCACGGGGCCGTGGGCGCGCAGCCGCCGGCACACCTCCAGGCCGTCCATGGCGGGCAGCATCAGGTCCAGCACCACCAGGTCCGGGCGGTGCGCGGCGGCGCGGTCGAGGGCGGCCGGGCCGTCGGCGGCGCGGTCCACGGCGTATCCGGCGCGGTCCAGGTAGCCCGTGACGACCTCGGCGACGGTGGGGTCGTCGTCCACGACCAGGATCCGGCCGGCGGTGTCCGGCTGCCGCCCGGCGGCGGGTCCGGGGCGGGGTGCGGGGTGCGGTTGCTGCATGTCCTCCACCCTGGCACCGTGGCACCGTCGGGGAGCGGCCCGGTCCCCGACGTCCGCGTTTCGTAAGGAGCCGGTGTCCGGTACGCCCCGGTTCGCCTTCGTAGGGTGAACGCCGTGACCACCTCACCGCCCCCCGGCGGCGTGCCCGACGTGGACGTCGTCCTGCCCTGCCTGAACGAGGCCGGGGCCCTGCCCTGGGTCCTCGCCCGGATCCCGGCCGGCTGGCGCGCCCTCGTCGTGGACAACGGCTCCACCGACGGCTCCGCCGACCTCGCCCGCGCCCTGGGGGCCACCGTCGTGCACGAGGAGCGGCGGGGGTTCGGCGCCGCCTGCCACGCGGGGCTGACCGCCGCCACGGCCGACGTGGTCTGCTTCTGCGACTGCGACGCCTCCCTCGACCCGGGCCGGCTGGTCCCCTTCGTCCGCGAGGTCCGCGCCGGCGGGGCCGACCTGGTCCTCGGCCGGCGCCGCCCGCGGGACCGGGGCGCCTGGCCCGCGCACGCCCGCGCCGGGAACCTGGCCCTCTCCCTCCTGCTGCGCCGCCGCACCGGCCTGCGCCTGCACGACCTCGGCCCCCTGCGCGCCGCCCGCCGCGAGCCGCTGCTCGCCCTCGGTCTCACCGACCGGCGCAGTGGGTACCCGTTGCAGATGGTGGTCCGCGCGGCCGACGCGGGCTGGCGGATCACGGAGCACGAGGTGCCCTACCTGCCCCGCACCGGCGCGTCCAAGGTCACCGGCACCTGGCGCGGCACCTGGCAGGCGGTGCGCGACATGTCCCGCGTCCTGAACGAAGCACCGCACCCCGTCCGCCGGGCCGCGGCGGGGCGGCCCCGGTGACCGGCCGGCCCACCGCCCCGCGCGGGCCGCGTCCGGACGGACCGCCCCCCGCGGCGGGAGCCGGGACACCGGCGCGGGAGGCCCCCGGCCGGACCGCCCCGCGCGCCGGGGAACCGCGCCCCGCGGTCCGGCCCCGTCCCGCCCGCCCCCTGCCGGGCCCCGCCCCCACCCCACTCAGGAGACGCCGATGACCACCCTTCTCGTCATCGCCAAGGAACCCCTGCCCGGACGGGTCAAGACACGGCTCGGTCCGGTCTTCTGCGCGCAGGAGGCGGCCTCGCTCGCCGAGGCCGCGCTCGCGGACACCCTGCGGGCGGTGGCCGCCGCGCCGGCCGGGCGGCGGGTGCTCGTGCTGGACGGGCGGCCCGGCCCCTGGCTGCCGGCCGGGTTCGAGGTCGTGCCGCAGTGCGCGGGCGGCCTCGACGCCCGGCTCGCCGACGCCTTCGCCCGCTGCTCCGGCCCGGCCCTGCTGATCGGCATGGACACCCCGCAGGTCACGCCCAGTCTGCTCACCGTCGACTTCGCCGGCTGCGACGCGTACTTCGGCCCGGCCGAGGACGGCGGCTTCTGGGCGCTGGGCCTGGCCCGCCCCGAGCCGGCGCTGCTGCGCGGGGTGCCCATGTCGTCGCCGTGGACCGGGGCCGTGCAGCGGGCGCGGCTGGTCGCGGCCGGGCTGCGGGTGCGCGACCTGCCCCGGCTGCGGGACGTCGACACCGCCGACGACGCCCGCGCGGTCGCCGCCCTCGCCCCGCACGGCGCCTTCGCCGCGCGGCTGGCCGCCTGTACGGCCGCCCGGTGAGCGCCCCGGCCGCGCCCGCCTGGGCCGCCTGTGATCCGTACGCCGCCGCCCTGCGCACCGGCCGCGGTCCGCTGTTCCTGCGCCGCGCCGACGGCTGGCTGCTGCCGCTGGAGGTGGAGCGCTGGTGCGCCCGTGCGGACGCCGTGGACCGGGCGGTGCTGGACCGCTGCGAGGGCGCCGTCCTGGACGTCGGCTGCGGGCCGGGCCGGCTGGTGGCGGAACTCGCCGCCCGGGGCCGTACCGTCCTCGGCGTCGACGTCAGCGGGGCCGCCGTCGCCCGCACCGTCACCCTGGGCGGACAGGCGCTGCGCCGCTCGGTCTTCGACCCGCTGCCCGGCGAGGGCCGCTGGGACACCGTCCTGCTCATGGACGGCAACGTCGGCATCGGCGGCGACCCGCGCGCCCTGCTGCACCGGGCGCGGCAGCTCCTGCGCGCCGGGGGCCTGCTGATCGCCGAGACCGCGCCCGCGGACGTCGACGAACGGGCCCGCGTCCAGGTCGTCGCCCCCGGCCGGGAGCCGGCCGGCGAGCCGTTCCCGTGGGCGCGGATCGGCGCCCCCGCCCTGCTCCGGCTCGCGCGGCGGTCCGGATGGCGCGGCGGCGTTCAGTGGGCGGCCGGGAGCCGCCGCTTCGTCGCCCTGCGCACCCGTACCGCCAGCAGCAGCGCCGAGCCGCCGAAGAGCACCGCGGTGATCAGCAGCCAGCGGCCGAGGAAGACGTCCGCCGACTGACCGGTGGCCGCGCGGTAACGCCGGTCCACCAGCCCGCTGATCAGCGGGAACCACACCAGCAGCAACAGCCCGGACAGCACGGCCGGCACCCGTGCGTACGGCACCCAGGCGCGCCGCCCGGCCGCCCCGAGCCCGTGCACGACCGCCCGGTCCAGTGCCGAGTACAGCGGCAGCAGCACCAGGTCGTGCAGGAGCGCGGCCCCCACGATCCACAGCGCGACCCCGGCCCAGTCACCGGCGAACAGCCGGACGCCCGCGTACCCGGCGAGCGCGAACGTGCAGGCGAACAGCAGTAGCTGCAGGGGGCTGCCGACCGGCACGCGGCGGGGCATCACAGGTCTCCGAAGGTCAGCCGGGCCACCCACTTGGTGTTCAGCACACCGGGCGCGGCGGGGACGATGATCCGCGCCGGGTGGCCGTGGTCGGGGGACAGGTCCTCGCCGTTGACGCGCAGGGCGAGCAGGGAGCGCGGATCGGCCACCTGGTTGGCGCGCAGGGCCGCGCGGCGGAAGGCGCCGTGCCGCTGCAGGGACTCCACGAACACGTCCGGCGGATCGCCCCGGTACCCGGCGAGCGCCGCGAGGTCGCGCAGCCGCACCCCCTGCCACCACTGGTCGTCGGTCGACCAGCCCTCGACGCAGGCGATGGGCAGCGAGGAGCTGTGCAGGGGCAGCCGCAGCAGGTCGGCGCGGCCGAGCCGGACGGTGCCGGCGGGGCCGGTGAGGACGAGCCGCCACGCGTCGCCGTGCGTGTCGGCCGGGGTGATCCCGGCGTAGGCGGCCGTCTTGTTGATCTGGAAGCCGTTCGGTCCGCCGGACGGGCCGGCACCGCCGTGCGGCGCGAGCAGGGCGGTGCGGCGCAGCGGCCCGCCCAGGCTCTGCCCGGCGGTCGTCGCGCCCAGCAGCAGGGAGCCGCCCCCGACCAGCCACAGCGCCCCGCGCCGGGACACGGTCGGCGCGCCGGGCCGCGGGGGGACGAGGTCGCCCCCGTCCCGGCCGTCCGGGCCGCCGGCGTCCCGGCGCCGCCGCACGGCCCGCAGGGCCGCCGGCGTCTTCAGCACGGCGTGCGCCGCGAACGCGGCGGCGAACACCCAGGCGCCGTAGAAGTGCAGCGGGTAGAAGGAACCCGGGAAGACGTACTCCAGCTGGACGTTGAGCACCCCGGTGGTGAACTCGAACAGCCCGCCGCCGACCAGCAGCAGCAGGGAGAGCCGCTCCAGCGCGTGCGCCAGGGAGCGGGCCGGCGGCAGGGCGAACAGCTTCGGCACCACCGACCACAGCTTGGCCAGTAGGACCGGGACCAGGGCGACGCCCAGGGTCACGTGCGCGCCCTGGGTGAGCCGGTACAGCCACACCGGCCCGGTCGGCCAGGCGAAGAGGTAGAAGCCGAGGATCCCCTTGTCCGGGGTCTTGTCGTTCACCGGGGACAGGTCCGGGTTGTAGGCCGCGTAGGACACCAGGCCGGTCACGAACAGCACGGTGACGCCGCCGAGCAGGACGAGGCCGAGGACCGAGGTGAACCGGACGCCGCGCAGCGGGCTGCGCCAGGAGCCGGGAGAGCCGGGAAGCCGGCAGTGGTCGCGCATGTCCCGACGGTAGGCCGCCGCACGGCCCGGAAGGCGTCCGTGACCCATGACGAAACGCTGACGTCGGCCCCGTGCGCGGCCCGGACGCGCCCGCCCGGCCTAGCGTGCCGCTGTGACCCCCTCCCGCCCCGCCCCGACCCGCCCCCGGCCCGGTTCCCGCCCCGGCGTTCCCCGCCCGGTGCGCCGCGACCTGTACGCCGCCGGCGCCGCCGCCCTGCTCGTGACGGCGGCCGTGCTCATCGGCCGCCGTGTGCAGGACACCCGGCACACCCTGTTCGTGCACTGGCCGCCGCTGCTGGCCGAGTGGGACCCGCACGTGGGCCCGGGCACCCCCGCCGCCGTCCTGCTCGCCGCGGCCGGGGCGGCCCAGGGCCCGGCGCTGGCCGCCCGGCTGCCGTGGCGGGCCCTGCTCGCCGCGGCGTGGGCCGCGTCCACCGGCTGGATCCTCTCCCTCGCCCTGGTCGACGGCTGGCACCGGGGCGTCGCCGCCCGACTGACCACCCGCAACGAGTACCTGCGGGCCGTGGGCCGCTTCCACGACGTCCCGGCCGCCCTGCGCGACTTCGGCCACCACATCGTCAGCGGCACCCCCGACCCCTGGCCGGCCCACGTCGCCGGCCACCCCCCGGCCGCCACGCTCACCTTCGTGCTCCTGGACCGCGCCGGACTGCGCGGCGGCGGCTGGGCCGGAACGTGGTGCGTCGTGCTCGGGGCGTCCGCCTGCGTGGCCGTGCTGATCGCGCTGCGCGCGCTGACGGACGAGACCCTGGCCCGCCGGGCGGCCCCCTTCCTGGTGCTGAGCCCGGCCGCGGTCTGGCTCGGCACCTCCGCGGACGCCTACTTCGCGGCGTGCGCCGCCTGGTCCCTGGCCCTGCTCGCGCTCGCGGTCACCGGACGCTCCCCGGCCCGGGCCGTCCCGGCCGGCCTCCTGTTCGGCCTGACCTGCTACCTGTCCTACGGCCTCGTGCTCATCGCCCTGATGGGCGCGGCGGTGCTGCTGCTGGGCCGGACCGCGCTGCGCGAACGCCCCCTGCTGCTGCCGGCCCTGCTCGCCGGTGCCGCCGCCGTGCCCCTGGCGTTCACGCTCGCCGGCTTCAACTGGTGGACGGCGTACCACCTGCTGGTGACCCGTTATTACCAGGGCGTCGGCGGCGTCCGCCCCTACACCTACTGGGTGTGGGCCAACCTCGCCTGCGCGGCCGTCATCACCGGCCCGGCGACGGCGGCGGGCCTGCGCCGCACCGGCACCGCGCTCGCCCACCGCACCGGTCCGGCCGGCACCCGCCTGGCCGTGCTGGTGTCCGCCACCCTGCTGGCCCTGCTGGCCGCCGACCTGTCGGGGATGAGCAAGGCGGAGACGGAACGCATCTGGCTGCCCTTCGCCCTGTGGCTGCTGCCGGCCTGCGCCCGCCTCCCGCACCCCCGTCCCTGGCTGGCCGCCCAGGCGGTCCTCGCCCTGCTGCTCAACCACCTGCTGCTGACCGGCTGGTGACCGGCCGGCGGCCGTCCGCGGGCCATGGGCCGGCGGCCCGCTCCGCCGCCGGCCCGCAGCACGGGGTGCGCCGCCCTAGAACTCCTCGTCCTTGTCCACCGTGCGCACCGGCCGGGTGCGGCCCGGCTCGGGCAGTTCGTTCGTCTGGGAGCGCACGTGCAGGACGTCCCCGATGAACAGGTCGTAGACGAGGACGCCGATGACCCCGCCGATCAGCGGCCCGACGATGGGGATCCACCAGTAGGCGCTGAACGCCCCGGACACGCTTCCGGGGAACGCGAGGCTGTCCCAGCCCGCCGCGTAGGTGAGCAGGCGCGGCCCGAAGTCACGGGCCGGGTTGATGGCGTAGCCCGCGTTCGCGCCGTAGGACATGCCGATCGCGGCGACGGCGAAGCCCACCAGCAGCGGGCCGAGGTTCGCCTTCACGGCCTGGTTGCGCAGGTCGATGAGGGCGACGACCAGCATGACCAGGAAGGCCGTACCGACGATCTGGTCGATCAGCGGCCCCCAGACGCCGCCGTGGAAGTACGGCGCGGGGAAGGTCGCGAAGATGGAGAACGAGGCGAGCGTGTGCCCGTTCGTCTTGGGCCCCTTCATGGCGCCGTCGAAGGCGCTGATCGCGTTGTGGTAGACCAGGTAGACCAGCGCGGCCCCGGTGAACGCGCCGACCACCTGCGCGAACATGTACGGCAGTACCTTGGCCCAGGAGAAGCCGCGGCGCACGGCCATGGCCAGGGTCACGGCCGGGTTCAGGTGGGCGCCGCTGACACCGCCGGCCACATAGATGCCGAAGACGACGGCCATTGCCCAGCCCCAGGTGATCAGCAGCCAGTCGCCGGCCGCCAGGAAGATCGTCGTGGGGGTGGCGGCGCGGCCCGAGCCGGGCAGCGCGGCGACCGCCATCGCCACGACACCGCAGCCGAAGGAGATGAGGACGAAGGTCCCGAGGAACTCGGCCAGGCACTCGCCCAGCAGACCTCCCCGGCTACGCAGCCGGGAGGACTTGACCAGCGGGGGTACATCGACAGCCATGGAGGCCCCCTTGAAGAGAGCAATGCGGCCAACGTCACCATATTGACCCACGAACGCCCTTCACGCAGGGCGGCGCGTCCGGACGGTCAGCCGTCCAGGTCGTCGGCGTAGTGGCGGTACCCGTGCCGGTCCCGGTGCAGGCCCCACAGGGTGTCCGCGAGCACGGCCGGGTCCTTGCGCACGTGCCCCGGGGTGATGGCGCCCGGGATGATCAGCTGGGCGACGTGGACGCCCTCGCCGGCGAGGCGGTCGTGCAGCAGTCGCCCGTACGCGCTCTCCGCAGCGAACGCGACCGAGGTGCCGGCCCGCTCGGGATGGGGCACGGCCGCCGTCCCGCCGTTGACCAGCAGGATCGTGCCGCGCCCCAGCTTGCGCATGCCCGGCAGCACCTGCTGCACCGCGGCCACCGGCCCGTACACCGAGAACTCCACCGGCCCGAGCAGGTCGCGGTGCCCGGTGTCCAGTACGGGCCGCATGAAGTCCCGGTGCGGGACGGGGCTGTACTGCAGCACCTCGACGGTCCCGAGGGCGCCGGCCGCGGCCGCCAGGGCGTCCGCCAGCTCCTGCGGCCGGCGCACGTCCGCGCGGAACCCGCGCGCGGTGACACCGTCGGTGACGAGGTCCTCGACGAGGGCACCGAGCCGCGCCTCGTCCCGGGCGACGAGGGCGACGCCGTACCCCTCCCGCCCGAAGCGGCGTGCGACGGCGGCGCCCAGGCCCGGCCCGGCGCCGACGACGGCGATGGTGCTCACGGCCGCCATCCTTCCCCCACCCCGCCGCGCCCGCACCCCGCCGGCCCCCGGGAACCGGCCGGGCCGGCGCCCGGTCAGCCGGTCGCCGCGGCCCGGGCCGTCCGGACGCGGGCGCGGATCAGGCCATCCAGAAGAACACCGCCGTCATCCGCTTCTCCTCCAGGGTCCGGCCGGTGTAACCGGTGGCGCTGTGCACGAGGTTGGCGCTGTAGAGCAGCAGGCGGTTGTACCGGTGCGGGACGCGGACGTCCTCCTCGAAGGCGTCCGGGGCGACGAAGCGGGTGCCGAGGGCCTCGACGAGGTTGTTGTGCGGGGCCTGGACGACGTTGCCGCCGAGCCGGCCGCCGGGCAGGGACTGGCGGTAGAAACTGGTGCCGCAGTCCTTGGGGACGCGCGGGTTGAGGTACAGCACGGCCGCGTACCGGCACAGCGCGCGCGAGTCGGTGTGCGGGCGGGGCTCGCTCTCGCCCTCGCCGACCACCTGGACGCAGTTGTGGTTGAGGGTGCCGCCGCCGGGCGCCTGCTGCACCCACAGCTCCCGGGCCCCGGTCGCCTTCCTCACCAGCCGTTCCACCCGGTCCAGTTCACCCGGTTCCAGCCCGGGCATGGCGCGCAGGCCCGGCCAGGTCTCGGAGGTGTACGGGTGTCCCTCGACCCAGTCGTCCTTGGCCAGGCACCGCTCCCGTACGGCGTCCGCGTCCGGCAGGACGTCGTCCAGCACCCAGTAGTCGCGGCCCTTGGTGGGCTTGCGGTAGGGCAGGACGGGAAGGGCGGCGGGGATCTTGGGGGGCGGCTGTGGGGGCATGCCGCGAATCTAGGCGCGCGTCCGCCCGCCTTCTCCCGGGGATTGGTCAACCTTTCGCCAACGGCCGATCAAGGCCCGGCCGGTGACGGGCGCGCACGGCCCGGCCGGTGACGGGCGGCGGGCGGCGGGCGGCGGACCCGTGTCGGGCGGCGGGCGGCGGGCGGCGGACCCGTGACGGGCGGCGGGCGGCGGACCGGTGACGGGCGGTAGTGGAAGGCAGGCGGCAGCGGAAGGCGCCGGCGGGCGCGGAAAGCACGCGGAGGACGGAATTTTTTACCCGCGCCACCGACACAAACGGCCGCCGCGTCCGTACTGCTGTGCGTACGAACCGCCCGCGGGCGGGATCCACGACCGGGCAGGAGACACGGTGCGCTTTTCGCGGAACGCGACGGGAACCCTCTTCGTGGGCGGTGCGATGGCCCTGACCCTCGCGGCACTCGCCTACCCGGGACTGCTCGGGCTGGATACCGTCGCCGCCTCGCAGTCCCGGATCATCGCCACCACCCAGTGGGGGCCGCTCACCGAGGCCGACCGGGACTTCGTGGTGAAGGTGCGGGCGGCCGGCCTGTGGGAGTACCCGGTCGGGCAGATCGGACTGCGCAAGGGCACCAGCAAGGGCGTGATCACGGCGAGCAAGCACCTGATCGACGGCCACGCCGCGCTGGACGCCAGCTGCCGCCGGGTCGCGCCGATGCTCGGCATCACGCTGCCCAACGTGGCGAGCCCGCAGCAGGTGGGCTTCGTCGACACGCTGAAGGCGGAGAGCGGCGAGAAGTTCGACGCCGACTTCGCCAACATCCTGCGGATGACGCACGGCTCGATCTTCAACACCATCGCCAAGATCCGTTCCACCACCAAGAACTCGCTCGTGCGGGCCCTGGCGGACCAGGCCAACGACACCGTGCTCGACCACATGACGGTGATGGAGAGGACGGGCCTGGTCGACTTCGACCAGACCCTCTTCCAGCAGACCACCCCGCCCAAGCTGCCGTCCTCCGACCTGACCCCGCCGGCCCCGCCCGCCGGCCAGCCGGAGGTGGTGCTCACCCCGCCGCCGACCGCCACCTCCACCCCCCTGGACCTCAGCGGCCTCGCCGGCGGGGGCGGCGCTCCGGCGCCGGGCCCGAGTCCGAGCCCGACCGTGGGCTAGCCGGCCGCTAGCCGAGCCACACCGTGGTGTCCGGCGGCAGGGTTCCCGCCGTCGGCGGCGGGGTGCTGGCGAGCAGCACCTCGCCCGGGGGCAGCGGGACCGGCTCCGCGGTGAGGTTGGTGACGCACCGCCAGCCCGGTGCGCGGGTGAAGTCCAGCACCCCCTCGGGGGCGTGGGGCGTCCAGGCCAGCGTCTCGCCCTCCAGCAGCTTGCGGCGCAGCCGCAGGGCGGTGCGGTACAGCTCCAGGGTGGAGCCCTCGGCCCCGGACTGCGCCTCGACGGCGTACGACGCGAAGGACTCCGGCTGCGGCAGCCAGGCGGCGCCCGGCCCGAAACCGTACGACGGTCCGGCCGTCGTCCACGGCAGCGGCACCCGGCAGCCGTCGCGGCCCTTGCGGACGTGCCCGGTCTGCTCCCAGATCGGGTCCTGCAGCACCTCGGCGGGCAGGTCGGCGACCTCGGGCAGGCCGAGTTCCTCGCCCTGGTAGACGTACGACGACCCGGGCAGCGCCAGCATCAGCAGGGTTGCGGCCCGGGCCCGGCGCAGCCCGGCCTCCCGGTCGATCCGCGGGGCGCGGCCGCCGGACAGCAGCCAGGCGTCGGCGTCGGTGCCGGGCGGCAGCACCAGGCGGGAGGCGTGCCGCACCACGTCGTGGTTGGACAGCACCCAGGTCGCGGAGGCCCCGGCGGTGCGGGCGGCGGCGAGCGAGGAGGCGATGACCCCGCGCAGCTGGGCCGCGTCCCACCGGGCCTGTAGGTACTCGAAGTTGAAGGCCTGCCCCAGTTCGTCCGGGCGGGCGTACAGGGCGCGCCGGGAGTCCGGCACCCAGGCCTCGGCGACGGCGGTGCGGGGCGGGGTGTAGGCGTCGAAGACCTTGCGCCAGTCGCGGTAGATCTCGTGGACCTCGTCGCGGTCCCAGTACGGGTGGCTGCCGGGCGGGACCCGCAGCAGGGCCTCCTCACCGGTGGCGCCGGCGTCGCCGACGTCCCGCAGGGGCTCGGTGAGGTCCTTGGCCAGGCCGTGGGCGACGTCGACGCGGAAGCCGTCCACGCCCCGGTCGGACCAGAAGCGCAGGGTGGTGCGGAAGTCGGCGCGGACCTCCTCGTGGTCCCAGCTGAGGTCGGGCTGCTCGGGGGCGAACAGGTGCAGGTACCACTGGCCGTCCGGAACCCGCCGCCAGGCGCTGCCGCCGAAGACGGACTGCCAGTCGGTGGGCGGCAGTTCGCCGCGGGCGCCGCGGCCGGGGCGGAAGACGTAGCGGTCCCGGGCGGCCGAGCCGGGGCCGGCGCGCAGCGCCTCCCGGAACCAGGGGTGCTGGTGCGAGGTGTGGTTGGGGACGATGTCGACGATCACCTTCAGGCCCAGCCGGTGCGCCTCGGCGACCATGGCGTCGAAGTCGTCCAGGGTGCCCAGGCGCGGGTCCACGTCCCGGTGGTCGGCGATGTCGTAGCCGCCGTCGGCGAGTTCGGAGGGGTAGAAGGGGCTGAGCCACAGGGCGTCGACGCCCAGCGTGGCCAGGTGGTTCAGGCGCTGGGTGACACCCCGCAGGTCGCCGAGGCCGTCACCGTCGGCGTCGGCGAAGCTGCGCGGGTAGACCTGGTAGATGACGGCCTGGCGCCACCAGTCGGGGTTCCGGGACGAGAGGTCGGCCATGCGGGCTCCGTTCGGGCGGGAGGACGGCGGGCCGGCCCGTGGGGCCGACAGTACGGACTCTGTCCACATCGCCCGGAACGGGAACCTCCGGGCGGTCCGGCGGCGCAGCCCGGTGCCGGCGGCCGGCGCGCCGGGGCGCACCACCGGGCGGCGGGCGCACGCCCCCGCGGCGGGCGTGCGGCGGTGGACGCGCGGCAGCGCCGCGGTCACCGGTTCAGCAGTGCTCCAGCAGGCCCCGCAGCTCCGGGTCCACCACGCGGTACCTGACCACCCGCCCCTCCTTCTCGCCCGCCACCGCGCCCGCCGCCCGCAGCAGCCGCAGGGCCTGGGAGACGGCGGGGTCGTTCATGCCGGTCGCGACGGCCAGGTCGGAGACGGCGAGCGGACCGGTGCGGTGCAGCGCGAGCAGGAGGGCGAGCCGCTTGGGGTCGGCGAGCAGGGAGAACCGGTCGGCCCAGGCGCGTACGCGGCCCGCGTCGCCGATGGCGGCGATCGCCTCGCACACCCGGTGACCGTCGATGGTGCGACGGTCCGCTCGGTCGGCAGGCACGAGATGCATGGCGTCATCCTCGCAGGTCGGCATGTGATCTTCGATACCTGCGCGGGTACGCAGCTATGCAGGAGACCTCGCGTCCCCCTACGGTGGGCGGGCCGTGGTGTTCGGGAAGCCGGTGACGGCCCTTCGGGGTCCAGGCCGGCGCGGCCCTCGCCACTGTGATCGGGGAGTTCACGTCCCGTCCGGCAGCCGCCGGGCCACTGGTCTCACGACCGGGAAGGCAGGGACGGCGGACGCACGACCCGTCAGCCAGGAGACCGGCCACGGCATCTCACGAAGTGATCCACGAGGTGCTGGAGCGTGAACCGGATGACCCTGCCCGACCCCGCCCGTCCGTCCTTCAAGTGGCGGCGCGAGGACACCCTGAAGACCGCGGGGCTGATGGCGGTGATCACCGCCCTGCACGTCGTCGCCTTCGGCGTCCTCTTCCTCCTGGTCGTCCCCGAGCACTACCGGGTCGGTACCAAGGCCTTCGGCATCGGCCTCGGCGTCACCGCCTACACCCTCGGCATGCGGCACGCCTTCGACGCCGACCACATCGCCGCGATCGACAACACCACCCGCAAGCTGATGGCCGACGGCAAGCGGCCGGTGTCGGTCGGCTTCTGGTTCGCGCTGGGCCACTCCAGCGTGGTGGTGCTGCTGGCGCTGCTGATCGCGGGCGGCACCCGGCTGGCCGGCCGGGTCATGGACGAGGGCTCGCGCACCCACCAGGTGCTCGGCTTCATGGGCACGACGGTCTCCGGCACCTTCCTCTACCTCATCGCCGCGCTCAACCTGGTCGCCCTGGTGGGCATCCTCAGGGTGTTCCGGGCCATGCGGGCGGGCACGTACGACGAGCGGGAACTCGAACAGCACCTGGAATCCCGGGGGTTCATGAACCGGATCCTGGGCCGCCTGACGAAGTCCGTCTCCCGGCCGGGGCAGATGTTCCCGCTCGGCTTCCTCTTCGGGCTCGGCTTCGACACGGCCACCGAGGTCACGCTGATGGTGATGGCGGGCTCGGGCGCGGCGGCCGGGCTGCCGTGGTACGCGATCCTGTGCCTGCCCCTGCTCTTCGCGGCCGGGATGAGCCTGTTCGACACCCTGGACGGCACGTTCATGAACTTCGCCTACCAGTGGGCGTTCTCCCACCCGGTCCGCAAGGTCTTCTACAACCTCACCATCACCGGCCTGTCCATCGCCGTCGCCTTCTTCATCGGCACGATCGAACTGGTCGGCGTCCTGCACGACAGGCTCGACCTGCGCGACGACGTCACCGGCTGGATCGCCGGCCTGGACCTGGACCACGTCGGCTACGTCATCGTCGGCCTGTTCGTGCTGGTGTGGACGGTGGCGCTGACCTACTGGCGGGTGGCGAGGGTGGAGGAGCGGTGGGCGGTGCCGGGTCCCGCCGCCTCCGACTGAGGGGCGCCGGGCCCGGGGCCGCCCGGCCGTCCGCGGGTGCGGCGCCCCGGACCGGCCCGCGTCCGCCCCGGTCCCCGTCCGCCGGGGCCGGTGCGCGGGCGCCCCGCGGACCCCGGACCCGCCGGGATGGGAACGGCGGTCGACGACCGTCCGGCCGCGGGCCGGACCGGACCCGCCGCGCGCGGCCGGCCGGGGCTCCCCCGGCCCGCGCCCCCTCACCCGTACGGCCCGGAGCGCTGGTGGGCCGCCCCGGGCGGTGGTGCCGTGGGAGGAGGCACCCCACCGGCCCCGCCAGGAGGCACCCCGATGACCGCCGCCATATCCCCCCGTGGCCGCCGTGACCCCCGTGTCCCCCGTGTCCTCCTCCCCTGCCTCCTCGCCGCCGGCCTCCTGCCCCTCACCGGCTGCGCCGCCCTCGGTCTGGAGCACCCGGCGACCGCGCCGCACCCGCTGCCGACGGCCGACGCGTCCTCCCCCGCCCCGAAGGCGGCGGACGGGGGCGACGGTTCCGCCCTGACCGACGCGCAGGCCCGGGCCGCGCTCCTCACGGAGACCGACCTGGGCGCCCCCTGGTCGCCGACGCGCGGCGCGGCCACCTGGCGGGACGGCCTGTTGAAGGCGACCACCGCCTCCGCGGAGTGCCAGCGCCTGCTCGACGTCCTCTACACCGACGAACTCCTCGGCGCCCCCGCCCGGGTCGCCGCCGGCCTCGACGACGCCGACACCGACGCCCAGCTCCGCCACCAGATCGGCACGCGCCGCCGCGCGGACGTCGACGCCTTCCTGGCCTGGCTGCGCACGATGCCGGAGCGGTGCGCCCGGTTCACGGCCGCCACCGGGCGGGGGGCGGCCGAGGACGTGCGGGTGTCCGGGGCCCCGCTGCCGGAGGTCGGGGACGCGCGCCAGGGCCTGCGCCTCACCGTCGCCACCACCACCCCCGACGGCGCGCCGGCCCTGCTCACCCTGGACGTGGCCGCCGTCCGGGTCGGCGAGGACTCCTTCGCCCTCACCAACGGCGGCCTGGGCGACGTGCCGAACGACGCCACCCAGGCCGCCGTCCAGATCGGCGCCCTGCGTCTGGCGGAGGTGCGCAGGCAGGGCCGCGCGCAGGTCTGACGGCCGCAGACCGGACCGGGCCCCCCGCCGCCGGGCCGTGCGTCCCGGCTCGGGGGCCTCTTGCCGTCCCGGAGGGCAACCCCTAGGTTGAGCGGCGGCAAGCAGGCTCGCCGCGCCCAAGTCCGCCGGAGGTCGCCGTGCACGGACGTAGATCCGCACCAGCCGGACGTTCCACCGCCCTCCGCCCCTGTCGGCTCCGCCCGAGCGCGAGCACCGCCGCCGCGCGGGCCGTGGTCGCGGCCGTCCTGGCCGTCGCGGCCCTGGTCGCGGCGGCGAACGCGGTCCCGGCCCGGGCGGTGGACACCCCGCTCCCCGCGCCCACGGCCGCGCCCGCTCCCCGCTGAGTCCGCTCCCCGGCCCCGGGGGGGCCGACGCCGTCGCCGCACGACGCACGGCGCCCGGGAGCGCGCCGCCCCGCCGGCCGGGGCCGCTACCGCTCCTGGAGCTGCCGCAGCTGCTGCTGGACGTGGTCCAGCGCGCCCTGCCGGCGCCCCGGCACCCGCAGCCTCAGCTCCGCGAGCACGGGCCCGAGCTCACGGGCCCGCGCCGGGTCGTCGATGCGGCCCCACTGGTGGTGCGCCCGGTCCACGGCCGCCTCCACGGCGGGCGCGTCCACGGGCTGCCCGGCGGCCAGCCGGGTGCCGGCGACGGCCAGCCAGGCCCGGCAGCTGCGCGCCGGGTCCCCCGCGAACATCGCGAGGTCGGCGCGGACCTCGGCCCAGTGCAGGGCGTCCTCCGAGGCGGGCCCGTGGACCCGCACGGCCGCCTGCTCGTGGCGGGCGGCGAGCGCGTCGGCGTCGTCGTGCCGCCCGTCGCGGACGGCGGCGCTGATCGCGGCGTGCGGATCGCCCTCGGCGCGGGGCTGCGCGGTGAGCAGGACGTTCGCCGGAACCTCGTCCGCGATCCGGGCCAGCGCCTGCTGGTGCAGCTGGTCCAGCGGCGGCCGCTGCCCGCTGCGCAGCAGCGTCGCCACCGCCTTCATGTACGACGGCTCCGCGACCCCGCGCCGGCCGGGCGGGGGCGCGACCCGGCCGTAGACGTCGGTGGTGCGGCCGGCGTCGAGCGGGCGTCCGGCCAGCTGCCGCCAGGTCTCGGTGTCGGCGTGCAGATCGGCGAAGAGGACCGTGGCCCCGGCCGGGCGCAGCCGCAGTTCCTCGCCGATCCAGTGCCAGGGCAGCGCGGTGTAGCGCATGGTGGCCGCCGTGGTGCGGGCCAGCGCCAGGTGGGGCAGGCGCTGGCGGCGGTCCAGGTGCAGCTGCCCGGTGACGTACAGCGTGAGCGGCCCCGGGACCGCCGCGGCGGCGCGCAGCCGGGTCAGGACGGCCTGCGGGTCGAGCGGGTCGGCGAGCTCCACCACGTTCGCGGTGTCGGTGCCGGCCAGCACGGCGGGGGCGACCGCGGCCAGGACGGGCAGCACGGCGGCCGCGTCCACCAGACGTCCCCGGCCCAGCGGTGAGGCCGCGAGCAGCAGCACGGTTCCGGGCATCGTCCCTCCCCTGTAGGTCGCTCTCCAGCCAGCACGGTAGCCGCTGCCGCCCGCAGGACCGGGGTCAGGACCGCAAACGTCCCCCTACGGGGGGTTCGTCCCGCTCCCGGCGGATGGCGAAGATCGTGGTGTCGTCCTCCAGGTGACCGCCGCTGTGCCGCAGCACGCCGTCGCGGACCCGGCGCACCAGCAGCCGGGGTTCGGCCCGGCGCGGGTCGGCGACGACCGCCCGGGCCACCTCGCTCTCCAGCGGGTAGAACTCCCCGGCGCGGTTGCGCGCCTCGGTCACCCCGTCGGTCACCAGCAGCAGGGTCTCCTCGGCGGCCAGCGGCACCCGGTGCACCGGCGGGCAGCCGCCCGCGAGGTCGCACAGGCCGATCGGCAGGCCGTCGCCGCTGGGCAGCGCGCGGACCCCGCGGGGGCCGACGGCGAGCGGGGCCTGGTGCCCGAAGTTGACGAGTTCGACCGCCTCCGGGTCGTCCGGGGGAAGCCGATGAGCACGGCGGTGGCGAAGCGGTCGCGGTCCTCGCGCCCGGTCGCGGCGGTGTGCCGGTGGTGCCGGACCATGCGGATCTCCAGGCGCTCGGCGACGGTCGCGAGGTCCGCCTCGTGGTAGCCGGCCTCCCGGAAGGTGCCGAGCAGCGCGGCGGCCGCCTCCACCGCGCCCAGCCCCTTGCCCTGGACGTCGCCGACGAGGACGCGGGTGCCGTGCGGTCCGGGCTGGATGTCGTAGAAGTCGCCGCCGACCCGGGCGTACAGGTCCGCGGCCAGGTACGCGCCCGCGTGCTCCAGGCCCGCCCAGCGCGACGGCAGCGGGCGCAGCACGGTGCGGCGGGTGGTCTCGGCGATGTCCATGATGTGCAGGGTCTCCCGCTCCCGCCGCACCCGCAGCGCGGCGGCCAGCACGGCGAGCATCCCGCCGAGCGCGACCAGGAGGAAGTCGGCCAGCCCGGCCTGGTACTGCTCGGGCCAGGTGCTGTCCGCGGCGGCGTACGCCACCACCGACAGCGCGGCGAACACGGCCGTCGTCCGCACCCCGCAGACACCGGCGGCCGTGCCCGGGACCAGGACGATCCAGGTGATGATCCGGAACCGCTCGGACGTGGCGAAGTCCAGCAAGACGACACCGACGAGCAGCAGCAGGGGCAGCAGCCAGGCGACGCTGCGCCCGCGGACCCGGAGCGGCTGCCGCCGCTGTCTGTGGTCCATCTCCGTCACGGCGAGCAGCCCTCCATGCCCCTCAGCGAAACACGGGAGGAGACCGGTCGCATCCGGGCACCCGCCGCCCTCCCGGCCGAGTTGCCGGGCGGCCGCTCCCGGGGTGCCCTGGAGAGCGGGGACGAAGCAGAGGCGAATCAAGGACGAGCAGGGACGAGGAGAGAGGAGTGCTCCCATGACGCATGCGGCACCCGTTCCCGGCGGCACGCCCGAGCGGCCCGGCACGTACGTGGCCGGCACCCGGGTGCCTCCCCCGGCCACCGCACGCCCGACATCCTCGACGCCCGCGGCCACCGGATCGCCCGGGTGGCCCTGTCCGTCGTGCTGGGGGTCGCCTACGGCTTCTGGGCCGCGACCAACCGCCGCTTCGGCGGCCCCCTCACCCTCTGGAACTTCCTGTTCGGGCTCCTCACCGGAGTGGTGTTCGCGGTGCTGCTGATGGCCGTGCTGACCCTCGCCCCGCGACTGCGGTGGGAGTTGCACGCCCTGCTGTGGGGGGTGTTCGCCGGCTGCTCGGTCGGTTTCCTCTACAGCCAGTCCAACGTCTCGAGCCTGCAGGCGACAGGCGTGGGGCTGGCGGTGGCGGCGGGCACCACCCTCACGTTCTTCTACCGCCTCTACAAGCACCAGAGGGTGGCCGGACGCCCCGGGGGCTGAGCGGGCGGGAGCGGTCCGCCGGGCGGCACGCGTCCGACGCGTGCCGCCCGGCGGCGCGTCCGGCCATCCCCCCGGGGTACAAGCGGGCTTGCGCCTGTTGAGCCCCGGGCGCGGGGGGCCGTACGCCGCCCGGGCCGTCCGGGGCCGTCCGGGATCGCCCGGATGCAGCCACATCGCTCGCGCCGCGCTCCCGCGGGGTCTTGCCTGGGAGGGTGCCCCCTCGTCTCAGGCCCGTCCTGCCGGCCGTACTGCTCACCCTGTCCTGCCTGCTCGTGCCGTTCGGCGCGCTGGCGGCCTGGGCCTCCTACGGACTCGCCGACACGGGCCGGTACGTCACCGCGATGGCCCCGCTGGCCACCGACCCGGACGTGCGGGAGGCCGTCGCGCAGACGGTCGGCGACGGGATCGTGCGCGAGGTGGACCGGCGGACGGACGTCCGCCGGGTCCGGGGCCCGGCCCGCCCGTTCGTGCGGGACGCCGTGCGCTCCTTCACCCGGACCCGCGCCTTCCGGCTGGCCTGGGACACCGGCAACCGGGTCACGCACGACGCCGTCCTGGACGCACTGCGCACCGGGGGCGGCCGGCAGGAACCGGTCACCGTGGACCTCGCCCCGGTGACCGCACAGGTCAAACGGCAGCTGACCGCCGACCACGTGCCGCTCGCCGAGCGCATCCCGGTGGAGCACACCCTGGTCCCGGTGCTCCCGGCGGGTGGGCTGACCGCCTGCCGCAAGGGGTTCCACGTGCTCGAAATCGCCGGCTTCTGGCTGCCGGTGGCGGCCGTCGCCCTCGCCGTCGGCGGGATCGGGCTCGCCGCCCACCGCCGGCGGGCCGTCGCCGCGACCGCGCTGGGCACGGCTCTGGGCGGCGCCCTGCTCGTGCTCGCCCTGACCGTCGGCCGCGGGCTGACCCTCGCCGGCCTCCCGGCCGACGTGCCCCACCCGGCCGCGGGCGCCGTCTACGACGCCCTCACCTCCACCCTGCGCGCGGCCTCCTGGCTGCTGCTCGGCCTGGGCCTGGCCGTGGCACTGACGGTGTGGCTCACCCGGCGCCCGCGTCCGCGCCTCCCCCGTCCCGGACGACGCCGGCACGGCTCACCGGCGTCCCCGCCGGCCCCGTCCCGAGCCCGGTCCTGACCGCGTCCGGGGTGCGGCTCGGGCCACTGCCACCGCTCGGAACGGGCGCCCGGACCGGACGGCGGGCCCGGCCGGCTCCCCGGGGACCGACGACTGCCACCGCGTTCCGACGGGGTGACACGGACACCCGGCGTCCGCGGGCTCCGCCGCCCCACCGCGTCGAGGGTTCACGCTTGGCCGGAACCCAACTCGGGGCCGCTAACCTTACGTGTCCGTCCTGGCCAGGGATTGACGGGCATCACCTCACGCGAAGGGTTGCGCACATGGGCATTCTCACTCGACTGCGGAACGCATTCGGCCGACGCAAGGGGCGAACCGCCGAGGCAGAGGATGCGACCCAGGAGCCGACCTCCACGGCGCCGGAGCCCTCGCCCGCCCCCGATCCGACCACCACCCCCCAGATCCCGGAACCCCGTACTTCTACCTCCACCTCCACCTCCACCTCCACCTCCGAGGAACACGAACTGGTCTCCTTGGCCTTCGACAACGTGGCGGTACCCAGGCAGCAGAGAGACCCGGGACCGGCCGACGGCACCCCTGAGCCGGAAACGGCCACGGAGCAGGAACGGGAGACGGCCCCGGAGGCCGGCACCACCTCTGAAGCCACCCCCCAGCCCGAGGCCGCCCCCGAGCCGGAGCCCGAGGCCGCCCCCGCGGTCGAACCCCGTGGCGGAGCGGCCCCGGAGCCCGAGCCGGAGACCGAAACGGTCCCCGAGCCCGAGTTCCGGACCGGAGTCACCCCCGAACCCGAGCCCGAGGCGACCCCGGAACCGGAGGCCGGAACCGGGGCCGAGGCCACCCCCGAGCCGGAGGCCGAGGCCACCCCCGCGGTTGAACTCCAGGAGGAAGCGACCCCGGAGCCCGAGGCCACCCCCCAGGCCGGGGCAACGCGCGAGCCGGAGACCGCGGCCGAAGCCGAGGCCGCCCCCGAGCCGGAGACCGAGGCTGAGGTCGAGGACGAGACGATCCCCGAGCCGGAGACCACGGCCGAAGCCGCCCCCGAGGCCGAGGTGATCCCGGCCCCGGAGCCGGAAACCGAAACGGACCCCGAGCCCGAGCCCGAGAGCGGGGCGGCCCCGGCCCCCGAACCGGAGACCGAGACCGAGACCGGGGCCACCCCCGAGCCGGAGGCCCAGGTCGCCCCCGAGCCCGAGGCCGAACTTCAGGCCGGGGCCACCCCGCGGCCCGAGCCGGAGACCGAAGAGGCCCCTGAGCCCGAGCCCCAGGCCACCCCCGAGCCCGAGCCCGAGGCGATCCCGGAAGCCGGGCCGTCGGCCGAGGCAGCTCCCGCGCCCGAACCGGAGGCCGCGGTTGAGGCCCCCGCCGAGCCGGAGCCGGAGACGGACGAGCCCTCGGCCGCCGACGGCGAGGACGCCCCGCAGGGGTCACCCTCGGCCGGCAACGGCACCAGCACCGGTGGTGCGGGTGCGGACGGCACCGCCGAAGGCGAAGCCGGGGCGGACCCCCAGCCGCAGGCAGAGGCGGCCCCCGACGCGGCCCCGGACCCCGAGCCGGAGGCGGCCCCGGACCCCGAGACCGAGCCCGCGCCCGCGCCCGCGCCGGACGCAAAGCCCGAGACCGAGCCGGACGCGGAGCCCACCGCCCCCGCCAGGCCCGCAATCCCCCTCGCCCGGGTGAAGTCCCGCACCCCCTCCCTCACCACCGCCTACAAGGCCGCCGCGACCGCCCTCAGGAAGGCCGGCCTCACCGGCACCCGGGCGAAGCTCTACCTCGTGCTCGACCGCTCCGCGAGCATGCGCCCGTACTACAAGGACGGCTCCGCCCAGGCCCTCGCCGACCAGACCCTGGCCCTGGCCGCCCACCTGGACCCCGAGGCCACGGTCCACGTCGTCTTCTTCTCCACGGAGGTCGACGGCACCACCGACCTCACCCTCACCCCGGACCACGAGACGAAGATCGACGACGTCCACGCCGGCCTCGGCCGCATGGGCCGTACCAGCTACCACGCCGCCGTGGAGGCCGTGGTCGCCCACCACGACGGGGGCGACCGCGACACTCCCGCCCTGGTGGTCTTCCAGACGGACGGCGCCCCGGACGCGAAGACCCCGGCCACCCAGTCCCTCACCGAGGCCGCGAAGACCCACCCCTCCCTCTTCTTCTCCTTCGTCGCCTTCGGCGAGCACGACAACAAGGCCTTCGACTACCTGCGCAAACTGAAGACCGACAACACGTCCTTCTTCCACGCGGGCCCGGCCCCCCGCGAACTGACGGACACCGAGCTGTACGGAGGCGTCCTGGCCTCCTGGCGCCCCTGACCGACGGGGATCCGCTCCGGCCGCCCCTTCCCGGCACGCAGAACGGGAAGCGGGCGGCCCTCCCGTGTCGGCTACGATTTCAAGGTTCGCAAGACGACCGACCTGGGAGCAGCCCCCCGATGGCTCGACACCTCATCACCAGCGCCCTTCCGTACATCAACGGAATCAAGCACCTGGGCAACATGGTGGGGTCCATGCTCCCGGCGGACGTGTACTCCCGGTACCTCCGCCAGCGCGGTCATGACGTCCTGTACATCTGCGCGACGGACGAGCACGGCACCCCCGCCGAACTCGCGGCGAAGGAGCAGGGCCTCGCCGTGGACGCGTTCTGCGCGCAGGCGCACGACGCCCAGAAGGCGATCTACGACGGCTTCGCCCTGGCGTTCGACTACTTCGGCCGGAGCTCCTCCGCCCAGAACGTCGAGATCACCCAGCACTTCGCCCGCAGGCTGAACGAGAACGGCTTCATCGAGGAGCGGGCGATCCGCCAGGTCTACTCGCCCGCCGACGGCCGCTTCCTGCCGGACCGGTACGTCGAGGGCACCTGCCCGCACTGCGGCTACGACAAGGCCCGCGGCGACCAGTGCGAGAACTGCACGCGCGTCCTGGACCCCACCGACCTGATCGACCCGCGCTCGGCGATCTCCGGGTCCACGGACCTGGAGGTCAGGGAGACCAAGCACCTCTTCCTGCTCCAGTCCAAGCTGCAGCACGAGGTCGAGGCCTGGGTCTCCCGGCACGAGGAGGACTGGCCGCAGCTCGCCTCCTCCATCGCCCGCAAGTGGCTGAACGAGGGCCTGCACGACCGGGCGATCACCCGTGACCTGGACTGGGGCATCCCCGTCCCGGCGGACACCTGGCCGGAGCTGGCGGCCGAGGGCAAGGTCTTCTACGTCTGGTTCGACGCCCCGATCGAGTACATCGGCGCGACGAAGGAATGGGCGGACCGGGACCCGGAGAACCGGGACTGGAGGTCCTGGTGGTACGAGGCGGACGACACCGTCCGCTACACCGAGTTCATGGCCAAGGACAACGTCCCCTTCCACACGGTGATGTTCCCGGCCACCGAGCTGGGCGTGCGCGAGCCGTGGAAGAAGGTCGACTACGTCAAGGCCTTCAACTGGCTGACGTACTACGGCGGCAAGTTCTCCACGTCGCAGAAGCGCGGTGTCTTCACCAACCAGGCCCTGGACATCCTCCCCGCCGACTACTGGCGCTACTTCCTGATCGCCAACGCCCCCGAGTCGGACGACTCCTCCTTCACCTGGGAGCACTTCACCTCCACGGTCAACAAGGACCTCGCCGACACCCTGGGCAACTTCGTCAACCGCGTGCTGTCCTTCTCGAAGAAGCGCTTCGGGGAGGCGGTCCCGGCCGGCGGTGAGCCGGGCGAGGCGGAGGCCCGTCTGGGCGGGGAGATCGCCGGGCTGCTGGCCGAGTACGAGTCGCACATGGAGTCGCTGCAGTTCCGCAAGGCCGCCGCGGCCCTGCGCGCCCTGTGGTCGGCCGGCAACTCCTACCTGGAGGAGAAGGCCCCCTGGCTCCAGATCAAGACCGACAAGGACGGCGCGGCCCTCACCCTGCGCACGGCGATGAACCTGATCCACCTGTACGCGGTGGTCTCGGAGCCCTTCATCCCGTCGACGTCGGCGGCCATGCGCCGGGCGTTCTCCCTCCCGGACGACACGGCGGCCTGGGTGACGGCGGACGAGGCGGAGTCCCTCACCGCGGTCCCCGCCGGCACCCCCTTCACGGTCCCCCCGGTCCTGTTCGCCAAGCTCACGGACGAGGACCTGGAGACGTACAAGGAGCGTTTCGGCGGCGAGCCGGCCGCGTGACCCGGCGCCGGTAGTCGCAGTCGCCGGACGTCCACGGGTGTCCCCGCCGAGGAAGGGGCCCCGGCCGCGGGAGGCCTCGGCGGGGCCGCTCACCGTCGCTCCGGGACCCGTCCCGCTCCTCGTGACACCCGGGTGCGGGGCGCGTGCCGTTGCCGGGTCAGCGTTCCGCCGCGTAGGCCACGAAGTCCGCCCACGCGCCGGGCGTGAGCGCCAGACGGGGACCGTCGACGTTCTTGGAGTCGCGGACCTGCACGGTGCCGGGGGTGACGGCAAGCTCGACGCGGGAGTCATCTTCGTTGCCGTCGCCGTAGCTGCTCTTGAACCAGGCCGGTTCGGCAGCGTCCCCGGCGGGGGCCTTGCGGATCATGTGTCTCCCAGCAGTTGCTCGATGAAGGCCAGCGACTCCTGTGGGGGGAGAGCCTGCGCCCGAATGGTGCCAGGGCGCAGTTCGAGGATGCGCGGCTGCCTCGGATCGGAGGTCGGCCGACCGTTGAAGGCGCCGTCAGCGCGCCCCATGGTCGTGCCGTCCTCGGACTTCAGCAGTTCGTTCCTGCCGTCCAGGCCCGGGTGGACCTCGCAGTGTGTCGGCATCACCTGAGGCGTGACGTTCCGGAACCCGCCCCCGCTCCCGCACCACCCACTCCGGCGCGCTTCGGAACACCCCACACAGGACCTTTCGGGCGGAACCTGCGGAACCCGGCGGGAAGCCGTGGATCGCCGGGCGCGAACGGAAGGGCCCGGGACCGGTGCCGGTCCCGGGCCCTTCCGCCCCTGCTCGTGCCCTACTTCGGCTGCGGCCTGCGGATGTCCAGGTGCAGCTCGCGCAGGCGGGTCTCCTCCAGCTCGGTCGGGGCGCCCATCATCAGGTCCTGGGCGTTGCCGTTGAGCGGGAAGGCGATCGTCTCGCGGATGTTGGGCTCGTCCGCGAGGAGCATGACGATGCGGTCCACACCGGGGGCGATGCCGCCGTGCGGCGGGGCGCCGAAGCGGAGCGCGCGGAGCATGCCGGCGAACTCGCGCTCGGTGGTCTCCCGGTCGTAGCCCGCGATCTCGAAGGCCTTGAGCATGATGTCCGGCTCGTGGTTCCGGATCGCGCCGGAGGACAGCTCGACGCCGTTGCAGACGATGTCGTACTGCCAGGCCAGGATGTCCAGCGGGTCCTGGTTCTCCAGCGCGTCCATGCCGCCCTGGGGCATCGAGAACGGGTTGTGCGAGAAGTCGATCCTCCCGGTCTCCTCGTCCCTCTCGAACATCGGGAAGTCCACGATCCAGCAGAACCGGAAGACGTCCTCCTCGAAGTGGCCGGCCCGCTTGGCCGCCTCGACGCGGACCGCCCCCATGACCTTGGAGACCTCGTCGAACGCGCCCGCGCCGAAGAAGACCGCGTGACCGGGCGCCAGGGCCAGCCGCTTGGTCAGCTCGGCCACGTTCTCCTCGGTGAGGAACTTGGCGATCGGGCCGGACAGCGTGCCGTCCTCGCCGACGCGGACCCAGGCCAGGCCCTTCGCGCCCAGCGACACCGCGAAGTCCCCGAGCTGGTCGAAGAACTTGCGGGGCTGCGCGGCCACGTCCGGCACCGGCAGGGCCCGGACGTGCTTGCCCGCGAACGCCTTGAACTCCGAGCCCGCGAAGACGTCGGTGATGTCCACCAGCTCCAGCTTGGCGCGCAGGTCCGGCTTGTCGGAGCCGTACTTCAGCATCGCCTCGCGGAACGGGATGCGGGGGAACGGGGAGGTGACCTCGCGCCCGCCGCCGAACTCGGTGAACAGCTCGGTCATCAACCGCTCGATCGGCTGGAAGACGTCCTCCTGCTCGACGAAGCTCATCTCGACGTCGAGCTGGTAGAACTCGCCCGGCGAGCGGTCCGCGCGGGCGTCCTCGTCGCGGAAGCAGGGCGCGATCTGGAAGTAGCGGTCGAAGCCGGAAATCATCAGCAGCTGCTTGAACTGCTGCGGGGCCTGCGGGAGGGCGTAGAACCTGCCCGGGTGCAGCCGGGAGGGGACCACGAAGTCACGGGCGCCCTCGGGGGAGGTGGCCGTCAGGATCGGGGTCGCCATCTCGTTGAAGCCCAGGGCGCTCATCTTCTGCCGGATGGCCGAGATGACCTGCGTGCGCAACATGATGTTGCGGTGCATGCGCTCGCGGCGCAGGTCCAGGAAGCGGTACTCCAGGCGCCGCTCCTCGTTGACCCCGTCCTCGGTGTTGATGGTGAAGGGAAGCGGGGCGGCGGCGCCCAGCAGCTCGACCTCGGCCACCTCGACCTCGATCTCGCCGGTGGGCAGGTCAGGGTTGACGTTCTCGGTTCCACGTGAAACAACCGCGCCGTCGACGCGGACCGTGGACTCCTTGGAAACCTTGTCCAGCGCCTCGTACGCGGGCGTGCCGGGGCGGGCGACCAACTGCGTGATGCCGTAGTGGTCGCGCAGATCGATGAAGAGGATGCCGCCCAGGTCGCGCCGATTGTGCAGCCAGCCGCTCAGCCGGACGTCGGTGCCGACGTCGGAGGCGCGGAGCTGGCCGCAGGTGTGGGACCTGTACCGATGCATCGTCGTTCATCGTCCTTCGTTCGTGGGTGTGCCGGGAGTGCTCCCCCGGCGGGAACGGGCACGGGGCCCGGACCCATCAAGGGTACCGGGCACCCCAAGATCGGCTCCCCACCGCGGACGGGGGACCACCTACGGTGGCAGGTCCCGACGACATCTCCACAAAGTGGGGCAATGCGCACGGGCGAGCCCCTTCCCGCCGTCGGGGACGTCCTCACCACCCTGGCGACCGGGCTGTGGCATCGGAACACCGCCACCGGGCTGGTCACCGCGGAGGCGGCACGGCTGCTCGGGCTGCCCGCCGAGCCCGCCACGCTCACCGAGGCCCAGGCCCGCGCCCGGCTGCACCCGGTGGACTAGGAACGAGACCACCGGAGTGGTGCGGCTCGCGGTCGCCGAGGACACGCTCGCCGAGGTGCGCATCCGGATCGTGGACGAGTGGGGACGGATCCTGCGGGTCGTCCGCAGCCGCTCCAAAGCGTCCTTCGACCCCGAACGGCACGCCTACGAACTGATCGGCACCCTCCAGGAGGTCACCGAGCCGGCCCCGGGCACGGCGGCGGCCCGCAGCGCGGTCACCGGGGACTGGCGGCGTTCGCGGGAGGCGTTCCTGCTGGACGCCGGCCGGGCGCTGGCGGAGGCGCGGTCCACCGAGGAGGTGCTGCGGGTCGCGGCCGGCCTGTCGATGCCGGGCTTCTCCCCGAACGGGCTCGCGGTGTTCGGGGTGGAGGGCGACCGGCTGACGGTCATCGGCCAGCACGGGCACCGGTCCGGTGACGTCGGCCCCTTCTCCGACATACCGCTGAGCACGCCGTACCCGGCGGCCGAGGTCGTGCGGACCGGCCGCGCCGTCTACCTCTCCTCCCCCGAGGAGTACCGGGCCCGCTACCCGGCCGCCTGGCCGCTCGCCCGGCACCCCGGCCGCCACTCCTGGGCCTTCCTGCCGCTGACGGCGGCCGGGCGCACCATGGGCGCCTGGCTGGCGGCCTTCACCTACCCGGTGGCCTTCACGCCCGACGAGCGGGCGGTGCTGACGACGGTCGCCCGGATGCTCGCCCAGGCCCTGTCCCGGGCCGGTGCCGCGGAGTCCCAGCGGGAGCTGGCCGAGGGCCTGCAGCGCTCCATGCTGCCCTCGCCGGGCCCCCGGATCCCGGGCATGGGCGTCGCCGCCCGCTACGTCCCGACCGGCGGGGGCCTGCAGGTCGGCGGGGACTGGTACGACATGATCCCGCTGCCCGGGGGCGCCTTCCGGGGCGAAGTCCGGGACGGGACGCTTCGCGCTGGTCATCGGGGACGTGCAGGGTCACGACGTGCGGGCGGCCGGCCTGATGGGCCAGTTGCGGATCGCCCTGCGCGCGTACGCCTCCGAGGGCCACCGCCCGGACGCGGTCCTGACCCGCGCCTCCCGCTTCCTGCACGGCATCACCCATGACGAGCACCTGACCGACCTGCGCTTCGCGACCTGCCTGTACGTGGAGGCCGATCCGGTGACGGGCGTGCTGGAGGTCGCCCGCGCGGGCCACCCCGACCCGGCGATCCGCCTGGCGGACGGCACGGTGATCATGCGGCCGACCGCGGGCGGGCTGCCGCTGGGCGTGGACCCGGACGCCGACTACCCGACGACCCGGTTCGCGCTGGAGCCCGGCGAGACCATGATGATCTGCACCGACGGCCTGATCGAGACCGGCGGCCAGGACCTGGACAGCGGCTGGCGGCGCATCCGCGCGATCCTGGAGGACTTCGACCCCCGCGGGGCGTCCGGCGACGGCGGCCTGCAGGCGCTGGCCGACGCGCTGCTGCTCGCCGAGGTCATCGGCGGGACGGGCGGGCGCCGGCTGCGGGTGGAGGTCAAGGATGCGGGCGACGACCTGCCGCACAAGCGTCGGCCCGGCGAGCTGGCCTCCTCCGGACGCGGCCTGGTGCTGATCGAGATGCTGGCGAACGAGTGGGGGGTGGAGCCGCGCGGCGAGGGCAAGGGCATCTGGTTCGAGCTCTACGAGTCCGGGCCGGGGACGGTGTCCGGGGCCGGCCCGGACTCGTAGCGCGTGCGCAGTTCGTGCAGCACGCCGAAGCCGGCCGCGGTCAGCGGCACCGCGAGCAGCATGCCGAGGATGCCCGCGACGGAAGCGCCGGCGGTGATCGCCAGCAGCACGGCCGCCGGATGCATCTGCACGGTCCGGCTCTGGATCATCGGCTGCAGCACGTGTCCCTCCAGCACCTGGACGGCGAGGACCACACCGAGCGCCCACAGGGCGATGACGAGGCCGCGGTCGGCGAGCGCGACCAGCACGGCCACCGCACCGGAGATGAAGGCGCCGAGGTAGGGGATGTAGGCGCCGACGAAGACGAGCGCGCCGAGGCCGATCGCGCCGGGCACCCGCAGGACCAGCAGGCCGACGGTGATGCAGAGGGCGTCGATGAGGGCGATGAGGGTCGTGCCGCGCATGAAGCCCTCCACCGCCTCGAAGGCGCGCCGGGCGATGGCCTCCAGGGTGTCGGCGGTGCCGCCGGGGGCGAGGGACCTGATGCCCTTGACGGCCCGGGGGGAATCGCGCAGGAAGAAGAAGACGAGCAGCAGCGCCAGCACCGCCATGGCGAGGCTCTCGCCGACCACGCTGACGCCGCTGATGACGTTGGAGGCGGCGGTCCCGCCGAACTTGCCGAGCAGCTCGCGGGCGTTGGCGGCCAGGTCGTCCAGTCCGGTCCCGGCGGCCCCGAAGTGCCGCGCGACGGCCCTGGCGCCCTCCCGGAGCGCGGCGAGGATGTGGTCACCGGTGTCGACGAGCGCGGCGACGACGATGTACACGGCACCGCCGACGACGGCGACGACGGCCACACAGGTCAGCCCGGCCGCCAGCGACCGCTGTACCCCCCTCGCCACGAGCCGCCGGTGCAGCGGCCCGAGCAGGGCCGTCCCGAGCAGCGCGAGCAGCACCGGGACGACGGCCGTGCGCAACTCCGCGCACAGCCGCGCGCCGATCCACCCGACCCCGGCCACGAGCAGCAGCACGGCGCACCAGGCGGCGAGCCGGCGGACGGGTTCGGGCAGCACGTGCACCCGTCCAGCCGATCATGTCCGGGCCCGGCTGTCCTGCGCGGCCGGGCCGGCCGGGTGACGGCGGCTGCCGCACGCCGGCGCGGGCGCCGGCGGCGGTTGCCGTGTCGGTCGTGGCGGTGCCGGTCGTGGCGGTGCCCGGCGCAGGAGCGGCGCCGGCGGCCGCCCGTGGGATCGGTGGCGGTGCCCGGCGCGGGCGCCGAACGGAGCGGTGCCCGGCGCCGGGGAGGGGGCGTCAGGCCTGCGGGCCGCTCCCCGTCATGCCGTGGACGGCCGGGACGCTGCCCAGTCGGCCCTTCTGGAAGTCCTCGAAGGCCTGCTGGAGCTCTTCCCGGGTGTTCATGACGAACGGGCCGTAGTGGGCCATCGGCTCGCGGATCGGCTGCCCGCCGAGGAGGACGACCTCCAGGTCGGGCGTGTGGGAGTCCTGTCGCTCGTCGGCGCGGACGGTCAGCGAGGAACCGGCGCCGAACACGGCGGTCTGGCCGCCGTGGACCGGCCGGCGCTCCGTGCCGGCGCTGCCGCGGCCGGCGAGGACGTAGGCCAGGCCGTTGAAGTCCTCGCGCCAGGGCAGGGTGACCTCGGCGCCCGGGGCGAGGGTCGCGTGGATCATCGTGATCGGCGTGTGCGTGATGCCGGGCCCGGCGTGCCCGTCCAGCTCACCGGCGATGACGCGCAGCAGCGCGCCGCCGTCGGGGGAGGTGAGGAGCTGGACGCTGCCGCCGCGGATGTCCTGGTAGCGGGGGGCCATCATCTTGTCCCTGGCGGGGAGGTTGACCCACAGCTGGAGCCCGTGGAAGAGACCACCGGACATGACCAGGTGCTCCGGCGGCGCCTCGATGTGCAGCAGGCCCGAGCCCGCGGTCATCCACTGGGTGTCGCCGTTGGTGATGGTGCCGCCACCGCCGTTGGAGTCCTGGTGGTCGAAGATCCCGTCGATGATGTAGGTGACGGTCTCGAAGCCGCGGTGCGGGTGCCAGGGGGTCCCCTTCGGCTCCCCAGGCTGATACTCCACCTCGCCCATCTGGTCCATCATGATGAACGGGTCCAGGTGGTGGTAGTTGATCCCGGCGAACGCCCGGCGCACCGGGAAGCCCTCGCCCTCGAAACCGCTCGGCGCGGTCGTGACGGCGAGCACGGGACGGGCCACCGCGTCGGCGGCAGCGGCCACGCGGGGCAGCGTCAGCGGGTTCTCGACGGTCACAGCGGGCATGTCGGTACCTCCTTGGGCGGCGTGCGTCCCACTTTAGTTGAGCGTTGAACTTTCTGCCACTCACAACGCGACGGGCCCGGAGGGCATTCCCTCCGGGCCCGGGTGCACCCCGGCGGCGCGGACGCCGTCCGCACGGCCGCGGCGCCTCAGCCGTACATCCGCCGCATCGCGAAGTCGACCATCTGCTCCACCGCCTTGGCGTCGAACACCATCCGGTGCTCGCCCTCCATGTCCAGGACGAAGCCGTAGCCCGTCGGCAGCAGGTCGATCACCTCGGCGCCGGTGATGACGAAGTACTTCGACTCCTTGCCCGCGTACCGGCGCAACTCCTTGAGCGAGGTGAACATGGGGATCACCGGCTGCTGGGTGTTGTGCAGGGCGAGGAAGCCGGGGGTGTCGCCGCGCGGGCAGTACACCTTGGACGTGGCGAAGACCTGCTGGAAGTCCTCGGCGGACATCTGCCCGGTGGTGAAGGCGCGCACCGCGTCCGCGAGCGAGGGCGGGGACGGCTCCGGGTAGAGCGGCGGCTGCTGGCCGTACCCGCCGGCACCGCCCGGCATCTGCTGCTGCGGCGGGGCGTACTGCTGCTGCGCGGCGCCGCCGTCCATGGGCTGGCCGTATCCGTACATGCCCCAAAGAGTAACGAGTCACAGATGGCCGGAACCGGGTTGCATCTTATTACCGACGGGTAGCATCATCGTACCTACTTGTTGGTACCTGAACCAGATGCGAGGAGCCAGTGCCTCGCCGAGTCCTTTACGGAGCCGTCGCCATGGGGCACTACAAGTCCAATCTCCGCGACATCGAGTTCAACCTCTTCGAAGTACTGGGGCGCGACAAGGTGTACGGCACCGGGCCCTTCGAGGAGATGGACACCGAGACCGCCAGGAGCGTCCTGGAGGAGCTGACCCGCCTCTCGGAGAACGAGCTGGCCGCGTCCTTCGCCGACGCCGACCGCAACCCGCCGGTCTTCGACCCGGAGACCAACACCGCGCCGGTCCCCGCGTCCTTCAAGAAGAGCTACCAGGCGTTCATGGACTCCGAGTACTGGCGCCTCGGCCTGCCCGAGGAGATCGGCGGCACCACCTCGCCCCGCTCCCTCATCTGGGCCTACGCGGAGCTGATCCTGGGCGCCAACCCGGCCGTGTGGATGTACTCCTCCGGCCCCGCGTTCGCCGGCATCCTCTTCGAGGAGGGCAACGAGGTCCAGAAGCACGTCGCCAGGATCGCCGTGGACAGGCAGTGGGGCTCCACGATGGTCCTCACCGAGCCGGACGCCGGCTCGGACGTCGGCGCCGGCCGCACCAGGGCCGTGCAGCAGGAGGACGGCTCCTGGCACATCGAGGGCGTCAAGCGCTTCATCACCTCGGGCGAGCACGACATGTCGGAGAACATCCTCCACTACGTGCTCGCGCGTCCCGAGGGCGCCGGCCCCGGCACCAAGGGCCTGTCGCTCTTCCTCGTCCCGAAGTACCTCTTCGACTTCGAGACCGGCGAGCTGGGCGAGCGCAACGGCGTCTACGCCACGAACGTCGAGCACAAGATGGGCCTGAAGGCCTCCAACACCTGCGAGATGACGTTCGGCGACAAGCACCCCGCCAAGGGCTGGCTGATCGGCGACAAGCACGACGGCATCCGCCAGATGTTCCGCATCATCGAGTTCGCCCGCATGATGGTCGGCACGAAGGCGATCTCCACGCTCTCCACCGGCTACCTCAACGCGCTGGAGTACGCCAAGGAGCGCGTCCAGGGCCCGGACCTGGCCGACTTCATGGACAAGACCGCGCCCAAGGTCACCATCACCCACCACCCCGACGTGCGCCGCTCGCTGATGACGCAGAAGGCGTACGCGGAGGGCATGCGCGCCCTGGTGATGTACACCGCCTCGGTCCAGGACGAGATCCAGGTCAAGGAGGCCAACGGCGAGGACGCCTCCGCCGAGCACGCCCTGAACGACCTGCTTCTGCCGATCGTCAAGGGCTACGGCTCCGAGAAGGCCTACGAGCAGCTCGCCCAGTCGCTGCAGACCTTCGGCGGCTCCGGCTTCCTGCAGGAGTACCCGATCGAGCAGTACATCCGCGACTCCAAGATCGACACCCTGTACGAGGGCACCACGGCCATCCAGGGCCAGGACTTCTTCTTCCGGAAGATCGTCCGCAACCAGGGCGCCGCGCTGAACTCCCTCGCCGAGGACATCAAGAAGTTCCTGGCCCTCGGCACCGGCGGCGAGGAGCTGGCGGGCGCCCGCGAGCAGCTGGCCAAGGCCGCCGTGGAGCTGGAGGCGGTCGTCGGCCTGATGCTGACCGACCTCGCGGCCACCGAGCAGGACGTGAAGAACATCTACAAGGTGGGCCTGAACACCACCCGCCTGCTGCTGGCCTCCGGGGACGTGGTCGTCGGCTACCTGCTGCTGAAGGGCGCCGCCATCGCCGCCGAGAAGCTCCAGACGGCCTCGGCGAAGGACAAGGCGTTCTACACCGGCAAGATCGCGGCGGCGAAGTTCTTCGCGGCCAACGTCCTGCCGGGCGTGACCCTGGCCCGCAAGGTCGCGGAGAACGTCGCGCTGGACCTGATGGAGCTGGACGAGGCCGCGTTCTGACCGGCTCCCGGACCCGCTCCGGGCCGGCCCCGCGGCCGGCGGACCGCACGACCACCGGATGACCGCGCGGGCCCGTTCCCCTCCACCGGGGACGGGCCCGCGCACGTCGTTAAGGTAAAGCCATGAGCGCACCAGTCCGCTTCGACCGCGGCCACACCGACGACCTGATGTCCTTCCTGACGGCGAGCCCGACGCCGTACCACGCCGTGGCGAACACCGCCGAGCGGCTGGAGAAGGCGGGCTTCCGGCAGGTCGCGGAGACGGACGCCTGGGATGGGTCGAGCGGTGGCAGGTACGTCCTGCGGGGCGGGGCGGTCGTCGCCTGGTACGTCCCCGAGGACGCGGCCCCGCACACGCCCTACCGGATCGTCGGCGCGCACACCGACTCGCCGAACCTGCGGGTCAAGCCGCGGCCGGACAGCGGCGCGCACGGCTGGCGGCAGGTCGCGGTGGAGGTCTACGGCGGCCCCCTGCTGAACTCCTGGCTCGACCGGGACCTGGGCCTGGCGGGCCGGCTGACCCTGCGCGACGGCAGCACGGTGCTGGTCGACGTGGCCCGGCCGCTGCTGCGGGTGCCCCAGCTCGCCATCCACCTGGACCGCAACGTGACCGCCGACGGGCTGAAGCTGGACAAGCAGCGCCACCTGCAGCCGGTGTGGGGCCTCGGCGACGACCTGCGCGACGGCGACCTGATCGCCTTCCTGGAGGAGGAGGCCCGCCTGGCGCCGGGCTCGGTGGCCGGCTGGGACCTCATGGTGCACCCGGTGGAGGCGCCCGCCTACCTCGGCCGGCACCGGGAGCTGGTGGCCGGCCCCCGGATGGACAACCTGCTCTCGGTGCACGCGGGCACCGCCGCCCTGGTCGCCGCCGCCACCTGCGGCGCCCGGCTCACCCGCATCCCCGTGCTGGCCGCCTTCGACCACGAGGAGAACGGCTCGCAGTCGGACACCGGCGCGGACGGCCCGCTGCTCGGCACGGTGCTGGAGCGCTCGGTGTTCGCGCGCGGCGGATCCTACGAGGACCGGGCCCGTTCCTTCGCCGGCACCGTCTGCCTGTCCTCGGACACGGGGCACGCCGTGCACCCCAACTACGCGGAGCGGCACGACCCGACGCACCACCCCCGGGTCAACGGCGGCCCGATCATCAAGGTCAACGTCAACAACCGCTACGCCACGGACGGTTCGGGCCGCGCGGTGTTCGCCGCCGCCTGCGAGCGGGCCGGCGTGCCCTTCCAGTCGTTCGTCTCCAACAACTCGATGCCCTGCGGCACCACCATCGGCCCGATCACCGCGGCCCGGCACGGCATCAGCACCGTCGACATCGGCGTGGCGATCCTGTCGATGCACAGCGCGCGCGAACTGTGCGGCGCCGACGACCCGTTCCTGCTGGCCAACGCGCTGACGGCGTTCCTGGAGGACTGAGCCGGCGCTCCTGACCGCCCGTCAAGAGCCGTCCCTGGCATGCCCGGGGCGGCGCCGGGTACCCGGAGGACACCGGAAATTCCGGATCCGAAAGGGGAGGCGACGATTATGGGCCTCGGCGGGTGCATCATCCTCATCGCCGTGGGAGCCATCCTCACGTTCGCGACCGATTGGCACATGCAGGGCGTCAACCTCGATCTCGTCGGCGTCATCCTGATGGCCGTCGGCCTGATCGGCATCGCGACGTTCAGCGGCATCGCGCGCCGCCGGCGGGTCGTGGTCCCGACGGCGACGCCGGTCGTCGAGGAGGAGCCGCGCCACCACCACGGCGGTTACAGCGACGGCTACGGCGTCTGACGGCCGCGGCCCACGACGCACTGCTCCTCCGCACCGAGAGCAACACGCGCGAAAGGGCGGGCGACCGCGCCCGGGCCGTCACCCGGGGCCTGCTCCTTCCCGGCGGCCGTGACGTCCTGGCCGCCCAGGACACCGGCACCGCACGAACCGCCCCCGCCGCACCCCGGACGTCAGGCGGGCGCGGCCGGCGGCGGCACGCCACGGCGCCGCACCACCCCGCACGCGACGCACGAAGGGGCCCCGCGGGGCCCCCGCCCCGGGACCGCTCACCGGCACGGCACACCGGGCCCCGCCCGTTCCCCGGCGGGCCCGGGCCCGCGCCCGCGCCCGCAGCGGTCGACCCCGGCCCGGCGAGCCCCCTCCCGGCCGACGGCTTCCGGCTGCAGGCCCGGCAGGAACCGGCCCGGGCCGACGGCTTCGATTCGAACCACGCGGCCCCGGCCCGGCAGGCCCGAGGCCGGCCCCGTCGGCTCACGCCCGGGCCGGCACGCCCCCGCCCGGGCCCGGCACGCCCCGGCACCGGCCCACGAGCCCCCGTCCGGACCCGGCGGCTCGGCCCCGGACCGGCGGGCTCAGCCCCGGCCCGGCGGATCCGCGTCGGTGGTCGTCCCGCTGTCCGCCTCGGCGTCCAGTCCGGCCAGGACCAGGGGCAGGCGGTCCGTCGCGCCCTCGGCGAGGCGGACGGGGACGCCCCAGTCCTGCTGGTGGACGTGGCAGGCCGGGTACTCGTTGGCCGGGTCGTCGTCGCAGCTCGCGGCCATCGCGGAGACGTGCAGGACGCCCTCGCCGACCGCCGGGTCCAGTTCCAGTTCGCGGGACAGGTCCGTACCCGCGCCCGCGCCCCCCAGCAGCAGCCCGGGCGGGGTGGCGGAGACCAGCAGGCGGGTCGAGGGCCCGTACCTGGTGTCGAGCTTCTGGCCCGCCGGGGCCTGGAAGACCACGTCGAGCCGCAGCCTGCCGGGGGCGACCTCCGTCGCCGCCCGCCGCGTGCGGTGGGCGACCGCCTCCACGCGGACCGACTCCTCGGGCAGTCGCAGCCGGGTCAGGCGGTGCCGCGCCGACTCCACGACCACGATGTCGTCGCCCGCCAGCACGGCGTCGCTGGGCTCCCGCAGATCGGTGGCGAGCGTCGTCACCTCGCCGGTCGAGGGGTCGTAGCGGCGCAGTGCGTGGTTGTAGGTGTCGGCGACGGCGACCGAGCCGTCCGGGAGGGCGGTGACGCCCAGCGGGTGCTGGAACAGCGCCTGCCCGGCGGCCCCGTCCCGGTGGCCGAAGTCGAACAGGCCGGTGCCGACGGCGGTGTGGACGTGTCCGTCCGGGTCCACCCAGCGCAGGGCCGAGGTCTCGGAGTCGGCGAGCCAGAGCCGGTCGGCGGTGGCCGCGAGCCCGGAGGGCTGTGCGAACCAGGCCTCGGCGCCGGGCCCGTCCACCAGTCCCTCGTTGGTGGTGCCCGCCGCCACGGCGACGGTCCGCGCGTCCGGGTCGTACGTCCACAGCTGGTGGACGCCCGCCATGGCGATCCACACCCTGCCGCCGAAGACCGCCACGTCCCAGGGCGAGGACAGGTCCACCTCGCGGGCCGGTCCGGCGGTCGGGGACCCCTGCCACCACTGCCTGCCGGTGCCGGCCAGGGTGGTCACCCGCCCGGAGGCGAGGTCCAGGCGGCGCAGGGCGTGGTTGACGGTGTCGGCGACGACCACGGACGTGCCGTCGCCGAGCAGGGCGAGGCCCTGCGGCTCGTTGAAGGACGCCTCCCCGGGGCCGCCGTCGGCGAACCCGCGCGCACCGGTGCCGATGCGGCGCACCACCGTCTCCGCGTCCTCGGCCAGCTCCACCAGCTGGTGCCGGGTGGTGTCGCTGACCAGGAACGTCCCGCCCGGCAGCAGCAGCGCCTTGCCCGGGAAGCGCAGCACCGTCGGCTCCGGCTCCGGCGGCACGTACGGTCCGTCGCCGCGGCGCAGGGTGCCCCTGGCCCCGTGCTCGGCCTCCAGCTCCGCCACCAGCCGCTCGATGGCGTGCACGTGCCCCTCGCCCGCGTGCTGGGCGACGACGTACCCCTCGGGGTCGATCACGACGAGCGTCGGCCAGGCCCGCACCGCGTACTGCTTCCAGGTCGTCAGCTCCGGATCGTCCAGCACCGGGTGCTCCACGCCGTAGCGCTCCACGGCGTCCACGACCGCCCGGTGGTCCGCCTCGTGCACGAACTTCGGCGAGTGGACCCCGACCACCACCACGGTGTCCCGGTGCCTCTCCTCCAGCTCCCGCAGCTCGTCCAGGACGTGCAGGCAGTTCACGCAGCAGAACGTCCAGAAGTCCAGGACGACGATGCGTCCGCGCAGGTCGGCCAGCGCGTACTGCTTGCCCCCGGTGTTCAGCCAGCCGCCCTTGCCGGTCAGCTCGGGGGCGCGGACACGGGCACGGCGGCGCACGGGCGCGGGGGCGGACGTCGAGACGGCATCGTTCATGCGTCAAGCTTGCCATCCGCCCGTGCGCCGGGTCCCGCGCCGGTGCGCCGGGGGCGGCGGGGCAGCCGTCCGTCCCGTGCTGTGACGATCACCCCCGGCCGGGGAAGCCGTAACGGCATGAGATTCCTCGTACGCGACCGGCTCCTCGGCATCGGTGACGACTACTGGATCGAGGACGAGCACGGCCGGAAGGTGTTCCTCGTCGACGGCAAGGCCATGCGGGTGCGGGACACCTTCGAGCTGAAGGACGCCCAGGGGCGGGTCCTGATCGACATCCACCAGAAGATGCTCGCCCTGCGCGACACCATGGTGATCGGGCGGGACGGCGAGGACCTGGCCACCATCAGGCGCAAGCGGCTGTCCCTGCTGCGCAACCACTACCGGGTGCGGCTCGCCGACGGCACCGAGCTGGACGTCAGCGGCAAGGTCCTGGACCGCGAGTTCGCCGTCGAGTACGACGGCGAACTGCTCGCGGTGATCTCCCGGCGGTGGCTGCACGTCCGGGAGACGTACGGCGTCGACGTCGTGCGGGAGGACGCGGACCCGGCCCTGCTGATCGCGGTGGCGGTGTGCGTGATCCACCTGGCCGAGAAGGAACGGGAGGAGGACTAGCGGCGGGGGACCGGCCGGGGGTCAGCGGCGGGGCGGCGCCAGGCCCAGCACCCGGTCCTTCAGGGCCGGGAACTGCTCGCGGGTGGCCGCCACCCTCGTCGGGTCCAGGTCGACGGTGAGGACCTCCTCGCCGGCGCCCGCCCGCGCGAGCACCTCGCCCCACGGATCCACCACGATCGAGTGACCCGCCTGTGGGACTCCCGCGTGCGTCCCGGCCGTTCCGCAGGCGAGCACGAACGCCTGGTTCTCCACCGCCCGCGCCCGGGCCAGCAGCGTCCAGTGCGCGCGCCGCCGCTCGGGCCAGCCCGCCGGGATCACCAGCGTCTCGGCGCCGGCGTCGACGAGGGAGCGGAAGAGCTCGGGGAAACGCAGGTCGTAACAGGTGGCCACGCCCAGGGTGGTCGCGGGCAGCCGGACCGTCACCGGGTCCCGCCCGGCGCCCATCAGCACCGCCTCGCCCTGGTCGAAGCCGAAGCGGTGGATCTTGCGGTAGGCCGCGACCAGCTCACCGGCGGGGGAGAAGACGAGGGAGGTGTTGTAGAGGGAGCCGTCCGGGTCGCGCTCCGGGACGGAGCCGGCGTGCAGCCACACGCCCGCGTCGCTCGCGGCCCGGGCCATCGCCTCGTGGGTGGGGCCTTCGAGCGGCTCGGCGTGCGGACCGAACTCCCGGTAGGCGAAGGCACCGGTGGTCCACAGTTCGGGGAGCACGACGAGGTCGGCACCGGCCTGCTCGCGGACCAGCGCGGCCACGCGCTGCCGCCGGGCGGCTACCGATTCGCCCTCGTCTACGGCGATCTGGATCAGCGAGGCGCGCACACTACCACCGTCCTGGCATTCGAGTCGTCCACACAGGCCTACGATCGTCACACGAAAGCACTGCCGGGGTGTCCCACAGCAGCGTAACTTAGCGTTTCAAGACGCCCGCCGAGTGCAGCCGCCGCCCGCTGGCAACACCGCCGCAACCGCCCGTGTACCGACCGCCGAGGGGTCCCGTTCCGTGAGTCTGCATCCCACCCTCCAGCCCTACGCCGACGCCTGGACCCACTCTGTGGACGCGATATCCGAGTTGGTGCAGCCCCTCGCCGAGGCCGAGTGGAACCGGCGGACCCCATGCCCCGGCTGGTCGGTGCGGGACGTGGTGTCGCACGTGATCGGCATGGACTGCGAGATGCTCGGCGACCCGCGGCCCATCCACGCCCTGCCGCGCGACCTCTTCCACGTCACCAACGAGCACCAGCGCTACATGGAGATGCAGGTCGACGTGCGCCGCCACCACACGGCGCCGGAGATGACGGCCGAGCTGGAGTACACGATCATCCGCCGCAACCGCCAGCTGCGCAACGAGTCCCGCGACCCCGGCACCAAGGTGCGCGGCCCGGTGAGCACCGAGATCACCCTCGAACGGGCCATGCGCATGCGGGCGTTCGACGTGTGGGTGCACGAGCAGGACCTGCGCACCGCCCTGGGCCTCCCCGGCAATTTGGACTCGGCCGGCGCGTACGTCGCCCGGGACCTGCTGCTGGAGGCCCTGCCCAAGGTCGTCGCCAAGGACGCGAACGCGCCGCGCAGCTCGGCGGTCGTGTTCGACGTGCACGGCCCGGTCGAGTTCCTGCGCACGATCCGCATCGACATCCAGGGGCGCGGCACCCTGGAGACCGTCCCCGCGCTCGGCCCCGCCGCCACCCTCACCCTCGACTGGGAGACGTACGTCCGCCTGGCCTGCGGCCGGGTCGGCCCGGAGGCGGTGGCGGACCGGGTGAAGGCGGAGGGGGACCAGGACCTGGCGGCGGCGATCCTGCGCAACTTCGCGGTGACGCCGTAGCGGCACCCCGCCGGCGCCGGGATCCCGCGCCGGACGTCCGGTCCTCCGGCCCGCCACGGGCGGCCGGCGCGTGCGGCTCACGCCGGGACGTGCACCGTCTCCACCCGGCTGGCCACCAGCCGCTCGCGCTCCCGGCGGGCCGCCCGTGCCCGCAGCCGCAGGATCTGGCTGATGCCGAGGGCCTGTAGGACGAACACGGCGGAGAAGGCCACCGTGTAGTCGTCGCCGGTGGCGTCCAGCAGGACCCCGACCGCCAGCAGCGTCGTCATGGAGGCGGTGAAGCCGCCCATGTTGGTGATGCCGGAGGCGGTGCCCTGGCGCTCGGGCGGGTTGGCCGGGCGGGCGAAGTCGAAGCCGAGCATCGAGGCCGGGCCGCAGGCGCCGAGGACCGCGCAGAGGACCACCAGCAGCCACCCGGGGGCGTGCGCGCCGGGCCAGGCGAGCGTGGCCGCCCACACGAGCGCCGTCGCCGCCACCGTGCCGAGGGCCAGCGGCAGCCGGGCCGCGTGGAGCCGGGCGACGATCTGGCCGTAGACCAGACCGACCGCCATGTTGGACAGGACGACCAGGGTGAGCAGGTCGCCGGCCGCGGCCCGGCTGAGTCCCTGCGCCTCGACCAGGAACGGCAGGCCCCACAGCAGCAGGAACACCATCGCCGGGAACTGGGTGGTGAAGTGCACCCACAGGCCCAGCCGGGTGCCGGGCTCCCGCCAGGAGGCGGCGATCTGCCGGCGGACGTAGGCGGCGCCCCGGTGCGGGAACGGCTCGGGCTCGTGCCCCTCGGGGTGGTCCTTCAGGAACAGCAGCGTGAGGACGAGGACGACCGCGCCGGCCAGGGCGCTGCCCGCGAACGCCGGGGTCCAGCCGACACCGTGCAGCAGCCGGGCGAGGACGAGGGTGGAGACGAGGTTGCCGGCCATGCCGGTCAGGCCCGCGAGCTGCGCGACCAGCGGTCCGCGCCGGGCCGGGAACCAGCGGGTGCCCAGCCGCAGCACGCTGATGAAGGTCATCGCGTCCCCGCAGCCGAGCAGCGCCCGGGAGGCGAGCGCCGTGCCGTACGACGGGGAGAAGGCGAAGCCCAGCTGCCCGGCCGTGAACAGCACGGCGCCGATGCTCAGCACCCGCTTGGTGCCGAGCCGGTCGACCAGCAGGCCGACGGGTATCTGCATGCCGGCGTAGACCAGCAGCTGGAGGATGGAGAACGTGGACAGGGCGGAGGCGTTGACGTGGAAGCGGTCGGCCGCGTCCAGCCCGGCGACGCCCAGGGAGGTGCGGAAGATGACGGCGACGAAGTAGACCGCGACGCCGACGGACCACACGGTCACGGCGCGGCGGCCGCCGGGGGGATCGCCCGGCAGGGTGGCGTTGCTCACCGGGCCTCCCCCCGCGCCAGGTGTGAGACCCAGCTGACGTGCCGGCGCACGGCCTCCACGGCGGCCTCCGCGTCCCCGGCGCGCAGCGCGGCCAGGATGTCCCCGTGCTCGGCGAGCGTCTTGGCGATCCGGCCGGGGTGGGAGTGCATGACGGCGACGCCCATCCTGAGCTGGCGGTCGCGCAGCTGGTCGTAGAGGCGGGAGAGGATCTCGTTGCCGCCGCTGCGGACGATCTCGGCGTGGAAGCAGCGGTCGGTCACCGCGGCGCCGGCCAGGTCGCCGGCCGCGGCCTGCGCCTTCTGCCGCTCCAGCAGCTCGGTCAGCCGCTCCAGCAGGCCCGGCGGGGCGGGCACGGCCTTGCGGGCCGCGTGCGTCTCCACCAGCAGCCGGGTCTCGACCACGTCGGCGATCTCCTGCGCGGAGACCGGCAGGACCAGGGCGCCCTTCTTCGGGTAGAGCCGGAGCAGCCCCTCCGCCTGCAGGCGCAGCAGCGCCTCGCGGACGGGGGTGCGCGAGACCCCCACGGCCTCGGCCAGCTCCCCTTCGGTCAGGAGGGTCCCGCCCTCGTAGCGGCGGTCGAGGACGCCCTGCTTGACGTGGTCGTAGACGCGGTCGGCGGCGGGTGGCTGCTTGAGGACCGTTTGCATGTCCACAGCATAGATACAACACGTACCCATGGGGCGGGGCCGTCCAGGATGCGGACCGCGGGACGGACGGGCCGCGGTCCGAGGGACGGACGGGCCGCGGGCCGCGGCATGCGGACCGAGGTGGGCGGCGGGCGGTCGGCGGGCGGCCGGACGGTGGTCCGCGGCCGGCGTTTGGCCGGAAAGGAATTCCCCGGAGCGGCCGCACAACCTTTTGTGCTACTTACGTGTCCCATACGTGCGGCCCCACTCTGGCGCCGCCTCAACTGGCCGCACACCAGGGGCATTACAGACAATCGGGGTACTTCACTTTGATTACCGGCATCATGGGCACCCGCATCCGCCGAGCCGCCGCCGTCGTCGCCACCTCCGGCGCGCTGCTCACCACCGGGGCCCTCACCGCGGCACCCGCGCAGGCCGTCACCGCGCCCTCGATCGTGGCCAAGGGCGGCTTCGTGATGGACAACGCGAACGCCAGGACGCTGTACACCAAGGCAGCGGACACCACGCGGTCCACCGGCTCCACCACCAAGATCATGACCGCCAAGGTCGTGCTCTCCCAGTCGAACCTCAACCTCGACGCCAAGGTGACGATCCAGAAGGCGTACAGCGACTACGTCGTCAAGAACAACGCCTCGCAGGCGCACCTGATCGTCGGTGACAAGGTCACCGTCCGGCAGCTGCTGTACGGCCTGATGCTGCCCTCCGGCTGCGACGCGGCCTACGCGCTCGCCGACAAGTACGGCAGCGGCTCCACCCGGGCCGCGCGCGTGTCGAGCTTCATCGGCAAGATGAACACGGCCGCGAAGGGCCTGGGCCTGACGCACACGCACTTCGACTCGTTCGACGGCATCGGCAACGGCTCCAACTACTCCACGCCGCGCGACCTGACGAAGATCGCCAGCAGCGCGATGAAGAACTCCACGTTCCGCACGATCGTCAAGACCAAGCAGTACACGGCGAAGACGATCACCAAGACGGGCAGCACCCGCACGATGAACGCGTGGGTCAACACCAACGGGCTCCTCAGCAGCTACAGCGGCACCATCGGCGTCAAGACCGGCTCCGGCCCCGAGGCCAAGTACTGCCTGGTCTTCGCGGCGACCCGGGGCGGCAGGACCGTCATCGGCACCGTCCTCGCCTCCAGCTCCATCCCCCAGCGCGAGTCGGACGCCAAGAAGCTCCTCGGCTACGGCTTCACCAAGCTCGGCTGACACCCGCGCGCCGGCGGAAGGGGGCGGTCGCACACCGCGGTGTGCGACCGCCCCCTTCGTGGTCCGGGGCCCGCGCCGGGCGGGGACGTCACGCCCAGCTGATCAGCCGCTTCGGCTGTTCCAGGACGGCCGCCACGTCCGCCAGGACCTTGGAGCCCAGTTCGCCGTCGACCAGGCGGTGGTCGAAGCTGAGGGCCAGGGTGGTGACCTGGCGCGGCTTGACCCTGCCCTTGTGGACCCACGGCTGGAGTTTGATCGCGCCGACCGCGAGGATCGCCGACTCGCCGGGGTTCAGGATCGGCGTGCCGGTGTCGACGCCGAAGACGCCCACGTTGGTGATGGTCACCGTGCCGCCCTGCATCGCGGCCGGGGACGTCCTGCCCTCGCGGGCGGTGGAGACCAGCTCGCCGAGCGCCTCCGCCAGCTGCGGCAGCGTCTTGGCGTGGGCGTCCTTGATGTTCGGGACGATCAGGCCGCGGGGGGTCGCCGCCGCGATGCCCAGGTTGACGTAGTGCTTGAGCACGATCTCCTGGGCGGCCTCGTCCCAGGACGCGTTGATCTCCGGGTGGCGCTTGACGGCCACCAGCAGGGCCTTGGCGATCAGCAGGAGGGGGTTCACGCGCAGGCCCTGGAACTCCCGGTCCTGCTTGAGCTCCTCCACCAGCTTCATCGTGCGCGTCACGTCCACCGTCACGAACTCCGTGACGTGCGGCGCCGTGAACGCCGAGCCGACCATCGCCGCCGCCGTCGCCTTGCGGACGCCCTTGACCGGGACGCGGGTCTCGCGCGCGCCGTCGTGCGCCACCGCCGGGGCCGGGGCGGCCGGGACGGCGGTGACCGGGGCGGGCGCCGCCGCGGCGGGCGCGGTCCGCACCGCGGGCTCGGGCGCCGCCGGGACGGCCGCCGCGTGGACGTCCTCGCGGGTGATGACGCCGTCCGGGCGGGAGGGCGTGATCGCGGCGAGGTCGACGCCGAGGTCCTTGGCCAGCTTGCGCACCGGCGGCTTGGCCAGCGGGCGGGGCCGGGCCGGGGCGGCGGGAGCGCCGTGGCCGTTCAGCTCGGCCTGGACCGCCACGGCCGCCTGGGCGGCGACCGGGACCGCGGTCCCGGGACCCTTGCGCGGGCGGCGCTTGGTGGAGGAGGCGGCCACGCCGTAGCCGACCAGGACCGGCTGGCGGGCCGCCGGCCCGGACTCCTGCTGCGGCTGCCCGGGCTCCGCCTGCGGCCGTCCGGCCCCGGCCTGCTCCCCGGGCCGTCCGGCGGGCGCCTGCGCGGGCGCGCCGCCGGCCACCTCCACCGCGATGATGGCCGTGCCCACGTCCACCGTGGTGCCCTCGGGGAAGTGCAGTGCGCGGACCACGCCGTCGTAGGGGATGGGCAGTTCGACGGCCGCCTTGGCGGTCTCGACCTCGCACACCACCTGGCCGTCGCTGACCGTGTCACCCGGCTGGACGTACCACTTGAGGATCTCGGCCTCGGTGAGCCCCTCGCCCACGTCGGGCATCTTGAACTCGCGTACGGAAGCTTCCGTCATCGTCGTCACGAACCCTCTCCTCAGTACGCCAGGGCACGGTCGACGGCGTCGAGCACCCGGTCCAGACCCGGCAGGTACTCCTCCTCCAGGCGCGCCGGCGGGTAGGGGGCGTGGTAGCCGCCGACCCGGAGCACCGGGGCCTCCAGGTGGTAGAAGCAGCGCTCGGTGATCCGGGCGGCGATCTCCGCGCCGGAGCCGAGGAACACCGGGGCCTCGTGGACCACGACCAGGCGGCGGGTCCTCTCCACGGACGCCTGGACGGTGTCGAAGTCCAGCGGGGAGATCGAGCGCAGGTCGAGGACCTCCAGGGACTTGCCCTCCTCGGCCGCCGCGTCGGCGGCCTCCTGGCACAGCTTCACCATCGGCCCGTAGGCGGCCAGGGTCAGGTCGGTGCCCTCGCGCACGACCCGTGCCCGGTGCAGCGGGCCGGGGATCGCGTCGGTGGCGACCTCGCCCTTGTCCCAGTAGCGGCGCTTGGGCTCGAAGTAGATCACCGGGTCGTCGCTCTGGATGGCCTGCTGCATCATCCAGTACGCGTCGGACGCGTTGGACGGCGAGACGACCTTCAGGCCGGCCACGTGCGCGAACAGCGCCTCGGGGGACTCCGAGTGGTGCTCGACCGCGCCGATGCCGCCGCCGTAGGGGATGCGGACGACGACCGGCAGCTTGACCTTGCCCAGGGAGCGGGCGTGCATCTTCGCGAGCTGCGTGACGATCTGGTCGTAGGCCGGGAAGACGAAGCCGTCGAACTGGATCTCCACCACCGGGCGGTAGCCGCGCAGGGCCAGGCCGATGGCGGTGCCGACGATGCCGGACTCGGCGAGCGGGGTGTCGATGACCCGCTCGTCGCCGAAGTCCTTCTGCAGGCCGTCGGTGACCCGGAAGACACCGCCGAGCTTGCCGACGTCCTCGCCCATGACGAGGACCTTGGGGTCCGCCTCCAGGGCGCGGCGCAGCGACTCGTTGATCGCCTTCGCCAGCGCCATGGTCCTGGTGGCGCTCGGTGCGGCCACGGTGTGCGCTGCCATGATCAGACCCCCTCTGCCTCTGCGTCCGCGAACGACGCCTGGTAGGCGGCGAACTGGGCTCGCTCCTCGTCGACGAGCGCGTGCCCGTCCGCGTACACGTTCTCGAAGATGGCTAGGTGGTCCGGGTCCGGCATGGCACGGACCACCTCGCGCACTCGTTTGCCCAACGCCTCGGACTCGCTCTCGAGTTCCGCGAAGAACCCGTCGTCCGCGTGGTTCGAGGCCTCCAGGTACCGGCGCAGGCGCAGGATCGGGTCCTTGGCCTCCCAGGCGGCGCGCTCGTCGTCGTGACGGTAGCGGGTGGGGTCGTCGGAGGTGGTGTGGGCGCCCATGCGGTAGGTGTACGCCTCGACCAGGGTGGGGCCCTCGCCGTTGCGGGCGCGCTCCAGCGCCCACCTGGTGACCGCGAGGCAGGCCAGCACGTCGTTGCCGTCCACCCGGACGCCCGGGAAGCCGAAGCCCCGGGCGCGCTGGTAGAGCGGCACGCGGCTCTGCTTCTCGGTGGGCTCGGAGATCGCCCACTGGTTGTTCTGGCAGAAGAAGACCACCGGGGCGTTGTAGACCGCGGAGAAGGTGAACGCCTCGGCCACGTCGCCCTGGCTGGAGGCGCCGTCGCCGAAGTAGGCGATGACGGCCGCGTCCGCGCCGTCCTTGGCGATCCCCATGGCGTACCCGGTGGCGTGCAGCGCCTGCGAGCCGATGACGATCGTGTACAGGTGGAAGTTGTTGCCGTTGGGGTCCCAGCCGCCGTTGTTCACGCCGCGGAACATGCCGAGCAGGTTGGTCGGGTCGACCCCGCGGCACCAGGCGACGCCGTGCTCGCGGTAGGTCGGGAAGACGTAGTCGTCCTCGCGGGTGGCCCGGCCGGAACCGATCTGGGCGGCCTCCTGGCCGAGCAGCGAGGCCCACAGGCCCAGCTCGCCCTGGCGCTGCAGGGCGGTGGCCTCGGCGTCGAAGCGGCGGGTGAGCACCATGTCGCGGTACAGGCCGCGCAGCTCTTCGGGGGTGATCGCGGCGACGTAGGGCTCGTACGCCGCGTTCTCTGCGTTCTCGACCCGCTCGCCCCCGGGCGTCAGGAGCTGCACGAGCTGCGGCTCGGTGCTCTCCTGCGCGCCGGCGCGGGTGGCGCGGGCGGTGCGCTGGGGGCCGGCGCTGCCGGCCTTGCTGCCGGTGGTGCCGGCCTTGCCTGCGGCGCTGCGTCGCGGCTTGCGCGTGGCACTGCTGTCCACGGTCACGTGTGCTCCTCCGTCGTTCCGGCCCCCGGGGTTGCCGGTAGGCCAGTGCGGCTCACCTGTTGTCGACCACCGGGCACGGGGTGGGTGCCACTCGGCCGGGAACAGGCGTGACAGGTGCCCCGGCGAGCGCCCTGCGAGATTTACGTTACCCAGTACTCCACATTTCTGTGAAACCCCACCTGACCTGCGTTTTTGCTTGGATTTCCAAGTAAATCCACAGAGCCTTGAGAGTCGCTGGTCACAGCCTTGCAGGAGGCCGGAGCAACGGCACGTTATCCCGGCCACCCCGGGCACGGGAAGAGTCGGACGGCCGACCGGAAAAAGAGGGGAGTCCGCGGGGGGCCGGGAACCCGCCGATGACTTTCGGCCGTTCCGGTCCGCCCCGCGCGTTGCCGGCCGACCCCCCGCCTGTCCTCTCCGGACCACCCCGTGACCGAATGCGACTAACGGTGACCGGGTGTGACAAGCCGCAGCTCACAGCCCCTTTTCCGTGCCCTAGCATCAGCCGCGTGCCGCGCTCTTGTGTACCACCCCACGTGCCCCACGCGCCCCCTCTGGGCGCTCTGCTTCGCCTCTACGCCGCCGGTACGGCCCTCGCCTGCGAGCCCGTCGACCAGGGCCTGCTCAACCGCGGCTACCGGCTGCGCACCACGCGCGGCCGCTACTTCCTCAAGCACCACTTCGACCCGGACACCGCCGACCCGGCCGCCATCGAACGCCGGCACCGGGCCACCCAGCGCCTGGCCGACCTCGGCGTCCCGGTCGCCCCGCCGCTCGCGCACCGCGGGGGCCGCACGGTCGCCGTGGTCGGCGGTCACGCCTACGCCCTGCACCCCTGGATCGACGGCAGGCACCGCCACGGCGGCCAGCTGACCCGGGGGGCCAGCGCGCGCCTGGGAGCGCTCCTGGGGGCCGTGCACGCCTGTCTGGAGCGGGTGATGCCGCCCAAGGCGCGCACGCGTCCGGCCACGAGCCCGCACCCGGTGGAGAGCGCCGACCCCTGTGACACCTTCGCGCTCATCGAGGACCTGCTGTCCCACGCCCGCCGCCACCGCCCCGCCGACGCCTTCGACGAACTGGCCCGGCACCGGCTGCTGGAGCGCCGCGCGCTCCTGGAACAGCACGCGCACCGGCGCCCGCCGCGCGGCGGCTCGGTGGGCTGGGTGCACGGCGACTTCCACCCCTTCAACCTGCTCTACAAGGGGGACGCCCCGGCCGCCATCGTGGACTGGGACCGGCTCGGCGTGCAGCCCCGCGCGGAGGAGGCCGTACGGGCCGCCGCGATCTTCTTCGTCCGGCCCGCGGGCATGCTGGACCTGCCGAAGGTGCGGGCGTACGCGCGCGCCTACCGGCGTGCGGCGAAGGCCGCGCCCGCGGAGCTGGCGGCGGCCGTGCACCGGGTGTGGTGGGAACGCCTGAACGACTTCTGGATGCTGCGCTGGCACTACGAGCGCGGCGACACCCGCGCCGACTGCCAGTTCCCGGCCGCCTCGGCCCTCGCCGTGTGGTGGACCCGCGAGTACGAGGCGGTGTGCGACGCGTTCGTGCGGTGAGGCGCGCGGGCCCCGGAGGCCCCCGGAAGGCACACGGGCGGGGGGCCGCCGCCCGCGCGCGCGGGGGGCGCCCTCCCGCCGCGGCGTCAGGTCACTGCGGCACCGGGTCGGACGGAGCCGGTGCGCTTCAAGTGCCGTCCCCGCCCGTGTCGCCGTCCGTGGCGCCCTCGTCCGTGCCGCCGTCCGCCGGGTCCGTCGCCGGGTTCGAGGGCTGCGGCTGCGAGGTCTGCGGGGCCGACGGCGGCTGCGAGGTCTGCGGGGCCGACGGCTCGTCCGTCGGGCCGGAGGTCTGCTCCTGCGACGGGGTGTACGACGGCGTGTACGACGGCGTCCAGTTCGAACCGGTGCCCGTGTCCGTGTCGTCGTCGGTGGTCGTGCCCGTGGGCTGGTCGGTGGTGTCGTCGGACGGCGTCCGGGAGGCCGTGTCGTCCTTCTTGGACGGCGAGTGGGTCGGCGTCGGGTCCGTGCCGCCGCCGCTGTCGCCGCCGCCCTTGTTGAGCGCGAGGGCGACGCCCGCCGCGATGGCGACCACCGCGAGGACGGCCAGGATCCACAGCTTGCCGCGTCCGCTGCCCTTGTTGCCCTGCCCCTCGAAGCCGCCGTCGTCGCCGCGGCCGTACCCGGTGGGCAGGACGGTGCGCGGGATCTGCGCCGTGCCGGAGGCGTCCGCGGGGTGGGGCATGACGGCCGTGCCCGCGAAGCCGCCCGCGGGGGTGTGCCGTCCGTCGTGGGCGGCGACCGGCCCGGTGTTCCAGGTGCCGGTGTGGCCGCCCGCCTCGTACAGCATCTGCAGGCCGTACTGGACCAGGCCGCGCATCTCCTCGGCGGTCTGGAACCGGTCGTCGGGGTCCTTGGCGAGCGAGCGCATCACCAGGCCGTCCAGCTCCGGCGGGCAGCCCCCGTCGGCGACCCGGGAGGGCGGCACCGGCATGTCCTGGACGTGCTGGTAGACCACCGACAGCGGCGTCTCGCCGGTGAACGGGGGCCGCAGCGCGAGCAGTTCGTACAGCAGGCAGCCGGTCGCGTACAGGTCGGAGCGGTGGTCGACGGCCTTGCCGAGCGCCTGCTCCGGGGAGAGGTACTGGGGGGTGCCCATGACCATGCCGGTCTGGGTCATCGTCGTGGACGCGCCGTGCAGGGCGCGGGCGATGCCGAAGTCCATCACCTTCACCGCGCCGCTGTCGGTGATGATGACGTTGGCCGGCTTGATGTCGCGGTGCACGATGCCGTGCTGGTGCGAGTAGGCGAGCGCCTCCAGCACCCCGGAGACGATGACCAGGGCCTGCTCGGGGCCCGGCGCCTCGGAGTTCATCAGCAGGTCGCGGATCGTGCGGCCCTCGACGAGCTCCATCACGATGTACGGCACCGACTGGCCGCCCACGAAGTCCTCGCCGGAATCGTACACGGCGACGATCGCGTGGTGGTTGAGCCCGGCCACCGACTGGGCCTCGCGCGTGAAGCGGGCCTTGGAGACCGGGTCCTCGGCGAGGTCGGCACGGAGCAGCTTCACCGCGACGGTCCGCCCCAGGCGGACGTCCTCGGCGGCGAACACCTCGGCCATGCCGCCCCGGCCGAGCCGGTGGGTCAGCCGGTACCGGCCGTCGCCGACGACCCCTCCGTTGCCCCACGTCTCCGGCGCGTCTGACATGCCGCCGCCAGTCGCCTCGGGGTCGGACGGGCCCTGGGCGCTGTGCGTCTGTGCCATCGGTCCTCGCCGTCGTTTCTGCCCGCGGTGCGCGCGGTGTTGTCACGGTCTCCGTCGGCCACGCTACAGCCTTCGCGCAAGCCTCCGGTCCGGGGCCGCCACCCGGACCGGTCCGAGACGGACCGGTCATGAAACCCCCACCGGGCACTGTCGTGCAAATCCTGTGCACCGGCCGTACGCCCGCGGTAACGCTTCCGCGACGCTTCTTTCGCGTACGGTCACGGAACGGGCACCGAGCTTGACGTGTCCGTGCCCTGGGGCAGACTTGGCCGGGAATGACACATTCGATCCGAGGCCGGTCCGATCAGTTCCTGTCCGATCGACGACGGCGCCGGACGGCCAGTGGGGGACGCGGGAACATGAGCCAGGACGGCGCACGGGGCCGGTACGCGGGGCGGGCGCTGGCCGGCGGCCGCTACCAGCTGCGCGACTTGCTCGGCGAGGGCGGCATGGCCTCGGTCCACCTGGCGTACGACGCCGTGCTCGACCGGCAGGTCGCGATCAAGACCCTGCACACCGAGCTCGGCCGGGAGCAGGCCTTCCGCGAGCGGTTCCGGCGCGAGGCCCAGGCCGTGGCCAAGCTCACGCACACCAACATCGTCTCCGTCTTCGACACCGGCGAGGACGAGCTGGACGGCCTGACGACGCCGTACATCGTCATGGAGTACGTCGAGGGCCACCCGCTGGGCTCGGTCCTCGACGAGGACGTCCACCGGCACGGGGCGATGCCGGCCGACAAGGCGCTGCGGATCACCGCGGACGTGCTGGCGGCGCTGGAGATCAGCCACGAGATGGGGCTGGTCCACCGCGACATCAAGCCGGGCAACGTCATGATGACCAAGCGCGGCGTGGTCAAGGTCATGGACTTCGGCATCGCCCGCGCCATGCAGTCCGGCGTCACCTCGATGACCCAGACCGGCATGGTCGTCGGCACCCCGCAGTACCTCTCGCCCGAACAGGCCCTGGGCCGGGGCGTGGACGCCCGCTCCGACCTGTACTCGGTCGGCATCATGCTGTTCCAACTGGTCACCGGGCGGCTGCCGTTCGACGCGGACTCGCCGCTGGCGATCGCGTACGCGCACGTGCAGGAGGAGCCGGTGGCTCCTTCGTCGGTCAACCGCGCACTGCCGCCCGCGGTGGACGCGCTGGTCGCCCGCGCGCTGAAGAAGAACCCGAACGAGCGTTTCCCCACCGCCGAGGCCATGCGGGACGCCTGCCTGCGGGTCGCCGCCTCCGTCCAGGCGGCCCCGCCGAGCATCGTGCCGGGCGCCGCGCCGACGCAGAGCGGCGCGGGCGTCGGCTCCGCGGTGTTCCCGCCGGTCGACCAGTCGGCCCCGGCCCCGCACGGCCAGGTGCAGACGCCGTACCAGCCGGCCCCGCACCCGTACGGCACCGCGGCCCCGTCGTACGGCTACCCGCAGCAGGGCGGCTACCAGACGCCCGCGGCCGGGTACGGACAGCACCCGACGCCGACCGCCGCGCCGTACCACCTCACGGCCCCGACCTCCGTGCAGTCCACCGGCGGGGGCGGCGGCCGCGGCAGCAAGCCGGTGATCATCGGCTCGGTCGCGGTGGCCCTCGTGGCGGTCGTCGGCCTGATCGTCGCGCTGACGATGAACAACGGCGGTGAGAACGAGGCCACGGGCAGCGGCACCGCCAGCCCCTCGGTCACGTCCCACGCGGCCGGCTACCGGGGACCGGACACCACCAAGACGGTCGAGAAGACCAAGTGCACGGAGCCCGAGGAGTCGTACAACGACCCGGACAAGATCCAGATCCCGGACTTCCGGTTCAAGTACGTCAAGTCCGTCAAGGAGTGCGCCCAGGCCGCGGGCTGGCAGGTGACGACCAAGGACGTCGACGAGAACACCTACGGGCAGGGCGCGGTCATCGACCAGTTCCCCAAGCCCGGCACGGACGTCGACCCCAAGGACGTGGAGATCCAGCTCAACGTGTCCACGGGCAACCCCGCCTAGGTCCTTTCCGCCCGGTTCGTGCCGGCGCGGTCCGAACGAGGGGGCCCGGGCTCCGGCGTCGCGCTCCCGTCGCCCGCCCGGGGGCCGGCCCCGCGGCGGACGCGCCTGACGCGCACGTGACAGGGCCCGGCGGACGTCCGCCGGGCCCTTGGTGCGTACGGCTTACAGGTACGGGCCGCCCGAACGGCCGCCCGCGCGGGGGTCGTCGACGCCTTCGGGGGCCACGCCCGGCGGCAGGGCGCGCCGCATCTGCTCCAGCTGGGCCCGCGCGGCCATCTGCTGGGCGAACAGCGTCGTCTGGATCCCGTGGAAAAGGCCCTCCAGCCAGCCCACCAGCTGGGCCTGCGCGATGCGCAGCTCCGCGTCGCTCGGGGTCGCCTCGTGCGTGAAGGGCAGGGACAGCCGCTCCAGCTCCTCGACCAGCTCCGGCGCCAGCCCGTCCTCCAGCTCCTTCACCGAACTGGCGTGGATCTCCTTCAGCCGCACCCGGCTCGCCTCGTCCAGGGGAGCCGCCCGCACCTCCTCCAGGAGCTGCTTGATCATGCTGCCGATCCGCATGACCTTGGCCGGCTGCTCGACCTGCTCCGTCACCGGAGTCTCACGGGAGTCCTCGTCCCCGCCAGCGCCCAGGGCGAGGCCGTCCTGGCCCACGACGAGGATCTGGGGATTCTCCGGCGACCGTTCGTTCCTCGGCATCTCCATGCCGTCATTCTCTCGCACGGGTCCACCTCATCACCGCGCCGCCCCCTCACGGGGCCGATCCGCCGTTTAGACCCGACGGCGCAATCCGGAATGCCCGGTGTGCCAGGAGATGTGAGGCTGGTTTTCCTCGATCCTCCGTCGATCACGGCACCTGGGTTCCGGGAGGTCACCGGCGTGACTCCATGGCTGCGACGCACCCTCCGCCTCGCAGGGCTGCTGCTCGCCCTCGCGGCGGCCCTGCCCGCGTACGACGCACCCACCGCGCACGGCGCGGAGCCGGTCCCGCCGGCCTCCCGCGCGCCCGCGCCCCGGCCCGCCGCTCCCGTCACCGCCCCGGCCGCCACCGCCCCGGCGGGGCCGACGCCGGACCCGACCCCCCGCCGTCTCCCGGACCGCTCCGCGGAACACGCTCCCGTCCGCCTGCCGGAACTCCTCCCGGGCCGGCCACCGGCTTCCGCCTCCGCCGCGGCCCCCAGGCCGTCCCGGGCCGGGAGCCGGGCCGGTGAGGGCCGGATGCGGCCGGGCCGGCCGGAGGAACCGGAGACCGAGGACGAAGACCAAGGCGAAGGCGAAGGCGAAGGTACCGGGGACGGCGGGGACGGCACCGGGGACACCGGCACCGCCTCCCCGCAGGAGCCGGAGACCGCGGACGTCCCGGACGGGACACCGGCGGCCTCCGCCCCGCCCGAGGGGACCGCCCCGGATCCGGACCGGCAGCCGCAGCAGCCCCCGGCCCAGAACGCCGTCGGCCGGGGCGGGGTCCCCGCCGAACCCGTCCTGCGGATCCTGCCGCTGGGCAGCGGCCTGGTGCTGATCGGTCTCGGACTGGCCCTGGCGTTCGTGGGCCTCAGGGTGCGCAGGGACTGATCCGCGGCCGTGCCCGGCGGGGGCGCCGGGCGGGTGCCGGCGCGCCCGGCCGGCCCCGGCGCGGTCAGGGCGCGACCAGCAGCACCTTCCCGATGTGCCCGCTGGCCTCCACCACCCGGTGGGCCTCGGCCGCCTCCGGCATCGGCAGCTCGCGGTCGACGACCGGCCGCACCCGCCGCGTCGGCAGCAGCGGCCACACGTGCTCGTGCACGGCGGCCACGATGGCGGCCTTCTCGCTCAGCGGCCGGGCCCGCAGCGAGGTCGCGCTGATGGCGGCCCGCTTGCGCAGCAGCGCGCCGATGTTCAGCTCGCCCTGGGCACCGCCCTGCATGCCGATGATCGCGAGGCGTCCGTTGACGGCGAGCGCCCGGACGTTGCGGTCCAGGTACGCGGCGCCCATGTTGTCCAGGATGACGTCGGCGCCCGCGCCGTCCGTGGCCCGCTCGATCTCGGCGACGAAGTCCTGCTCGCGGTAGTTGATGAGCACGTCCGCGCCCAGGCCGGCGCAGTAGTCCAGCTTCTCCTTCGTCCCGGCCGTCACCGCGACCTTCGCGCCGACGGCCTTGGCCAGCTGGATCGCCATGGTGCCGATGCCACTGGAGCCGCCGTGCACGAGGAGGGTCTCGCCGGGGCGCAGGTGGGCGACCATGAAGACGTTGGACCAGACCGTGCACACCACCTCGGGGAGCGCCGCCGCCTGCTTGAGGTCGACGCCCTCGGGCACGGGCAGCAGCTGCCCCACCGGGACGGCGACCTTCTCGGCGTAGCCTCCGCCCGCGAGAAGCGCGCACACCTCGTCGCCGACGGCCCAGCCGGAGACGCCGGGGCCGAGCGCGGCGATCCTGCCGGAGCACTCCAGGCCGGGGTACGGGGAGGCGCCGGGCGGCGGGTCGTAGAAGCCCTGCCGTTGCAGGATGTCGGCACGGTTGACGGCGCCGGCCACCACCTCGACCAGCACCTCCCCCTCACCGGCGACCGGATCGGGGACCTCGTCCCACACCAGCGCCTCGGGACCACCAGGTTCGGGAATCGTGATCGCATGCATGCACGCGACGCTACTCCTCACGCGTGCCGTATCCCGGGCAGGCCCGCTCAATCGGAGGGCAACGGCCGGTTGTCCGGGGTGACCCGGGTGCCCGGGGCGGCACGGACGATGGCGATCAGACGGTCCGTCAGCTGGAGGGTGCCGACGGCCGGGTCGTCGTAGCCGAGCACCCGGTGACCGCGGATGACGCTCACCACGAGGTCGTCCGTCTCGCGCGGGGTCCGGCCCGCCTCGGCCCGGACCACGGGGCGTTCGACGATGTCCAGGCCACTGCCCTGCTGGATCAGGTCCTCCATGACCATGCCGGCGGCGGGACTGAGCATGGACAGCCCGAGCAGCCGGCCGGCCGCACCGGAGCTGGTGACGACGGCGTCGGCGCCGGACTGCTTGAGCAGCGGGACGTTCTCCTCCTCGCGCACGGCGGCCACGATCTTCGCGCCCCGGTTGAGCTGCCGGGCCGTCAGGGTGACCAGCACGGCGGTGTCGTCGCGCTGCGGGGCGACGATGATCTGCCGGGCCCTGTGCACCTCGGCCCGGACGAGGACCTCGGTGCGGGTGGCGTCGCCCATGACGCCCGCGTACCCCTCGGCGGTCGCCGCGTCGATCGCGCGGGAGCTGGGATCGACCACGACGACCTGCTCCTTCCTCAGTCCGGTCGCGCACACGGTCTGGACGGCCGACCTGCCCTTCGTGCCGAAGCCGATGACGACGGTGTGGTCGCGCAAGGCGGACCTCCAGCGGTTCAGGCGCCATTCCTCCCGGGTGCGTTCGGTGAGGACCTCCAGCGTGGTACCGACCAGGATGATCAGGAACAGTACGCGCAGGGGCGTGATGACGAGGGTGTTGGCCAGCCGGGCCCCGTCGCTGACCGGGGTGATGTCGCCGTATCCGGTGGTGGAGAGGGTGACGGTCGCGTAGTAGAAGGCGTCGAGCAGATCGACCGGACCGTCGGAGTCGTCGTGGTAGCCGGCGCGGTCTGCGTAGACGATCAGCGCGGTGGCGACCAGCACCAGCAGGGCCATCACCATGCGCCTGGCGACCTGGTGGACGGGGTGCCCCACCGCCTTCCCCGGGAGTTCCACCCGGTGGGTCACCCGGTGCTCGCCCGACCGGCGGGCGATGACGTCCTGGCCCGGGAGTTTCACGTGAAACACACCCCGATCCCGGCGGCCGCCCACGGCAGGTCCAGCAGTTCCGTCTCCTCCCCCGACCGGGCCCCGCCCGGCGGCACGACGGCCAGCGCGTCCGCGGCGGCGATTCCGCGCAGCATGGCCGGGCCGTTGTAGTGCAGCGGCACGGCATGGTCGCCGCGCAGCACCACGGGGACGAGCCGGGTGTCGTACGGGTGCCCGTGCATCGCCTCCCCGAGCGGCAGCGCGTACGGCTCGGGGGCGACGCGGGCGGCGAGGGCGCGCAGCAGGGGCTCGACGAGCGTCAGCAGGCCGGAGACGGCCGCGAGGGGATTGCCGGGCAGACCGACGAGGTGCTGGTCCTCCTTGGTGCGGGCCAGCAGCATGGGATGGCCGGGGCGCACTTCGACGCCGTCGACGAGGAGTTCGGCGCCGACGCGTTCCAGGATGGAGTGGACGTGGTCGACGGGTCCGGCGGCGGTGCCGCCGGTGGTGACGAGGAGGTCGGCCTTGGAGCCGGTGACGGCCCTGCGCAGGGCCCTGGCACCGTCGCCGAGCCGGCGCACGGCGGTGACCTCGGCGCCCATCGCGCGCAGCCAGGGCGGCAGCATGGGACCGAGCGCGTCGCGGATCAGCCCGTCCTGCGGGAGCCCCTCGGTGAGCAGCTCGTCGCCCAGGACCAGCAGTTCCACGCGGGGCCGGGGCACCGCGGTGACGGTGTCGTACCCGGCGGCCGCGGCGAGGCCCAGGACGGCGGGGGTGACGAGGGTGCCGGCGGGCAGCAGCCGGTCGCCGCTGCGGCACTCCTGGCCGCGCGGACGGATGTCCTTGCCGTGGCCCATCTCCCGGGTGGCGTGCAGCCTGCCCTGGGCGTCGGTGCGGCCGTGCTCGGTGCGCAGCACGGCGGTGGTGTCGGCCGGGATGCGGGCGCCGGTCGCGATGGGGACGGCCTCGCCGTCGGTCAGCGGTCCGGGCCGCGCGTGCCCGGCGAGCGCTTCCCCCTCCCGTACCTGCCAGGGGCCCGGTCCGGCGACCGCCCAGCCGTCCATCGCGGAGGTGTCGAAGGGGGGCAGGTCGGTGAGCGCGTCGAGGGGCGCGGCCAGGACCAGGCCGAGGGCGCCGGCGAGGGGCACGGAGACGGGAGCCCGGCGGGCACCGGAGCGGGCGGCCCGCGCGGCGATCTCCCGGGCCCGCGGCCAGGGTGTGGCCCGGTGGTGCTCGCACGGGTCCGACGGCCGCTCGCCGTGCGGGGCGGACGGGGCGGACGGGCGGCGGACGGGGCCGTCGTCCTGCGGTTTCCTCACGAGGGCCAGGGCCTCCTCGACGTCGAGGTCGTCGTGGTCCCCGGCGGGCGTCTGGGCCCGGGTGCCGGGGGCGGTCATCCGGCACCCGGGCCCACGGCGCCCCCACCGGTCCCACCGGTCCCGTCCTGGCGCAGCGCCAGCGCGGCGGCCTTGCGGGCCGCCGCCGCGACCGCTTCGGGGCCTCCCCCGGCCTGGGCGGCGGCGTAGCCGACGAGGAAGGTGGTCAGCGGCGCGGCGGGCCGGGCCACGCCGTGCGCGGCGTCGCGGGCCAGGTCGAGCAGGACGCCGGTGTCGACGTCCAGGTCGATGCCCAGCTCGTCCTTGACTGCGGAGATCCATTCATCCAACACGTGCCCATGCTCCCTGATGCGTGCCCTGGCGTTGACGAGGTCGTCCCAGGTGTCGCAGTCGAAGGACGCGAACGGGTCCGGGACACGGGTGAGGTCGAGGGCGCCGGTCAGCCGGCGCAGGGGCAGGCCGGCCAGGCCGCCGTGCGCGGCGGCGAGGTCCGCCAGCGCGCGGCGCAGCGCGGTGGTGCGGTAGGCGGCCACCAGCGGCTGGTCGCGGCCGTCGGCGTCGGTGAGCAGCGCACCGTCGGCGCCGGTGTCCCTCAGCGCGGCCAGCAGCCGCCGCAGCGCGGCGGCGTCGAGGAAGGGCAGGTCGGCGGAGAGGACGGCGACGTGCTCCGCGGTGACGAGCCGCAGCCCGGCCTCCAGGGCGGCGACCGGCCCGGCGCCGGGCGGCTCCTCGCGCGTCCAGCGCACCGGGCGGACGGTGGGCCGGGGGCCTGCGACGACGACGGTGGCGCGCGCGCCGGCGCAGGCGGCGAGCACCCGGTCGAGCAGGGTCCGCCCGCCGACCCGCAGGCCGGGTTTGTCGGCCCCGCCGAGCCGCCGGGCGGCGCCGCCCGCCAGCACGACGGCGTCGTACGGCGCGGCGGTCCCGGCGGGCGCGTGGTCGGTCACTCCCCGAGTATGTCCTGCCGGAGTCGCCCGCGGACGGTGCCCGGGCCACGGGGCGCACGTCACAGGGTGCGCAGCAGCACCGCCGGCTGTTCGACGCAGTCCGCCACGTACCGCAGGAAGCCGCCCGCCGTGCCGCCGTCGCACACGCGGTGGTCGAAGGTGAGGGAGAGCTGCACGACCTGGCGCACCGCCAGTTCGCCCTCGTGCACCCACGGCTTGGGGACGATGCGGCCGACGCCGAGCATGGCGGCCTCGGGGTGGTTGATGATCGGGGTGGAGCCGTCGACGCCGAACACCCCGTAGTTGTTCAGCGTGAAGGTGCCGCCGGTCAGGTCCCCGGGGGTCAGCGTTCCGGTCCGGGCCGCCTCGGTGAGCCGGGCGAACTCGGCGGTCAGCGACTCGGCGTCGCGCGCGTGGGCGTCCCGGACGACGGGCACGACCAGTCCGCGCTCGGTCTGGGCCGCGAACCCGAGGTGGACGTGGTCCAGCCGGACGATCTCGCGGGCCTCGGCGTCGACGCGGGAGTTCAGCTCCGGGTACCGGGCGAGGGCGGCGGTGCAGATGCGGGCGAGCAGCGCGAGCAGGGAGATCCTCGCTCCGCCGGCCGCGTTCATGGCGGCCCGCGCGCCCATGAGCCCGGTGGCGTCGGCGTCGACCCAGCAGGTGGCGTCCGGGATCTCCCGGCGGCTGCGGGAGAGCTTGTCGGCGACGGCACCGCGCACGTCCTTGAGGGGGGTGCGCGAGCCCGCGGCACCGGAAGCCGGAGCGTGCGCGGGGGCGGGGGCGACCGGGGCGGGGGCCGCCGGGGCGGGTGCCTCGGCCGTTCGGCCGCTCACCGCCCCGGCCCGCAGCGCGTCCTCGACGTCCGCGCGCAGGATCAGTCCCTCCGGGCCCGAGCCCACCAGGGCGCGCAGGTCCACGCCGTTGTCGCGGGCGAGCCTGCGCACCAGCGGGGAGATGACGGGGACGGGGCCCTCGGCGTGGGTCCCGCCCGCGGGGGCGGCGGCCGTCCCGGCCGGGGCCGGGGCGGCGGCCCCCGCGACGGCCCGGGACGCACCGCCCGGGGCCGGCGCCGCGCCGGCCCCGGCCCCGCCGTCCGCCGTCCCCCGCTCCGCGCGGGGGCGGGCCGTTCCGTTCGCCGTGCCCGTGCCCACCGGTGCCGGACGCACCCTGCGGCGGCGCGCCGGCGCCTCGGAGGTGCCGTAGCCGACCAGGACGTTGCCCGATCCCCCGCCGTCCCCGCCGTCCCCCCGTCCCCGGCGGGGGCGCCGGGGCCCACGGCCACCGTCAGCAGCGGGGCGCCGACGGGCAGCTCCGTGCCCTCCTCGCCGAAGCGCGCGGTGACCACGCCGCCGTAGGGGCAGGGCACCTCGACCATCGCCTTGGCCGTCTCGACCTCGACGACCGGCTGGTCGACGGCGACGACGTCGCCCACCTGCACCAGCCAGCGGACGATCTCCGCCTCGGTGAGTCCCTCACCGAGGTCGGGGAGCTTGAACTCCAGTACCTGTGCCATCAGCCCTCGGCCTCCCACTGCAGGCGCGCCACGGCGTCCAGGATGCGGTCGACGCCGGGCAGGTGGTGCCGCTCCAGCATGGGCGGCGGGTAGGGGAGGTCGAAGCCGGCCACGCGCAGCACCGGTGCCTCCAGGTGGTGGAAGCAGCGCTCGGTGATCCGGGCCGCGATCTCGCCGCCCGGCCCGCCGAACCCGGTCGACTCGTGCACGACGACCGCCCGTCCGGTGCGCCGTACGGACGCGCAGACCGTCTCGTCGTCGAAGGGCACCAGGGAGCGCAGGTCGACCACCTCCAGGTCCCAGCCCTCCGCCCGGGCGGCCTCGGCGGCCTCCAGGCAGACCGGCACGGAGGGGCCGTAGGTGACGAGCGTGGCGCTGCGGCCCGCGCGCCGGACCACGGCCCGCCCGATGGGCTCCACGTCCACGGGGTGCTCGGGGTTCCAGGAGTCCTTCGACCAGTACAGCCGCTTGGGCTCCAGGAAGACCACCGGGTCGTCGGAGGCGATGGCCCGGCGCAGCAGTCCGTAGGCGTCGGCGACGGTCGCGGGCGTGACCACGTGCAGGCCCGGGGTCGCCATGTAGTAGGCCTCGGAGGAGTCGCTGTGGTGCTCGACGCCGCCGATGCCGCCGCCGTAGGGCACGCGGACGGTGATCGGCAGGGGCATCCTCCCGCGCGTGCGGTTGCGCATCCGGGAGACGTGGCTGACCAGTTGCTCGAACGCCGGGTAGGCGAACGCGTCGAACTGCATCTCCACCACCGGGCGCAGGCCGTACATGGCCATGCCGACGGCGGTGCCGAGGATGCCGGCCTCGGCGAGCGGGGTGTCGGTGCAGCGGTCCTCGCCGAACTCCTTGGCGAGGCCGTCGGTGACGCGGAAGACACCGCCGAGGGTGCCGACGTCCTCACCCATGACGTGCACGGCGGGGTCGGCGGCCATCGCGTCGCGCAACGCGCGCGTGAGGGCCTGGGCCATGGTGGCGGGCTTGACGGCGACGGTGGTCATCGGTCGTCGCCTTCCCGGTGGGCGGGGCCGTCCGCGTCCTCGTGCTCGGCCTCCAGTTCGGCGCGCAGCAGGGCGCGCTGTTCGCGCAGTTGCGCGGTGGGCTCGGCGTAGACGTGGTCGAAGAGGGCCATGGGGTCGGTTCCGGGGTCCTGGTTCATGCGCTCGCGCAGGTCGGCGGCCATCGCCTCGGCGTCCTGCCGGGCGGCCTCGACGCCGGCCTCGTCGAGCAGGCCGCGCGCGGTCAGCTCGCGCTCCAGCAGCTGGACGGGGTCGTGGGCGCGCCAGGCCGCGACCTCGGCGTCGCCGCGGTAGCGGGTGGCGTCGTCGGCGTTGGTGTGGGCGTCGATGCGGTACGTCACCGCCTCCACCAGCGTCGGCCCGCCGCCCGCGCGCGCGTGGCGCACCGCGTCGCCGAGCACCTGGTGCACGGCGACGGCGTCGTTGCCGTCGACCAGCCGGCCCGGCATGCCGTAGCCGACGGCCTTGTGGGCCAGGGAGGGCGCGGCGGTCTGCTTGTCCAGCGGGACGGAGATGGCGAAGCCGTTGTTCTGCACCAGGAAGACGACCGGCGCCCGCCAGACGGCGGCGAAGTTCATCGCCTCGTGGAAGTCGCCCTCGCTGGTGCCGCCGTCGCCGACCATGGCGAGCGCGACCACGTCGTCGCCCTTGAGGCGGGCGGCGTGCGCGAGGCCGACGGCGTGCGGGAGCTGGGTGGCCAGCGGGGTGCTCAGCGGGGCCACGCGGTGGGCGCGGGGGTCGTAGCCGTTGTGCCAGTCGCCGCGCAGCAGGGTGAGGGCCTCGACGGGGTCCACGCCCCGGGCGACGACGGCGAGGGTGTCGCGGTAGCTGGGGAAGAGCCAGTCGCGCTCCTCCAGGACCAGCGCGGCGGCGACCTCGCAGGCCTCCTGGCCGGTGCTGGAGGGGTAGACGGCGAGACGGCCCTGCTTGGTGAGGGCGGTGGCCTGGACGTTGTAGCGGCGGCCGCGCACCAGGTGGCCGTAGAGCCGGCGCAGCAGGTCCGGGTCGGTCCCGGCGGCCGCCCCGGTGCCGAGGACGCGGTGGGGCTCGGCGTCGGGCAGCAGCGGCGCGGGGTCCATACGGGGCTGCCAGGCGGGCGGCGGCGACGGCCGGTACGCGCCCCGCTGCTCCAGAACCGTCATGACGGCACCTCCTCGTGGGAGCGGCTACGGGAGGCGCGTCGGCTGTGACCCGCCTCACCTACCGATTGTTCGGTCGTCGGCACAGTTTGGCTACGGGGCCCGTCAGGCTGTGGACAAACGGTTCTCCACAGCCTGCAATGAACGCAGAGCGTCCACGGCGGTGAGGCGGGGGGACATGGGGCCTGAACAAATGGCCGGAGGAGCGGACGACCGGGCCGTGCCGCCGCCGCGTCCGCTGGACGGCGTCGACCAGGACATCCTGGTGATCCTCCAGGCGGACGGGCGCGCCTCGATACGGTCCGTCGCCGAACGCGTCCACGTCTCCCGCGCCAACGCCTACGCCCGGATCAACCGCCTGGTCGAGGACGGGGTGATCCGGGGTTTCGGCGCGCGCGTCGATCACGAGCGGGCCGGGCACGGCACGTCGGCCTACATCACCCTCAAGATCGTCCAGAACACCTGGCGCACGGTCCGCGAGCAGCTCAGGAAGTTGCCCGGGGCCGCCCACATCGCCCTCGTGGGCGGTGACTTCGACGTCCTGCTGCTGGTGCACACCCCCGACAACAGGACGCTGCGCGAGGTGGTGCTGACCCGGCTCCAGGCGATCCCCGAGGTGCTGAGCACGCGCACGCTGCTGGTGTTCGAGGAGGAGGACGTGGAGCCGCAGGCCTGACGGCGCCGGAGCGGGCTCAGCCGCGCCGCAGGCCCGAGAAGACGAGCTGGACGACCGCGTCGGCCACCTCCCGGCCGCTCGCCCCGCGCACGTCCGGCCGGTACCACTCCACGATGGAGTTGATCATGCCGAACACCAGCCGGGTCGCCAGCCGCACCTCCACGTCGTCGCGTATGTCCCCGTCGGCCGCCGCCGCCTTCAGCAGCGCGGCCACCTCGTGGTCGAAGTCGCGGCGCCGCTCCAGCGCCCAGCGCTCGGTGGCGGTGTTGCCGCGCACGCGCAGCAGCAGCGTCACGTAGGGCAGCTCGGCGGTGAGGACCTCCACCATGCGCCGCACCACGTGCTCCAGCCGTTCGGCGGGCCGCCCCGCACGCGCCCGCTCCTCCTCCAGGATGGCGAACAGGCCGTCCAGCGCACGGCTGACGGCCCGGCGCAGCAGCTCCTCCTTGCCGCTGACGTGGTGGTAGATGGACGACTTGGAGATGCCGGCCGCCTTGGACAGGTGCTCCATGGAGGTGCCGTCGTAGCCGCGCTCGATGAAGACCTGGACGGCGACGGAGAGCAGCGACTCGGGGGTGTACGTGTCTCGCCTGGCGCTGGTCACGAGGAGCTCTCCCGCTTGTCCGTGGCGTACGCGTGGCGGTAGAGCGCGAGAGACGGCGCGTACCGGCCGGAGGGGTCGCGCAGGTGCAGGTCGTCCAGGAGCTCGTAGGCGAAGCCGCGGCCGAGCCTGCGGTCCCACTCGAAGGGGCCGAGCGGGTAGTTGACGCCCAGTCGCATCGCGGTGTCGACGTCCTCCTCGGTGGCCACGCCCTTGGCGACGGCGTCGTGCGCGAGGTCGATGATCCGGGCGACGGTACGGGCGACGATCATGCCGGGGACGTCGCCGATGACGCTGACCTCCTTGCCGAGCGCCTGGAAGAGGCCGATCGCCTCGGCGAGGGTCCGCGGGGCGGTGTCCTGGGAGGCGGACAGGGCGATCCGGGTGGCCCGGCGGTAGTCGAGGGCGAGGTCGAAGTAGACGACGTCGCGGAACTCCGCGGAGGTCTGGCCGTCGGCCAGGACGAGCTGGCCGCCGCTCGGCAGCACCAGCCGGGTGCCCTGGTCCTCGTCCTCCTCCCGGAGCGGGATGCCCGCCTCGCGGATCATCGCGAGCAGCTCGGCGGCCGGCCCGAGACCGCCCTCGGCGACGACGTGGGCGGGCGGCCGCTCCTGCTCGGCGGTGTGCGGCTCGGGGCGCTCGGCGCCCTCGGCGTGGTCGTACCAGCCGTGCCCGGACTTGCGGCCGAGGCGCCCGGACTCGACCAGGCGCCGCTGGGCCAGGGAGGGCGTGAAGCGGACGTCCTGGAAGAAGGACTGCCACACCGAGTGGGTGACGGACTCGTTGACGTCCTGGCCGATGAGGTCGGTCAGTTCGAACGCGCCCATCCGGAAGCCGCCCGACTCGCGCAGGACCGCGTCGATGGTGGCCGGGTCGGCGGCCTGGGCCTCGTGGACGGCGAAGGCTTCGGCGTAGAAGGGCCGGGCGATGCGGTTGACGATGAAGCCGGGGGTGTCCGCGCAGGCCACCGGGGTCTTGCCCCAGGCACGGGCGGTCTCGTACGCGCGCGTGGCCGACGTGACGTCGGTGGCGAACCCGGAGACGACCTCGACCAGCGGCAGCAGGGGGGCCGGGTTGAAGAAGTGCAGGCCCACGAAGCGCCCCGGGTGGCGCAGGGCGCCGCCGATGGCCGTCACCGACAGGGACGAGGTGTTGGTGGCGAGCAGGCAGTCCTCGGCGACGACCCCCTCCAGCTCGCCGAAGAGCTGCCGCTTGACGTCCAGCCGCTCCACGACGGCCTCGACGACGAGCGCGCAGTCCGCCAGCTCCGCGAGTCCCGCGGCGGGCCGGAGCCGGGCGCGGGCCGCGTCCCGGTCGGCGGCGGTGAGCCGGTCCTTGGCCACGAGCCGGTCGAGACGGGCGCAGATCGCCTCCACCGCGTCCCGGGCGCGCCCGGGAACCGCGTCGTGGAGCCGCACGGGGTGGCCGGCGACCAGCGCGACCTGGGCGATGCCCTGGCCCATGGTGCCGGTGCCGACGACGGCCACGGGGCCGCTGGGGTCGAGTGCTGTCATGAGCGCGATCCTCCCGCACGGGGTTGTCCACGGATGCGGTGGACCCCCTTGTACCGACCGATCGTTCGGTTACTCTAGCTCTGACCGCCCGATCCCGCTGCCTTCATTGCCAGGTCAATGAACCCGACGGGGAGTTCACCAGACGAGGAGTTGGTCCCGCATGGCCGCCGAACTGACCGCCCACGAGCTGATCGCCGAGCACCGGCCCACTCTCGACCAGGCCCTGGAAGCGATCCGCACGCGCGCCTACTGGTCCCCGCACCCCGAGCACCCCAAGGCCTACGGGGAGCACGGCAGCCTCGACGCGGCGGCGGGCAGGGCCGCGTTCGACGCCCTGCTCGGCACCCGCGTGGACCTCGGCCAGCCCGGTACGGACGACTGGGTGGGCGGCGAGGTCTCGCCGTACGGCGTCGAGCTGGGCGTCACCTACCCGCACGCGGACCTGGACGTGCTGCTGCCCGCGATGGGGGCCGGACAGCGCGCGTGGCGCGACGCGGGCCCGGAGGTCCGCGCGGTGGTCTGCCTGGAGATCCTCAAGCGGATCAGCGACCGGACCCACGAGTTCGCGCACGCGGTCATGCACACCAGCGGCCAGGCCTTCATGATGGCGTTCCAGGCGGGCGGCCCGCACGCCCAGGACCGCGGCCTGGAGGCGGTGGCGTACGCCTACGCGGAGCAGGTCCGCACGCCCGGCACGGCGGAGTGGACCAAGCCGCAGGGCAAGCGCGACCCGCTCGTGCTGGACAAGCGCTTCACCCCGGTGCCGCGCGGCATCGGCCTGGTCATCGGCTGCAACACCTTCCCGACGTGGAACGGCTACCCGGGTCTGTTCGCCTCGCTGGCCACCGGCAACGCGGTCCTGGTCAAGCCGCACCCGCGCGCGGTGCTGCCGCTCGCGCTCACCGTGCGGGTCGCCCGGGACGTGCTCGCCGAGGCCGGTTTCGACGCCAACCTGGTCGCGCTGGCCGCCGAGCGCCCGGGCGAGGGCATCGCTAAGACCCTCGCCACCCGCCCCGAGATCCGGATCATCGACTACACCGGCTCCACGTCCTTCGGTGACTGGCTGGAGGCCAACGCCCGCCAGGCGCAGGTCTACACGGAGAAGGCCGGCGTCAACACGGTGATCGTGGAGTCCACCGGCGACTACCGCGGCATGCTGGCCAACCTGGCCTTCTCGCTGTCCCTGTACAGCGGCCAGATGTGCACCACCCCGCAGAACCTGCTCATCCCGCGCGCCGGCATCCGCACCGACCAGGGCGCCAAGACCTTCGACGAGGTGACCGCCGACCTCGCCCGCGCGGTCGACGGCCTGCTCGGTGACGACGCCCGGGCGAACGCGCTGCTGGGTGCCATCGTCAACCCGGACGTGAAGGCCCGCCTGGAGGCGGCCGCCGGTCTCGGCGAGGTCGCCCTCGCCTCCCGGGAGGTGGCCAACCCCGAGTTCCCGGACGCGGTCGTGCGCACGCCGGTCATCGTCAAGCTCGACGGTGCCAAGCCGGACGACGAGGCCGCCTGCATGAGCGAGTGCTTCGGCCCCGTCTCCTTCGCCGTCGCGGTCGACTCGGTGACCGACGCGGTGGAGCTGCTGCGGCGCACGGTCCGCGAGAAGGGCGCGATGACGGTCGGCGCGTACACCACCGACGACGAGGTCGAGCGGGCGATCGAGGAGGTCTGCCTGGACGAGGCCGCCCAGCTGTCGCTCAACCTGACCGGCGGGGTGTACGTGAACCAGACCGCCGCCTTCTCCGACTTCCACGGCTCGGGCGGCAACCCGGCGGCGAACGCGGCCCTGTGCGACGCCGCGTTCGTGGCCAACCGCTTCCGCGTGGTGGAGGTCCGCCGCGAGGCGTAGGCCCGGCGCCCGGCCCGCGGGCACCGGCCCGGCTCAGGAGGGTGCGCCCCCGGTGGCGCTCCAGTGGTACAGCGTCATGGCCACGCTGGTGGCCAGGTTGTAGCTGGAGACCTGTGGGCGCATCGGCAGCGCCAGCAGGTGGTCCGCGCGTGCGCGCAGTTCCGCCGACAGGCCGCTGCGCTCCGAGCCGAACGCCAGCACGGCGTCGTCGGGCAGCTTGGCGCCCCGGATGTCGTCGCCCTCCGGGTCGAGGGCGAACAGCGGCCCGGCCGGCAGTTCCTCCACGCCGAGCCGCTCCACGGCGGTCGCGAAGTGCAGTCCCGCCCCGCCGCGCACCACCGTGGGGTGCCAGGGGTCGAGCGTGCCCGTGGTGATCACCCCGGTCGCCCCGAAACCGGCGGCCAGCCGGATCACGGCGCCCGCGTTGCCGAGGTTGCGCGGGTTGTCGAGGACCACGACGGGCGCGGTGCGGGGCAGCCGGGCCAGCGCCCGCAGCCGGGCCTCCCGGGGGGGCCGTATGGCCAGGGCGGCCACCCCGGTCGGATGGGGGCGCGGCACCAGGGAGGCGTACGTCGCCTCGGGCACCTCGGTCAGCAGCGCGTCCAGGGTGTCCCTGACGTCCGCGGCCAGTTCCCCGGCCAGGGCGAGCGCCGCCCGCCGGTCGGTGGTGACCGCCACCGGCACCTCGGCGCCGAAGCGCAGGGCGTGCTTGAGGGCGTGGAAGCCGTCGAGCAGCACCAGGGCGTCCGCCGACTCGCGCCAGCGGGTCACGGGAGCGGTCATGCCGTGAACCCTACGCGGCCCGGCGCGCTCTCCTCCGGGGAGCGCGGCGTCGGCAGCGTACGGTCCTGCCCGCCCCCGGGCCCGCGGCGCACCAGCCGTCCCCGCGCGCGTGCCGTCCAGCCGCCCAGCCGCCGCAGGAAGGACGTGGGCAGGAAGACCGCGTCCGCCGCGATCATGGCCAGCGAGAAGAACGGCAGGCCGAGGACCACCGCGATGACGGCGTGCTCGGTCATCATCAGCACCAGCAGCACGTTCTTGACCCGGCGGTTGAACAGCGTGAACGGGAAGGCGACCTGCACCATGACCGTGCCGTAGGTCACCACCATCATGATCGTGCCGCTGGCGGACATCAGGTCGGCGAGCGCCGGCCAGGGCGAGAAGTAGTCCAGGTGGAGCGGGTAGTAGACGGCGGTGCCGTCCTGCCAGCGCGAACCCTGGATCTTGTACCAGCCGGCCGTGGCGTAGATCAGGCAGGCCTCCCCCATGATCACGAGCAGGGCGCCGTTGTGCACGGCGTTCGCGATCACGTCCAGCAGGATCCGGGGCTCGTCCGACTTCGCCCAGCGTCCCACCGCCCACCACAGGCCGAGTACCGCCCACACCGTCCACAGCAGGAGGGGCACCACCGAACCGGTGTCGAACCGGCCCGCCAGTGACACGGCCAGCAGGGCCGCCCCGGACACCAGCCACAGCACCACGCCGGCCGGGTCGGCCGCGGCCCGGTCCCCCCGCGCCCGCGCCGCCGCGTTCCCCGACGCCCGCCGGGCGTCGAGCGACCACACCTGGCCGCACCGGGTGAACACCAGGTAGAAGGACATCAGGTGCAGGACGTTGTCGCCGCCGTCGCCCATGAACACGCTGCGGTTCTGCAGCGACAGCACGCCCACCATGAACAGCACGGAGGCCGTCCGGGTGCGCCAGCCCAGCAGCAGCGCCACGGCGGCGAGGACCGCCAGCACGTAGAAGCACTCGAACCAGGCCTGTCCGCGGAACCACAGCAGGGCCGTGAACGCGTGGTTGTCCGAGATCAGCCGCTGTGCGAGGGACCAGTCCCAGGGGCCGTCGGGGCCGTACAGCTCCTGGCGGTGGGGGAACTCGCGCAGCAGGAACAGCAGCCAGGTCGCGGCGAAGCCGATGCGGATCACCGCGCTCTGGTACCGGCCGAGCGCCGACCCGGTGACCCGGGCGACGCCGTGCCGGAGCGTCGTCGGGGAGGAGGGGTTCGCGGACTGGTTCACGGGACGGTTCACCGCACGCCTCCCGCGGCCTCGCCGGCCGGTACGGTCCACCAGGGCAGTACGCGGTAGACCGGCTTGCCGGAGATCCGCTCACCGCTCCACTTCGGCGGCTGCACGCCGGTGGTCACGGAACGCACCTGCACGCGCTGTATGAGCCCCGTGCCGCCGTCCGTGCCGTCCCGGTCCAGGCGCATCAGCGCGATCCGGCGCACGTACTGCTCGGAGAGCGCGCCGCGCGTGCCCACCGGACGGTTGCCGGCGTCGTGCGTGGCGACGAAGAAGTCCCAGGCACGGCGCAGCTCGTTCTGCTCGGTGTGGCTGGGCAGCGGACTGCCGTCGATGGCGGCACCGTCCTCGGCGGACAGGTCGTCCCAGCCGGTGGTGCGCAGGCCGCCGTCCTCCAGGCGCACCTCGGCGCGCACCTGGACGGCGATGTTCTGCTGCAGCGGGTTGGGGGCGAACAGCTTCCAGTTCTGCTCGAACTCCGGATACACCCAGTCCTCGATCGCCTTGCCGTGCTGCTTGGTCACCGTGTTCGACGGGGCCACGCTCAGGAACACCATCCCCAGGTGCACACAGGCGGCGACGGCGACGACCGCGAGCGCCACGGCGGCGCCGACCTGGTAGCGGGGGGAGAGGAGGACCAGGCCGGTGCGGGGAAAGGGGTGCCCGGCGCCCTCCTCCGGACCTGGTTCGGGACCGTGGGCCGGGTCTGGTTCAGGGCCGTGGGCCGCCGGGTCGGGGCCGTGGGCCGGGCCGGGCTCGGGGCCGGATCCGGGATCATGCGCCGGGCCGGATTCCGGGCCGGACCGCGGACCGGCGATCGGGCCGCTGCCCGGTCCCTCCTCCGGACCGCCCCGCGGGCGACGCGCCCCCCGCGACCCGTCCGGCTCCCGCCGGGCGGGCGAGTCCTCGTCGTACGCGTCCATTCCGCCCCGATCCCCGTTTCCGCTTCCGTCGTACGGCCACCCGCCGCGGGTGCCGCGTGCACCGCGGGCGCCGCTGTCCGGCACCCGCACGGAACGGTACTCAGCCCCGCCCTCCGGGCGCAGCCCCGGGGAACCGCGAAGTCGCGGGACGGGAGGCGGGCGGGCTAGACGATCGTGCCCGGCGTCCCGTCGTCGGTGACCACCCGGCGGCCCACGGCCTCCCAGACCTGCATGCCGCCGTCGACGTTCACGGCGTCGACGCCCTGCTGGACGAGGTACACGGCCACCTGGGCCGAACGGCCCCCGGAGCGGCAGATCACGTGGACGCGGCCGTCCTGCGGGGCTGCCCCGGTCAACTCGCCGTAGCGGGCCACGAACTCGCTCATGGGGATGTGCAGCGCCCCCTCGGCGTGGCCCGCCTTCCACTCCTCGTCCTCGCGGACGTCCAGCAGGAAGTCGCCGTCCTTGAGGTCCGCGACCCCGACCGTGGGCACACCAGCTCCGAAAGTCATGCCCCCGACGCTACCGGAAGAGCGGCGCTCCGCTAGTCCCGTCCCCGCAGGTCCGCCAGCTCCGTCTCCCGCCGGACGATGTCGGCCCGGAGCCTGCCGGCGATCTCCTCCAGGAGGCCGTCGGGGTCGTCCGGGGCCAGGCGCAGCATGCCGGCGACCGCGCCCTCCTCCAGTTCGCGGGCGACGAGGGTCAGCAGTTCCTTGCGCTGGGCGAGCCATTCGAGGCGGGCGTACAGCTCCTCGCCTCGGCCGGGGCGCCGCTGCGGCGGTACGGGGCCCGCCGCCCACTCCTCGGCCAGTTCCCTGAGCAGGGTCTCGTCGCCGCGGGCGTAGGCGTCGTTGACGCGGGTGATGAACTCCTCGCGCCGCTGCTGCTCGTCCTCGTCCTGCGCGAGGTCGGGGTGGGCCTTGCGGGCCAGCTCGCGGTAGAGCTTGCGGGCCTCCTCGCCGGGGCGCACCCGCCGGGGCGGCCGCACCGGCTGGTCGGTGAGCATCGCGGCGGCCTCCGGGAACAGGCCGTGGCCGTCCATCCAGCCGTGCAGCAGCTCCTCGACGCCCGGGATCGGCAGGACCCGGGCCCGGGCCTCCTCGGCGCGGCGGACGTCCTCGGGGTCGCCGGTGCGGGCGGCCAGGGCCTCGGCGATCTCGGCGTCGAGCAGCTCGATGCGGACGTACAGCGGGCCGAGCTTCTGATCGTGCAGCCGGGAGAAGTTCTCGACCTCGACGCGGAAGGTCTCCACCGCGATCTCGTACTCGATCAACGCCTGCTCGGCGGCCCGCACGGCCCGCTCCAGCCGCTCCTCGGGCCGCGGTGCCTGGGACTGCTCAGCTTCCGGGGTCGTCACCCGACCAGCCTAGGCCACCGGCCCACCGCCCCCGGCTCCCGGCGGCGGCTCCCGCCCCGCCGGCGTGCTCCGGGCCACCGGCGCCCTCACACCCCCGTCTCCGCCGCGATCCGCCCCGACCGCACCGCCGCCACCAGGCGGGCGTGGTCCGCCTCCGTGCGGTCGGCGTAGGCGACGGCGAAGCCGGACACCGCTTCGTCCAGCTCCCCGTTCTTGCCGCAGTAGCCGGCGATCAGGCGGGGGTCGGCGCTGTGGGCGTGGGCCCGGGCCAGCAGGGCGCCGGTCATGCGGCCGTAGTCGTCCATCTGGTCGGCGGCGAGCGCGGCCGGGTCGACGCTGCCCTTGCGGTTGCGGAACTGGCGCACCTGGAAGGGCCGTCCGTCGACCGTCGTCCAGCCCAGCAGGCAAACAACTACACGACATAGGTGGGTCTGAGCTAGGATCATGTCCCATGCGGACAGACACGTTGGTCACGGCAACTGAGGTTGCCGCCGGAAGGAAACCCATGCGACGAGCCGTGATCTACGCACGGCAGTCGGAAGCCCGGAAAGACAAGAGCGAAGGCAGCACGGTCACTCAGTTCAATGAAGCCACAGCGCTCATTGACCGGACCGAAGACCTGAAACTCACTGAGGTATACGAAGACCTTGATTTCTCCGCCTTTACGGGCGAAGAACGGCCCGCGTTTGAGCGCATGTTGAAAGACGCTCGTGCAGGGCTAATCGACGTAATCGTAGTCTCGTACGTCAGCCGGCTGAGCCGACAAGAGCCAAAAGACGCGCTTCCCGTGATCCTGGAATTGCAGCGTCTCGGAGTCCAGTTCATCAGCGTTTACGAAGGCCCCGTCACTGACGATCTCATTGGACTCGTAACGCTTCTCATGCGCCTGAATTCGGCGTACGAAGAGAGCAGGAACAAGAGCCTTGCCGTAAGCGGCACGAAGCGCACTCTCAAGGCAGCCGGCGGGTTTGTCGGTGGCGTTCCGCCATTCGGTTTCAGCACGGAGACGAAGCGCGTTGACAACCTGACGATCCGCGTTCTCGTCCCGGAGCCTGACGAAGTCAAGGTGATTCAGGATGTGGTGGACCGCATCTTGAAGTACAAGGACGTTCCGTACGTCCCCGGAAAGCCTCACCCCGGATCACTCACGGGCGTGTGCGCGTGGCTCAACGAAACCGGTGTACCTACGCGGGGAATCGAGTCACACGCGAAGCGCGGGATTGCCGCCCCTTCGTGGAAGGTGACCACTCTCCGCCGCGTGCTCACTGACCCGCGTCTCATGGGGCACCAAACGGAACCCATGTACGAGACCGTTCCCAAGAAGGACGGTAAGGGGACATGGAAAAAGCGGATCGGGTACCGCAGCGTTCGGGACGAGAAGGGGCGTCCCGTGATCTCTCACAAGCCGATCGTTGACCCGATCCGGTACCACGAGCTACAGAAGTGCCTTGCCATTGCCAAGGAGACGAGCGCGCCAAAGGGAACGTCCCTGACGCGCGGTGACTCGCTCCTGTCCGCGCTGGGGGTGCTCTTCTGCGAAGGCGCGCACACCATGTGCAAGCAGGCCGGCAAGACCGCTGCAATGACGACCTACACATGTCAGCGCAAGAAGGGGGTCACGAGCACGCACGAAGGCACCGTTGCCGTACTCCGTGACCGGCTGGACAAGTACGTTGCCGAGCGGATCTTGAAGCGGCTCAACGCGCTGGACTACGAAGACCCCGACGACATTGCCCTTCTCGTGGAAGCCACGCAACGCTTCACCGCGAAGCACGCCGCTCCGGACGTGGCAGCCGAGAAGCACGACGTGACGATCGAACGAGCAGACTACAAGGCCGCGCTTGCTGAGCTGTGGGACGACTTCGACGCGGGTGTCTACAAGGGCACCATGGGGCGTGACCGGTTCATCAAGAAGCGCGACGACCTTGAGGCAGCCATTCAGCGCTGTGACGAGCGTCTGACGGAGCTTGAGGGCAAGGTTCCGACGCTCGTGAGCCCGAAGGTCTGGACGGAGACAAAGGAACCCGGCGGGGACATGACCGGGGAAGGCTCGTGGTGGTACAGCGCGTCCATGACCGACCGGCGCGACTTCGTAACGCTCTTCGTGGACAAGATCGTTGTTGCGAAGGCTCCGAACTTCGGCACCGGGTACGAGCCCGTTCCGATTGAAGAGCGCGTCAAGATCACATGGGCGAAGCCGAAGGAAGGCAGCGCGAAGTAACGAGCACAGCGGGAAGGGGGCCGATCCTTCGGGGTCGGTCCTCTTTTTCTGCCTTCAACTCGTTAGTTAGCCTAACTAGTATACCGTTCCGTGACACTCCCTACACGAGCCCCCTGGGGAATCCCCTGCCTGACCTGGGCTTGTGCACTAGTGCAGTTTTGCACTTGATCTTGATAACACCATAGAAAAGCTATAGAGAAACCGTAGGAGCTTGCAAATCTGCAAACCTGCACCCTGCCCGCTGTTAGCCGGCGGACCACAGCAACCCCCGCGCCGGAATCCCCTCCGCTCTAGGGAATCCCTTTAGCTCTAGTAAGGGTGAGCCGGAAGAGGTAACGCGCACCCTTCCACACCGAACATGGCGGTCAGAACCCACCGGCTCACGGTGCCCTGTGTGCTCCCCGGCCTCTTCCCGGGTTGTAGCCCCGGGCTTCGCTTCCGTAGCTCAGTTGGAAGAGCGGCCGGCTCTTAACCGGCTTGTCGGTGGTTCGAGTCCATCCGGAAGCACAGCGCGTCAGGAACGGCACGAGTTGCGTATAGCGGTCGGGTGCCCATGGCAGGGGTGAAGCGGTTCGCCTGCCCACTCTCAAGAGTAGGTAGGGGGGTGTCCCCGGGAAGGGGGTACCCCCTATGCGTACACGGTGTCTTGAGTGCCGAGAGTGGGCTACCCACAGCGGCAGGTGTGCGGTACACCATGCGCACTACGCGGCACGGAGAAGCGTTCAGTCACATGCGAAGCGACGTGAGGCTATAGCCCGTGGCAACAATGCTGCGGCCCGTCTCCGTAAGGCTGTGCGTAAGGCTGTGGCTGGGCAGTGCGCTAACTGCCTTCGCGTGTTCCTGCCTTCTCAGGTGGACATTGACCACGTGCTCCCCCTTGCTCGTGGTGGTGAGGACATTGACAGCAACGTTCAAGTGCTGTGCAAGTCATGCCACAAGACGAAGACCGCAATGGACTTCGGCAAGCGCCCCTTCTAGGGAGGGGGAGAGCGGTCCGAAAGTTCGGAGGGTTACCCTCTAGCGATCCCGGCCCCAGCTCGGCAAACGCGCGCTAGGTGCATGGCCGTTTTTGCCTGAGCGTGACTGCCGCTTACCTGGGGTGACAATCCGAATGCCCCACTTTATACCCGCCACGAAGGCACCCGCTAAGGGGGATGAACGCTCCGTTAGGGGGTGCCATGAGCCACGCTAAGAGCCCTGAGCTACGCACCGGGAACGCCAACTACGCCGCTGAGGCTGAGGCACCGATTGTGTACGAAGGTCGTGCTCCCCGTGCTCCGGGTCACCTGAGTTCCACGGGCAAGGAGATTTGGCGCGCTGTCTGGCAAGCCGGCTCCGGTGCCTACTCCCCCGACACTGACCGCAACCTGATTCTTCGGTATGCGGAACTGTACGACCGACGCTCTCAGCTCCTTGACGCTGTGGACGCTGACGGTCTCATGACGATTGGCAGCACGGGTCAGCCGGTGGTTCACCCGGCAATGCGGTACGTCGAGAGCACGGAGAAGGAACTTCGCGCTATCGAGACCGTCATTGGATTCACGCCCGAAGCGCGTATGCGTCTCGGCATCGTGGCTGCCGAAGCCCGCAAGGTTCAGGCGGGACCCGAAGACTTCTGAGGCGGTGACCGGTGGGCAAGATTGATCCGGTCATCTCTCGGCACATTCCCGCTGACGCGCCGTTCTCTTCTGAGGGGTACCGCGTAGCGAAGTGGATTGAAGAGTTCTGCTACCTGACCGGCTCGTTCGCCGGCCAACGCTTCAAGCTCCTGCCGTGGCAGCGTGAACTACTCGTTGACGCGTACCGGCTTGAGCAAGACGCGTTTGGGCAGTGGAAGCGCAAGCACAGAATGGCAGTCGTGTGCATTGCCCGTAAGAACGGGAAGAGCACGATTGCGGCAGCCATCATGCTTTACCACCTGATTGCCGATCGGGCCGACGCACAACGTCAGGTGATCGCTGCGGCGAATGACCGCAATCAGGCGCGCATGGTTTTCGACGCGGCGAAGCAGATGGTCAACGCGTCCCCGAAGCTCAGCGCCGTATGCGATGTGCAGCGCGACATTATCCGGTACAAGGACAACACGTACCGGGTCGTGAGCGCGGACGCTGGACGGCAACAGGGCTTGAACCCGTGCGCGGTCTCGTTGGATGAGTACGCGTTCAGCAAGAACGCCGACTTGTTCGACGCGCTCACGCTGGGGTCCGCCGCTCGTAACCAACCCATGACGTGGGTTGTATCGACCGCCGGCCCTGATCCTGACGGACCGTTCGCCGCGCTGTGCGAGACCGGTGAGCGTGTGAACTCCGGTGAGGTCAACGACCCCACCTTGTTCTATCGCTCGTGGGGTCCGCGCATCGGTGACACCGTTGACCACCTTGACCCCGAAGTGTGGAAGGCGTGTAACCCGTCTTACGAGATCCTGAATGAAGACGACTTCAAGGCTGCCGCTCAGCGGTCAACCGAAGCGTCGTTCCGGATCTACCGGCTTTCTCAGTTCGTCCGTGGCGCGTCTACGTGGCTGCCTCACGGGCTGTGGGACAGCCTTGCGGGTGAGGACAACCTTCTACCCGGGCAAGCCGTTGTGTTGGGCTTTGATGGCTCGTGGAAGGGTGACAGCACAGCGCTCGTCGCCTGCCGCGTGGAAGACCTACGGGTGTTCGTGGTCGGCCACTGGGAAGCGCCTCAGGGTGACGCACATTGGCGCGTGCCCATGCCCGACGTGCGTGAGGCACTGCGGGAAGCGTTGGCGACGTACAAGGTCGTGAACCTTGTCGCTGACCCGTACCGCTGGGAAGAGACCCTTGAGAATCTTGAGGCTGAGGGTTACCCGGTAGAAGCCTTCCCGACGAACTCACTTGCCCGCATGGTGCCTGCCACTCAGGCCGTGTACGACGCGGCTCGTGACGGTCGGATGAGCCACGACGGTAACCCGTCCCTTGCCCGGCACATCGGAAACGCCGTGATCCGTGAAGACGCTCGTGGTGCCCGCATCACGAAAGAACACGCGTCCAGCCGGCGAAAGATTGACCTTGCCGTTGCCATGATCCTTGCCGTTCACGGCGCTGTGATGTGGCGCGAAGACAACGGGGCGTATGTCGAGACTGCCATTTGGGCAGCCGGAGAAGACGAGACCGGAGCGCTTATCTACGTCGGTCCACCGGGCTCCGAAGGCGCGTTTGACGATCTGTAAGCACAGCGAAGCCCCCAGGGGAAACCTGGGGGCTCAGCGCTTTTGCTTGCTCAGACGGACGCGTGCGCCTTGTCGTGTCCCTTCGGCTTCGTGCAGTAGACGAATTCGCCGCTGAAGCGAAGGAGCTTCTGACCGCACGGCTCTGACTCAACGGCGGGCTCCGCGCCGAACGTGGTAAACGGCTTACCGCTTCCTTCACAGACACCGAACGCGGGAACCTGCTTGCGCCGACCCGGCTCGTCGTTCGCCTTGAAGTGCTTCCGCATCGTTCCATTTTTCTTAACCGGACCGAACCACATGCAGTAGTTACAGCGCTCACGGTGAATGTTCGACATTGCCGCCCCTCACTTCGTCGGCCCGTCCGACGCAAGAGCAGTTAACCACTAAGTGCGCGCGCGCACAACCTACTCTCAAGAGTAGGCAGGAAGGGGGACCCGGTGGGTTTCTGGTCAGACCTGATCCGCCCGAAGGAGACCCCGACTGAGTCACGCGAATGGGTGCCGTATGACCCCACGCTGTACGGCACCCTGACCGCTGCTTCCGGTGAGCGGGTGACCGCTTCCGACGCGCTACAGGTGAGTGCGGTCTTCGGCTGTGTCCGCCTTCTGTCGGAGACGATTGCCACGCTGCCCGTTGCCACGTACACGAAGCGTGGTGGGTCTCAGCGCGCGATCACGTCCCCTGATTGGCTGGACTACCCGAACGCGGAGCCCGGGGGCATGGGCAGGATTGACATTCTGTCTCAGGCCGTTCTCAGCCTTCTGCTTGACGGGAACGCGTACCTTGCCGTTCGTTGGCAGGGTCCGAACATCGTGGGGCTTGACGTGCTTGACCCTACGTCCATCGTGCCTCACATGGTCATGGTGGACGGTCAGCGTCGCAAGGTATTTGAAGCTTTCGATATTGACGACGACGGCAACGAAGTCGCTCTTGGGTGGTTCACGCCCCGGGACATTCTCCATATCCCTGGGATGATGCTGCCGGGTGAGTTCGCCGGCTGTAGCCCGATCACGTACGCGCGTGAGTCCATCGGTCTCGCTCTCGCTGCACAGAAGTACGGCAGCAAGTTCTTTGCGAACGGCGCTGTCCCCGGTGCTGTGGTGGAAGTCCCCGGGACCATGTCCGAAGAGGGCTTGAAGCGTGCGCGTGAAGCGTGGCGCGTAGCCAACACAGGCGTTGACAATGCTCACCGCGTAGCGCTTCTCACCGAAGGCGCGAAGTTCTCCAAGGTGGCCATGAGCCCCGACGAAGCACAGTTCTTGCAGACGCGACAGTTTCAGGTTCCTGAGATTGCGCGCATCTTCGGTGTTCCGCCGCACCTGATCAGCGACGCTACGAACTCCACTTCGTGGGGCTCCGGTCTCGCTGAACAGAACATCGCGTTCAGCATGTTCTCTCTGCGCCCGTGGCTTGAGCGCATTGAGGCAGGGTTCACGCGCCTTCTGTACGCGGAGACTGCCGACCGCTTCCGGTTCGTCAAGTTCGACCTTGACGAGATTAAGCGCGGTGCTCCGAAGGAACGCATGGAACTGTACTCACTCGGCTTGCAGAACGGCATTTACAGCATTGACGAAGTGCGCGCTGCCGAAAACCTTCCCCCGCTGCCGAACGGCAAGGGTGAGGGGTACCGCGTCCCGCTCAACCTTGAGGACGTAACGGCGGACAAGCCGGAGCCTGAGCCGGCCGTTCAGCCCCCTGCCATCGAACCACCGGCCGAAGACGAGCCGGACGAAGAGAAGCCGGACGAAGAGCCGGCTACCGAAGGGGGTACGGATGACTGACCTTGAGCGCCGGTTTGCGGTCAGCCCACCGGAAGAGCGGAAGGCGGACAACGGCGAGATCGTCATGCGTGGTTACGCCTACCGCTTCAACGAGCTGAGTCACGACCTGGGCGGGTTCCGAGAGCGGATCGTTCCCGGTGCCGGGGCTCCGTCGCTGCGGCAGAACGACGTTCTTGCCACGTTTAACCACAACGTCAATGCCCTTCTTGGGCGGACGGGTGCGGGGACGCTCCGGGTTGGCGAAGACCGCGAAGGCGGTTGGTACGAGATTGATCTTCCCGACACCACGACCGGCCGTGACGTTGCCACTCTCCTCAAGCGCGGTGACCTTCGCGGTAGCTCTTTCACCTTCCGTGTGCTGGACGGTGGGCAGCGTCGGGCAGACGACGACCCTGAGACCGGTCTTCCGGTTCGGGAGATCACGGCCATGGACGTTGCCGAAGTCGGACCGGTGGTGAACCCGGCTTACCCAACCACTCAGGCAGCGCTTCGGTCTGTCGAACAGGCGCTAGGCATTGGGGACTTCGCTCCCCCTCCGCCCGAACCCGAAGAGCGAAACGACCCGCCGGCTTCCGACACGGAGCCGGTTTCTTATTTCAACGAGCGTGCACTTCTCCGCGCGCTCAGTAAGGACGGTGTCTGAACATGGACGCTAAGACCCTGAGCGCCAACTTTGAGGCGCGTGAGCGTGCGACCCACGAGCTTCGGGCGCTGACCGACGAGTTCGCCGGCAAGGACATGACCGCTGAGGCACGCGAGAAGGAGACGAACCTTCTGACTGCCATTGCGGACTTTGACGGTCGGATCAAGCGCGGTGTTGACGCTCTCGCTGCGACCGAGAATGTCACTTCTCTCATGCAGGGGCTCAAGGGCTCCGGCAGCAAGAAGGGGACTCAGGACAAGCTTGCCGACGCTTCGGCTCAGCTCCGGTCCCTGGGTGGCGCTGACGGGTTCGGCAAGTCGCTTGAGTTCCGCGCTGAGCCGGGGGACGTTGAGACTCGTACCGTTGACCGTCCGTCCAACCCGAACGTGCTGACCCGGACCCTGTACGGCCAGCTTCTCGCTCAGGCCGTTGAGCGCAGCACGATTATGCGCAACGGTGCGAGCATCGTGACCACGTCCAGCGGTGAGCCGATTGACTTCACGGTTGTCACCGGTCGCGCGTCCGCTTCCATCGTGGGCGAGAACGGGAACATTCCGGAGTCTGAGCCGGCCACGATTCAGGTTTCTGTGGGCGCTTACAAGTACGCGTACGCGTCCACCGTGTCCAGTGAGTTCATTGCCGATCAGGCACTTGACCTTATCGGCTTCCTTGTCGGTGACGCGGGTCCGGCCATTGGTGACGGTATGGGTCGTCACTTCCTGACCGGCACCGGTACGGGTCAGCCGAAGGGCATTTTCACTTCTGCCCCCGCTGCCACTGCCGGCTTCACCCTCACGTCCCCGGACGGTGAGGTTGCCGACGCGCTCATTGACCTGAGCTACGAGCTGACTCAGTCCTACCGCCGTGACGCGAAGTACGTTGTGGCCGACAAGACTGCCGCGCTCATGCGCAAGCTCAAGGACGCGAACGGTCAGTACCTTTGGGCTTCCGGTCTCGTGGCCGGCGCTCCCGACACCTTCAACGGCAAGACGGTCCTGACCGACGACGGCGTTCCGGCGACGAAGGTTCTGTTCGGTGACCTGAGCAAGTACCGCGTCCGCCTTGCCGGCCCCCTCCGCGTTGAGCGGTCGGTTGATTACAAGTTCCTGAACGATCAGGTCGTGTACCGGTTCATCCAGCGTGCGGACGGTCTCCTTGTGGACGAGCGTTCCGCAAAGGTTCTGACCATTGGCGCGGGTGCCTGATCCCGCTTGACGGGAAGGGGTCAGCCCACTCTCAAGAGTAGGTTGCCCCCTTCCCCGCTGAGGGGTGCGCATGGCATACGCCGACATTGCAGAGCTTCGCGCGCTGAACGGGTTGGAAGATACAGCCCTGTTCAGTGACGCGCTTCTGTCCGAAGCGATTGACTTCGCGGTTGAAACCGTTGAGGTCTACTGCGGGCAGAAGTGGGACACCGTGGACAACCCGACTCCGGAAATTATCCGGTGGTGCGTGCGCACGATCGCGCGTCAGTACGTCCTTGACACGGTGTCCCGCATTCCTGATCGCGCGCTTCAACTTCAATCCGAATTCGGCAGCATTCAGCTTGCTCAAGCCGGGGGCTCGTTCCGTCCGACTTCACTGCCGGAAGTGAATGCGAAGCTGAATCTGTACCGCGCGCGATTGCCGTTCATTTTTATGTAGGGGGACAGCGTGGCGTTCATGTTTGACACGAAGTCCGCGCTGTTCGACCGACTCAAGGCTTCGGTTCCGGCCGGAGTCCAGTGCACCTATGCCGAGACCGGTGACAACTCCCGGCGGCAACAGGTGTGGCTAGGCGCGACCACTGACGACGACCTTGCGTCAGCCGGCATGAGAGAAGGCCGGAAGCCTACGAACGTCACGGGTTACGTGGAAGTTCACGCGGTAGTGATTTCCCCCGGCAATCCCATTGACGCTGAGCGCGGCGTGTACGTGCTGCGGGACAGCATCACGGAGGCGTGCGCCACGGTGGACAGAGCGACCGTCACGGGGCTCGTAGACCTTCGGCCGGAGTCAGCCTCAGTCGAGACTTCCGAGACGACTGACGGAGCGTTCAGCGCTCTCACAGTCCGCGTCCGCGTTCGTGGTCGCGTCTATCAGTAGAAGGGGGCGCAAGCATGGCGCTTGACGCAAGCATTGGCATTGGACAGGAAGCCACGTACGGCACGCTGTCCACCACCGTTGAGGGTTACGAAGGCCACGCCGACTCGTGGAAGACGACCCGTGAGTTCGTTGAGTCGGTGGGCTTCCGCGCCGGTATGCAGACTGCACGCGCCGACCGCCGAAACATCGTGAACATGGGTGGCGAAGGCGAGATTGAGATTGACGTTCTGGACGCTGGGGCGGGTTCTCTCTTCGCTGCCGCGTTCGACAAGGCCACCGTGACGAGCAACGGTGACGGCACGCGCACGTGGGTTTTTGAGACTTCATCTGACATGCTGTCCCCTTCGTTCTCGGCTCAGATGGTTCGTCCCACCGTGGACGGCACGAAGGTTGCGTATAAGCACCTGGGCTGTGTCGCCACTGAGTGGGAACTGACCGCTGAGACCGAAGAGGCGTGCGTTCTCACGGTCAGCTTTGATTTCCGGGACGTGACCCACTCCAAGAACGCGGCTGACATTGTCGCGCCCGTGTATCCCGCTGAGGCATATGCGTACGACTGGACGCGCACGAGCATTGCCCTGAGTCGGAACGGCAGCGCGGTACCGCTCAACGCGACGAAGCTTGATCTGTCCGGGGACCGTGGCCTGAATGTGGACCGTCGCTTTCTGCGGGGGAACGCGCTCAAGGAGAAGCCCGTTCGCAACGCCATGCCGACTTACGAAGGCAGCCTTGAAGGTGAGTTCTCGGTTGACTCGCTGGGGCTGTACGAAGCCTTCGTTGCGGGTGAGCTGTGCGGGCTCACGGTCAACATGGCCGGTCTGATTCCGAGCACTTCGCTCAAGGTGGAAGCGCCGGCCGTTCAGTTCACCGGGGAGTCCCCCGAAGCGTCCGTAGACGAGCTGACCGTTCACAACCTGCCGTTCCGAATCCTTGACCCCGGTAACGGCACTGCCGCAATCAAGGTCACGTACACGGAGCCGGAGCCGGCCACGCCGTAAGGGAGTCAGCTCGTGTCCCGTAGCAAGTTCACCGTTCAGGTTGACGGTCTCCGTGAGTTTCAGCGGAACGTGAGACAGCTACGGGACAAGGAGCTGAACAAGACGATCCGGGGAGCGAACAAGCGCGCCGGTGACCTTGTCCTTCCCGCCGCTGTGCGTGAGTCCCCGGACGGACACCGGGACGCTAAGTCGTCCAAGAAGTACCGTCCGGGGAAACTCGACAAGTCCATTAAGGTCGTCGCTTCTCAGAAGTCGGTGGCCATTAAAGCGGGCTCAGCGTCCCGTGTTCCCTACGCTGCCGCAATTCACTTCGGTTACCGGAAGCGCCACATTCGCCCGAACCGATTCCTTTACCGCGCTATGGCTCGTAAGTCTCAGGCCGTAAGCGCGACGTACGAGCGGCTGATATCGCAGATCGTTCGTGACTACTTGGAGAGTGACTGACCATGCCCGCTCAGAAGCCGAAGCCTGCCGTTGACGACGTTCTGTCTCTCAAGATGGACAGCCTTACCGTTGGCGAGATTTGCGAGATTGAAGAGATCATTGACGGTCCGCTTGACGGCATGGCGAAGGCCGGAAGCAAGAAGGGCAAGCTGATCCTTGCCATGGCGTACGTGGTCAAGAAGCGGACTAACCCTGAGTTCACCCTTGAAGACGCGAAGAACCTTCGTATTGAGTTCAAGGGCAAGGCGAAGGCGGACCCTACCGCGCCCAACGCGTAGTGATGTGCGCGCGTCTCATAGGCCACTTCCGGGGGCTTACGTGGCGCGACGTGCAATCCCTTGAGCTTAGGGATTTTCGCGCGTTGGTGGATCAGATGAGCGACGACCTTGAGGCCCAGGAGCAAGAGCACAAGCGCGCTCAACGTGGGGGACGTGGCCGTTCGGCCGGCGGTAATGGGGAGCGGCGTACTCCCGTCATGACGTAGGGGGTGCACCGTGGCTGATCCAATCAAGATCACACTCATTGGCGACGCGGAAGAGCTGTCACAAACGCTTGACGAAGCCGGGCAGGAAGTCAGCAAGTTCGGTGAGATTGCGTCCGGTCTCGCTCTCGCTGCCGGTGGTGCTATCGCTGCCGGTATCGGCATGGGCATTGCGGACGCGTTGGAACAGGGTGTGAACAACGACCTTCTTGCCGCTCAGTTGGGGGCGACACCCGCTGAAGCTAAGAAACTGGGCGAGGCTGCCGGAGCCGTGTATAGCGACGGTTACGGGGAATCCGTGGCCGACGCGAATGAAGCGCTCAAGAACCTTTGGCAACAGGGGCTAGTTCCTGCCGGGGCTACTGCTGATGAGATGAGCAATATCAGCAAGCAAGCCATGGACGTTGCAACGGTCCTGGGTGACGACGTTGGGCCGACAGCTAATGCAGTCGGTCAGATGTTGAAGACGGGAATGGCTAAGAACGCTCAAGAGGCGTTTGACATTCTGACCCGTGGCGCTCAGACCGGCGTCAATAAAGCGGAAGACTTGCTTGACACGTTCAACGAGTATTCAACTCAGTTCCGCAAGATGGGTCTTGACGGTAAGACCGCAATGGGACTCATCAGTCAGGGCTTGCAGGGTGGCGCTCGTGACGCTGACCTTGTGGCTGACACGATCAAGGAATTCAGCATTCGCGCCATTGACGGCAGCGCGACAACCATTGCCGGATTCAAGGCAATCGGACTCAACGCCGACGACATGCGCGCAAAGATTGCTGCGGGTGGTCCCGCTGCTGAACAGGCTCTTGGGTTGACGCTAGACAAGCTTCGCGCAATCAAGGACCCTGCCGAACGGTCTGCCGCTGCCGTGAACCTTTTTGGAACTCAGGCAGAAGATATGGGAAAAGCGCTTTATTCCCTCGACGTAGACACTGCCGTTCAGAAGTTGGGCAAGGTGGACGGAGCGGCGAAGTCAGCCGGCGACACCATGCACGACAACGCAGCGAACAAGGTGAAGCAATTCACTCGTGGCCTACAGCAAGGGATTGTTGACTTCCTGGGGGCTACGGTCATTCCGGTTGTTGAGTCCTTCGCAAGCAAGCTCGGTGCGGTGGGCTCCGCTATCAGCACTGCGGCAGGCTTCGTTTCCCAGCACAGCACGACCTTCGGGATTATCGCCGGAGTGATTACAACCCTGATCCTTCCCGCGCTGATCTCGTGGCTTGTGCAGCAAGGCATTACCGCTGCGGGTGTGGTAACGGGTTGGGTCACAACGGCAGCCGCGTCGGTCACGAGTGCAGCAACTCAGGTGGCAGCGTCGTGGTCAACGATCGGAGGATGGATAGCAGCGGCGGCAAGAGCCGTTGTCTCCGGTGCCGTGATCGTCGGTCAGTGGGTTCTCATGGGCGCTCAGTCGCTCATTCAGGCTGCCCGCATGGCTGCCGCGTGGCTTATCGCTATGGGGCCGATTGCGCTGATCATTGCTGCGATCGTGGCGCTTGCCGTGATCATTTGGCAGAACTGGGATCAGATCAAGCAATGGACGCTTGACGCTTTTCAGTGGGTTTGGGATTGGGTCAAGAAAATCTTCGGATGGCTCAAGGATCTTTTTCTGAACTTCACCGGTCCGGGCTTGATTATCAAGCATTGGGACAAGATCGTTGGGGCAACGAAGTCTGCTTTCAACTCCGTCAAGGACTTCGCAAAGAAGGGGCTTGACGCGGTTGTCAACTTCGTAACTTCGCTCCCCGGGCGAATCCTGAGCGCGGGCTCAAAGCTCCTCAGCGCGGGCAAGTCCATCGGTGGCTACGTCATTGACGGAATCAAGAACGGGCTGAGCAAGTTGGGCGGGTTCGCGTCGTCACTCGCTTCCGCTGTGGGCAGCGCTACAAAGGGCGCGATCAACGGGGTTATCGACCTTCTCAACTGGGCGATTCCGAACAAGCTGGGTTGGGGCAAGCTCAGCATTGACTTGCCAGACAACCCCATTCCGAAGATCCGCGCTATGGGTGGTCCCGCGTCCGGAGTCGTGCGCGTCGGTGAGCGTGGCCCGGAGGAGGTTCACCTTCCCAACGGTTCCCGCGTCGTCCCGAATCACTCGCTGTCCGGCGGTAGCGGAGTCGTCGTCAACGTGCAGACCAACGCGGACCCGTTCGCAATTGGGCGTGAAGTCGCATGGGCGCTGCGTACGTCGCCGGCATAGGTCAGCCCACTCTCAAGAGTAGGCATAAGAGGGGGATGGAATGGCGGAGTTGAACGACTGGACGTGTGAATACAACGGGCTCGTCATGGGGGAACCCGACTCCGCCGTTTCCATCGTTGCCGTTGACGGGTTGCTGACGCTGCCGGAGATCCGGTCATCTGACCTGACTCTTGTGCAGCGCCACGGCTTGTACGCGGGTGACGACTACATGAACGGCCGAACAGTGACCGTGACCCTTGAGGTCTACGGCAGCACGCGTGAGGAGTTCACTCAGGCGCTCGTGGACTTGCAAGCAGCGTTCATGCCGGGGGACGTTGAGAAGCCGTTGCGCTTCCGGTTCCCCGGTGTGGCTGCCGACCAGACCGGTTACGTCATGGCTCGTCCACGGAAGCGGAGCGCGCCCCTTGATCTGAACTTTGCAAACATGGTGTGCAACGTCGTCGTTGAGCTATACGCCACGAGCCCGTACGTGTATGGCGACGCGCCCCGTGAAGCCATAGTGCGGAGCTACGAGCGGGAAGCGGACATGTCGGGGCTCACGTTCCCTGCCGCTGTCCCGTGGAACGTTCGTGGTTCGGGGGCTCCGCCGGCTGACCCCATTACGTGGCTGAGTCAGTACGGGTCGGTTGCGGCTCGTCCCCAGGTCGTCATTACCGCCGGGGCTTCTCCCACGCTGTGGGACGACACAACGGGACAGTTCTTCTCTGTCGATTACGACGGAGACCTTGTCATTGACAGCGCCGGAATGATCGTGAAGACGATGACCGGCGATGACATTACGGGGCTTGTCAAGGTCGGTTCTACGTGGCCGGAGTTCGGCCCTGGGCTGCACCGACTGAGGCTGACAAGCCGTAACGAGTTCACTTCCGCACGAGCGGTCATTACGTGGGTAGATAGGTGGGTCTAGCATGGCAGGTTTTGCGTGGTTTCAGGAAGGCGTTACCTACGGCGGTAACGACCTTGCGAACTTCAATAGCCTGAGCGTCCCACGTCAGGGCATGACCCATCTGTTCGCGTCCACTACTGACTTTCTCCTGAACAGTGACCAGACTGCCCGCACGGTGTCTGTGGGTTCCGGGAACGTGTTCTTGGGACTGACGGCCGGTGGGGCAACGTGGGCATGGTCCCCCGGTGCGACCGTGGCTGTCCCGACTGCCTCAAACGTGAACCCGCGTAGGGACCTGATCGTTGCCCGGCTCACGACGCTTGCTGACGACGGTACGAACGGCGTGGCAATCGAGATCGTTCCCGGCACTCCGGCGGCAACTCCGGTGGCTCCGGCTCGTCCCGTGAACGCCGTTGCGCTGGGTTGGGTGGACGTACCGAAGGCCACGACCACCTTCACGCTTACCGTCACGCGGTATCAGGGTCAGTACCGGGATCAGGCAGCGTTGGCCGGCCGAAGCACTATCGCCATTGATTGGGCGGGACAGCTTCCGACCGCATCCACTGTTGGTGTCGGTGCCACCGTGTACGACGTTGGCACTAATCAGCGCTGGGTAAGGAAGGCTGACGGTACGTGGTTCACGACCGACCCCGGACCGTGGCAGGCGGTCACGCTGTCCAACTATCAGGCTTCTGACGGGACGAACGTGACGGTCTCCGGGACGCTGTACGTGCGCGAGTCTTCCACCATGTGGGAGTTCTCCGGGCGCGTGGATCTCTCCCCCAGCAAGGCACCTGGACAGCTCGTGTCCATCGGTTCCGCTCCGGCGGCAATCAGCCGGCCGAAGGTCAACACGTACGGCACGATCGGTCAGACCTTTTTCTCTGCTGCGGGCGCTGACGCACGCCTTGGCTTCATGACGAGCGGTGGGCTTGAGCTGGGAGCGGTCGGCGCAATCAACGCGCTGTATATCAACTTGCAACTCAGCAAGAGCCCTTACAACACGTAACCTGCCTACTCTCAAGAGTGGGCTAGCTAGGGGGAACCCATGCCCGCTGCCCGCTATGAAGTCTTGCAGACCATTGCGAAGACCGGCCAAGTTGTCGACTCGCTTCCGCTCACCGGGATTCAGTACGGCGAAACACTGAACGCAGCGGGTACCGCAACGGTTGGGATACCTCTCAAGGCTGCCGACCCGGATACGTTGGAGCCCGGCAAGAGCGCACTCGTCATCACGCGAGACGACGAGCCCGTTTGGGGCGGGATGCTGTGGACGGCAACGGCTGACCTTGAAGCGGGCACGCTGTCAATGAACGCGTCCGGGTGGCACTCGTATTACTCGACGTGCTACCTGGGCGGGTTCCTTGAGGGCATGAGCGACAACGGCAGGCTTCCCGGCAGATGGTTGGGCTACAAGGGCAACAAGGATCAAGCCCTTCTGTTGCGCGACTGGATTGAAGTTGCCAACGACGAAGGCGGTATTGGAACTGACACGTCGGGGCTCAACACGACCGGCCGCATTCGTTCCCGTAGCTGGGGCTTCTCGGAGTTCAAGAACACAGCGGAAGCGATCAACGAGCTTGCCGACGAAGACGGGGGCTTTGACTTCCGGTACGAGACCTATTGGCGCGCTGACGGGACCGTTGGCAACCGCTTCTTGATGAGTGGGCGGGGGCGGAACGTAATCCCTTCCGCTCTAGTACACAGAGAGAATTGCAACGTCACTCAGGTTTCGTACGACGGAAGCAAGCTAGCAACGCGCTCGTTCGCGTTCGGGGCTGACCTGGGTACAGGCGTGAAGCCCTACGCGTGGAAATCGAACGACCTTGACACGCCGGCACTGACCCACGTTGCCACGTACAGCGACTTGAAGTCCACGGGGGACCTGATCCCGAAGGCCAATGCGATTGCCGCTGTGGGTCGTCAGGTCATTGCGATTCCGACACTGACCCTGTATCCGGGCATGTTTGATCCGCTGTCCTTCCTACCCGGTGCGATCGGCACAGTTCAGGTGGACTCGGGGTACGTCCGATTGCTCGAAGACTTCGTACTGACTGAGCGACGCGTTGACGTTGACGTGAACGGCACTGAGACCGTCGCGCTTTCCCTTGCGAGTAAGGACGTTTTCCAAAATGGCGATTCAAGCTAACGCGCTTCCGCCTTCGCTCATAACCGAGCTAAACGAAATTAAGCGGCGCATTACCGCGCTTGAGCGTAAGCCGAAGTTGGGCAGCGTGAATGAACGCCTGCCGTTCGGCTCGTATCAGTCCCCTTCCCTTGAGGGCACGCAAGGCGCGGAGTACACGCACACCCTTGGGGCTATCAACTCGACGGGGCTGAATCAGCCGGTACTCATCCTGTCAATCCCGTTCCATCTGCCTCAGGGCACAAGTTCCGCGCTTGACGTGTCGGTGACCGTGTGGCTTCGGGACATGGTGACTCAGGCGAAGACTAAGGAGATCACCATTGATAAGGCTGATGACTGGCCGGCTCCGAACAACGGCTTTACGCGCACGATCACATGGGCATGGAAGCACCCTCAGCCGATCGGCTTTGACGACGGTCAGGATTGGAAGGGCTTTGCCGTTGACTACCGCGTGAACAAGCGCGTGACGGTTGACGGCGAGTCTCTGACTGTGGGCATGGGTAACCCGCTGCTGATCACGGGCGTTCCGCTGGGCACGTTCATTGAGGAGTCCAGCGACGGTAACCCGCGCGTTAGCGGAGCCCTGACCCCGACTGACGGAAGCCCGGTGACATGGACAGGATGACAGACCTTGCCGGAGTCGCTGAGATCGTCGGGGGCGCTGCCCTTTTCCTAATGCTCGTGTACCGGCAGGTGAAGACCGGTGCGCGGGACGCGTGGCGCGACGAAGCCGAAGCGCAGACAGCACGAGCTGACCGGCTGACCGAAGAGGTTGCCACGCTCGTAACCGAAGTCCGCGCACTGCGGGACGAGAACGCTGGACTCCGTCACGAAGTGGCTGAACTCCGCGCTGAGAACCGTGAGCTTCGGAAGCACATTGACACGCTCTTGCACAGGGGGGACAGATGACACAGCCCGTTGAGACCTATCCGCTGCCCCCGAGCATTGCGACCGTCAAGGTTCGTGGGCGGTACCGGGGACCGGACGGCAGGGGCCTACAGGGAACGGTTACCTTCTCGGGTCCGGGTCTCCTGACGTTCCCTGACGCTGACCTGTTCATTGCCGGTCCGGTTGTCGCGCGACTGGACGAGTACGGCGCGTTTGAGGTGACGCTTCCCGCCACGGACAACGAAGGCATGAACCCTTCGGACTGGTCGTACGCGGTGAAGGAGAACCTAACCGGTGTGACAGGGGCGCGCACCTTCGCTCTCCTTCTCCCGAGGGACACACCCGGCGGGGAGATTGACCTTGCGGACGTTGCGCCGGCTGACCCCACCACACCGACGTACGTTCCCGTTCCGGGTCCCCAGGGCGAGAAGGGCGATCCAGGAGTTGTCCAGTCGGTCAACGGCACGAGCGCTGCGGCTGTAACGGTTGATCTCGCGTCAGTCGTTGCGGCCGGCGGTACGGCTTCCGGCACGGTGACTCTGACGAACCCTTCCGGCGTGGCGCTGACCATGCAGGGGAACGGGAACACGAACCTTGCTGAGTGGAAGAACCCTTCCGGGACGCTGACGACGCGCATAGGCACGAACGGCAACCTTGTTGCTCAGGGTGCCGCGTACTTCGTCAACGGCTTGCAGATAGGCGGGACTTCCGCTGACTTCGGTGGTGGCGCTGGGGCAATGCTCGGCATTGACGACGCAACCACGGTGCCGACGACGAATCCCACAGCGGGTGTCGTTGTCTACTCTCAAGGGGGCGTACTCAAGGTCCGGCAGGCTGACGGAACGGTTGTGTCGTTCGGCTCCGGCGGTACGGGTGCAGTCAGCTCCGTCAACGCAAAGACCGGTGACGTTGTCCTGACTGCCGCTGATTTGAGTGCTGTACCCACGAGTGAGAAGGGTGCTGCGAACGGCGTTGCGACATTGGACGCGTCCAGCAAGATTCCGACCGCGCAGGTTCCGTCGCTCACGAGCACGTACGTTGCTGTATCAACTCGTGGTGTAGCGAACGGCGTTGCGACGCTGGACGCGAACGCTGACGTACCCATTGCGCAGATTCCCGATACAGCGCGGAACACGTGGACTCCCCAAGCCCTGGGCTTCAAGGCGTGGTCCCTTGACCCGGGCGGAGTGGCGAACCCAGCCGCGAAGTTCCTTGTCCCTCAGCGGCTGTACCTCACGGGCTTCAACATCACGGAGAACACCACCGTGACGAAAGCCGTGCTGTTCGCGCGCGGGTACAGCGGAGTGTCGACCAACCGCTACATGGCCGGTATCTACAGGGAAGACGGAACGCGCGTTGTTGCGTCTTCGGCTATCGAACTGGCCATGGCCGGTCAGGAATCGGGCGTACTTCCTGCCATGGCAAGCAACCACATTGGCGCGGTACCGCTCACGATCGCGTCAACGACGCTGACCCCTGGGCGCTACTGGGTTGCATGGCTCATGACGACCGGCGGAACGGCTGACTTCTCGTTCTACCACGTGCAGAACGAAGCGCCTGTTGCCACAGCCAACTTCTTTATGACGACCACGCCGTTCGCGCGTGCATGGTATTTAGCCGCTCAGTCCACGCTTCCGACGACCGTGAGCCAAACGGCAACCGGCGCGCTTGCCGACCACGACATTCCGATTGTGGCGCTTGCCTAACCGCGTGCGCCGAACTCGTGAGCCCCTGCCTTGGGAATCGGCAGGGGCTCTTTTCATGGAAGGGGAACGCTCTTGTCTGTCGTAGACAAGGTCATATCCGTTGCGAAGGCCGAAGTGGGTTACCGAGAAGGTTTCTCGAACGGCCACTACAACAACAAGAACAAGTTCAGCCCTGCTGTCCCCGGCCTTGAGTGGTCGAACTATCAGCCGTGGTGCGCGACTTTCGTGAGCTGGGTTGCCCTCAAGGCCGGCGTGGCTGACCTGTTCCCGCGTACCGCGTCGTGTGCAACGGGCGTGTCGTGGTTCAAGAACAAGGGCCGATTCAGTGAGTACCCGGCGGTCGGTGCTCAGGTTTTCTTTGGCTCCGGTGGTGGGTCGCATACCGAGATCGTGATTTCGTACGACGCGGATTTCGTGTACACGGTGGGCGGCAACACGAACGCGAATGGCTCCGCCGAAGGCGACGGTGTCTATTCCAAGAAGCGCGCACGGCGTGACTCGTACCTGTACGGCTACGGTTACCCGGCTTACGACGGTGGGTCCGTCTCGGCTGACCCGAACGCCGCGAAGTACGGGTACAAGGTCAAGGCGACCGGCACGCTCAAGGACGTGACTGGCGAGAGCCCCGCGAAGCCGAAGCCGAAGTACGAGCCGTTCCCCGGTGAGGCGTGGTTCAAGAAGAACCCGAAGAGCCCCATCGTGACCGCTATGGGCAAGCGGCTCGTGGCTGAGGGGTGCTCCGCGTATAAGAGCGGTCCGGGTCCCCAGTGGACGGACGCTGACCGTGAGTCGTTCCGGAAGTGGCAGCGCAAGCTTGGGGACTCCGGTTCCGCCGCTGACGGTTGGCCCGGTCCGAAGCAGTGGGCAGCGCTCAAGGTCCCGAAGGTCTAGGAGGTACGAACATGGGTGAGCACAGCAAGGCCGGCGCAGTGTCGGCAGTGGGCGCGGTCTTCGCGTGGATCGGCAAGCACAAGGCGAAGATCCTCGCCTTCGCGGCCGGCGTGGTCGCTGCGGTTACTACGGCGAAGCCTGACTTCCCGGGTGCTGCGGTTATGACCGCTCTTCACGCTGTCCTGGGCGTGTAGGAATCCCTTCCGCTCCCCTTCCGGTAGATACTGACCGTCCGCCGGAAGGGGTAGGCATGGCCTACTACAAGAACGTTGGTCTGATCGGGAAGGCGCGGAGCGGGAAGGACACCGTGGCTCAGCGGTTGGGAAGGACGTTCGCTTACACGCGCGTCGCCTTCGCTGACCCGCTTAAGGACATGGCGCTTCGGCTGAACCCGGCAATTCCGGGGCTGATCAAACTTGATTGGGATGAGACATACCGGCTGTCTGACGCGGTAGAAGATTTGGGTTGGGAGCGCGCGAAGGACGAGCTTCCCGAAGTGCGACGCGTCTTGCAGAACATCGGTCAGGGTGTCCGCGAACACGACGAAGACTTTTGGGTTCGCGTGGCGCTCCGCAAGATCGACGCTGCCGAGAAGTGGAACCTGCCGGTCGTCGTCACGGACGTGCGGTACGAGAACGAAGCGCTTGCGCTGCGGCAACGTGGCTTCGCGCTGATCCGGGTCACACGACCGGGGGCCGGCGCTGGGGAGAACGCGGAGCACAAGAGTGAGACCGCGCTTGACTACGTGAAGACTGACCTGACGATTGGGAACACGGGCACGCTGGACGACCTGAACAGGATCGTCGACAGCCTGCTCCTCCCCCGGAGCTGACGAGACAGCCCCTCACTGACTCGCCTCCGGGCCGGTCGGTGGGGGGCCTTTTCGCGCCCTGGGGTTGCAAGTGACTACTCTTAAGAGTAGGCTCCGTGTAACACAGAACGTGAGGGGATACCCAATGGCAAGCATCATTGAGGGCGAAGACTACGGGTTCCATGTCATTTATGACACCGGTTGGGCGACCTTCGCCGAGACCCGCGAAGAGGCGGAAGCGCTTATAGATGCTGGGGCAACGAAGGCCGGCCCCACAGTGCCGGAGCTGAAGGTGTACGCGGGAGGCAGGAAGTACCACAAGCCCGCCAAGCTCTTGCGTAAGTCTGACAACTTGCACCGCACGGTATGCGGTCAACGCGGGTGGCCTGCTGAGAGCACGACCAACCTCACGCCGTGCATGAGGTGCTACTAGGCAAAAATTAGGTAACAACCTCTGCCTACTCTCAAGAGTAGGCAGAGGTTACGCCGGTTTTACCGATAGGCTCAGCGCGTAAGCGCGACGACGAAGGGGGACAGCGTGAGCGCGGTAAGGGCACTGCCCGGGTACCGGACCTTCTACCTGGGCAACGGGAAGGTTGTGCACTCGGCTCAGGACAGCGACACGGTCACGCTGTGCAAGCGTCCGGTTACAAGTGCGCGTATCGCATGGGTGCCGGAAGTCTCGTGCTTGCAGTGCGTCAAGGTCGTTACCGCTGTGCGTGATGCTGAGGCAGCGGAGCTTGAGGCGGAGAAGGCCGCTGAGGCGGAGAAGGTCAAGCACGAACGCGCATGGGATGCACTCGTGTACACACCTGACGGTCAGGGCTACGCCGAAGGCACCTGCGAACAGTGCGTGTGGTCGGCGGAGAACAACGCTGACGACACGTCCGTTGAAGAGGGCTTCAAGCCGCGTTCTGAGCGTTGGTACGAAGTGGCCGTGAACACGTACAGCAGCGCGCACGATGACCACGTGTCGGAGCTTGACCGGCAGACGTACTACTCGACACAAGACACGGACGTTGACGACGAAATGCTTGAAACCGCGCGCCGTAACGACTCGTCCGTCACGCTCACAACCAGCAACCGAGAAACCAGCGAAAGCTACACGTACCCGAAGGAGAAGGACACCATGGCTGCCAAGGACACTGACGAACTGATCAGCGACGTTCACGCGAAGGTGGACGAGATCAAGGCGCTTGACCCGAAGGCGGAGGATGCAAAGAAAAAGGCATTTGCGCTGTACGACGACGCGGAGAAAATCATTCGCAAGCTTCCTACCGAGAAGCGCAACAGCCTTCGTGCCGACATGCGCGCGGCCCGTGACGCTGTCGTGAAGACCGCTGAGTCTGAGCCGGCCCCCGCTGCCCCTGCCCCCGCTCCGTCCACTGCTGTCGTGCGGCAGGCGGAAGACCCCATGCAGATTGAGGGGATTCCAGATCTCATCAATCAGTCGGTCAAGGCATTCAAGGACGGTGTCAAGTACGGGCTCAAGCTCTCCGAAGTCGGTGAGACCGTCGCGCGCACCATGCTTGAGATGCGTCTCAAGATGAAGCACAACGCTTCTGGTCTGCCCGACCTTCTCGCAATCGAGAAGAAGACGAAGAACGCGGCCGGTCTCGTTTACACGGGTGCCCGTAAGGGTGTGGCCGAAGACGACACGAAGACCAACGACGCTCACGACGCGTTGGCGAAGGCCACTCAGAACAAGATGGCTGACATTCTCGTTGGGTGGCTCCGTGACTTCTCGTCTTCCCCGAACGCGGACGAAGCCCTTGAGACCGCACGCCTGTACTTCCCCGATGCCGCTGAGCGTGTGGCAAGCGCACAGCACGCGAAGGCAGCCGGCGAAGACGTGTCGGACGAGCACCTGAACCTGACCGAAGCCATTTACGCCCTGTACGAAGAGAAGGGCATGGAGCTTCCGCGCTACGGCCGCACGGAGATCCAGCGCTTCAACTACCGCGTAAAGCAACTCGACAAGGTGCGCGCGGAGCTTGACGCGGCTCGTGACGCACTGGACGACGAAGAGGTTGCGAAGGACGACAAGACCGCGCTTGAAGCGAAGGTCACGGAGCTTGAGGCGAAGGCAAAGGAGATCACGGAGGAGATTCCCGCTGAGTGGACGGAGAAGGCCACTCCGGAGAAGACCCCGAAGCAGCGTGCGGCGGAGAAGGTTGCCCGCGCTACGAAGCTGACGGAGAGCGTCGGCAAGGCGCTCAAGAAGCTTGAGGGTGCGGAGCGGCAGGAAGTCAGCACGTCGCTCGTGGCGCTGGGGCGGGACCTGATCACGAAGGCCACGGCCGGCGCGGACAAGCTGAGCGACGACGAGAAGGCGGATCTCAAGACTCAGCTCAACGAACTCGTCACGTCCTTCGCGGCTGAGGCTGCCAAGCTGTAACCGCAACGCGACTTTCAGTAGTCGGAGCCCCCGGCTCTTCCCACAGCGGAAGGGACCGGGGGCTTCGTCGTGTAGAAGTGCAGATTTGTAGGTATCCCAGGAACAACAATAGAGATCCATAAGAGAAACCGGGTCGGAGTGCAAACGTGCACTTCTACACCTGCCGCTGAAAAGCCCTTCCGCTCAAGGACTAGTGCAAACGAATCCCTGAGCCCGGAAGGGGCACCCATGGGCAAGATCCGAACTATCTATAGGGGCGGTAGTCGCTTCTACCTGAACACTGCCTTCCCGGACAACGTGTACCCGGGCGTGACGAGCGTGATCGGGATGCTTCCCAAGCAGAACTTCTTGGGCCCGTGGAACGCGCGCATGACCGCTGAGCTTGCGGTTGACTCCATCGACTTCGTTCAGCAGATGGCAGCACGCGACCGGGACGGAGCCGTTGACTATCTCCAGGGTGCGGCTCGTCGGTACACGAAGGTTCGCGCTGACGTGGGCAGCAAGGCTCACGACCTGTTTGAGCGCCTGATTCGCGGTGAGACCGTGTACAGCGTCCACCCGGACCTTGAGCCCTACAAGAAGCACTTCCTTGAGTTTCTGGCAGCCGTGAACCCGGAGCTTGTCCGCGCGGAAGACGTGGCGTGGTCGGACACGCACGAGTACGCCGGCTCGTTCGACGTGGTCATGTACGTGTGGCTTGACGACGAAGGCAACCCGACCCCGGACCGCTCCGGCAAGCGTCACCTGATCATGGGCGACTGGAAGACGAGTAAGGCGACGTACCCGGACGTGGCCTTGCAGATGAGCGCCTATGCCAACGCGGACTTCATCGTTGACCCGGACGGCAACCGGGAACCCATGCCGGAGTTCGACGGTGCTGCGGTACTGCACATCACTGACGAGCAGTGGGCTTTCAAGCCGGTCGTCATTGACGACGAAGTCTTTGCTCAGTTCCTCCGTCTCCGTGGCACGTTCGATTGGGACCGGGACCTGAGCCGGCGGGTTGTCCTCAAGCCGATCGCGTCCAGCAAGAGCCGGCTCGTCACCGGTACGCAGCGGAGGGGCTGACCCATGCTCGCTACGCACACGAGCCGTATGCACGAGTTCAGTCTTCACATGAAGTCTGACGAAGTCGTTGACGTGATCAACGAGTGTGCCGACGCGGTCAACACAGCGCGTGAGCTGGGGCTTGATCTCCCCAAGCTTGCCGCTGTCCACACGAAGCTGAGTGCCCTCTTGGGAGACAAGGAGCAAACCCGCGCGTGAGCGGTCCGAACTGTCTTTGCAACCCGCAGAAGCCGGGGCTGTGTGGCTCGTGCGGAGGGTGAGGGAATCCCCTTCGCTCAAGTCCCACTGACCCCAACGGAAGGAACAAAGACAATGGCGAAGCGGAACACTGCGGCGGACGTGGCCGGTCTCGTGGGCGCGCTCGTGCTTCTCGTGGCACTCATCATGCTCGTGCCGTGGCTCGTCATGCTCCTCTTCGGCGTGTGGCACAGCGTGCGGCCGGTTGTCCCGGCAATCGGCTTCGGTGAGGCGTGGCTTCTCGTGGTCATCACGGGGCTTCTGGCGGCTCCGGTGCGCACGAACAAGAGCAACTAGCTCTTCCCCCGCGTTAGCCCCTCAGTGACCCACTCACGGGCCACTGAGGGGCTTTCGTGCGTCCGGGGTCGGAATCCCCTCCGCTCCGGTAAGAGCATGACCAACCACACGTTCACGGCATGGCCGAAGATCCCTCGACTCCTCCGAACGATCGTTGTCACGGAGAAGCTTGACGGGACCAACGCAGCGATCCACATCAGCACCGTTCCGCACATCCCCGCGTGGCCCGACTTCCCGCCCGGCTCGTACTCCGTCGTGGTGGACGGCACGCGCTACGTACTCACCGCTCAGTCCCGGTCCCGCGTCCTCACACCCGGCGAAGACAACGACAACTTCGGCTTTGCCGGTTGGGTGTACGAGAACGCCGAAGGGCTCGTTCGGGCGCTGGGCACCGGTGTGCACTTCGGTGAGTGGTGGGGCTTTGGCACTCGGCGTGGCTACGGGCTGCCTGACCGTCGCTTCTCGCTCTTCGACACGGACCGACACAAGGACGTGAACGTTCGTCTCGGCAGCGCGATCGTTGAGCCGGCCCGGTGCTCTATTAGGGCATGTTCAGCCAAACGGAGATTGAGAACACACTTGTTGCGCTTACTTCGCGCGGCTCCGTCGCTGCCCCCGGCTTCCACAAGCCCGAAGGTGGCTGTGTGTGGCACTCACAGTCGCGGCAGGTGTTCAAGGTGACCCTTGACAACCACGACGCGGGGAAGCGGGAGACCGCGTGAGCCCCTGAGCCCCCTTGTCTGGCCTTCGTGGTCGGGCATGGGGGCTTTCTCGTGCCCTGAGAATCCCTTCGGCTCTAGCCCCCATGCAGAGAGCAACGGAGCGGCGGAAGGCCGGAACGGTCGGCAGACACCTTCGGGTGCGTGGACACGACCTGACCCCTTCCGCCGCTCCCTCAATCCCATGGGGAGCACGCAGCATGGCGAAGCAGAGCATTTGGGCCGGAGACGAAGACAACAAGCCGAAGGAGCGGAAGACCTACGCTGACGACTCCGTTGGCCGGCTGCACTCCGGTTCGTCGGTGGTGAACGAACAGGGCAAGACCGTTGGCGTAGCGCTCTCGGAGTGGCGTTTCAGCACCGGTGAGAAGCACGTTGCCGAAGCCGTGGCTCAGCTCTTCGGGGGCACTCCCGTTGAGAACGAAGAGAGCATGTCGGAGAACTTCATTGACGTGTTCACGAGCGAGACGAAGATTCCCGTCATCCTTGAGGCGGACGGTATCTACTGGGACATGAAGCAGTGGATCAACGGCAAGCTCAAGCATCACTGCGATGGTTTCAACTTCGTCAGCCACCCGAAGGACGAGAAGCTTGTTGGGTCTCCGTGTGGCTGCCCTTCCCTGTTCGCTGAGCGGAAGCAGGCAGCGAAGGACGACGACGGACCGGGTCCGTCCATCACAATCACCTTCAAGCTTGCCGATGACCCGGACCTTGGGGAGTTCAAGTTCCAGACAGGCGCGTGGACGCTCCTTGCCGTTCTGCACGAGTCGGAAGACGCGCTTGCCCGGATCGGTCAGGGTGGCCCGGTGCTCGCTGAGCTTGAGCTTGAGCCGGTTGACTTCGTGATCAAGAAGGGTCCGAAGCGCGGAACTCCGGTCTCCTACATCAAGCCCGTGATCCGCGTCAAGAAGTCGTACAACGACGCGATTGCCGACTAGTGGCCGGCGGGGAAGCAGCGTCGCCGGAAGCGTGGGCGCTCGTGATGCGCGGAGCGTCCGACGAAGCCGTAAGGGCTCCGCTGTGGCAGTACCCGCCGGAAGCGCGCAACGCCGTGATACACGAGCGACGTGTTCGCTTCGGCGTGTACGAAGAGACCGGAGATCCTGAGTATGGGTAAACGGGCTGTGGTCGCTGACTATGCCGGTGAGCCCCTATACCCGGGCGATCTCGTTAACTACCCCTCACGTCAAGGGAACGGGGTACGAGCGTCGGACGCGATTGTTCGGCGCACGTACTTCGTCCGCGTTGAGGGGCGCAAGTTCCCCATGCTCAAGGTACAACCGACCGGCACAGACAGCCGTTCCGAGAAACCGCGCAAGACGCTTCGGGCTGAACATGTGGCAGCAACTCACGTGCGGCTTCTGCGTAGCAACGTGACCGGCGAACAGGACGAAGACAGCTAGACGCGGCAACGGGCCGGACGGTACTCAACACGGGTGCTGTCCGGCCCTTTGTCGTCTCAGCCCACTCTCAAGAGTAGGTAGGAAGGGGGAGCTGTGGCTTCCGTACTGATTGACAAGGACAACGCTCCGCCGCTGGGAGACCTTCGGCTTATGGGTGTTGGGGACAGCATCTTTCTCCACAAGGGGTGGACGGACCGCAAGGACGGAGCCCGGTACGCGGACGCGGTCATGACTGCCGTGGCGCGTGGCGCTGACGTGAGGTGGCTCCGTCGTGGCTAACCGGCATGGGTGCGTATACGACGAACTAATAACCCGTCCTCCAGCTCGTAAATGGGAGGTGCGGAAGCGGGGCACGTGGAACGTTTACCTTCCTGGCCAGTGCTGCCCCGTGGTCACTTTCTGGGATCACGGAAGAGCGATAGCGCGGGCTCAGGAACTCGCTAGGGGGCGGTCTTGAAAATCTGCCGGCACTGCGGACGAGCGAAGCCCGCTGAGCAATTCCTTGCCGGGAAGGCGAAGCGTCCGTCAAGCTCGTGCGCCACGTGTCGCCGGAAGCGGGCAGCGGATCACCGCAAGAAGTATTACGCGTCCCTGCCGCCGGATAAGCGCCACGAGCTGACGCACAGGAAGCGTGCGAAGGATTACGGCGTTGAGCACGAGTCGTACAGCCGCACAGAGATCATGCGCCGTTGGGGCTACCGCTGCGCGTACTGCGACAAGCGCGCCACGCACCTTGATCACGTCCACCCGCTGAGCAAGGGGGGTGCCGACAAGGCTTCCAACATGCTTCCCGCGTGCGCCGGCTGCAACTTGAGCAAGGGCGCGAAGACGCTTGCGGAGTGGGCGGAGACCTTCAAGCCGGAAGTGTAGAAATCCCCTTCGCTCAAGCACGGGCAACCCGGCGAAAGAAGGTGCTCGTGGAGTTCAAGGAAATTCTTGCACGCTTCGGTGAGGCGACCGAAGAGGCGGACGGGGGGTATCTCGCTAAGTGCCCGGCACACGCGGACTCCCGTCCGTCTCTTCGGATTTGGCGTGGTGACGACCACAAGGTTCGGCTCACCTGCCGTGCGGGATGCGCCACGAACAAGGTGCGCATTGCCGCACGCCTCAACTGGAACGACCTTTTCAACGCGACCGGTGACGGTCTCACGGTCCCGAAGGAGAAGCCCGCGCTCGTGGGTACCGCGCTCACCGCTCAGCTTGCTATGTACGTCGACCGGACCGTTGCTGAGTTCGCCGGAACGTCCGACGTGGCGAAGCGGGTTCGGAAGTACGCACTTGACCGCTTCGGTCTCGACAGTGCCACGGCTGCCGAACTTCTGATTGGTGCCGACGACGGACGCGTTCCCGGTCTGGACTACACGGACAGCGAAGGACGAGCCCGTAACTACCGGTCCCGTGGCTTCCGTCAGTTCCCCCGGCTCACGGTCCCACTCAACGACTTCGCTGGGATCACCCGTGGCTTGCAGGGGCGTGACGTTACCGGTCACTGTCCCGGACGGTGGCTGTCCCTGACCAACCCGGAGGGGCTTCGGTGGGGTCAGTACGGGGTGTTCAGGGGCTCCGGCGGGTACTCCGTCACGATCGTGTCTGAGGGACCCGGGGACGGTCTCACGTCGGTTGCGGTCGGGTACGACGCGGTATGCATCCGTGGTGCGGGCATTGCCGGAAGCCCCGAACTTCTCGCTGAGCTTGCCGTCGGCCTTGCGGGTTCCCAGGTCATTGCCGCCGGAGACAACGACGAAGCCGGGCAGCGATTCAACCTTGCCCTTGCCGAAGGTCTCAAGCCGTACGGCATTGAGGTTTACGGGCTCCCGATTCCCAACCTGGGGCCGAAGACTGACCTGACGAAGTGGCGTGAGACGACCGGCGACGACTTCCCCGGGCTCATGCACGCTGCGGTGAAGTCCGCTCGTCCGGTGGTTGACCGTGCCGTTGCTGAGGCTGCACAGCGCAAGGCCACGGTGGCGAAGCGGACCGGTGCTGTCACGGTGTCCGACGATCAGGGACGAGACGCGGCGGATATCCTCGCTGATCTCGTGCGCACGTACGGCGAGAGCGACGCTATGAACGCTCATGCTCTCGTGGCGTGGTCTGACGGACGGATCAAGTACGCGCCCGGTCTCGGCTTCCACACGTGGAACGGCGTTACCTGGGAGCGGTCGGAACACAAGGTTCGTCAGGAGATCCACCGCATGGGCGCCGCGCTTGTATTGGCCGGCAACGCTCAGGAAGCGCGCGGGTTCACCATGACGACGCGCATTGACGCTCTCATGACGGAGCTTCGCAGTGTGCCCAGCGTGTACGTGAACGCGGAAGAGTTCGACGCGACTCCGCACCTTCTGAGCTTCCGCAACGGGGTCGTTGACCTTCGTACCGGCGCGCTCCGGGACCACGACAAGAACGACATGCTCACGGTCTCGCTGCCCGTTGAGTACGACCCTGACGCGCTGTGCCCGCGCTGGGAACAGTTCCTTACGGAGATTTTTCCGGGGAACCCTGACCTTGTCGGATACATGCAGCGGCTCACGGGCTACGGGATCACGGGCAACACGAGCGAACAGTGTTTTGCCGTTTTCTGGGGCAAGGGTGCCAACGGGAAGAGCGTCTTTACGGACACCCTGACGAGCGTCTTCGGGAACATTACGAAGACCACGCCGTTCGCCACCTTTGAGGACAAGGGCAGCGGAGGAATCCCGAACGACATTGCCGCACTGAGGGGCAGCCGGCTCGTCATGGCTTCCGAAGGCGAGAGCGGTAAGCCCATGTCCGAAGCCGTGTTGAAGCGTGTAACGGGCAAGGACAAGGTCACTGCGCGCTTCTTGCGTCAGGAGTTTTTCACCTTCGCGCCCACCTTCCTGATCATGCTTGCGACGAACCACAAGCCCCGCTTCAAGGGTCAGGACGAAGGGCTTTGGCGACGCGTAAAGCTTGTGCCGTTCACGCGGTACTTCGCGCCCCACGAGCGGGATTACGACCTTGACAAGAAGCTTCTTGCTGAGGCTGCCGGAATCGTGGCATGGGCTGTGCGTGGTGCTGTCGAGTGGTACGCATCCGGCCTTCGTGATCCGGAGTCCATCACGTCCGCTACGCGCGACTACCGCGCCACGTCCGATGCTCTCGCCGGCTTCTACTCCGAAGACCCTTCGGTTCCTGCCGTGCTCGTGAAGTCTGAGGGTTCCGTGATGCTGGGCGGGGACGCGTTCAATCACTATCTCGACTGGTGTGAAGCCGAGAACCTTCCACAGAAGGAACGTTGGACGCGACGAGCGTTCTTCTCCGCCATGGAAGAGCGCGGCGTGTCCCGCAAGCGCGTAGCAAAAGGCAACGCATTGGTCGGCGTGCGCCTTGCAGACGAGCCGGAGAAGTCCACGGGACCGGGAATCTTCGGCCAGTAAGCCCGGCGGGAATCCCCTCCACTCCCAGACAAACAACAGCAACCCACTGAGGGCGGAGCGGTAAGGCACGCAACCGACAAGGGGTCAGCCTACTCTCAAGAGTGGGTTGACCCCTTTGGCGTTAGGGGACAACACCTTGAAGACGTACTTCCATGACGTGGCCGGCGAATACGTCCGGATCAACATTCCAGAGACGGACAACGACCTTCGTGAGTTCATGCAGTGGGCGCGCACTGCCGCTCACCGGGGACCGATCGCTTTGGACACGGAGACGACCGGCCTTGATATCTACAGCGCCACGTACCGACTCCGAACCGTTCAGTTCGGTGACGAACGCACGGCATGGGTGATCCACTGGGAGCGCGGGGGACGCTTCATTGAGGCTGCCCTTTTCGTGCTCCGCATGGCTCCGCGCTTCCTGATCCACAACGCGCCGTTCGATTGGCTCGTACTGGACGAGCACGCGGAGTTTGCCCTTGAGATCCTGGCACCGAAGACCGTTGACACGAAGATCAAGGCAACGCTCATTGACCCGCGTGAGCCCCACAAGGGGGGAATCGGGACCGGCCTCAAGCCCCTCAGCGCCCACTACACGGACCCCAGCGCACCGGACACTGCCGGAGACCTGACCGAAGTATTCAACGGTCTCGGCTTCACGAAGGCCACCGGTTGGGCGAACATCCCGCTTGATCACCCGACTTACAACTTGTACGCCGGCCTTGACGTGATCTACACGGCGCGTCTTGATCCGATCCTGACTCGTGAGCTTGCTCGTCTCGGTGTGCGTCAGGCACTCGTGGACTACGAACACGAGATTGCCCGCATGTGCTCAGTGATGATGCGCGCGGGAATCGTACTGGACAGTGAGTACGCGTCCACGCTGTCCGTGACGCTCCACGAAGAAGAGGCGAAGTACAGCGTCGTTGCCGCCCGGTACGGCGTTGAGTCGGTGAACTCCGGCGCTCAGGTCTCCGAAGCCCTTCTTGCCATGGGTGAAGAGCTGACACAGCGCACGGACGCCGGAGCGCTCAAGGTGGACAAGGCCGTTCTTCTGCCGTTGGCGGACCTTGACCGTGATTGGGTGCGCATCGGAGCCCGGGACCCTAACCCGTTGGCTGACGCTGTCCTTCGCGCGAAGCGTGCCGGTAAGTGGGTCACGGCGTACGCCGACACCTTCATAACCAACATGGACGCGAACGGGCGCGTCCACCCGAACATACAGACTCTTGCTGCGCGCACGGGACGTATGAGCATCACGAAGCCCGCGCTTCAAACGCTCCCGTCTTCTGACTTCATGATCCGGCGCGCTCTCCTTGCCGACCCTGGGCACGTCATGGTGTCCACCGACTTCGCTGCCGTTGAGATGCGCGTTCTTGCCGCTCTCGCCAACGTGAAGCGCATGAAGCAAGCGATCAACGCGGGTGAGGACTTGCACGACTTCACCGCGCGTCTCGTGTTCGGTCCCAACTTCACGAAGGCTCACCGCAAGCTCTGTAAGGGAATCGGCTTCGGCAAGGTCTATGGGGGCGGCGCTGAGACGATCGCTCGTCAGACCGGTGCGCCTATCGCTCAGGTGCGTTCTGCCATTGCTGCGTACGACCGGGCGTATCCGGAGATCGTCCGCGCGTCCAAGAAGTGGCAGCGGGAAGCTCGTGCAACCGGGCTCGTCACCGTGTCCGCCACCGGGCGCCGGCTGCCGCTTGACCGTGACCGCATGTACGCCGTTGTGAACTATCAGTCACAGTCGGCAGCGCGTGACGTGCTGGGGCAAGCCATGCTGAACATGGAAGAGGCCGGCCTTCTCGACTACATGAAGTTGCCGATCCATGACGAAGTGCTTGCGTCGGTGCCCGCGAAGGAAGCCCAGGACTTTGCCCGTGAGTTCGAACGCTGCATGTCGTTCGATTTGTTCGGCGTTCCGATTGCGTCCGAAGCCGAAGTTGGCGGCCGGTCGTGGGGCAGCCTGTACATGAAGGATGCGAAGGGCAAGTACCTGCCTGAACTCCTGATCGCTCAGGACGAGTGGTACGCGGAGAACCCGCAAGCGGCGTACGCGAAGGCCGCGTGAGTGAGCTAGGCCACCTTCCCCTTCTGTTCGACGTTCGATTAGGTCACGGCCAGATCACGATTCACTGCCTACTCTCAAGAGTGGGCTGAGACCCCGTGAAAGGTGATTTCTTCGATCCGAAGGTAACCCCCCTGTCACGACCCCGGTTCACTCGTCATCCCGAAGGATGAGCCGGGGTCTCCCCTTAGAAACAGCCCTTCCGGACCCTTCCGTTGGGTGGTCCACTTGAAGTCGGTGCCTACTCAGAACGATTGTTTCTGAGTAGGCACTGACGTACGTTCGAACTACGCAAACGACGAACGGCCTTGATCAAGCCCCCGTCAGCAACCGTCCCACTGACGGGGCTTAGGCCGTGACACCCAACTTCGCCATGCCGTGGCGGAGCCTTGCCCAAAACCGGGTCTGACCTGGGCAAACGTCCTGACTCCTTCGGTGGGAATCCCCTCCGCTCCATTCCGGAGCGAAGCCACCGAATGGAGATTCCCCAGTGATTGACCTCACCGCTCAGCAGATTGCCGCCGCTCAGAACAACGACCTGACCGCCGTGACCGCTGTGATTGAGGCGACGGAAGAGCGCGTCATTCAGCTTGCCCGGCGGTACGCCACGACCGGCGGACGCACGGACGCTGACCTGATGAACGATCTTGCCCAGGTTGGTCGGGTGGCCGTGTGGGAGGGGCTGAGCCGCTTCACGGGTTCATCTGTGGCGGAGTTCTTCACCTTCATGGACCGGACCGTTTCCGGGAAGCTCAGCGACGAGCGCAAGACCGTGACGCGACAGGGTGTCAGCCGCTCGATTGCCGCTGAGTTTGAGAAGGCGCTGAGCATGGCTGCCGGAGACCCGTACGAAGCTGAGCGGCTGTGCACCCTCACCGAAGTCATGGGCACGAAGCGCATGACCGCTGAGACCGCGTATGCCGCTCGTATCTCGTGGCAGGGTGCTGAGTACCTTGACGCTCCGGTTGGCGAGAACGAGAATGCCACGGTTGCCGACACGCTGACCAACTACGCGATTGCCCGCAATGAGGCGAACGACGAGCTGTCCGACCGTCAGCGCGAGAACAAACGTCGGGTTCACGAGACCCTTGACCTTCTCCCTGCCGAACAGGAAGCCATCCTTTCCGCTGAGTACGGCATTGGCGACTTCCCGTGTGTCGGTGCCGACGACTACCGGGGACTGGCTGAAGTGGCCGGTATCTCGTACACGGCCGTTGAGAGCGTGCGCGACGAAGCCCGGAAGAACTTCAAGACGCTGTACCTGGGCGGTAGCCCCGAAGCGCCGAAGGGCGAAACGCAGTGCTGTAAGGCGTGCGGTATCGAGAAGCCCGTTGACGAGTTCTACGTTCGGAACAAGGTCACCGGCGCGCGTATGACTCAGTGCAAGTCGTGCAAGCGCGGAGCCACGAAGCGCTTCCGCAAGGACAACCCGGAGAAGCGCGCCGAGCAGAAGCGTGCGTACAACGCGCGCAAGAAGGCTGCCGCTGCGTGAAGCGTCCCCGCTACGCAGTATGGAACAGATCCGGCCGGTACGGGCTCGTTGACTCCGTCGCATTGGAGTTGCGCGCCCGACCGTGCGCCATATGCAGCGCTCCCCCGCCGGCCAACGGCAAGGCACACAGCATTGACCACGAGCACGCCACGGGACGCGTACGCGGCGTTCTGTGCCACTCGTGCAATCTCGCCTTAGGCCACTTCAAGGACGATCCGGAGCGCCTTCTACACGCTGCCGACTACCTCACCCGTGACGCGGACTACCGCCGGGTTGATCGGTAGGAATCCCCTCCGCTCCATTACGACCAACAGAACGACGAACGGAGAAACACAGTGGCTACCTTCCGACTGCCGACCGGTGGACGCGTTCAGACCTTCCCGACTCCGCAGCGCACGGGAGTTGAGTTCGTGACCTACAACGAAGCCGGCGACGTGATCAGCACGGTTCCCAAGAGCCGGACGGACGCGCTGCCCATGCTCGCTTCCCTCCGGCGCGCTGACGCTCTCGCCTGCCGCTTCAAGTCGTCTGTCTGACGCAACGGGGCTCCGGCCCCATACGCCCCCGTAGCTCAACGGAAGAGCATCCCAATCCGGAACCCGCAAGGGTGCACGGGACGACGCGGGTTCGAATCCCGCCGGGGGCACGCAAGACCACACCCAACGATCAGGAGAGAGCATCGTGAAGGTTTGGCGGGTTGCCCATGCCACGGCGCGTGACAAGGAATTCCCCTCCGGCCCGTACACATGCCGGAACGTCCCCATTGAGGATTACGAGAAGCTGACCGGCATGGGTTGGCGACACAGCGACGAGCGCCACCCTTCCCCGCAAGCTGACCCGAACCTGAACACGATCTACGACGACGAAGTCTGTGGGTTCGCGTCGGTGGACGAGCTGAACAATTGGTTTGAGGACTTCGGGGACCGGTTGGCTTCCGCCGGCTTCCACGTGTGGGAGTACGAAGTTCCTGAGTTCTCGTACCGCGTCGGTCGCTTCGGTCAGGTCGTCTTCAAGAAGGACGCTGCCGTTCTGGTCAGTCACGAGCCGTTCAAGCCCGTTCAGCTTTCTCTCTGGGCGGACGGATGAGCGTACGCCCCTCACACACCCTGTACCCCTGGGCACGAGCAAGACGCGACAACACTGCCGCTCAACTAGTAGAACGCGCACTCAAGGAGATAGCACCCATGCTGAGCGTCACCCGTGAGACGAAGGCCGTACTCAAGACGAAGACCGGTGAGCGCGTCGTTGCGTTCACGAAGGACAGTGAGCCGGGCATTGCGTCTCTGGCCGTTCCGGGTGACCGCGCGAAGCTTTCCCCGCGTGAGATGCGTGAGCTTGCCGCGTGGCTGAACGAGACTGCCGCTGAACAGGAGAAGGTCACGGGCGAGACCGCGAAGACTTCGCTCACCTCCCGGGGCAGACCTACGAGCGCCGGATCATGAGCTCTCAGGACCGCGCTTATCAGGATCTCATTGCGCGCGTCCTCCGTCCGTGACTGTCCCGGAGTTCAAGCCCCCTGTACTCACGTCACGAGCACAGCGGGCAGCCGAAGACCTTGCTGAGCGTGCGGACACGTACCGGCTTGCTGTGCGGCTCATCCGTGAAGCGGCCACCGTGAACGACGCGTACCCGGAAGACGTGCTTGCCCTTGCACGCTTCCTTGCCCGTGACACCAACGACACCGAATGACCAACAAGCCGGTCAGCCTACTCTCAAGAGTGGGTTGGCCGGCCTTCCCCTTGGGGGCTTCGTGTTCGGACTTCCACCCGGCTCCGCATACCACGTCGTGACCGCTGAGCCGTACGAAGACAAAACAGACGACGTGTCACAGTTCCCGCCATGTGTTCTCGCTGACTGGATCGTCAAGGGAATCCCCTCCGCTCCGGTATGAGCATGGCGAACGAGAAACCGAACCCGTTCCTGACCCTGAGCCCCGCTGCCGTTGACGTGCTGGACGACATGGCAGACCACTGGGGGGACCGGGACCGACACGGAGAGCTTGTCACTGAGCTTGCGTACGGACCCGCGAAGCTTGCCGCCTTCCGAGAGCTTCACACGCTGGTCAGTGAGGCATGGAAGGCGCGCGTCAACTACAGCAACGTTGAGGAGAACAACGCATGAACCCGTACGGCAAGGACAAGGACAAGATGAGCACCGGCGCGAAGGTTGCCGCTGCCGCTTCTGCCGCTCTCATGGGCGCACTCATGGTGGCCGGCTGTAGCGCTGACGACGACAACGACGGTACCGACTGCACCACATACACGACGGTCGGTTTCAGCGTCCCGCGTCCGGCTCCGGCTCCGCGCATCGCGCCTGCCCCCGCTCCGCGTCCGGCTCCGGCTCCGGCTCCGGCTCCGCGCCCCAACTTCAACAAACCGACCACGCCGAAGAGCCCGCAGCGTTCCGGCGGTACAACGGTGGTCCCGGTCCCGAACAGCCCCACCACGCACACCATTTGCCACGGAAACGAGCGGTGAGTCTTCCCGTTCCGGGTACCGGTCGGGCGCGTTGGCACCGAAGGCGCAGTAAGGGTGTCAGCGCGTCCAGCCGGATCGTCCCGCATAGGTACGCAGACGAAGGTGACAAGGGGTCTACCTTCCGCCGGCTCGTGCGTAGACGTGAAGCGCGACTATGGAAGCGTGAAGCTAGGGACCAGTGCCCACTCCACTGAGGCACGAATTCTAAAGTGCGTGGCACACGGAGAGAAGTGCAACGGCGATCCGAAGCACGCTCACCTTTTCCGGTGGGTTCGCGTCGCCCGGTTCAACCGCCGACATACAGGGGTCAGCCTACTCTCAAGAGTGGGCTGACCCCTTCTTGTGTAGATCATTTCACAATCGCACAATCTCCTACGCGTCGTTACTCTCTGGCATATGTCAGTGCCTAGGCGTACTCTCGGACACCTGTTCGAACGGCGGAACGGACCGTTCCTACGGAGAGTGCAAAGGGGGGTGGCGTGTCCCGACAGCCGAGCAAGATCGTTTCGTGTGCCAGACACATAACTATGTGTGTTGCGCATGTGACAGGGGGGTACTCGGGTACATGGCCACCCCCCACGAAACCGGCCATGCATGTCGATGGCCGGAAAGTACGGCGCGTGAGGGGTGGTCAAAGCATGGTGTGGCGTAGTTCACCGACAATAGACATCGTGGTTGAAGTGCCAGTGCCGACGACTCAAGGTGACTGGCGTTGGTTACCCGCCAAGGACTACAACCCTGCTGGGCGAGAGCACGTCATGTGTGACACGGACGTGACCCGGATCATGCTTGCGTACGGCGTGGCCGTGGCTCAAATGCTCGTCAAGGAAGGTCCGGCGCGCTTCCGACTCGTGGCACGTGGAACACGAAGCGGCCGGCCGATGGCTCAATACCCGTGGCGCTGGGAACCCCAGCTTGGCCGGTACGCGCCGGAGGGTGAGCCCTGGGTTGTCTACGACGCAACCGTTGAGTTGACCGCCGAGGGACTGCCGGACGGGCAAGTGAGTGAGGAATCCCCTCCGCTCCATTGCAGGTGACACAACGTCACTTCGTAAGGAGCACTGCGCATGTGGCTCAAGGCGGACCCGGACAAGCAGACGCTGACCCCGACTGAGAAGACGATCAGACGCACGAGACGCGTCCTGACCGGTGGTCGGTGGTTCCTGATCACTGGACTCGTCTTCTACTCGCTGATGACGACGACACCGTTCGTCAGCGCGCACAGCGAATGGCAGTGGTCCGGGTTCGTCCTGGGCTTGATCGCTGACGCGGCGTTCATCATGGCCCTGAGCGCGGAGAGCACCCTTGCCCGGCACGGTGTGACACAGCTTGGAGCGTGGCCGGTCGCGTTCCGGTGGGTCACGGGTATGTCTTCCGTGTTCCTGAACGTATGGCTGAGCGTGGCGGCCCGTGACTGGGTCGGCGTCGCCGTCCACCTGATCGCACCCGCGCTTGTGATGCTTCTCGCCGAAGTCGGTCCCGTGTACACGAAGGCCCTTGCCGACGCGGAGCGCGACGCCCAGGCGGAGACGAACACGATCCCCTACACGCCACATCTGATGGACGCACAGGCGGTTGCACAGTTCGCAGAGACGGCAACCGCGACGTACACAGCGCCCGACGGTACGGCGTTCGACGTTGAGCTTGTGCCCGAAGCGGACGGCATCGCAGTAACGCTGCCGGAGCCGGAGCCGGAGCCTGCCCGACTGAGCAACAAGGAAGCCAACGAGATTATTGAGAAGGGTTGGCGACACCGGCTGAGCCCCGAAGAGGTGGGCAAGGCTGCCAATCGTCACCCTGCCACTGTCCGACGCAAGTACAAGGAACTTGACGCTGCGCTGAGCGTCTGACACCTGAGCCCCCGTGCTGACTGCCACTCCGGCGGCCGGTGCGGGGGCTTTGTCGTACCCATGGGCTACCCTTCACGGTTCCTGTACGCACCAACGACATGGGGGGACCATGCGGTACACCATGCCCGCGCTTACCGCCGTTGCAGTCTTCGCGCTTGCCGGATGCGGGGGCAACGATGACAACGGCGCGGCCACCGCACCTAGCTCCGCACCGGTGAAGACTTCAACCGCACCCGTGGCGGACCCGGTCCCGTCGCCGGACGCTGCACAGACGAAGGCGCTCGTGACCGCGCTGGGCAACATCAAGCCGGAGCTTGCGGCGGACGAAGAACGAGCTGTGCGACGAGCCCGGAACGTCTGTCAGGACATCAAGGCCGGCAAGGACGCGGCAACCATGGCAAGCAACGCCAACTCTCGGTTCAGCGGCGGAACGGCCGGACAGCTCACGGACGACCAGGGAGCGAAGATCGTGGAAGCGGTCAAGTCGTCGTTCTGCAAGTAGCCCACGGAGCCCCGTGCTGACTGCCACTCCGGCGGTTGGTGCGGGGCTTTTCTGCGTACCCTCAACGCATGGACATTGACGACGACTTCATGGCCGGCCCGATCGGGCCGAAGACGAAGCGGTTCACGAGCGTGCCGGAGATCCTTAACAAGCTTGAGGGGAAGGCCGCGCTGTGGGAACGGACGGCGCGTGACAACAAGGAACGAGCGGAAGATTTCGAGCGGGCAGCACAGCGGATCAGGGAAGGCGCAACGTCCGTCACTGTGGGGCGCACGACGTACGTCCTAACGGACGATCAAGCGACCCGTGACGAAACGGCTGACGACAACGTTTCGTAGGCGTAGCCTGAAACGGCACCACTCCTAACGGCTGATCAACTCACCCGGAGTGAGGACAACAAAAGATGACCACAGCGGACCGCGCAATGACGCGGGGAAGGTCGCTGTACGGACCGGGGAGCGCGTTTCCTCCGTCCGGCAGCCACCCTTCCCCGTTCCCTGAGCGAAAGAGGGTGGCTCACTTGTCGGATGCACCACGAGAGATCGTTTCGTACCGTTCCCCGGAGATCCGGGCGACCGTCCACAACGGCTGTGACGTGTGCAAGGCGTTGGCTCAGCAGTGGGACGCGACGCACGACCGTGACCTTCTCATTGAGATCAACAACCACCCGCACGAAAAGCCGAAACTCTCGCGCGTCAAGGACTGGGTGGCCGATGGGGCTTCGGTCGGATGACAGCCCCGGCAAAACGGCTGAGCGCCCGTGTAAGCGCCTTACCCGACCCGGAGCTGATAACGCTCCTTGACGACCCCACCGGCCCGTACGCGGACTCACAAAGGGGTTGGTGGACGGAGTACGGGGGAGCGCTGGACGTGCGCTCATGGGTCGTGTACTTGCCCCCTTCGGCTAACCCCCCTCCGTGCCCCTTCCCGTGTGCGCTGTGCGCCCGACAGCGAGAGGGGGCGTAATGGTCACGAAGTCCATGGTCGGCAAGCTCGTGACCGACGGAAACCGGGTCGGCATCCTCCGGGACGTTGACCCGCAGTGGACTGATCCCGCGTCGCCACCCTGGGAGCGTCGGGCAGCACCTACGGCGTTCGTGTGGCCAATGGGTGGCGGGACGGAGTGGACAGCCCCCCCGGACAGGTTGCGCCCGGCATGAGCCGGTTGTTGACCGGTGCCGCGTGGGTCGCATGGGTGGCCGTTGTGGCGCTCATTGTGGCCCGTGGCGTGGCTGCCTAGGTCCCTCACCTTCGGTCCCCAGCACCGGCCGGCGGTGAGGTCGAGAAGCCCCGTCCGTGCGTCGTTCCCCCGTGGCGCATGGGCGGGGCTTCGTCATACCCTGGGAGCGCCCCGGTCGGCCGTCTGTCCGCAAACACACTGCCGACCGGGGTTTTCGCTGGTCAGGCAACCTAAGTCGTGTAGTCGAAGCGAGGATGTCGCTGACCACCTGCATCCGCCGCTGTCCGAGGACCACGCGGCGCCCCTCGTGCGCCACCGGGGGCGTGTCGAAGCCGGCCGCGGCCAGGTGCGGGACGAGCGCCGACGGCCGGGCCTCCTTCACCTGGAGCACGAGCGGCTGCCCGCGGTGGTCGAGGAGCAGCACCACGTACGACCTCGTGCCCACGCTGCCCGTGCCGACGATCCGGAAGGCCACGTCGTGCACCGCGTGCCGGGCCAGCAGGGGCCGCAGGTCCTCGGACAGGGTGGTCGCGTACGACTCCAGGGACGCGGCGACGGCCGCCGCCTCCGCGTCCGGGACGCGGCGCAGGACCGGTGGCGCGTCGACGAACCGGCGCCCGCCGTCCTCCCCCGCCTCGGTCGACTTCGCGGCGAACCGGCCGCTGGTGTTGGCGCGCGCCTTCTCCGAGACCCGCTGCAGCGTGCCGAGCAGGTCGTGGGCATCGGTGTGGGAGACCAGTTCCTCGTCCGCGATGGCGTTCCACGCGTCCAGCACCGGCAGTCCGGCCAGCAGCCGCATGGTGCGCCGGTAGGCGCCGACGGCGTCCCGCGCGGCCTGCCGGCAGGTGTCCTCGTCGGCCCCGGCCTCCCGCCCGGCCAGCACCAGTGAGGCGGCGAGCCGTTTCAGGTCCCACTCCCAGGGGCCGTGCACCGTCTCGTCGAAGTCGTTCAGGTCGATGACCAGGCCGTCGCGGGCGTCGCCGTACAGGCCGAAGTTGGCCGCGTGCGCGTCGCCGCACAGCTGCACGCCGATCCGGGTCGTGGGGGTGCGCGCCAGGTCGTGCGCCATGAGGCCGGCCGAGCCGCGCAGGAAGGCGAACGGGGTGGCCGCCATCCGCCCCACCCGTATCGGCGTCAGCCCGGGGAGGCGGCCGGAGTTGGACTCCCTGACCGCGTCCACCGCGTCCGGCCGGGCGTCGTCCGGACCGAGGGCGCGGTGCGCGCCGCGCGGCACCCTCGACCTGAGGGCCTTGCCCTCCTCCTTGGGTGAGCCCTGCGGCGGCCACTGGGCGAAGCCGCGCACCCGCGGCAGCCTGCGCGCCACCGGCTCCGCCGCCTCCGCCGCCCCCGCACCGGTCCCGGTCATCCGGCCGCCTCCCCCGCAGACTCGCCCACACGCACCCGACTCGAACGTCGACTCGTGCAGACCGTACAGCCGGTGGCCGGAACGCGTCAGAACCTGTGGAGGGCGCCCGGACTGTGGACGGCCCCGTCACCCTCAGGGGTGGACCGCCCCCTGACGACCGGTCAGCCGAGCTTGTCGACCGCCTGGTAGTACGTCCAGGCGGTCGTGTCGCACGAGGTCCTCTTCACGCCGGAGTAGGCCGCGCACACCCGCTTCAGGTCGGCGTAGAGGGCGTTGTCCAGGCGGGCCTTGTTGGCGCTGAAGGTGCCCATCGCCTTGTAGTTCCGGTAGCCGAAGTCGTGCCGCGCGCACGAGGCGGCGAAGGGGAAGCCGAGGGGGTTGTCCGGGGAGGTCGAGCAGTAGTCGGTGACCAGTCGAACGCGTAGGCGTTCCAGGCGCCCTGGTTGGCGCGGGCCGCGAAGAAGGCGTCGTCGCTGGAGGCGCTGGTCTGGGTCCGACTGCTCAGCACGACGGCCTTGTCGGCGGGCACGGCCCGGGCCGAGACGGCGGGCAGCAGCACGGCGCTGACGGTCAGGGCGGCGGTGTCCAGGGACGGCGACGCGAACGCGCATGGGGTTCTTCCTCCGTGGAACGCGGGCGCCCGGCGGGGTCCACCGGGTCGCGCACAGTGTTCGGCACGGCGCTACAGGGGAGGCATACGCTCGCTGCGTCCGACCCGGGCGAGCACGCGGCCGCGCCGGCCGCACCCGCCCCGGTGCACCGGGGCGCACCACCGCCGGCCCCCGGCCCGCACGGCACGCCGCACACCGCTCCCCGCCCCCGCTCCCGCCCCGCTCCCCAATGGACCCGGGAGGCAAGCGGGTCCGCCCTCATGAGCACCCCCGGAAAACGCACGCGGACGGGCCGGCACCGACGCGGAGCCCGTGCGGCGCCTGCTGCACGGCCGGTTCCCCGGTGGGCGGACCTGCCGGTGAGGCGGCTCCGCCCCGGCGGGACGGTGAACCCGGTCCGCCGCGCGGGCGCCGGGCCGGCCGCCCGGCCGCCCCTGTTCACGGGCGGCGCCGGGGACCTGCTGCGGGAGGCCCGGTGGCTGCGGCGGCCGGCCCGGCCAACGCCCGTCCCGGTGCCGCGGGTCCCCGTGCCGGGCGAGCCCGCCGAGGGCCACCCGCGGCGGCGGACCGTCCAAAGGTGGTTGGAGGTGAGGTCCCGGCGGGGAACGAGCCGGCCGACCTGCTGACGCCCGCCGCCCGCCGGGACGGCCCGGACGGCATGGACGGCATGGACGGCATGGACTGCGCAGACGGCATGGACGCGAACCCGGACGACGCCACCCGGCCCCGGCCCCCGGCCGGGCGCTGTCCGCGGCGGTCGTGCGGCCGCCGTACCGCCGGCGCGCCCACGCGGCCGCCTCCGCCGGCGCCCGCCGTGTCCCCGGCCGGATCCCGACGAACCGCTGAGAGACTCGTCACACCGGACGGACCGTGCGGCGCCGGTCCCCGGACGCCGGGCCCGGGACGCGCGTCCGGACAAAACGAAAGCCCCGCAGGTCTTGGACCTGCGGGGCTCTTCGGTGCGCGAGGGGGGAGTTGAACCCCCACGCCCTTTCGGGCACTGGAACCTGAATCCAGCGCGTCTGCCTATTCCGCCACCCGCGCATTGGGTGTGTCTTCCGGTTCCTCCCTTTCGGGGCGGCCCCTTCCGACACGCAGAACATTAGCACGTCGCAGGGGGTGGATTCACATCCCTTCCGGGGGGCCCCGGAAGGGAACGGGCGGCGCCGGCCCCCGCGCGGCACCCTCGTACCAGGCGGTATCCGTCCGCGTATCAACCTCGTACCGGTCCCGGTCATCTCACCGGGAGGCGGACCGGGTCCACAGCCGGGTGCGGGACACTGGTCGTGGGCCGCCTCTACGATCCTTGCCGGGAGGAGTTCGAAGGGAGGCCGCTGAGGGAACCGGCTGATTGCCGGGCGCGTAGATACGATCAGTGGGCAGTACCGGGCAAGGCAGCAGTACCGAACACGACACGGCAAGAACGGCAGCGACGGAGGAGGTGCCCCGTGGGAGTCCTGAAGAAGTTCGAGCAGCGTCTCGAAGGTCTGGTCAACGGCACCTTCGCCAAGGTCTTCAAGTCCGAGGTCCAGCCCGTGGAGATCGCCGGTGCGCTCCAGCGGGAGTGCGACAACAACGCCACCATCTGGAACCGCGACCGCACCGTCGTCCCCAACGACTTCATCGTGGAGCTGAGCGCCCCGGACCACGAGCGCCTCAGTCCCTACTCCGGCCAGCTCGGCGACGAGCTGGCCGGCATGGTGCGCGACTACGCCAAGCAGCAGCGCTACACCTTCATGGGCCCGATCAAGGTCCACCTGGAGAAGGCCGACGACCTCGACACCGGGCTGTACCGGGTGCGCTCGCGCACCCTCGCCTCCTCCGCCAGCCAGCAGGGCGCCGCGCCCGCGGCCCCGGACGCCCGGCCGGGCGCGCCGGGCGGCTACGGCTACCCGCCCGCCCCGCCCGCCGGAGCGCCCCCGATGCCGGCCGCGCCGCCGCCCGGCGCCCGCCCCGGCGGCTACGGCTATCCCCAGCCCGCCACCCAGCGGCCGGCGGCCGCGCCGATGGGCGGCGGACGCACCCGCTACTGGATCGAGATCAACGGCACCCGCCACCAGATCTCCCGCCCGACCCTGGTGCTGGGCCGCAGCACCGAGGCCGACGTGCGGATCGACGACCCCGGCGTCTCGCGCCGGCACTGCGAGATCCGGACCGGAACGCCCTCGACGATCCAGGATCTCGGCTCCACCAACGGCATCGTGGTGGACGGGCAGCACACCACCCGCGCTACGCTCCGCGACGGCTCGCGGATCGTCGTGGGCAGCACCACCGTTATCTATAGGCAAGCCGAAGGGTGAAGCGGGGGCAATGTCAGAGCTGACCCTCACGGTCATGCGGCTGGGTTTCCTGGCCGTACTGTGGCTGTTCGTGATCGTGGCCGTGCAGGTCATCCGGAGCGACCTGTTCGGAACGCGCGTCACCCAGCGGGGATCGCGTAGGGAGGCGGCGCGCCCGCAGCAGGCGGCCCGGCACCAGGCCGCGCCCCCGCCGCAGCGCGGCCAGCAGGGCGGTGGCGGCCGGCGCGGTCGCAACGCCCCCACCAAGCTCGTGGTGACCGAAGGCACCCTGACCGGCACCACGGTCGCGCTGCAGGGCCAGACCATCACCCTGGGCCGGGCGCACGACTCGACGATCGTGCTGGACGACGACTACGCCTCCAGTCGCCATGCCAGGATCTACCCGGACCAGGGCGGCCGGTGGATCGTCGAGGACCTCGGCTCCACCAACGGCACCTACCTGGACCGGTCCCGGCTGACGACTCCCACACCGATCCCGCTGGGCGCCCCGATCCGCATCGGCAAAACCGTCATCGAGCTGCGGAAGTAGTGCTACGTCATGAGTGAGCGCGAGCGGAGCGAGCACACAGCGGCGGACCGCACCCCGGTCTCCGGCGCGCTCCCGACCGGAGGGTGGGCAGTGTGGCTCGACACGACCGGCTGTACCCGGAGCCGACGGGCGAGGTGCGCATGAGTCTGTCACTGCGCTTTGCCGCCGGATCGCACAAGGGCATGATCCGTGAGGGCAACGAGGACTCCGGGTACGCCGGTCCGCGCCTGCTGGCCATCGCCGACGGCATGGGCGGGCAGGCGGCCGGCGAGGTCGCCTCCTCCGAGGTGATCTCCACCCTGGTCACGCTCGACGACGACGTGCCCGGCTCCGACATCCTCACCTCGCTGGGGCACGCGGTGCAGCGCGCCAACGACCAGCTGCGCGCCATGGTCGAGGAGGACCCCCAGCTGGAGGGCATGGGCACCACGCTCACCGCCCTGCTCTGGACCGGCCAGCGACTCGGCCTCGTCCACGTCGGCGACTCGCGCGCCTACCTGCTGCGCGACGGCGTGCTCACGCAGATCACCCAGGACCACACCTGGGTGCAGCGCCTGGTCGACGAGGGCCGCATCACCGAGGAGGAGGCCAGCACTCACCCGCAGCGCGCCCTGCTCATGCGCGCCCTGGGCAGCGGCGAGCACGTCGAACCCGACCTGTCCATCCGCGAGGTGCGGGCCGGCGACCGCTACCTGATCTGCTCCGACGGCCTGTCCGGCGTCGTCTCCCACCAGACGATGCAAGAGGCCCTCTCCAGCTACCAGGGCCCGCAGGAGACCGTGCAGGAGCTGATCCAGCTCGCGCTGCGCGGCGGCGGCCCCGACAACATCACGGTCATCGTCGCCGACGTCCTCGACCTGGACACCGGTGACACCCTCGCCGGGCAGCTGTCCGACACCCCGGTCGTGGTCGGTGCCGTCGCCGAGAACCAGCACCACCTGCACGACAACGGCATCATGCAGACCCCGGCCGGCCGCGCCTCCCACCTCGGCCGCGGCCAGGGGCGGGGCGGCGGCGAGTTCGGCCCGCCCGGCTCGGGCGACACCACCGGCTACATCCCCGCCGGCGGCTTCGGCGACTACGGCGACGACGACCTCACCAAGCCCCGCAAGAACCGCCGGTGGCTGAAGAGGTCCTGCTACGGCGTCCTCGCCCTCGCCGTCATCGGCGGCGGCCTGTACGGCGGTTACCGCTGGACGCAGACGCAGTACTACGTCGGTGCGAACGGCGAGCACGTGGCGCTGTACCGCGGCATCAGCCAGGACCTGGCCTGGGTGTCGCTGTCGAAGGTCGAGAAGGACCACCCCGAGATCGAACTCAAGTACCTGCCGCCCTACCAGCAGAAGCAGGTCAAGAACACGATCACCGCGGGTGGACTGCGGCAGGCCCGGACGAAGATCGACGCGCTGGCCGTGCAGGCGTCGGCGTGCAGGAAGCAGGCGGAGCGCGCCGCGGCCGACGAGCAGAACGCCAAGGCGGGCCTGGACAGGACGGGGGACACCGCGGGAACCACCCGCACCTCCCTCGCGTCCGAGGCGTCGCCGTCGCCGGACCCGTCGTCGACGTCCTCCGCCACGCCCCCGAAGTCCCCGTCCCCGTCCGCGACCGCCACTCCCCAGCCCGGCCCGAGCCTCTCCGAGGGTGAGCAGAAGGTCGTCGATCAGTGCGGCAAGCAGTAGGCACGCCGTGAGAGGCCCCGTCACGTCATGAGCAGTACTACGAACCCGCCGACGCACCACACGTCCACGATCGGCTCGATCGGCACGCCGAGCCGCCGCAACACCGAGCTGGCCCTGCTGATCTTCGCGGTGGCCATCCCGGTGTTCGCCTACGCCAACGTGGGCCTGGCCCTCAACGACCAGGTACCCGCCGGGCTGCTGAGCTACGGCCTGGGCCTCGGCCTGCTGGCCGGCGTCGCCCACCTCGTCGTACGGAAGTTCGCCCCGTACGCGGACCCGCTGCTGCTGCCGCTCGCCACCCTGCTCAACGGGCTCGGCCTGGTCGCCATCTGGCGGCTGGACCAGTCCAAGCTGCTGCAGAGCCTCGGCGTCGCCGGCGGCAAGGCGACCAACCAGCTGATCTACACCGCGCTGGGCATCGCGCTGTTCGTCGCCGCGCTGATCTTCCTCAAGGACCACCGCACCCTGCAGCGCTACACGTACATCTCCATGGCGGCGGCGCTGTTCCTGCTGCTGCTGCCACTGGTGCCGGGACTCGGCGCCAACGTGTACGGCGCCAAGATCTGGATCCAGATCGGCAGCTTCACCATCCAGCCCGGCGAGTTCGCCAAGATCGTGCTGGCGGTGTTCTTCGCCGGCTACCTGATGGTCAAGCGGGACGCGCTGGCCCTGGCCAGCCGCCGCTTCATGGGGCTGTACCTGCCGCGCGGCCGGGACCTCGGCCCGATCCTCGTCGTCTGGGCGATCTCGATCCTGATCCTCGTCTTCGAGACCGACCTGGGCACCTCGCTGCTCTTCTTCGGCATGTTCGTGATCATGCTGTACGTCGCCACCGAGCGGACCAGCTGGATCGTGTTCGGCCTGCTGATGTCCGCGGTCGGCGCCGTCGGCGTGGCCAGCTTCGAGCCGCACATCCAGACCCGTGTGCAGGCCTGGCTCGACCCGCTGCGCGAGTACAAGCTCAGCCGCTCCGGCTCCAGCGACGGCATCCTGCACTCCGAGCAGGCCATGCAGGCCCTGTGGGCGTTCGGCTCCGGCGGCACCCTCGGCACCGGCTGGGGCCAGGGCCACTCCGAGCTGATCCGGTTCGCCGCCAACTCCGACTTCATCCTCGCCACCTTCGGCGAGGAGCTGGGCCTCGCCGGCATCATGGCGATCCTGCTGATCTACGGCCTGATCGCGGAGCGCGGCGTGCGCACCGCCCTCGCCGCCCGCGACCCGTTCGGCAAGCTGCTCGCCATCGGCCTGTCCGGTGCCTTCGCCCTCCAGGTCTTCGTCGTCGCCGGCGGTGTGATGGGCCTCATCCCGCTGACCGGCATGACGATGCCGTTCCTGGCGTACGGCGGTTCCTCCGTGATCGCCAACTGGGCGCTCATCGGCATCCTGGTCCGCATCAGCGACACCGCCCGCCGCCCGGCGCCCGCTCCCGCCGCCAACCCCGACGCCGAGATGACCCAGGTAGTGCGCCCGTGAACAAGCCCCTGCGCCGCATCGCGATCTTCTGTGGACTCCTCGTCCTGGCCCTGCTGATCCGTGACAACTGGCTCCAGTACGTCAAGGCCGACGAACTGCGCACCGACACCGACAACCGCCGTGTCGCCATCGAGCGGTACGCGAACCCGCGCGGCGACATCATCGTCGACGGCGACCCCATAACCGGTTCCGTCGAGTCCAAGAGCGGCGACTTCAAGTACAAGCGCACCTACAAGAACGGGCCCATGTGGGCCCCGGTCACCGGTTACTCCTCCCAGGCCTTCGACGGCAGCCAGCTGGAGAAGATCGAGGACGGCATCCTCACCGGCAACGACGACCGGCTCTTCTTCCGCAACACGCTCGACATGATCACGGGCAAGCAGAAGGAGGGCGGCAACGTCGTCACCACGCTCAACGCCGCCGCGCAGAAGGCCGCCTACGACGGCCTGAAGGCGCAGGGCGGCAAGGGCGCCGTGGTCGCCCTCGACCCGTCCACCGGCAAGATCCTCGCGCTGGCCTCCTACCCGTCGTACGACCCCTCGTCCTTCGCGGGCAACTCCGACTCGGACGCCAAGGCCTGGAACAAGCTCCAGAAGAAGAACAGCCCGTCGGACCCGATGCTGAACCGGGCGCTGCGCGAGACCTACCCGCCGGGCTCCACCTTCAAGGTGGTCACGGCGGCGGCCGCGCTGGAGAACGGGCTGTACACCAACGCGGACACTCCGACCGGTTCACCGGATCCGTGGATCATGCCCGGCACGACGAAGCCGCTGGAGAACGAGGGACACATCTACTGCAAGAACGTCACCATGCGGGAAGCACTGCGTATCTCCTGCAATTCCGTCTTCGGCAAGATCGGCGCCGACCTCGGCAACGACAAGATGCTGGCCGAGGCGAAGAAGTTCGGCTTCGACTCCGAGCAGTTCACCCCGGTCCGCTCCAACGCGTCGGTGTTCTCCGACAACATGAACCAGTCGCAGACCGCGCTGTCCTCCATCGGCCAGTTCAACACCGCCGCCACCCCGCTGCAGATGGCCATGGTCGCCTCCGCGGTCGCCAACGACGGCAAGCTGATGAAGCCGTACATGGTCGACGAGCTGCAGTCCTCCAACCTCGACCCGATCACCAAGACCGAGCCGGAGGAGCTGAGCCGGCCGCTGTCGCCGAAGAACGCGCAGATCCTGCAGTCGATGATGGAGACGGTCGTCAAGAAGGGCACGGGCACGAACGCCCAGATCCCCGGGGTCACCGTCGGCGGCAAGACCGGTACCGCCCAGCACGGCGTGGAGAACAGCGAGAACCCGTACGCGTGGTTCATCTCCTTCGCCAAGCTCGCCGACGGCAGTTCGCCCGTCGCCGTGGCCGTGGTGGTCGAGGACGACAACGCCAACCGCAATGACATCTCCGGCGGCGGCCTGGCCGCACCGATCGCGAAGAACGTCATGAAGGCGGTCGTCGACTCCAAGAAGTGACTCCGCTCACGTCCCCTTCACATCGCCGCACGTTGCGATACCGGTCCTGTATCGGGTTCCGGGCTTGGCCAGGTCACACAGAACGAGCCGGGTACGGTAGGCCCGGACGGCAGCCTCCGGCCGCACACAGACGTGGCGGCCGGGACCGACGGAGAGGGCTGGTAGGTAGCTATGGAAGAGCCGCGTCGCCTCGGCGGCCGGTACGAGCTGGGCCACGTGCTCGGCCGTGGTGGCATGGCGGAGGTGTACCTCGCGCACGACACCCGCCTGGGCCGCACCGTGGCGGTGAAGACGCTGCGCGCCGACCTGGCGCGTGACCCTTCCTTCCAGGCCCGGTTCCGCCGGGAGGCCCAGTCGGCCGCCTCGCTCAACCACCCCGCGATCGTCGCGGTCTACGACACGGGCGAGGACTACATCGACGGGGTCTCCATCCCGTACATCGTGATGGAGTACGTCGACGGCTCGACCTTGCGCGAGCTGCTGCACTCCGGCCGCAAGCTGCTGCCCGAGCGCGCGATGGAGATGACCATCGGCATCCTCCAGGGCCTGGAGTACGCCCACCGCAGCGGCATCGTCCACCGCGACATCAAGCCGGCCAACGTCATGCTGACCCGCAACGGCCAGGTCAAGGTGATGGACTTCGGCATCGCCCGCGCCATGGGCGACGCGGGCATGACGATGACGCAGACCGCCGCGGTGATCGGCACCGCCCAGTACCTGTCGCCGGAGCAGGCCAAGGGCGAGCAGGTCGACGCGCGTTCGGACCTGTATTCGACGGGTTGCCTCCTCTACGAACTGCTGACGGTACGGCCGCCCTTCGTGGGCGACTCCCCCGTGGCCGTGGCCTACCAGCACGTCCGCGAAGAGCCCCAGGCGCCGAGCGTCTTCGACCCCGAGATCACCCCCGAGATGGACGCCATCGTCCTGAAGGCACTGGTCAAGGACCCCAACTACCGCTACCAGTCGGCCGACGAGATGCGCGCCGACATCGAGGCCTGCCTCGACGGCCAGCCGGTGGCGGCCACGGCCGCGATGGGCGCGGTCGGCTACGGCGGCTACCCCGACGAACAGCCGACGACGGCCCTGCGCTCGGACGCGGGCGCGGGCGCGACGAGCATGCTCCCGCCGATGAACCCGGACGACGGCGGCTACGGCTACGACGAACGCCCCGACCGGCGCCGGCAGCCGAAGAAGAACAACACCTCCACGATCCTCCTCGTGGTCGCCGGCGTCCTCGTCCTGATCGGCGCGATCCTCATCGGCAAGTACGCCGTCGGCGGCGGAGGCGGGGGCGACGACTCGGTGTCCGTGCCGAACTTCGTCGGCCAGACCGAGAGCGCGGCCAGGAAGAGGGCCGAGAACGTCAGCCTGAAGGTGACCACGTCCAGCAAGCCGTGCGACGACCAGCCGCAGGGCCAGGTCTGCTCCCAGAACCCGGACAGGGGCACCAAGGTCGACAAGGACTCGACCGTCAACCTGGTGATCTCGACGGGCGCCCCGAAGGTCACCGTGCCGGACGTGCGCGGCATCCAGTACGACCAGGCCGAGTCCCAGCTGAAGGACAAGGGCTTCGAGGTCGAGAAGAAGACCCAGGTCTCGTCCCAGACGCCCGGCGTGGTCATCACCCAGGACCCGCAGGGCGGCACGGACAAGGAGAAGGGCACCACGATCACGCTCACGGTCGCCAAGGCCGAGGAGAAGATCTCCGTCCCCGACGTCACCGGCAAGTCCTGTGACGACGCCAAGGCCGAACTGCAGGCCAAGGGCCTGGTCCCGACCTGCACCGAGGTGAACGTCACCGACCCCGCGCAGAACGGCAAGGCCGTCTCGACCAACCCGGCGGCGGGCCAGCAGGTCGTCAAGAACACCCCGGTGACGGTCAACGTGGGCAAGGCCCAGGAGCAGCAGCAGGAGCAGACCCAGGTTCCGCAGGTCCAGAGCCACCGGCTCAAGGAGGTCAAGGGGATGCTCCAGGAGGCGGGGCTGCAGGTCGGCAACGTCCAGGGGTCCCAGGACGACAACGCCATCGTCCTGACCTCGAACCCGTCTCCGGGCAGCACCGTGGACAAGGGCACGGCGGTCAACCTGTTCACCGTCGACCAGGGCGGGAACGGCAACGGAGGCAACGGCGGCAACGGCGGCACCAACTTCTTCGGCGGTACCGACGGCTGACCCGGCGCACACCACACGGGCGGGCCCCCGCCGGCGGTTGCCGGCGGGGGCCCGCCCGTGTCAGCGCAGTTCCTCCGGCGGGGTCCGCTCGCCGTCCACCCTGTCGACCCGGACCAGCTCGCCCCACACCACGTACCGGTACCGGCTCGTGTACACCGGCGTGCACGTCGTCAGGGTGATGTAGTGGCCCGGCTTCCTCCGCCCGGACTCCCTGGGGACCGGGGAGAGGACCTTGACGTTGTACTTCGAGGTCTCCGGGAGGATCGAGTACACCTTGTAGACGTACCAGTCGTCCTTCGTCTCGAAGACGATCGGGTCGCCCTTCCTGAGCCTGTCGATGTTGTGGAACTTGGCGCCGTGGCCGTCCCGGTGGGCGGCGAGGGCGAAGTTGCCGTCCTTGCCGGTCATGGGGAGCGCGGCCTTGACCGGGTCGGTGTAGTAGCCGGCGACGCCGTCGTCGAGGACGCCGGTGCCGGTGCCCTTCTCGACCAGGACCTCGCCGTTGTCCATCGCCGGCACGTGCAGGAAGCCGATGCCGTCCTTGGTGTCCAGGGCGCCGGGGCCCGAGGCCGGGGCCTGGGCCCAGTGGTCGCGGACCCGGTCGGCCCGCCGGTCCGCCTTGCGGTCCGCTATGACGTTGGTCCACCACAGGGAGTAGACGACGAACAGGCCCAGCACCAGGCCCGCCGTGATGAGGAGCTCGCCGAAGACGCTGACCGCGAGCGCGATCCGGCCGGGGGTGCGGCGGGGGGCGGGCGCCGCGCCGGGCGCGTCCGTGGGCTCTTCGGTGTCGTCGGCGGTCGCTGCCACAGTTCTCCAGCCCCTACTCGATGAGCGCGTCCGGCTTGCCCTTGCTGCGCGGGCGTTCCTCGACCATCTTGCCCCAGACGATCAGCCGGTACTTGCTGGTGAACTCCGGCGTGCAGGTGGTGAGGGTGATGTAGCGGCCCGGCCGGGTGAAGCCCGAGCCCCTGGGGACGGGGTCCAGCACACTGGTGTTGGACGGGGGGGTGACCGGCAGCGTCGAGGTCACCTTGTACACGAAGTAGGTGTCCTGCGTCTCGACCACGATCGGGTCGCCGGGCCTGAGCCTGTTGATGTACCGGAAGGGCTCGCCGTGCGTGTTGCGGTGCGCGGCGAGCCCGAAGTTCCCGGTCGCGGCGTCCGGCATCGCCGTCTTCAGCGGGGCCTGGCCGTAGTGCCCGACCATGCCCTTGTCGAGCACCTTCTTGTTGCTGACGCCCTCGGCGATCGGGGCGACCACGTCCAGCCCGGGGATGTGCAGGATGGCGAAGCCCTGCCCCGGCTCGAACACGCCGGGGTCGCGCCTGCCGCTGGCCCAGTCGTCCTGCAGCTGGTGGGCCTCGCTGCCCGCCTGGGCGTGCGCGCGCACGTTCGTCCACCACAGCTGGTAGGTCACGAACAGCAGCATCAGCACGCCGGTGGTGATGAACACCTCGCCGATCACCCGGCTCGCGATCACGGCGGGCCCCGGCTTGTCCAGCCGGGCCCGCCGCCGGGCCTCGACCCGGGAGAGGGGCCGCTGCGGCCCGGTCCGGTCCGGATCCGCCGGCCGCGCCGGACCCGCCGGCCGCGCCGGACCCGCCGGCGCCCGGGTGCCCCCACGACGCCCGCCACGCCGCTTGGCGGCCTTTCTGCGGGCCGCACGGCCACCCGGTGGAATTCCCGTGGGGGAGGGGGGCGGCGAAGCCCCAGGGGTCGGCAGGGGTCCGCCGCCCCGGCCCGCCCGCGGATCGACGATCCGCAGCGCCATCGTCTCGTCGTCGGCGGGCGGCAGAGGGCCCGCCCGGTCGTCCACGGGGGCCATCCGGACCGTCCGGTCGTCCACAGGAGGCGTCCGGACCCCCCGGTCGTCCACCACGGGCAGCGGCACCGTCCCCGGGTCGGGCGCGTCCGCGTACGGCCCGGGACCGCGGGACCCGCGCGGTGTGCCGCCGTGCGCGTCCTCGCGCTCGGGGCGCAGCGCGGTCACGCCGTGGCCCTGCCCACCACCGGGGCGAGCCCCGCCGACCTCGCCACGGCGTCCTGGTCACCGCACTCCGCCAGCCAGTTGGCCAGCATCCGGTGCCCGTGCTCGGTCAGCACCGACTCGGGATGGAACTGCACGCCCTCGACCGGGAGTTCACGGTGGCGCAGGCCCATGACGATCCCGTCCCGGGTGCGGGCCGTGACCTCCAGCTCCGCCGGGACGGTGGCCGGCTCGGCGGCCAGGGAGTGGTAGCGGGTCGCGGTGAACGGCGAGGGCAGCCCGGCGAACACACCCGTGCCCCGGTGCTCCACCGGGGAGGTCTTGCCGTGCAGCAGCTCGGGCGCCCGGCCGACCACACCGCCGTACGCCACCTGCATCGACTGCATGCCGAGGCACACGCCGAACACCGGTACGCCGGTCGAGGCGCAGTGCCGGACCATGTCCACGCACACGCCCGCCTCCTCCGGCGTGCCCGGACCGGGCGAGAGCAGCACGCCGTCGAAACCGTCCTGGGCATGTGCCGTCGACACCTCGTCGTTGCGCCGCACCTCGCACTCGGCGCCGAGCTGGTAGAGGTACTGGACGAGGTTGAACACGAAGCTGTCGTAGTTGTCGACGACGAGAATGCGCGCACTCACTGGTTGTCCACCGTCACATCGTTGAAGGGCAGCAGCGGCTCGGCCCAGGGGAAGACGTACTGGAAGAGGACGTAGACCACGGCCAGGACCAGGACGAGCGAGACGAGCGCCTTCGCCCACGCGTTGCCCGGCAGATGTCGCCAGATCCAGCCGTACATGCCGTCCCTTCCGTTCCACCACGGCACCTGACTCACGCCGTACAGCACCAGACTAACGGCGCGCGGTCCCCGGCCGGCCGGCCTTCGCCGATGCGCACCGGCGGTTCGCGGGCGGGCGCCCCGCCCGTCTACCGCACCGGTTCCGCGTACTGGAGATCCACGGTGCCCGTGTAGCCGGGCAGCGTCACGGTCCCGTCCTGGGTGACCTTCCAGCCCAGGCCGTAGACGTTGACGTAGACCATGTACGTCTGGATCGCCCGGCTCGCGGCGAGCGCCCGCTGGAGCCTGTCCGGGTCGCCGACCGCGGTGATCCTGTAGGGCGGCGAGTAGACACGGCCCTGCAGGATCAGCGTGTTGCCGACGCAGCGCACCGCGCTGGTGGAGATCAGCCGCTGGTCCATGACCTTGATGCCCTGGGCGCCGCCCTGCCACAGGGCGTTGACCACGGCCTGCAGGTCCTGCTGGTGGATGACCAGGTAGTCGGGCTGCGGCTCGGGGTAGCCGGGGAGCTTGGCGGTGGCGTTCGGCGGGGCGTCGTTGAGGGTGACGGTGACGGCCCGGCCCGTGAGCCTTTCGGTGCCCGCGCTCTTCTCCAGCCCGCTGAGCCTGCGGTCCTCGGCGCCGGTGCTCTCGTCGTCGCCCTCGGCGAGCGATTCGACGGTGTCGCGCAGGGCCGCGTTGGACTCGTCCAGCCCCTTGTTCTTGCGGCTGCGCTCCTGGATCAGGTCGGACAGCTTCAGCAGGGAGGCGTCCTGGCGGATGTCGGTGCCCTTGGCGGTGTCGAAGCTGGTGAAGAAGATCAGCCCGGCGAGGGCGAAGACGGCGGCGGTGAGGACCCGCACCGGACGGAAACGCGGCCGGCGGGGGCCGGACCCCGTTGATCCCGTCCCGGGGGAGTCGGCAGAATTGCTCAACGTACCCTTATCTCCTTCGGCGCCACGGAAGCACTACGCTAACGGACGCCCGGGGGAGCGCTCAGTGTCCCCTTGTACGCTGCCCGAGCCCGACCCAGTTACCTGCGCGGCCACGCAGCGCATCGACAGGAGAGACCCTCGTGCCGAAGTCACGTATCCGCAAGAAGGCCGACTACACGCCGCCGCCCGCCAAGCAGGCGCAGGCCATCAAGCTCACCAACCGCGCGTGGGTCGCGCCGGTGATGCTGGCCCTGTTCCTCATCGGCCTGGCCTGGATCGTCGTCTTCTACGTGACCGACGGTTCCCTGCCCGTCGACAGCCTGGGCAACTGGAACATCGTGGTCGGCTTCGGCTTCATCGCGGCCGGGTTCGGCGTCTCCACGCAGTGGAAGTAGCCCGGTCCACAACGGTTCGGCCCACGGTTGCACGCTGAGTTATCCACAGCTTCGACTCATTGTCCACATCCCCCTGGGGAAAAGGCTTCGATCTGTGGATAACCCATCGCCGGTTGACGCCGGTGTGACTGGCACGCCCCCGTCACACGCGCGTTCGAACTCCGTACGACCTGCGGAAACGCACCCGGGCGGAGTGCGGCCCAGGAAAACCCGCACGGTGCGCACAAGATCCGGCACGGACTGTGGACAACGATCCGGTGTCAGCCGAGCTGCGCGGTCCTGACCAGCGTCAGGACCACCACCACGGCCAGGACGAGCGCACAGGTCCCGTACTGCACCAGCGCCCGCCTGCGCCGCGGGGCGTGCACCATGGCGTACCCGGTGAGGACACCGGCGACGAGACCGCCGATGTGGGCTTCCCAGGCGATGCCGTTCATCCCGAAGGTGAAGATCAGGTTGATCACCAGCAGGGCGATCACCGGGCGCATGTCGTAGTTGAGCCGGCGCATCAGGACGGCGGTCGCGCCGAACAGGCCGAAGATCGCCCCGGAGGCGCCCAGCGAGGGCTGGTTGGGCGCGGCGATCAGATAGCTGAGCGCGCTGCCGGCCAGGCCCGAGACGGCGTACAGGGCGAGGTAGCGGGCGCGGCCGAGCGCGGCCTCCAGGGGACCGCCGATCCACCACAGGCTGAGCATGTTGAACAGGATGTGGACGTAGCCGCCGTGCAGGAACATCGCGGTGAGCAGGCGGTAGTACTGGCCCTCGGCGATCCCCTGCACCCCGGTGAGGTAGGGGGTGTAGGACTGGCCGATCAGCTCGAGGCGGTTGGTGAAGCGGTCGCCCAGGGACAGCTGCACCAGGAACAGGGCGAGGTTGACGCCGATCAGCAGCTTCGTGACCAGCCTCGGGTCCGCCGTCACCGCGCCCCCGGCGACCGTGCGCGGGCGGGCCGCCCCCGGTGCCGGGCCGTCCTGGCCGGAGCCGCCGCGGACGCAGTCGGGGCACTGGAAGCCGACCGAGGCGCTGACCATGCACTGGGGGCAGATCGGACGTTCGCAGCGGGTGCAGCGCACGCCGCTCTCGCGGTCCGGATGGCGGTAGCACACGGGCAGGCTCCGGGCGTCCTGCGCGCTGCCTGTGGCCTGGTCCATGCGATCCCCTTGCTCGTCGTGGGGCTGTCCCCGGGACTGCCCCGCCCCGCTCCTCCATACGGACGAGCGGGGCGTTTGGTTCCCTGCGGGAGGCCGTCGGAGCGGTGGCCCTCAGCCCTGGCGCCGCTCGACGACGACCGACTCGATGACGACGTCCTGCACCGGGCGGTCGTTGCCGCCGGTGGGGAGCGCGGCGATGGCGTCGACGACCTTCTGGCCGGCCTTGTCGCTGACCTCTCCGAAGATGGTGTGCTTGCGGTTGAGCCAGGTGGTCGGCGAGACGGTGATGAAGAACTGCGAGCCGTTGGTGCCCGGACCGGCGTTGGCCATGGCGAGCAGGTACGGCTTGCCGAAGTTCAGGTCGGGGTGGAACTCGTCCGGGAAGTCGTAGCCGGGGCCGCCGATGCCGGTGCCGAGCGGGTCGCCGCCCTGGATCATGAAGCCGCTGATGACCCGGTGGAAGACCGTGCCGTCGTAGAGCCGGTCCCTGGTGAGTTCACCGGTGCCCGGGTGCTTCCACTCACGCTCGCCCTGGGCGAGTTCGACGAAGTTCTTGACCGTGACCGGCGCGTGGTGCGGGAACAGCCGGATCTCGATGTCGCCGTGGTTGGTCTTCAGGGTGGCGTAGAGCTGCTCGGCCACGATCCGCCTTCCGTCGTCTCCGTGTGACCCCCCGATCCTCGCACGGTCCCCGGCGGGAGGCGGACCGCCGGTGGCGTCCCCGGCCCGGCGGGAAGCGCGCGGCGGCGATTCGTGGCAGTGTCGGCGAAAGCTCCGGTTGACCGGAATCTCTCCGTTCAGCACCCGTATGCCCGCCCGCGCATGCCGGGGGGGCCGTCGGCAGGCATGATCCGTTAATGGGTGGAAAGTCGAAATACCGTACGCCACCGAGGAGGAGGAAACCCGTGACCCGCATCGACAGCGTGCGCGCCGCGACCGGCCCGGCGAAGGACAGCGTGCTGCACGCCGCGGAAGTGGTGGCGCCCTACGCCGACACGGCCAAGGAGCGTGCCGCACACTACGCGCAGGAGGCACGCGTACGGCTGGCTCCCGTGGTGTCGCAGGCCGCCGAACAGGCCCGCGTGCAGTACGACGCCCGGCTCGCCCCGCGTCTGGAGCAGGTTCGCGCGCAGGTGCCGCCGAAGGTGGACCTGGTCGCGCAGGAGGCCGCCGTCCGTACCCGCAAGGCCGCCCGGCAGGCCGCCGAGTACTCGCGTCCGAAGATCGAGCAGGCGGTGGCCGCCGCCGCTCCGGTGGCCGACGAGGCCGCCGCGCGCGGCGCCGCCGCCCTGGCCGCGCTGCGCGGCCAGGTCTCGGCGCGGGACATCCAGAAGCTGGCCCGGAAGAACGCGCGGCGTTCCCGGACCGGCCGTGCCGTGAGGACGCTGACGCTGCTGACCCTGGTGGCGGGCGGCGCCTTCGCGGCCTGGAAGTGGTGGGACAAGCAGGCCAACCCCGACTGGCTGGTCGAGCCGTCCGCCGCGACGGAGGCGCCCGAGTCCGGCCCGCTCAGTTCGGTGGACGGCACCGGGCCCTCGGTCCTGGACCCGGAGATCCAGGCGAAGCAGGGGGAGGAGGGGTCCACCGGCCCCGACGACCAGGTGTGAGACGGGGGCACCCTCCGGTGCCGGGCAGCGGGCCGTGGGGCGGACGATCGCGGATCGTCCGCCCCACGGCCGGTTCCGGCGCCCCGCTGCGTCGTCCGGTCGAGGCGCCGGCCGGGGCAGGGGCAGGGGCTCCGGCCCGCGGCGAAGTCCTCGTCGTCTTCGCGGTCCGCCCGCCGGTGACCGTCCCCGCGTCCCCCGGGGGCCGCCGAAGCCTGCGGTGACGGGGCGTCCTGGCACGGATCGCTCCGCCCCGCGGGCCGCGGGGCGCGCGAGGCCGGACCCCGCGGGACGGTGGCGCGGGACGGAGCGCGGGACGCCGGCCGGCGCGGTCGGATCGTTGCGCGGGCAAACGGCGGACGCCGGGCCGTCATCCGCGTCCGTGGCCGGCCCGCGCCCGCGGGCGGTGTGCCGCCGTTCACCCGCCCCGGAACACGGGACCGGTCCTGCGCCCCCGGTTCGAGTGAAGCCGGGGCATGCGAGCGCACGCGGATGCGGAGCGCGGCGGCCGCACGCCCCGTTGAAGGCGCCGCCGGTGTCCGCGGCCGTCCGTCACGGCCCCCGGCCGCCGTCCCCGGCCGTCCCTCCCTCGTGCGGGTGGAGCGCCCGGTGCGCTGCCCCTCGCGCTGCCGGTCCGGCCGGTATGCAAGGGGGTGTTCACGACGGCTCGGAAGGAGACGGACATGCGCGGGACGAGGCCGTGGCGGAGCGGGGCGGCGGAGGCCGCCGGGACCCCACCGCGACGGGGCCGGACGGTGGCGGCGTGACGGCGCGGGCGGCGGCGCGCAGGCGGGCGGAGCCCGCCTCCCCGGGCGGGGGCGAACGGCTGGTCACCGTGGCGGGGAACGGCACCGCCGGGTGCGCCGGGGACGGCCGGCCGGCGCCGGAGGGGCAGCTGGCCTTCCCCGCGGACGTGGCCGTGGGGGGCGGGTCGGTGTTCATCGCCGACCATGCCAACCACCGGGTCCGCCGGATCGACGGTTCCGGCGTGCTGACGACGGTCGCCGGGGACGGGCTGCGGGGCTTCGCCGGGGACGGCTCGGAGGCGGTGCGGGCCCGCCTGGGCTTCCCGTCCGCCCTCGCGGTCGACGCGGACGGGGGCGTGTTCATCGCCGACGAGATGAACCACCGGGTCCGCCGGATCGACCCCTCGGGCGTCATCGGCACGGTCGCGGGGGACGGCTCGCGCGGCGGCGACGGCGACGGCGGTCCCGCCGGCCGTGCCCGGCTGGACGCCCCGTGCGCCCTGGCCGTGGACGGCGCCGGAACCCTGTACGTCGGCGAGGCGGGCGGCTCCAGGGTGCGCCGGATCGACGGCGACGGAGTCATCAGCACGGTCGTCGCGGCGTCCGGACGGTCCACGGACCCGGGCACGGCCGACGCCGGCGCGGCGTTCCTGCCCGCGGGCCTGGCGACCGACGGGGCGGGGCGGCTGTACATCGCCGACCCGGTGGGCCGCCGGGTGCTGCTGCTGGACACGGACGGCACGCTTGGGGTGCAGGCGGGTCCGCCGGACGGGAGTGACTGCGCCACGACGGTCGACTGGGGCGCCCCGTGCGCGGTGGCCCTGGACGCCGAGGGGGCCCTCCACGTCGCCGACATGACCGGGCACCGCGTGTGGAGGCTGGCCGGCGGACCGGCCCGGGTCGTCGCCGGACCGGAGCCGGCGGCCGGGGCCGGCGGGGTGGGTGCGGCGGCCGGGGCCGGTGCCGCGGCGGACCCCGGGGCCGGTGATCCGCTCGCCTATCCGTGCGGTCTCGCCGTCGACCCCGCCGGGCGGCTGCTCGTCGCGGACAACTTCCACCACCGCATCGCGGCACTGCCCCTGGCCGCGCCCCCTTCCCCGGCCGCCGGGCCGGAGCCGGAACCTGGGCCGGGACCTGGGACGGAGCCGGGGCCTGGGACGGAGCCGGGGCCTGGGCCGGAACCTGGGCCGGAGCCGGAGACGGGGACAGAGCCGGGACCCGAACGGCAAGCCGAACCTGGACCGGAGCCAGGACCGGGCCCAGAGCCGGGACCCGAAGGGCAGGCCGGGCCGGAGCCGGAAGCCCCGCGGGAAACGGGACCCGTGCCCGGCCGCGGGCCCGGCACCACCCAGGGCGGCGGGGAGGGGGACGGAGCCACCGCCCCGGCCGCACGGCTGCTGGTGCGCCAGGAGGTCGGGGTGGAGGTCCCGCGCAGCGGCAGCGAGCTGCTGCACGTACGGGTCTCGTCCACCGACGCCTGGGCTCCCGGACGCGTCGAGCACCGCTTCACCGCTCCGACGGGCCTCGTCTTCGACGGCCGGGCGACGTGCGCGTACTACCGCGTCGACGGCTCCGTGATCGCCGCCCCGGAGCCGGCGGCAGCGGTGGGCGAGGGGGGCAGGTCGTTGTCCGTGACGGACGAACCCCGTCTGAACACCCCCGGCAACCCGGCGGCGGCCCTGGTCTACACCCTCGGTGTCCGGGCCCTGCCGGATGCCGGTCCCGGCCGGTACACCGACGGGCGAGCGGTGATCGCGGGACAGCCGGGAACGCGCCTGAGGGCGAGTGTCCTCGGGGACGAGGAGGACTAGGCGGGACAACAGCGCGGGGCCGGTGGCGGACCGGCGCGGGAGCGCGGACCGTCCGCGGCGCGCCGGCCACCGCACACCGTTCTTCGCAGCTTCAAGCTCCGAGTACGGAAGTAAACGTTTCTGTGTTCCCTGGTCACCCGTCCGAACGTTACTGCATGTGACAAGTCGACAACTTTGGGTTAGCGTTCGAAATGTGTCCACGCCAACCCTCCCGAGGCTCGGGCCTCCCGGCCCCTTCCCGCGTGCCCCGCTCACCCATCCGCTGGACCGCAAGTGGCTGCACTACGCGTTCCTCTCCCGGTGCGGCCGGCAGGCCCTGATCGCCAACCTGTCCGTCCTGGGATCCTCCGCCGGCGCGGTCCTCGCGGACCCGGGCGCGCCGGTCACCGGGCGGCGCAGCGGCACCGGCACGGCGGCCGAGGGACAGCACATGGCGATCCTCCTCGTCTACAAGGAGGGGGACGGCTGGAGTTCGACGCAGTTCAACGCCGATCAGCCCGAAGTGCCCTGGTCGGCGTTCCGCTTGCCGCATCCGCGGGGCGAGGCCGGCGCATTCCGGGTGGCGGCCCGGTCGGGGGCGCCGGCGGTCGACGTGCGGCTGACCCGGACCGGAAACCCCTGCACCTCGCAGTGCGCGCCCTTCGGCGAGGACGAGTACCTGCGGTGGCAGTCGGAGCCCGGCGTCCTGGGCGGGGGCACCCTGCGGCACGGCGACGGCACGGCCACGGACACGGACCTGCTGGGTTACCACGAGCGGGTGCGCGGCCGGTGGTCCTGGCCCACGCTGGGCGGCTGGGTGTTCGGGTTCGTCAACGACCCCTCCGGCCCCGTAGGGACCGCCCCGCCCTCGGCGGTGGTCTTCACCCTGATCCAGCCCGCGCGCCCGGCGGACGCGGCCAACGGTTCGGTGATGCTGTGGCGCGACGGGCGCATGATCCGTCACTTCCCGCGCCGCACCCTGCGGGTCGCGGTCGACGGCAGCCTGGACCGCGACCGGGTGGCGATGGTGCCACCGCTGGCGGACGTGCTGGGCACCCCGCCGATGGCCGCGGTCCCGGGCCGGCTGCTGATCACCGCCCGGCTCGGCGACGACCGGCTCGTCCTCGACTTCGCCTCGCGCACGGCGGGCCGGATCGCCAACCCGTCCGAGACGAGCCTGCACCCGTTCAGCGTGCACGAGACCCTCGGCCCGTGCACGGTGGAGGGCCGGGTCGGCGGGCGCCGCATCGGCTTCCGCACCACGGGCATCGTGGAGTTCGCGGGCGGTGCCCGTGACTGAGACCGTGCCCGCGTTCACGGGTGCCCGGCTGCTGGACGAGACCGTCGCCGCCCTGTCCGACCGGGCGCCGGCCATCCTCGCCACCGCCGCCGACCAGCTGCGCGGCATCCGGCTCGGCCTGCACTTCAACGACGGCAGTCACGCCACGCTCACGGCGCGGCACAGCCGTGTCGTCGTGCACCGGGACCGCTGCCGGGATCCCGACGTCGAGGTCGCCTTCGACAACCGCGCGATGAACCTGCTGTTCGACCTCCAGCACCCGCCCGTCGGCCAGGTCCTGCCCGACAGCCTGGACGTCCGCGGCTCCCAGGAGGACGTCCTCGCCGTGTGGCGGGCCTTCGCGCTGCTGTCCCAGCGCGCGGCGGGCCTGCGCAGCGTGCAGGAGCTCTGGGGCGCCTACCGCGAACAGGCTCCCCGGCTGTGGGGCGGTGCGGCACCGTCCGTCCGGGAACCGGCCGGCGAGCCGGTGGACTGGACGGCGCTGGACTTCCTCGCCCGGCGCTCCCCCGAGGACGCGCCCGCCCCGCCCGCACTGGTCGGCGACACCACCGTCCAGGCCCCGCGCCTGCTGTGGGACGGCCGCACCAGCACCAGTTGGTCGCTGGAGGATCCCGTCCGCGACGCGGACCTGATGGAGACCATGCGCCGGTGCCGGACCCGCACCAACGAGGAGATCGAACGGCTGCTGCCGGACCGCGAGCCGCGCGCCGAGCTGTACGACCTCATGCGTTCCTACCCCGCCCGGCAGGGCAAGGGCCTGCGGCCCACCCTGACCATCGCGGCCTGCGCCGCCTTCGGCGGGCGCCCCGACGACGCCGTGCGCGCCGCCGCCGCGCTGGAGCTGTTCCACAACGGCTTCCTCGTCCACGACGACATCGCCGACGAGTCCACCCACCGGCGCGGCCTGCCCACCATGCACGAGGAACACGGCCCGGGCCTGGCCGTCAACGTCGGCGACGGGCTGAACCTGCTCGCCGTCGACGCCGTCCTGTCCAACCTGGAGACCCTCGGCCTGGCCCGCACCCTCGGCCTCATCCACGAGACGATGCACATGTGCCGGGAGTCCATCGAGGGCCAGGCCATGGAGCTGGGCTGGATCCGCCACGACGTCGTCCCCGAAGGCGACGACGCCTACTTCATGATGAGCACCAAGAAGACCGGCTGGTACACCTGCATCAGCCCGTGCCGCATCGGCGCCGTCTGCGCCGGCGTCACCGACCCGGCCGTACTGGGCCGGTTCGACGAGGCGTTCCGCCTGATCGGCATCGCCTTCCAGATCCAGGACGACATCCTGAACCTGGTGGGCGAGGAGGCCCTCTACGGCAAGGAACCCCTCGGCGACCTGCTCGAAGGCAAGCGCACGGTGATGCTGATCCACCTCTTCCGCACCGCGTACGCCCACGAGCGGGCGCGCCTCCTGGAGATCCTGCGCCGGCGCCGTACCGACAAGACCCAGCAGCACGCCGAGGAGCTGCTCGCCGCCATGCGGCGGCACGGCTCCATCGAATACGCCACCGACCTCGCCGACCGGCTCGCCGCCGAGGGGATCGCGCGCTTCGAAGACGACCTGCGCGTCATCCCCGAGAACGAAGGCAAAGCCGTCCTGAGGCAGACCGCCCACTACGTCACCTCAAGGCCACTGTGACCACCACCGCACCACCGCCGACCGATCCCACCGCCACCGACCCGCTGACGCCGACCGACCACCGGGCCTTCGCCTTCCTCGGCCAGGTCAACGGCTGCCTGCGCCAGTGCCTGTGCACCCTGGCCCGGCACGGCGTGGCCCTGCGCCTGCGCGAGCCCGCGCGCGCCCGCCTCCTGCTCGACACGGTCCGGCCCTGGCCCCTCTACAAGGGCGGCCAGTTCCTCTTCGACCTCATGGAGTGGGAGGACCTCATGGTCGACGGCGACCCCCCGCCCCTGATGCCCGGCGAACGGATCGCCGCCGCCTGCGTGCTGCCCGTGCAGTGGCTCGCCGCCGCCACCGCGGAGGAGCCCGCCGCGACGAGCCTGCTCCCCGGCCAGCGCACCGCCGCCGCCCTGGACCTGCCCGTGCGCCTGCTGGCCATCACCGCCCGCGCCGCCCTCCAGGGCGCCGCGCAGGACCTCACCGACCTGCTCGGCGCCCCCGCTCCCCGGGACGGGGCGGGCACGGACGCCGGACAGGGCACCGCCCCGGGCGCCGACGCCGAGGCCGGGGGCCCCGACGACGAACCGCCTCCCCTGGAGGCGGGGTTCTACCTCTACGAGGACATCGTCCTCGGCGCCCTCGTCGTCCTCGGCCCGCTCCTGGCCGGCCACGCGCCCGCCGCCACCGAGCCCCCCGCCCAGGCCCCTCCGGGCCCGTCCTAAGAGGTCCGTCCCGATCCGGACTGCCTCCGGGCGAGCCCGCCCCAAGCCCGCCACCGGCGCATCCGCCCGCGCGGACACCCCCGCCCAGAGAAGGGAAACCATGGCCACGCAGACCCAGGCCCCCGTCGAACCGGGATCCGAGAAGAAGCTGTACCTCCTCCAGCAGGGCATCGTCGAGGACGCACCCGGCGGAGTGCCCGCCCACCTCAGCTTCGGTGCGCTGAGCACCGTCCCGGAGCCGGTGAACCCCGGCGACATCACCTTCACCCTCAAGGCCCCCACGGGCTTCGCGTTCACCGGCTGGCTCTCCTGGGCCTACCACGACGTCAGCACGCTCCAGGCGAAGGGCAACCTGAAGACCACCCAGGGCGAGCTGTCCGACGGAGGCCGCAAGCTGACCTTCACCCACAACCCGCACCTGTCCACCAACCAGGAGTGCCTGGGCTACGCGGCCCAGGTCACCGCCGTCGACGGCGCGACGCCGGGCCGCTACACCGACGGAGAGCTCCGCGTGGGCACCGCCAACCCCGTCAAACTCAAGGGACGCGTGCTCGATCCCGACGAGGACTGATCCCCACCGGGCGAAAAAGACCCCTCCGGCCGCGTTTTCGCAGGCCGGAGGGGTCTTGGTGTGTGGAGCCTAGGGGAGTCGAACCCCTGACATCCGCCATGCAAAGACGGCGCTCTACCAACTGAGCTAAGGCCCCGGAACCACGGCACCGGCCGGAAGAACCGCGTACCGGTGCGTGCCGCAGACCAGAGTACCGGGTCATCCCCCGTATCCCGCAAAAAGAGGGGACTCCCCGTCGATGACCACGCTCCGTAAGATGCTCGGCGTGGTTCGCTACCGCGAACCGCGGTATTCAGGGGAAGCGATGGGGAGACGCAATGGACGCCGCACAGCAGGAAGCCACCGCGAGAGCGCGGGAGCTGCAGCGGAACTGGTACGGGGAGCCGTTGGGGGCGCTCTTCCGTAAGCTCATCGAGGATCTCGGGCTCAACCAGGCCCGTCTCGCGGCGGTGCTGGGGCTGTCCGCCCCGATGCTGTCGCAGCTGATGAGCGGCCAGCGGGCGAAGATCGGCAATCCCGCGGTGGTCCAGCGGGTGCAACTGCTGCAGGAGCTGGCGGCACAGGTGGCGGACGGCAGTGTCAGCGCGGCCGAGGCGACCGAGCGCATGGACGAGATCAAGAAGTCCCAGGGAGGCTCGGTGCTCAGCAACACCACGCACACGACGCTCGGTTCGGGCGCGCCCACCGTCAAGCGGGTCGTGCGCGAGATCCAGTCGCTGCTGCGCTCGGTGGCCGCCGCGGGCGACATCATCGACGCCGCCGACTCCCTCGCCCCGAGCCACCCCGAACTGGCCGAGTTCCTGCGCGTCTACGGTGCCGGACGCACCGCCGACGCGGTCGCGCACTACCAGTCCCACCAGAACTGACCCCGCGGGCCGGTTCCCGGAGGGGGTCCGGGAACCGGACCGGGGGCGCCGTGTCCGTCGTCAGCGGTGTCCGTCGTCAGCGGTATCCCCCGTCGTCGGGGGGAAAGCACGTCATGGGGGAAGCAAGGGGAGCAGGGCCCCCGGCTGGGCCGGGGGACCCGAGGGGGAGGGGTGTCGGACGGGCATGGGTGAGGTCTTCGCCGGCCGGTACGAGCTGGCCGATCCGATCGGACGGGGCGGGGTGGGCGCCGTCTGGCGCGCCTGGGACCACCGCCGGCGGCGTTATGTGGCCGCCAAGGTGCTCCAGCAGCGCGACGCCCACTCGCTCCTGCGCTTCGTACGGGAGCAGGCCCTGCGCATCGACCACCCCCACGTCCTCGCCCCGGCCAGCTGGGCCGCGGACGACGACCAGGTCCTGTTCACCATGGACCTGGTGGCGGGCGGCTCGCTGGTGCGCCTGGTCAACGACTACGGGCCCCTGCCCCCGGTGTTCGTGTGCACCCTGCTCGACCAGTTGCTGTCCGGCCTGGCCGCGGTGCACGGGGAGGGCGTCGTGCACCGGGACGTCAAGCCCGCCAACGTGCTGCTCGAAGCGACCGGGACGGGGCGGCCCCGGCTGCGGCTGTCCGACTTCGGCATCGCCATGCGCCTCGGTGAGGCCCGCCTGACGGAGACCGACCTCGTGGTCGGCACGCCCGGCTACCTGGCGCCCGAGCAGATGATGGGCGCCGAACCCGGCTTCTCCGCCGACCTGTTCGCCGTCGGACTGACGACCCTGTACCTGCTCCAGGGCGCCAGGCCCGACACCAAGGCACTCGTGCAGCACTTCCTGGAACACGGCACCCCCGGTCCGCCCACGGGCGTTCCGGCCCCCCTGTGGCAGGTGGTCGCCACTTTGCTCCAGCCCGACCCGCAGGCCCGGTTCCGCACCGCCACGGGAGCGCGCAAGGCGCTCGCCGCCGCGACGGAGCTGCTGCCGGAACCGGGTCCCGACGACGAACCGATCGAGATCTTCGACCAACTCGGCCCGCTGCCCCCCGGCTTCGGCCCTCAGGGCCCCCTCAGGGCGGCCCCCGGGGTGCGGAGGCAGCCGGATCCGGGAACGGCTCCCCGCCGGGACGGCGGTGAGGGCGCGGGAGCCGCCGCGTCCGTCCTCGCGCGCGCGTCCGGCGCGTGGCCGGGCGAGGGCGGCGGCAACCGGCCCGGGGTGCGGGACGCCGGTGCCTCCCCGGGGCCCGGTGCCGAAGCCGCCGTGCTCTGCGGCCCCCACCCGGGCAGCGGGCCGGAGCCGCCGGTGCCCTCCGTGCCGGAGGACACCGGGAGCTTCCGCCCGCCGCCCCCGCGGGCCGGCCCGCCCGCGCCCGGGCCCGGGTCCACCGCTTCGTACACCGCTCAGGACGCCTCGTACCCCGCGCGGGATCAGCCGGCCCCTCCCGCCCGCGCCGCGCGGCCGCCCGCCGTCCACGGCCGTCGGGCCCGGCGGGCGCGCCGGCGTCCCGGCCCCCCGGCCACGGCGGTGGTCCCGGTCCTGCTGCTGGCGCTCCTCTGCTACGCCGTGGGCTTCTGGGCGTTGGCCCGGCTCTGAGCGCTGCCGCGGGCGTGGGCGCGCCGGGCCGCCAGGGTCCACCCGCCCAGCGCCAGCAGCAGCGCGGTCCCGGCGCCGATGCCGCCCGCCGCGAGCGCCCGCATCGCGGTGTCCCCGCCCCCGGTGCCCCCGGTGCCGCCGGCCCGGGCCGCCCGCCGGTCCTGTTCCGAGACCGTGAAGACGCCGTCCGGCACGGACCGTCCGGCGTACCCGGGCCCGCCGTGCGCCCGCCCGTCGACCCGCACGTGCAGCGTCACCCGGAAGGGACCCGGTCCGAAGGTGCCGGTCATCTGCTCGCTGAGGTGCACGACCAGGTAGTAGTCGCCCGCGAAGCGCACGGAGTTCACCGCGCCGGGGACGGCGTACCGGTTGGCGTACTCCACCGGCGGCAGCGGGGCGAGCGCGAGGGGCCTCCGGATGCCGGTGTAGCCGAGGGAGGCGGTGTCCACCTGGCCGCGGACGGGGTTGTAGAGCGACAGGTTCAGGGCGCCGCCGACATAGCCGTGACCGGCCGGTGGGCCGTCCAGTTCCGCGGTGGCGTGCAGTCGGCGGCCCCAGTCGACCGGCACCCGGTAGAAGAGGGTCCGGCCGGGGGCGATGCCGGTGCGCCAGACCCCCTGGCCCAGCGGGCGGGCGTCGGTGAACCCGGCGCCGCCCGTCCGGTCGCGGGGCTCGCCGGCCAGGGGCCCGGGCGTGGCGGAGTCCCAGGGGTGCGGTGCGGTGGTGGCGCCGGCCGCCACCGGGCGGGGTTCCGTGACGGGAGCGATCTCCAGGCCCCAGGGCCGCGCCGGGGCCGCCGCACCGGATCCCCCGGCTCCCCCGGAGTCGTCGCCGCCCGAGCCGTGGGAGCCGAGGCGTTCGACGAGGACGTAGTACGTGCCCGCCCCCTGGCACAGGGCCCTGCCGGTCTCCCGCCGGCCGAGGGCCGTGACGGGCCGGGGGCTCAGGCCCGCGCCGAAGGTGGCGGAGGCGTAGGAGCAGGAGGTGCCCCCGGCGTCCTGGACCGACACGCGGATGCCGTCGGTGGCGGAGACGGTGGCACCCGCCGGGGGCACGGCGGTGACCGGGACGTACGCCGTGGCCGGGGCGGCGAGGTCGAGGCGGTAGTAGAGCCTGCCGCCGCCCGGCAGGGTGCTGCGGTAGGAGCGGCCGGCCTCCAGCGCCGCGGCGCCGGCGGTGCCGGTCGCGCCCGCCACGGTCCGGGCGTCCGGGGCGAACGCGTACGCCTCCCGCCCGGCCCCGGCGGCGGCGGTCGCCGCCCCGCCCGGGAGCGCCGTCACGACGCCCAGCGCGGCAGCCGCCGCGGCGGACCGGAGGGCGACCGCGGCGGACCGCGGGCGGAGGCTCCCACCGGCGGGCCGTGTGCCCCGGCCGGCGTCCGCGGCCCCCGGGCCGGTGCCCCCCGGCCGGTCACCCCGTCGCCACCACGCCGTGCGCCCTCGCCACCCCCGCACGTGCCACCCCTGTCGCTCCGCGAACCGCGTTCCTGACCGTGGCCCATCCTGCCCCGGGCGCCCCTGCGCCATCCGGGCAATCCGTACGGTCGTCCGGAACACCCGCACCGCGGGGACGCACCGTCCCGGAACGCCTACCGCACGCGCCGCGGACCGGCAACCCGGGGACCGGCACGGCGGGAGCCGGCGGCAGGGAACCCGCCGTCCCCGGAAACCGCCGCCGCGGGGGCGCGGCGGCGCAACACAAAACCCCGACCGCGCAGGCGGCCGGGGTCTGATTCAGACTCTGGTGTCGGGGCTCACGAACCCGTCGGCACGGAGTCGGTCGCCTCCGTCCACAGATCCTGCTCGGCGCGATCCGCCTGGATCTGCCGGTACACGAGGAGCCCGCCGATGGCGGCCAGTGCGACCAGGAGCAGCTTCTTCACCGCGCGACCTCGTCTTTCCTTGACGTAGGGGACCTCTGGCGCCCGACTATACACACCGCCCGATATCGGCCGGTGACCTGTGCCGGGCCCCAACTGCGGCCCCCGGCAGCGCGATGGCGCAGGTCGGCGGCGTTCCGATCGGAGGGTGATCACACCTCCACGGACGGTCACTTAGCTCCGCATTCGCTCAGCCTTGCCAGTTTTTGAGCATTTTTCGGCCTTTTGCGCCGTCCGAGTGGTGTTGATCGGAACATCGACGCGCCACGGGCGTCGGTCCACCACTTCGCCGCCCCGATACACATCATGAGGAAAGTACGCAAATCGCTCGACCCGAAAGTGAGGGGCCATGACCCAGAACAAGGTCATGAAGCTGTGGACCGCCATCGTCACCGCCTTCCTCGCGCTGTGCACGGCGCTCGGACTCGTCACCCCCGCCACCGCGGCGGCCGCTCCCCGCAGCGAGAGCCCGAGCACCGGCACCGCGCACCGCACGAACCCGACGATCCCGGCACCGCGCCACCGGACCTGGACCCGCACCAGGGCCCTGCCCCCCACGATGAAGCAGCGCATCCGGGCCGAGGCCCACGGAAAGTCCCCCCGCTGCCGCCACCGCGCCCTCACCGGGGCCGGCACGGAACAGGAGACGCTCGGCGCGCAGGACGCGCCGGCCGTACGGACGGGCGCGACGACCGGGACGCAGGCGCACACCCCGCAACAGCGGCCCACGGCACGCCTCGACTGCTGAGGCCGGCAGCACGCAGGACCGCAGACGTCTCGACGACACGGCGACTTGCGTACGCACCAGTCGACACGGAAAGACCCCCGGCCCCTCCCGGCCGGGGGTCTCGCGCCGTCCAGGGCCTCCCGCGGTCCAGGGCCCCGGCCCCGCCCCGGGAGCACCCGCCACCGGAGTCCCGCACCGGTCGGAGTCCCGCACCGGCCGGGGGCGCGCCGTCGGCCACGGGGGGCGGCCGGCTCCGTCCGGCCGCGCGGGAGCCGTAGCCTGGACGCGTGTCCGAGGCCCACGCCACCGGCGCCGCCCGCCGGCGCATCACCGTCGTCACCGCCGTCCACGCCCCGTCCGCCCCGTTTTTGCCGGAGGCCTACGCGTCGCTGTGCGAGCAGCGGCTCGCGGACGGCTGGGACTGGACGTGGGTGATCCAGGAGGACGGGCGGACGGACGAGGTACGCCCGTACGTGCCCGACGACGAGCGGGTGACCTTCCGTCAGGGCAGACCGGGCGGGCCGGGCGTGGCCCGCACGATCGCGCTGGCGCACGCCGACGGCCCCTACGTGAAGGTGCTGGACGCCGACGACCGGCTCACGCCCGGCGCCCTCACGCGCGACCTCGCCGCACTGGAGGCCGACCCCACGCTGGGCTGGGCCGCGTCCCGGGTCCTGGACCTGCTGCCCGACGGCTCCACGGCCGGCTTCCCCGACGACCCGGACGAGGGACCGGTGGAACGCGGCGCCGTCCTCGACTACTGGACGTCCCACGGTCACCTGGCCCAGGTCCACCCGGCGACCCTCTTCGTGCGCCGGCAACTGCTCACGGCGCTCGGCGGCTGGATGGCCCTGCCGGCCTCCGAGGACACCGGACTGCTCCTCGCGCTGAACGCGGTGAGCCGGGGCTGGTTCTCCGGTGAGCCCGGACTGCTCTACCGCAAGTGGCCCGGGCAGGTGACCGGCCGGCCCTCCCACTCCGACCCCGGCGAACGCGCCGCCCGCATGGCGGTGGCGGAGGCGAGGGCCCGCGCACTGGCGGAGTCCGGGTGGCGCCATCCGGCACCCGCCGGCTGACCGGCGCCCTCCGGGCCGGGGAGCCGGGCGGACCGGGGAGCCGGACGGACCGGGCCGTCCCCGCAGGGGGCGGAAACCGGTCGGGTGCCGCTCGCCTCGGCCGGCCAGGACGGCGGCCCGCGCGGGGCACTTCCGGCGGTCTCCCGCACCCGCGCCCCGTCGCCGGACTCCTCCCGGCCGGGCCGTGACGCGCGCTCCGGTCGACGGGCACCTCCGTGCGCCCCCGTCACGGGCAGCCGGTCCGCGCGCGGCACCACGGCGTCCCGCCCCCGCGCCGGTCCGGTGGACCCCCGGCCCGGCGACCGGCCCGCCCGGCACCGGTCCCTCCCCTCGTGGGGACCGGTGCCGGACGGAGCGGGCGGTGTCGGCCCGCGCCGGGTCGACATACCGGCGCGAACCGAAGAAGGGGCGGCGAAGCGGCGTCGGCGCCTCAGGCGCGGTGTCCGCGTGCCGTGCGTGTGACGGGGACACGCCCGTACGACGTCGAGGCAAGTTGACCGAGAACGTTCGACGCCATGAGCTGCCTCTCCGAGCGCGGGGCCGGTGGCCTGTCCGGACGGTATGTGACGGTTCCGCCACGGCGATGCGATCCTGCCATCTACGGCCACCGAGGAGGAGGGCCGGACTGTGCGGGTCCGACTTCCTCGCAGGTCAGCCGTATAAGGTGGGTTTTCCGGTCCGGACGTCCAGACGCTGGGGGAGTGAGGGGTGGGACCTTGAGTTCCGACTCAGGGGCACGCACAGCCTTCGCCGAACGCCTCGCCCTGCTGTACAAGGAGGCCGGCAACCCTCCCCTGAAGAGCGTGTCCGAGGCGGTCGTGCGCCTCCAGCGCGTGGACGAGCGCGGCCGGCCGGTGCGGGTGTCCGCCCAGCGCATCAGCGACTGGCGGCGGGCCAAGAACGTGCCGGCCCAGTTCGCCGCCCTCGCGGCGGTCCTGCAGATCCTCATCCCCGAGGCGCGGCGCGCCAGGCCCGCGCCCGTCTCCGGCGGCCTGTACGACCTCGCCCAGTGGCAGCGCCTGTGGGAGCGCGCCCTGGCCGACCCGGTGGGCGAGCGCCCCGCGCCGGTGCCCGCCGAGGAGGACCGGCAGCCCCCGGCCCAGGCCCCGCCCGTCGCCGGCGGCGTCTGCCCCTACCGCGGACTGGCCCCGTACCGCAGGGAGGACGCCCGCTGGTTCTTCGGCCGGGAACGGAGCACGGACGCGCTCGTCGCCCAGTTGCGCGCCGCGGCGGGGACGGGCGGACTGGTCATGCTGGTCGGCGCCTCGGGTGCCGGAAAGTCGTCCCTCCTCAACGCGGGCCTGGTGCCCGCCGTGCAGGGCGGTGCCCTGGGGGACGGCAGCGGCCGGCCGGGCGCCGTGCTCCAGCTCGTGCCGGGCGCCGACCCGCTCGCGGAGCTGACCCGCCTCATACCGGAACTCGGTGCCACCGCCGCCGGGGCGCTCCGGGCGGAGCGGGAGGCGGAGTACGACCCGTCGGCGCCCGGGGCCGACGCCCCGCGCTTCGCCCGCGCGGTACGGGACGCGGTCACGGGGTGGGCACGGCGCGGGACGCACCGGGCGGAGCACCCGGACGGCGGGGAACCCGCACCCGTGTCCGAGCCCGCGCGTGCGCCCGCGGCGCATCGGCCCGCCACCGCCACGGCCCCGGCCGTACCGGCCGCCCCCGCCGACGCGCTCCCGGTGCAACGGGCGGCCGACGACGCGCCACCGGCGGACCGGCGGACGGACGGGACGCCCCCGGCCGACGCCCCGGCGGCCCCCGGCCGGCCGGTCCTCATCGTCGACCAGTTCGAGGAGACCTTCACCCTCTGCCCCGACGAGGCCGGCCGGCGCACCTTCATCCAGTTACTGCACGCCGCCTGCACACCCGCCGCGGACGCGCCCGGACCGGCCCCCGTGGTCGTGGTCCTCGGCATCCGCGCCGACTTCTACGAGCAGTGCCTCGGCTACCCGGAACTGGCCGACGCGCTGCAGCACCGGCACATGGTGCTGGGACCGCTGACCACGGCGGAGTTGCGCGAGGCGGTGACCGGACCCGCCAAGGCCGTCGGCCTGGAGCTGGAGGCGGGACTGGCCGAGCTGATCGTCCGCGAGGTGAGCGCCGACGGCCCGCGCGGAGCGCACGACGCGGGCGTGCTCCCACTGCTCTCGCACGCCCTGCTGGCCACCTGGCAGCGGCGCAAGGCGGGACGGCTGACCCTGGCCGGCTACCGCGCGGCGGGCGGCATCCAGGGGGCGGTGGCGGCCACCGCCGAGCGTGCCTGGTCCAGCCTCGACCCCGCCGCCCGCTCGGCCGCCCGGCTGCTGCTGCTGCGCCTGGTCCGGCTCGGCGAGGACACCCAGGCCACCCGGCGGCGGGGCACCCGGCGCCAGCTGGCGCAGGAGTCGACCGACCCGGACAAGACGGAGGAGTCGCTCGAGGCGCTGGTGCGGGCCCGGCTGGTGACGCTCGACGCGGACACCGTGGAGATCACCCACGAGGCGCTGCTGCACGCCTGGCCGCGGCTGCGGCACTGGATCGACGACGACCGCAACGACCACCTGCTGCGCCAGCGGCTGGAGGAGGACGGCCGGGCCTGGGAGGACTCCGGCCGGGACAGCTCGCTGCTCTACCGCGGCTCCCGGCTGGAACAGGCCTGCACCTGGGCGCGGAGCGCCGGCGACACCTTCCTCACCCGCAGCGCCATGGAGTTCCTGGCCGCCTCGGTCAGACTGCGCCGGCGCACGGTGTGGATCAGCCGGGCCGCGGTGGCGGCGCTGGTCGCCCTCGCCGTCCTCGCCGCCGGCACGGCCGTGGTGGCGTGGCGGCAGCGGGACGACGCCGTGTTCGCCCAGGTGCTCGCCGAGTCCGACCGCGTCCAGCACACGGACCCCTCGCTGGCCGCCCAGCTCGACCTGGTGGCCCACCAGCTGCGCCCGGCCGACGAGGGCACGTACAGCAGGCTGATCTCCATCGTGAACGCGCCGCTGGCCACTCCCCTGCTCGGCCACACCGGCGCCGTCTACCTCACCTCGTTCAGCCCGGACGGGCACACCCTGGCCACCGCTAGCTACGACCGCACCGTGCGGCTGTGGAACGTCGCCGACCGCAGCCGGCCCGCACCGCTCGGCAAGCCGCTCACCGGCCACGGCAGCTGGGTGAGCAGCGCGGTCTTCAGCCCGGACGGGCACACCCTGGCCAGCGCCGGCGACGACGGCACGATCCGGCTGTGGGACGTCACCGACCCCGCCCGGCCTCGCCCGCTGGGCCACCCGCTGACCGGTCACAGGGGCACGATCTACCTGGTCGCCTTCAGCCCGGACGGGCACACGCTCGCCTCCGTCGGCGAGGACCGCACCGTCCGCCTGTGGAACGTCGCCGACCCCCGCCGGCCGACGGCCCTCGGCGCGCTGCGCGGCCACACGGCGGCGGTGCGCTCCGTGGCCTTCAGCCCCGACGGCCGCACCCTCGCGGCGGGCGGCGACGACGACACGATCCTGATGTGGGACACGTCCGACCCCCGCCGCCCCGAGCCCCTGGGCAAGGTGCTGAGGGGCCACACGGACATCGTGCACTCGGTGGCGTTCAGCCCCGACGGGCGCACGCTCGCCAGCGGCAGCGCGGACGACACCATACGGCTGTGGAACGTGGCCGACCCGGCGCGCGCGGCCCCCATCGGCTCACCGCTGGCCGGCCACACCGGCCCCATCTGGTCCGTGGCCTTCAGCCCCGACGGACGCCGGCTCGCGGCCGCCAGCGCGGACAGCACGGCGAGCCTGTGGAACGTCAGCGACCCGGCGGCCCCCTCCCAGGTCGGCGAACCGCTCGCGGGCGGCAGCGGCGAGATGTACGCGCTGGGCTTCAGCCCCGACGGGCGCACCCTCGCCACCGGCAGCGGGGACGGCAAGGTCCGCCTGTGGTCGATCCCGGTGTCGGACATGATCGGCCGCAACGGCGCGTTCCGCCCGGACGGGAAGGTGCTCGCCACGGCCGCGCGCGACGGCAGGATCCGGCTGTGGAACGTGACGGCCCCCGACCGGCCCGTACCGCTGGGCGAACCGTTCATGCGCACCGACGGCGGCCAGCGGTCGATGGTGTTCTCCCCCGACGGCCGCACGCTCGCCGTCCTGACCAGCAGCCGCACGGTGTACCTGTGGAACGTCGCCGACCCGCGGCGGCCGGTCCCGGCCGGGCCGCCCCTGACGCTGCGGACCCGGTTCATGGGCCCGGACGCGCTCGCCTACAGCCCGGACGGACGCACCCTGGCCACCGCCTACGACGACCGCACGCTCCGCCTGTGGAACGTCACCGACCCCGCCCGCGTCGTCGCCCTCGGTCCACCGCTCACCGGGCACCGGGGCTACGTCAACGCCCTCGTCTTCAGCCCCGACGGGCACACGCTCGCCAGCGGCAGCGCGGACAGCACCATCCGGCTGTGGGACGTCACCGACCCCGCCCGGCCCGTCCGGCTCGGCAAGCCGCTCACGGCGTACGCCGGCCCCGTCAACACGCTCGCCTACAGCCCCGACGGCCGCACCCTGGCCGGCGGGAGCGACGACGACACCGTCCGGCTGTGGAACGTCGCCGACCCCCGCGCGGCGACCGCGCTCGGCTCCCCCCTCACCGGCCACACCGAGGCGGTGACCTCGCTGACGTACAGCGCCGACGGCCGCACCCTGGCGAGCGGCGGCAACGACAACACCGTCCGGCTGTGGAACGTCACCACCCCCGCGTCGGCCTCGCCCATCGGCCAGTCGATGAGCCCGTACGCCAAGACCGGCAACTTCCTGTCCTTCAGCCCCAACAGCCACGTGCTCGGGGTGTCCAGCGGCGCCGACACGGTCCGCCTGTGGAGCCTGGACGCCGACGAGGCCATCCGGCACATCTGCGCGGTCACCCGGGACGTCCTGACCCCGCAGAGGTGGCACGAGTACCTGCCCCGCCTCTCGTACGACCCCCCGTGCCCCGGCTGAACCGATCAAGATCGGCCAACTACCCGGTCGGGCAGGTCCGTTGGCTCCCCTCAGTCCGCCAACCTTGTTACCCTTGGCCATAGCCCGATCGCTGGTGCATCCCCCGTCGCCAGCGGTCGGGCCTTTCGCATCCGCGCACCGCTCCGGAAACCGCCCCCGGCACCACCGGTGAGCCCGCGCATTGGGCACCGCGGACCGGTGCGGCCTCCGCCCGCCCCGTCCGCCGGCGCCGGTGTCAGGCGCCGGTGTCAGCGCCTCGCGCCTTTGTCGCGGCCCCGCCAACCGCAGGCCCGCCGGGCTGGGCGCGCCCGCTCCCCGGGGGTTCTCACGGACGCCGTTGGCCGAGGACGCAGAACTCGTTGCCCTCGGGGTCCGCCATGACGACCCAGGGCTGGTCGCCCTGGCCGATGTCGACGCGCTTCGCGCCGTGGGCCTCGAGGCGAGCCACCTCGGCGTCCTGGTCGTCGGGCCTGAAGTCGAGGTGCAGCCGGCTCTTGGTCTTCCTGCTCTCGGCGATCCGGACGAAGTCCAGCCCCGGGAGGCGATCCGGCTCCGGACGGATCTCAAACTCCTCGTCGGAGGAGTGGACCACCACCCAGCCGAGAGCCGTGGCCCACCACTGCCCCAAAGCCACCGGATCCACGGAGTGGACGATTACCTGTTCCCATTCCAAGGCCACCCGCCGAGTCTAGGCACACCGGGGCTCCGGAAGCAGGCGCTCCGAGCGCCGGGAGGGAGGCCGTGCCGCGGCCGACCGGCCGTCCGAACCACTGCCACGACCCACCGCTCCGGCCCGCTCCCCTCCCGTCCGTCGCCGGCCGGCACGCCGTCACGGGACTCGGCGCCGGTGGGCCACCGGTGATCCGGGGGCACAGGGCACACCCGCGGCATCCCGCCCGTCCCCCGGACGTCAAAGACCCCCAGCCGCTACCGACTGGGGGTTCTTTTCGCTGGTGGGGCTAACAGGATTTGAACCTGTGGCCTCATCCTTATCAGGGATGCGCTCTAACCAACTGAGCTATAGCCCCGCCGCGCTCTGCGGTGTGTGTCCCGCGCGCTGACTCCTGAAGATTAGCGCACGGGGCGGGCAGTCCCAAAATCGGTTCCCGGGGGCCGGGGGGACGGCCGCGCGGGCCGGGTCACTCGTCCTCGGCCAGCGTCAGCTCGATGCCGCCCACGAAGCCCGCGGAGAGGTTGTAGATGAACGCGCCGAGGGTCGCGAGCGCGGTCGCGAGGACCACGTCGATGACCGCGATGATCACCGTGAACGTCAGGACGTGCGGGAGGGAGAGGTAGTCCTGCAGATCGAAGCCGGTGGCCTCGTTGGCGCCGGTCGCCTCGGAGATCGTGCCGCCGACCGCCGAGAAGACGCCCATCGCGTCCAGGACCATCCACAGCATCGCCGAGGCGACGATCGTGCAGATGCCGAGCGCGATGGACAGCAGGAAGCTGACCTTCATCACCGACCACGGGTCGGCCTTGGCCACGCGCAGCCGCGCCTTGCGGGTGCGCGGCTGCGTGCGCGCGCCGGTGCGCGGCCGGCGGACGCCGGTCTCCGGCTGTGCCGGGTAGGCCTGCGGCGGGTGGTAGGGCCCGGCGGCCTGGTCGGCGTGCCGTTCGCCGGGCAGCGGGGAGGCCGACGCCCTCTCGGCCGCGCCGGCCTGGTACTGCTGGCTCTGCGGGCCTCGGGTGTCCGTCACAGTTCCCCCCTGGGATCCATGCGCGTCGGATGAGGACGGGTCCTCGGCCGGTACCTTGACCGGCCTCAGGTTGGTCGTGTGCGGATCCGTCGGGTGCGCGGCACCCGGCGTCCTCGCGGCGGAGCCACGGCCGCCGCCGTCCGTCCCCCTGGAGGTACCGGCCGGTCCGGCGCCCGTGGCTCCGCTCACGATGACTCACTCCTCGTGCTACTCGGCCGAGGGCACCTCGCCCTCGGCCGTGCCGTTCGTGGCGGCACCCCCGGCGGTCTCGTCCACGGCCACGTCGCCGTCGACTTCCTCCGCCTCGCGCCCCGCCTCGGCGTTACGTGCGATGCCGACCACGGCATCGCGCTTGCCCAGATTGATCAGTTGAACGCCCATGGTGTCACGGCCCGTCTCCCTGACCTCGCTGACTCGCGTACGAATCACACCGCCGGACAGGGTGATGGCGAGGATTTCGTCGTTCTCCTCGACGATCAGCGCGCCGACGAGCGAACCGCGGTCCTCCACGATCTTGGCGGCCTTGATGCCGAGGCCGCCGCGGCCCTGGACGCGGTACTCGTCGACGGCGGTCCGCTTCGCGTACCCGCCGTCCGTGGCAGTGAACACGAACGTACCGGGTCGCACCACATTCATCGAGAGCAGCTCGTCGCTCCCGCGGAAGCTCATGCCCTTCACACCCGACGTGGCGCGGCCCATCGGGCGCAGGGTGTCGTCGGAGGCGGTGAAGCGGATCGACTGCGCCTTTTTGCTGACCAGCAGCAGGTCGTCGTCCGCCGAGACCAGCTCGGCGCCGATCAGCTCGTCGTCCGAACCGTCCTCGCGCTCGCGCAGGTTGATCGCGATGACGCCGCCGGAGCGGGGCGAATCGTAATCCTTCAGAGGCGTTTTCTTGACCAGGCCGGACTTGGTGGCCAGCACCAGGTACGGCGCGGCCCCGTAGTCGCGGATCGCGAGGATCTCGGCGATCGCCTCGTCCGGCTGGAAGGCCAGCAGGTTCGCCACGTGCTGGCCGCGCGCGTCCCGGCCGGCCTCGGGCAGCTCGTAGGCCTTCGCCCGGTACACCCGGCCCTTGTTGGTGAAGAACAGCAGCCAGTGGTGCGTGGTGGACACGAAGAAGTGGTCGACGATGTCGTCCTCCTTCAGCTTCGTGCCGCGCACGCCCTTGCCGCCGCGCTTCTGGGCCCGGTAGTCGTCCGTCTTCGTCCGCTTGACGTAGCCGCCGCGCGTGACGGTGACGACGATGTCCTCCTCGGCGATCAGGTCCTCGATGGACATGTCGCCCTCGTACGGGATCAGCTTGGTCTTGCGGTCGTCGCCGTACTTCTCGACCAGCGCCGCCAGTTCCTCGCTGACGATGCCGCGCTGGCGCACCGGCGAGGCGAGGATCTCGTTGTACTGGCTGATCTTCGCCTGGAGTTCGTCGTGCTCCTGGACGATCTTCTGGCGCTCCAGGGCGGCCAGCCGGCGCAGCTGCATCTCCAGGATGGCGTTGGCCTGGATGTCGTCGATCTCCAGGAGGTCCATCAGGCCGCCGCGGGCGACCTCGACGGTATCGCTGCGCCGGATCAGCGCGATGACCTCGTCGATGGCGTCCAGGGCCTTCAGCAGGCCGCGCAGGATGTGCGCGCGCTCCTCGGCCTTGCGCAGCCGGAAGCGGGTGCGGCGGACGATGACCTCGATCTGGTGCGTCACCCAGTGGCGGATGAACGCGTCCAGGGAGAGGGTGCGCGGCACACCGTCCACCAGCGCCAGCATGTTGGCACCGAAGTTGGTCTGCAGGTCGGTGTGCTTGTACAGGTTGTTGAGGACGACCTTGGCGACCGCGTCCCGCTTGAGCACGATGACCAGGCGCTGGCCGGTGCGCGAGGAGGTCTCGTCGCGGACGTCCGCGATGCCGCCGATCCTGCCGTCCTTCACCAGGTCGGCGATCTTCTGCGCCAGGTTGTCCGGGTTCACCTGGTACGGCAGCTCGGTGACCACCAGGCACTGGCGGTTCTGGATCTCCTCGACCTCGACCACGGCGCGCATCGTGATGGAGCCGCGCCCGGTGCGGTACGCCTCCTCGATGCCCTTGCGGCCGACGACGAGCGCGCCGGTGGGGAAGTCCGGGCCCTTGATGCGCTCGATCAGCGCGTCCAGCAGCTCCTCGTGCGAGGCCTCCGGGTTCTCCAGGTACCACTGGGCGCCGGCCGCGACCTCGCGCAGGTTGTGCGGCGGGATGTTGGTGGCCATGCCGACCGCGATGCCGGCCGAGCCGTTGATCAGCAGGTTCGGGAAGCGGGCCGGCAGGACGGTCGGCTCCTGGGAGCGGCCGTCGTAGTTGTCCGTGAAGTCGACGGTCTCCTCGTCGATGTCGCGGACCATCTCCATCGACAGCGGCGCCATCTTGCACTCGGTGTAGCGCATGGCCGCCGCCGGGTCGTTGCCCGGGGAGCCGAAGTTGCCGTTGGAGTCCACCAGCGGCATCCGCATCGACCACGGCTGGGCGAGGCGCACCAGGGCGTCGTAGATCGAGGAGTCGCCGTGCGGGTGGTAGTTGCCCATGACGTCGCCGACGACGCGGGCGCACTTGTAGAAGCCGCGCTCGGGGCGGTAGCCGCCGTCGTACATGGCGTACAGCACGCGGCGGTGGACGGGCTTGAGGCCGTCGCGGACGTCGGGCAGCGCACGGGACACGATGACGGACATCGCGTAGTCCAGGTACGAGCGCTGCATCTCCGTCTCGAGCCCGACGGGCTCGACGCGCATCGCCAGTTCGCCGCCCTCTTCCGGGGTGGCGGGAGTGTTCTCGTCGGTCATTGCTGGTGAAGGTCCTTCCTGGTGCGGTCAGCTGAGACCGACTCAGATGTCGAGGAAGCGGACGTCCTTGGCGTTGCGCTGGATGAACTGGCGGCGGGCCTCGACGTCCTCGCCCATCAGGACCGAGAACAGGTCGTCGGCCTGGGCGGCGTCGTCGAGGGTGACCTGGCCGAGGACCCGGTGCTCCTGGTCCATGGTGGTCACGCGCAGCTCCTCGGCGTTCATCTCACCGAGGCCCTTGAAGCGCTGGATGGAGTCCTCGCGGATGCGCTTGCCGCGCTGGCGGCCCATCTCGATCAGCGCGTCGCGCTCGCGGTCCGAGTAGGCGTACTCGATGTCGTCCCGGCCCCACTTGATCTTGTACAGCGGGGGACGGGAGAGGTACACGTGTCCGGCCTCGACCAGCGGCCGCATGAAGCGGAACAGGAAGGTCAGCAGCAGGGTGCTGATGTGCTGGCCGTCGACGTCGGCGTCCGCCATCAGGATGATCTTGTGGTAGCGGAGCTTCTCGATGTCGAAGTCCTCGTGCACGCCCGTGCCGAAGGCGGAGATCAGCGCCTGGATCTCCTGGTTCTGCAGGATCTTGTCGATCCTGGCCTTCTCGACGTTGAGGATCTTGCCGCGGATCGGGAGGATCGCCTGGTACTGCGGGTTCCGGCCGGACTTGGCCGAGCCGCCGGCGGAGTCGCCCTCCACGATGAAGATCTCGCACTTGGCCGGGTCGTTGGACTGGCAGTCGGCCAGCTTGCCCGGCAGCGACGCGGTCTCCAGCAGGCCCTTGCGGCGGGTCAGGTCGCGGGCCTTGCGCGCCGCCACGCGCGCGGTGGCCGCCTGGATGCCCTTGCGGATGATGTCCGCGGCCTCGACCGGGTTGCGGTCCAGCCAGTCGTTGAGGTGCTCGTAGACCGCCTTCTGCACGAAGGTCTTCGCCTCCGTGTTGCCCAGCTTGGTCTTCGTCTGGCCCTCGAACTGCGGCTCGCTCAGCTTGACCGAGATGATCGCGGTCAGGCCCTCGCGGATGTCGTCACCGGTGAGGTTGTCGTCCTTCTCGCGCAGCAGCTTCTTGTCGCGCGCGTACTTGTTGATCAGCGAGGTCAGCGCGGCGCGGAAGCCCTCTTCGTGGGTGCCGCCCTCGTGGGTGTGGATGATGTTCGCGAAGGAGTACACGCCCTCGCTGTAGCCGCTGTTCCACTGCATCGCGACCTCGAGGGACAGGCTCTTGTCCTTGTCCTCCGCCTCCAGGTCGATGACGGTGGGGTGCACCACGTCGCCCTTGCGGCCGTTGAGGTACCTCACGAAGTCGACGATGCCGCCCTCGTAGTGGTACGTGACGGTCTTGACCTCGTCCTTCTCGTCCGCACCCGCTTCGTCCGCCCCGGCCGTGGCCTTCGCCGACTCGCGCTCGTCGGTGAGCCTGATCGTCAGGCCCTTGTTGAGGAACGCCATCTCCTGGAAGCGCCGCGACAGCGTCTCGAAGGAGTACTCGGTGGTCTCGAAGATCTCCGGGTCGGCCCAGAAGGTGACCGAGGTGCCCGTCTCCTGCGTGGCCTCGTGCTTGACCAGCGGGGCCGTCGGCACGCCCATCTTGTAGTCCTGCGTCCAGCGGTGGCCGTCGGTGCGCACCTCGACGGCGACCTTCATGGACAGCGCGTTCACCACGGACACGCCGACGCCGTGCAGACCGCCGGAGACCGCGTAGCCGCCCCCGCCGAACTTGCCGCCCGCGTGCAGCACGGTGAGCACGACCTCGACGGCCGGCTTGCCCTCGGAGGGGACGATGCCGACCGGGATGCCACGGCCGTTGTCGACCACGCGCACGCCGCCGTCGGCGAGGATCGTCACGTCGATGGTGTCCGCGTGACCGGCCAGGGCCTCGTCGACGGAGTTGTCCACGACCTCGTACACGAGGTGGTGCAGACCGCGCTCACCGGTGGAACCGATGTACATGCCGGGTCGCTTGCGGACCGCGTCCAGCCCTTCGAGCACGGTGATGGCGCTGGCGTCGTACGAGGCGGAGACGGGGGCCCCGCCGTGCACGCCGGCGTCGGTGGACGGGATGTTCTCGTTGGGGTTGCCGGAATCGGCCACGAAGCGCCCTTTCTGGCACAGCACGAGCCGGGCTCGTCGGCGGGTTGCCGGAGCGGCTGCGGCATGTTGCGTTGGTAAGCCCTGATCAGCGTTGCTCAGCTTTTCCCGGACGGTCCCCACGTTTGGGGCGGGATTGCCTTCCAGTCTACCGGTAGCGCTGACAGTGATGGGGGTTTGCGGGCACCTGAGTACCCATGTGCCGCCCTCAACCGGTCTCGGCCGGGTACCGATATGCGGAAGGGGGCCCCAAGGGGCTCACGGCGGCACTCAGCGCTTCCGACCGTCAACCCCTGGCTACTCGCCGGTCAACAGGGGATCCGCGCCCGCGCGCGCGGGCGCGGCACCGCCGCCCGCCGGTGCCGGCACGTGAGGTACGTCACCCGCGGGTCATCCGTAGGTGTCGCCGGGTCCGGAGCCGCCCGGAACGCGCAGCGGGCCGTACCGGCGGGCCGGGCCGCCGGGGCCCTGCACCTTGAGCAGCCGCACCGTACCGTGGCCGAGGTCCTCGTTGAGGCGTGCCACCAGGGCCGGCGCGAGCAGGCGCAGCTGGGTCGCCCAGGCCGTGGAGTCGCAGGCGACGGTCAGCACGCGCTCGTCCTCGTCGTACCGCTGCGGCACGCAGTGCTTGGCCAGGTCCTCGCCGACGATCTGCGGCCAGCGGCCCATGACCCCGCCCACCGCGGCAGGCGTCTCCCAGCCGCGCTCGTTGATCAGCCGGTTGATCGCGGCGCCGAGCGCCATCGGGTCGCGGCCGTCGGCGCGCGCGCCGGAGCGCAGGCCGCCGCCGCGCCGCACCTGCTTCTTCTGCCGCACCGCGTCCCCGCGGGCGCGCGCCTGTTCCCGCGCGGCACGCAGCGCCACGCGCGCCAGGTCGACGCCGGACGGCCCGGGCGCCTTCCCGGCCCGGTCGGCCGCGCCGGTCCTGCCGTGCTCCTCGGTGCTCACACGCGCTCCACCGCGCCGTCGGCCACCGCGTACCGCGCACCGGCCAGCACCCGCGGGACGTCGTCGTCCACGGCCGCGGTCACCAGCACCTGCTCGCCGGGCGCGACCAGTTCGGCCAGCCGCTCCCGGCGCCGGGCGTCCAGCTCGGCGAAGACGTCGTCCAGGACCAGCACCGGCTCGTTGCCCTCCGCGCGCAGCAGGTCGTACGACGCCAGGCGCAGGGCGAGCGCGCAGGACCAGGACTCGCCGTGGGAGGCGTACCCCTTGGCGGGCAGCCGGCCCAGCTTGAGCAGCACGTCGTCGCGGTGCGGGCCCACCAGCGTCACACCGCGCTCGATCTCCTGCCGGCGCACCTCCACGAGGGCCGCCGTCAGCTGGGCGCAGAGGTCCTCGCGCGTGTGGGCCTCGCCGGGCGCGGACGGCCTGTACTCCAGGACCACGGGACCGCCGCCCGGGGCCAGCTGCTCGTACGCCTTGTCGGCCAGCGGCTGCAGCGCGGTGATCAGGTCCAGGCGCTGGGCGAGCAGCTCGGCACCCGCGCGCGCCAGGTGCTGGTCCCACACGTCCAGCGTGGACAGGTCCATGGAGCGCCCGCCGTGCCGGCGCGCGAGGGCGGCCGTCTTCAGCAGGGTGTTGCGCTGCTTGAGCACCCGCTCGTAGTCGGAGCGCACGCCTGCCATGCGCGGGGCGCGCGCCGTGATCAGCTCGTCCAGGAACCGGCGCCGCTCCCCGGGATCGCCCTTGACCAGCGCGAGGTCCTCCGGCGCGAACAGCACCGTCCGCACGATTCCCAGCACGTCGCGCGGCCTGACCTGCGAGGAACGGTTGATCCGGGCGCGGTTGGCCCGGCCGGGGTTCAGTTCCAGCTCCACCAGCTGCTGCCGCTCGCCCTGTCTGACCTGGGCCCGGACGACCGCCCGCTCGGCACCCACGCGGACCAGGGGGGCGTCGGAGGAGACGCGGTGGCTTCCGAGGGTGGCGAGGTAGCCGACCGCCTCGACCAGGTTGGTCTTGCCCTGGCCGTTGGGGCCGACGAAAGCCGTGACGCCCGGGTCGAGCGGGACCTCGGCCCGGGCGTACGAGCGGAAGTCGGCCAGCGAGAGGTGCGTCACGTGCATGGTCGTTCGCCGACCTCCCCCGGGGGTTGTGGGATCGCGGGGCGACCCGTGGACTACTTCTTCTCTACGGCGTGACCGCCGAACTGGTTGCGCAGCGCGGCGATCATCTTCATCTGCGGCGAGTCCTCCTGCCGGGAGGCGAACCGCGCGAACAGCGACGCGGTGATCGCGGGCAGCGGCACCGCGTTGTCGATCGCGGCCTCCACCGTCCAGCGTCCCTCACCGGAGTCCTGTGCGTAACCGCGCAGGCCCTCCAGGTGCTCGTCGTCGTCCAGGGCGTTCACGGCGAGGTCCAGCAGCCAGGAGCGGATGACCGTGCCCTCCTGCCAGGAGCGGAAGACCTCGCGGACGTTCTCCACGGAGTCGACCTTCTCCAGCAGCTCCCAGCCCTCGGCGTAGGCCTGCATCATCGCGTACTCGATGCCGTTGTGGACCATCTTCGCGAAGTGGCCCGCACCCACCTTGCCGGCGTGCACCGCGCCGAAGTCGCCCTCCGGCTTGAGCGCGTCGAAGACGGGCTGCACCTTGGCGACGTCCGCGGCGTCGCCGCCGTACATCAGCGCGTACCCGTTCTCCAGGCCCCAGACGCCGCCGGAGACGCCGCAGTCGACGAAGCCTATGCCCTTGGCGGCCAGCTCCCCGGCGTGCTTCTCGTCGTCCGTCCAGCGGGAGTTGCCGCCGTCCACGACCACGTCGCCGGGCTGCAGCAACTCGGCGAGCTGGTCGATCGTGGACTGGGTGGGCTCGCCGGCCGGGACCATCACCCAGACCACGCGCGGGCCGGTGAGCTTGCCCACCAGCTCCTCCAGGCTGCGGACGTCCGCGAGGTCGGGGTTGCGGTCGTATCCGATGACGGTGTGGCCCGCGCGGCGGATCCGCTCGCGCATGTTGCCGCCCATCCTGCCGAGGCCGACGAGACCGAGCTCCATCAGTTGTTTTCCTTCGGTTGCTGTGTGGCGTGAGAGGCACCTTCGTGCCGTGCCGAGCCTAGTCCCGGCCCCTCACGCACAGCTGTGGGCATACGCGCTCATACGAAGCCCGGCGTCCGGGGCCCCTCCACGGGACGGTGCGGCTGCGCACCCGGCCCGTGGAGGGCCCGCGGCCGCTCAGCCGCTCAGCCGCACCGGCATGATCAGGTACTTGTAGGCCTCGTCGGCCTCCGCGTCCACCACGGGCTTCCCGCTGAGCAGCGCCGGCTTCGTGGACGTCGTGAACGACAGCTGGGCCACCGGGGAGTCGATCGCGCTCAGGCCGTCCAGCAGGAACGTCGGGTTGAAGGCGATCGAGATGTCGTCGCCCTCCAGCTGGGCGTCGACCCTCTCCACAGCCTGTGCGTCGTCGCTGGAACCGGCTTCCAGGATCAGCACGCCCTGCTCGAAGCTGAGCCGCACCGGGGTGTTGCGCTCGGCGACCAGGGCCACGCGCTTGACGGCCTCCACGAAGGGGGCGGTCTCGATCACGGCGACGGAGTTGAACTCGGTCGGGAACAGCGTGCGGTACTTCGGCAGGTCGCCCTCCAGCAGACGCGTGGTCGTCCGCCGGCCCGCGCCCTCGAAGCCGATCAGGCCCTCGCCCGCGCCCGAGCCGGACAGCGCCAGCGTGACGCTGTCGCCGGCGCCGAGCGACTTGGCGGTGTCCAGCAGCGTCTTGGCCGGCACCAGGGCGACCGCGGAGGCGTCCGGGTTCTCCGGCTTCCACAGGAACTCGCGGACCGCGAAGCGGTAGCGGTCGGTAGAGGCCAGGGTGACCGTGTCGCCCTCGATCTCGATGCGCACACCGGTGAGGACGGGCAGCGTGTCGTCCCGGCCGGCCGCGATGGCCACCTGGGAGACGGCGGCCGCGAAGACCTCGCCGGGCACCGTGCCCGTCGCGTTCGGCATCTGCGGCAGGGAGGGGTACTCCTCCACCGGCAGGGTGTGGAGGGTGAACCGCGAGGAGCCGCACACTACGGTCGCCCGTACACCGTCTGTGGAGATCTCCACCGGCCGGTTGGGGAGCGCGCGGGAGATGTCGGCGAGCAGCCGGCCGGAGACGAGGACGGTGCCCTCCTCCTCGACCTCGGCCTCGACGCTCACCCGGGCGGAGACCTCGTAGTCGAAGCTCGACAGGCTCAGCTGGCCGTCCTCGGCCCTGAGCAGGAGACCGGCGAGGACAGGCGCCGGCGGACGGGCCGGGAGGCTGCGTGCCGCCCAGGCCACTGCCTCCGCGAGTACGTCGCGTTCCACCCGGATCTTCACCGTAAGCCGCCTCCTGCTGTTGCTACTGAGTCTTCCGACTCGGTGCCACCGCCCACTGCGGAGGGCAGGACACCGGGGACCAGTCTGACGCACCGCACTGACAGTGTGTGCCGGTCGGGGTCAAGTCGCTCCCCGGGGCAGCCGGGCTGGTGAGGGCCGGTTGTGCACAGGCCCCACTTCGAAACGGATTCCCAGCTCTCTCTAGTCGGGAGTAGTAGTAGGGGCTGTGGATACCGTGGATAACCCCGTTTTCCCAGCTCAGAGGGGAAATTTTGTCCACCGGGCCTGTGGGCGGGGGCGGTGGACAACCGGGGGTGTCTGTGGAGAACGGAGAGTTCTGCACACTCCGCCCACAGCCCGAGGGCAGTTCTCCCCAGCTGCGTCCCCAGTTTTACCCACCTTTCCCACACCTCAATCCGGCACCCTCGTGTGACCGCTTTCACTCGACCCGGTGACCAGGGACCTCGCGTTGTCGAACAGTGGACAGCCGTGTGGAGAAGCCGCCGGTCACTGGGGACAAGGTCCCCGGGCCTGTGGGCTTCCGGTGGACAACTTTGTGCACAGGCTGTGGATCGTCGTGTTGTCCACAGCCTGTGGAGATCATTCGTCCACCATTCCACAGGCGGTTGAGCTGGACCGACGCGTTCTGGACAGCTTCCCTGTGGACACGGCTCGGGACAACTCCGCAGTCCCCAGCGTGTGGACGGCGAAAAGTCGGCGAATCTGTGGAGGGCGGCCGTAACCGGGCTCGTGTCCGAACACCCGGTTGCCGCCGGGAGACGTTCCCCGGGGCTGTGGACGCCGTGCGGGGGCGCCCCGGGAGGGGCCCCCCGGTACGGCGGAGAGCACCCCTCAGGGCGTCCCCCGGGGGCGCCCCCGAGACGCCGAGACGCCGAGGGCGCCCCCGGGATGTCCTCCCGGGGGCGCCCTCGGCGTGCGTGTGCGGGGCCGGCGTCAGCCGTTCTTGATGCGGTTCGTCAGCTCGGTCACCTGGTTGTAGATGGAGCGCCGCTCGGCCATCAGCGCGCGGATCTTGCGGTCGGCGTGCATGACGGTCGTGTGGTCCCGGCCGCCGAACTGCGCGCCGATCTTCGGCAGTGACAGGTCGGTCAGCTCACGGCACAGGTACATGGCGATCTGCCGGGCGGTCACCAGCGCGCGCCCGCGCGAGGTGCCGCACAGGTCCTCCACCGTCAGCCCGAAGTAGTCGGCGGTGGCGGCCATGATGGCCGGAGCGGTGATCTCCGGGGCGGAGTCCTCGCCGCCGGGGATCAGGTCCTTCAGGACGATCTCCGTCAGGCCCAGGTCCACCGGCTGCCGGTTCAGCGAGGCGAACGCCGTCACCCGGATCAGCGCGCCCTCCAACTCACGGATGTTCCGCGAGATCCGGGAGGCGATGAACTCCAGCACCTCCGGCGGGGCGTTCAGCTGCTCCTGCACGGCCTTCTTGCGGAGGATCGCGATGCGCGTCTCCAGCTCGGGCGGCTGGACGTCGGTGATCAGGCCCCACTCGAAACGGTTGCGCAGCCGGTCCTCCAGGGTCACCAACTGCTTGGGCGGCCGGTCACTGCTGAGGACGATCTGCTTGTTGGCGTTGTGGAGGGTGTTGAAGGTGTGGAAAAACTCCTCCTGCGTCGACTCCTTGTCCGCCAGGAACTGGATGTCGTCGACGAGCAGGATGTCCATCTCGCGGTAGCGCTTGCGGAAACTGTCGCCCTTGCCGTCGCGGATGGAGTTGATGAACTCGTTGGTGAACTCCTCCGAGCTGACGTAGCGCACGCGCGTGCCCGGGTAGAGGCTGCGCGCGTAGTGCCCGATCGCGTGCAGCAGGTGCGTCTTGCCGAGGCCGGACTCCCCGTAGATGAACAGGGGGTTGTACGCCTTCGCCGGCGCTTCGGCGACGGCCACCGCGGCCGCGTGCGCGAACCGGTTGGAGGCGCCGATGACGAACGTGTCGAAGAGGTACTTCGGGTTCAGCCGCGCGGTCGGCTCACCGGGGCCGGAGGCCGGCGCGGACTTCGCGGCCGACGGTCCGGTCACCCCGCCCCCGCCGGGCGGCTGCAGGTCCGGGCGGCCCGGGCCGCCGCGGTGCGCCGGTCCGCCGCCCGGCTGCTCGGGCAGCTCGCGGCGGCCGGGGTCGCGCTGGTCGTACTCGGTCCGGGACGGGTCGTACTCGGAGCGGCCGGAGTCGTAGTCGGACCGGTCGTACTCCGGGCGCGGGGAGTCGTAGTCGCCGCGCTGCTGGTCGTACGACCGCTCCCTGCCCTGCGGGCGGTAGTCCTGGGACGGCGCACCGTAGGGGGTGCTGCCGGGCGGGCCGTACGCGTCCTGGGGCTGCGACCCGTAGGGGCCGCGGGGCGGCGAGGCGTAGGGGTCGCGCTCGGGGAAGCCGAGCCGCTGCTGCTGCCAGCCGTACTCGTCCTGCGCGGGCCGCGGCCAGGCGCCCGGCTCGGGGCGCTGGTACTCGGACGGGTAGGCGGGCCGGGCGGTGGGCAGCTGGTCGCGCGGGGACGGGTCGGGCAGCGGATCGGCGGCACGGTGGCGGCCGTAGCCCTCGTACGGTCCGGCGGGCGGTTCCGGCTCCTCGTAGCGCGGCTGCGGCGGCTGCTGCGCGGAGGGCGCCGACGGGGCCGGCGGCTCGCCCGCGGAGTCGTCCACGGTGATCGCGATGCGGATGGGCCGGCCGCACTCGCGGGTCAGGGTCTCGCTAACGACCGGGGCGAGACGGCCTTCCAGCACACCCTTCGCGAATTCGTTCGGTACGGCGAGCAGGGCGGTGTCCGCGACCAGCGCGAGTGGCTGGCAGCGCCTGATCCAGTGCTCGTCCTTCGCCTCGACCCCTTGCCCGCGGCCCTCACCGAGGAGCTGCTCCAGTACGCGTGGCCACACTGCGGCAAGATCGGCAGGTACGTCAGCCACAGGGCACGCTCTCTCGCAGGTCCCACGAACGTGTGGTTGCGGGACGGGTCGGGACGGATTCCGGGGGGTGGACGGGGGAGTCCCGCCCGGCCGGGGGCAGGGGAACGGATCGAAGTCCAGTCACGGTAGTCAGCGCGACCGGTACGGTTCAAGTTGTTGTCCCCAGGCTGTGGACAGTGTCCCCCACCGGCTCTCGGTTTGACCGGATGCCGCCGCCGCGCGTACCGTAACCAGGTCGAGTTGTCGATGGCTGCTGCCGCCTGCCTCCGATGGGCACAGATCGCTGAAGGTGATCGGGAAGCGGTGCACTCGGGCGTGACGCGAGCTACTCGTGGGCGCACGGTGACAGCCAGGACGGCACCCCGCCACTACCGATTTCTTCTGGAGCCCCCGAGTGAGCAAGCGCACCTTCCAGCCGAACAACCGTCGCCGCGCGAAGACCCACGGCTTCCGGCTGCGTATGCGTACCCGTGCCGGCCGCGCGATCCTCGCGTCCCGCCGCAGCAAGGGTCGCGCCCGTCTGTCCGCCTGATTCCGATCAGGTCATGACGTCGTGCTGCCCACCGAGAACCGGCTGAGGCGGCGCGAGGACTTCGCGACCGCGGTCCGACGAGGACGCCGGGCAGGACGCCCGACTCTCGTCGTCCACCTTCGTAGCGGTGCCACGGACCCGCACGCGCCTGGGGAGAGCGCTCCCCCGACGCGTGCGGGTTTCGTCGTGAGCAAGGCCGTGGGTGGCGCGGTCGTGCGCAACACAGTGAAGCGCAGACTGCGTCATCTGATGCGTGACCGAGTCGCCCTGTTCGCCCCCGGTAGCCTGGTAGTCGTACGAGCGCTGCCCGGAGCGGGCGGCGCGGACCACGCACAGCTGGCCCGCGACCTGGACGCCGCTCTCGAACGGCTGCTGGGAAGGGGCGCGCGATGAAGTACCCGCTGCTGGCTCTGATCAAGCTGTACCAGTGGACGATCAGTCCACTGCTGGGGCCGGTGTGCAAGTACTACCCCTCGTGCTCGCATTACGGCTACACGGCCATCGACCGGCACGGTGCGCTCAAGGGAACGGCGCTCACCGCCTGGCGCATCCTGCGGTGCAACCCGTGGTCGCTCGGCGGTGTGGACCATGTTCCGCCGCGCAGGCGCCCGCGGTGGCACGAAATGCTGCGCACCGCCTGGTGCGCACGCAAGGGCGGGCCCTCCGCCGAACCGGCCATCGGGGAGACGCCGCGTTCCGAGGTTCCTCCGAGCCCGGCCGCAGAGACCTCGTCCCATGCCCAAGGAGCATGATTAGTGGACACGATTGCCAGCCTCTTCAGCTTCATCACGACACCTGTCTCCTGGGTCATCGTCCAGTTCCACACGGTGTACGGCACCATCTTCGGGCCGGACACCGGGTGGGCCTGGGGCCTGTCCATCGTGTCCCTGGTGATTCTGATCCGCATCTGCCTGATCCCGCTCTTCGTGAAGCAGATCAAGGCGACCCGGGCCATGCAGACGCTGCAGCCCGAGATGAAGAAGATCCAGGAGCGCTACAAGAACGACAAGCAGCGCCAGTCCGAAGAGATGATGAAGCTGTACAAGGAGTCGGGTACCAACCCGCTCTCCTCGTGCCTTCCCATCCTCGCGCAGTCCCCGTTCTTCTTCGCGCTGTACCACGTGCTCAATGGCATCGCCTCGGGCACGACCATCGGCGTCATCAACGAATCGCTGCTGGCCAGCGCCCGCAAGGCGCACATCTTCGGCGCCCCGCTCGCCGCGAAGTTCAAGGACGGCGCCGGCACCGTCCACGCCCTGGGCGCCACCCTCACCGACGTTCGAGTCGTCACCGCGCTCATGATCGTCCTGATGTCGGCGTCGCAGTTCTACACGCAGCGCCAGTTGATGACGAAGAACGTCGACACCACGGTGAAGACGCCGTTCATGCAACAGCAGAAGATGCTGATGTACGTCTTCCCCGTCATGTTCGCCGTCTTCGGCATCAACTTCCCGGTCGGTGTCCTCGTCTACTGGCTGACCACCAACGTGTGGACCATGGGCCAGCAGATGTACGTCATCCGCAACAACCCGACCCCGGGCTCCAAGGCCCAGGCCGCCTACCTGGAGCGTCTGACCCATCACGTGACGCACCACGGCAAGGTCCGTCGGCGCAGTGAGAAGACGATCATCAAGGCGATCGTCGCCAAGGGCCGCGACCGCAACGAGTTCGAGCGCAAGTTCATCAATGCGCTGAACAAGGCAGGCCTCGCCGCCCAGGCCGACGGCACCGTGGTGAAGAGCGAGACGCAGGACGTGGTGCAGACCGAGGACGGTACGGCCACGCCCGTCCCGGCCGTCCGGCGCCAGCAGCCCAAGCGTCAGACCAAGTCCCAGCGCCAGACCACCGCCAAGCAGGCGGACGAGATGCCGGCCACCTCGCTGGAGAAGTCCGACGAGCCGCAGGACCTCAAGCCCGCCGCTGCCAGGCAGCCGCAGAAGCCCGGCTCCGGCACCCGCAGCAAGGCCCAGTCCGGCCAGCGCAAGGGTGGCCCGCAGCGGCCCAAGTCCCCGTCCAAGAAGTAAGAAGGAGCCCATCCCGTGACGGAAGGCACCACCTCTGCCGCTGCCGAGGGTGCAGACACCCTGACCCGCCTGGAGCAGGAGGGTGAGATCGCTGCGGACTACCTGGAGGGTCTGCTGGACATCGCCGACCTCGACGGCGACATCGACATGGACGTCGAGGCCGACCGGGCCTCCGTGTCGATCATCAGCGACACCGATAGCCGCGACCTGCAGAAGCTGGTCGGCCGGGATGGCGAGGTGCTGGAGGCGCTCCAGGAGCTGACGCGTCTTGCCGTGCACCGGGAGACCGGTGACCGCAGCCGACTGATGCTGGACATCGCGGGCTACCGGTCCAAGAAGCGCGCCGAACTGTCCGAGCTGGGCGCCAATGCCGCCGCCGAGGTCAAGAGCACGGGCGAGCCGGTCCGCCTCCAGCCGATGACCCCGTTCGAGCGCAAGGTCGTGCACGACGCGGTCAAGGGCGCGGGCCTGCGCAGCGAGTCCGAGGGCGAGGAGCCGCAGCGGTTCGTCGTCGTGCTGCCCGCCTGATCCGGTCCTCTCGCCCCGGCCCCGTCTGCCCGCAGCGCAGACGGGGCCGATCTTTGTCAGCCTGGTAGTTCTGGTGGCCGGTGCATGGAGCACCGGCGCTGTACGGAAGGACGGTCCCCGTGACGGAGGCAGCGGAGCTTCCCCCGCACCCGAGCAGGCGCGGGAAGTATTCGGCGATCGCTTCGCCGATGCGGTCCGCTATGCGGAGCTGCTCGCCGAGGCAGGCGTGCAGCGGGGCCTGATCGGCCCGCGCGAAGTGCCCCGCCTGTGGGAGCGGCACCTGCTCAACTGTGCGGTGCTCTCCGAGGCCGTTCCCGAGGGCGTGACGGTGTGCGACGTCGGCTCGGGTGCCGGCCTGCCCGGTATCCCCCTGGCTCTGGTCCGGGAGGACCTGAACATCACTCTGCTGGAGCCGCTGCTGCGCCGTACGAACTTCCTCACCGAGGTCGTCGAACTGCTGGGGCTCGATCACGTCACCGTGGCGCGGGGGCGGGCCGAGGAGGTGATGGGCAAGCTGCCACCGGTCCACGTGGTGACCGCTCGCGCCGTGGCCCCGCTCGACCGCCTGGCCACGTGGGGCATCCCCTTGCTGCGCCCCTACGGTGAAATGCTCGCACTCAAGGGGGACACGGCCGAGGAGGAACTGAAGGCGGCGACCGCCGCGCTCTCCAAGCTCGGTGCGGTGTCGACGTCCATCCTGCACGTCGGTGAAGGGGTCGTGGACCCCCTGTCGACGGTGGTGCGCGTCGAGGTGGGGGAAAGTCCGGGCGGTGTACGGTTCGCGGCCAAACGGGCCAAGGCCGCTCGCACGGGACGGGTCCGCAGGCGACGGTAACGGAGTGTCGTGGGGGTTCGGCCGCCGATGCTGTGCATCGTGTTTCACGTGAAACATCGCTCACTGTTGCACGGCATCATCAGTCGCGGTCGCCGTGCGGCCGAACCCCGCGACCGAAAGCCTCTCGGTTCACTCGCGAAGGTTCCGGAGTTGCCCACAGAGGTGGGTTTCTCCACAGAACACCAGGCCTCACTGGTTCACGACCCCGAAGGCATGGGAGGCTCTGTTCATTGCGAGCCTGAAGTCGAGGAGAGTGAATCCTTGCGGTCCGACGCCAACATCGCGGGACCGATGACCGATCCGGTCCCCGGTCCCCGTGCCGAGTCGATGAGGGCGGATGTTTCACGTGAAACACCGCCTCCGATGGACGACACTCCCATCGGTCATGCTGCCCAACTGGCGCTGGAGGCTCTGGGGCGCGCCGACGACGGTCTGCCGCGGCCGGAGCAGACCCGGGTGATCGTGGTCGCCAATCAGAAGGGCGGTGTGGGCAAGACGACGACGACCGTCAACCTGGCCGCTTCGCTCGCTCTGCACGGCGCCCGGGTCCTGGTCATCGACCTCGATCCGCAGGGCAACGCCTCCACGGCGCTGGGCATTGATCACCACGCCGAGGTGCCTTCCATCTATGACGTGTTGGTGGAGAGTCGGCCCCTCTCCGAGGTCGTCCAGCCGGTCCCGGATGTCGAAGGCCTTTTCTGTGCCCCCGCCACCATCGATCTCGCCGGTGCGGAGATCGAGCTGGTGTCACTGGTGGCCCGCGAGAGCCGGCTGCAGCGGGCGATCCAGGCGTACGAGCAGCCGTTGGACTACATCCTCATCGACTGCCCGCCCTCCCTGGGGCTGCTGACGGTCAACGCGATGGTCGCGGGCCAGGAGGTCCTCATCCCCATCCAGTGCGAGTACTACGCGCTGGAAGGCCTGGGTCAGCTGCTGCGCAACGTCGACCTGGTGCGGGGGCACCTCAACCCCGCCCTGCATGTATCGACGATCCTGCTCACCATGTACGACGGCCGGACGCGACTGGCGTCCCAGGTCGCGGAAGAGGTGCGCAGCCACTTCGGCGACGAGGTGCTGCGGACGAGCATTCCCCGCTCGGTCCGCATCTCCGAGGCGCCGAGCTACGGGCAGACGGTGCTGACCTACGATCCGGGATCGAGCGGTGCCCTGTCCTATCTTGAGGCGGCCCGAGAAATCGCGCTGAGGGGGGTCGGTGTCAGCTACGACCCGAGCCAGGCCCACAGCGGTGTCCAGAACAACCCGAGCATGGTGGAGGGGATCCAGTGAGTGAGCGACGGAGGGGGTTGGGCCGTGGCCTCGGCGCGCTGATTCCCGCTGCCCCGACCGAGAAGGCCCCGGCTGCGACCACGATCGTGGGAGGGGGATCCGCCTCTCCCGGGGCGGTGCCGGTACTGACGGCCGACCGCGGTGTGGCCGCGGCCAAGGTCGCCACGCTGCCTCCCGTGCCTCCGGAAGCCGAGGAGCCCTCGACGAGTCCGGCGGAGGTGCCCGTGCCCCCGGTGGGCGCTCACTTCGCCGAGCTCCCCCTCGACTCCATCACGCCGAACCCGCGCCAGCCGCGCGAGGTCTTCGACGAGGACGCCCTCCATGAGCTGGTCACCTCCATCAAGGAGGTCGGCCTTCTCCAGCCCGTGGTTGTACGGCAGATGGGCCCCGCCCGCTACGAGCTGATCATGGGGGAGCGTCGCTGGCGCGCCTGTCGCGAGGCCGGACTCGACGCCATCCCGGCGATCGTCCGGGCCACGGAGGACGAGAAGCTCCTCCTGGACGCCCTGCTGGAGAACCTGCACCGTGCACAGTTGAACCCACTGGAAGAAGCAGCCGCCTACGACCAGCTCCTGAAGGACTTCAACTGCACGCACGACCAGCTGGCCGACCGCATCGGGCGCTCCCGTCCGCAGGTCTCCAACACCCTGCGGCTGCTGAAGCTTTCGCCGGCCGTCCAGCGCAGGGTCGCCGCGGGCGTCCTCTCCGCAGGACACGCGCGTGCCCTGCTGTCCGTTGATGACTCGGAGGAACAGGACCGGTTGGCTCATCGCATCGTGGCCGAGGGCCTCTCGGTGCGGGCCGTCGAGGAGATCGTGACCCTGATGGGCTCGCGTCCCCAGGCCACACAGCGTGTCAAGGGGCCGCGGGCCGGTGCCCGGCTCTCTCCCGCCCTGAGTGAACTGGCGACCCGTCTGTCCGACCGCTTCGAGACCCGGGTCAAGGTCGACCTGGGACAGAAGAAGGGCAAGATCACCGTCGAGTTCGCCTCCATGGAGGACCTGGAGCGGATCCTGGGCACTCTCGCCCCGGAGGAGGGTCCGGTCCTGCAGAGCGCTCAGGAGGGCGGCTCCGGGGACCAGGACGACTGACCTTCGGGAGCTCCCGCCACGGTCGGGGTCGTCAGAAGCCGCAGGGTGCGGATCGCGTCCGGTGCATACCGGCTCGCGGTCCGCTCTTTGCTGTGTGGCGGTGTCAGGGCAATCGCATCGTGGATACGATGCGAAGGGAAGAGCAGCCGCTCGTGCTGCGGCGAGCGAAGGAAGCGAGGAACAGCCTTCATGGGGCGTCGGCTCGTACCGCTCACGCTGGACAACCTGCAAGATCTCCCCCAGCGCTGCCGCTCCTGCGTCTTCTGGGAGCTGGACCCCGTGAGCGGCGAGGCCGCGGTGAAGGGGGGCACCTCCACGTCGGAGAAGGAGGCCTGGATCTCCGCCGTCCTGCTGGACTGGGGATCGTGCGGCCGGGTGGTCTACGTCGATGACGTCCCGGTCGGCTTCGTGCTCTACGCGCCACCGGCTTACGTACCCCGCTCGGCGGCGTTCCCCACGAGTCCCGTCTCCCCCGATGCCGTCCAGCTCATCACGGCGTTCATCATGCCCGGCTATCAGGGACAGGGACTGGGTCGCGTGATGGTGCAGACGGTGGCCAAGGACCTGTTGCGCCGGGGGTTCAAGGCGATCGAGGCGTTCGGCGATGCGCGCTGGCAGGAACCCGCCTGCCTGCTGCCGGCCGACCACCTCTTGGCCGTGGGCTTCAAGACGATGCGTCAGCACCCGACGCACCCCCGTCTGAGGCTGGAGCTGCGCTCGACGCTCTCCTGGAAGGAAGACGTGGAAATGGCTCTCGACCGGCTCCTGGGAGCCGTCCAGAAGGAGCCGGCGCTGCGGCCGTTGTAGCAACCGGTGCCAGCCGTGGTGGCCGGCTTCAGCCAGAGGTCATGGAAGAAGGGGCCGACCCTCCCGGGTCGGCCCCTTCTTGTTTCACGTGAAACGTCACTCGGCGATGAAGTCACCGAGGTCGCGCACGAGAGCCGCCTTCGGCTTGGCGCCCACGATCGTCTTGACGACCTCGCCGCCCTGGTAGACGTTCAGGGTGGGGATGGACATGACGCCATACTTGGCGGCCGTACCCGGGTTCTCGTCGATGTTGAGCTTCACGATCTCGATCTTGTCACCGTGCTCGGCGGCGATCGCCTCGAGGGACGGGGCGATCTGGCGGCAGGGACCGCACCACTCGGCCCAGAAGTCCACCAGGACGGGCTTGTCGCTCTTGAGGACGTCCTGCTCGAAGGAGTCGTCGGTCACTTTCTTCAGGGTGCCGGCCACTGAGGGCTCCTTAACTTGATCGTACGGTGGGGAGGAAAGGGAGGGTCAGACGGCCGTCTTCTCGGGTTCGGCCTTGTCCTCGTCCGCGAGGGCGGCGAGGAAGCGCTCGGCGTCGAGGGCGGCGGAGCAGCCGGTGCCGGCCGCGGTGATCGCCTGACGGTAGGTGTGGTCGACCACGTCACCGGCGGCGAAGACGCCGGTGACGTTGGTGCGCGTGGACGGCGAGGCGACCTTCAGGTACCCCTCCTCGTCCAGGTCCAGCTGACCCTTGAAGAGCTCGGTGCGCGGGTCGTGGCCGATCGCGATGAACAGACCCGTCACGGGCAGATCCGACAGCTCACCGGTCTTGATGTTGCGCAGCTTCAGACCGGAGAGCTTCTGGTCGCCCTGGATTTCGGCGACCTCGCTGTCCCAGACGAACTTGATCTTCGAGTCGCCGAACGCGCGCTCCTGCATCGCCTTGGAGGCGCGCAGAGTGTCACGGCGGTGGACGATCGTCACCGACTTGGCGAACCGGGAGAGGAAGGTGGCTTCCTCCATCGCGGTGTCGCCACCGCCGATCACGGCGATGTCCTGGTCCTTGAAGAAGAAGCCGTCACAGGTGGCACACCAGGAGACACCACGGCCGGAGAGGGCGTCCTCGTTGGGCAGTCCGAGCTTGCGGTGCTGCGAACCGGTGGTGATGATGACGGCCTTCGCCCGGTGCACCGCGCCCGCGGTGTCGGTGACGGTCTTGATCTCACCGGTCAGGTCGACGGAGACGATGTCGTCCGGGATCAGTTCGGCACCGAAGCGCTCGGCCTGGGCCCGCATGTTGTCCATCAGGTCGGGACCCATGATGCCGTCGCGGAAGCCAGGGAAATTCTCCACCTCGGTGGTGTTCATGAGCGCACCGCCGGCGGTGACGGCGCCTTCGAACACCAGGGGCTTCAGCGACGCGCGCGCGGTGTAGAGCGCCGCCGTGTAGCCTGCGGGCCCTGAACCGATGATGATCACGTTACGGACGTCGCTCACGGCTTGATTCCTCGTCTCTGGTCTGTGTCAGTCGACCGGTGGGAGCGCCTTTCAGAACTCTCACCCCACCCAACGGATCCTACGGGGCGCGCATTCCCGGTGTGCCCGGGCACACGAGGATCGCTCGCCGTATGGATGACCGCCAGGGTCGGGACGAACCTCGCTCGCTTCAAGGACGGACGAGGGACTGCTTCAGTAGAACCTTGCCCGTGGGTGTGGTCTGCTGACGGACGCAAGAGGCATCGATGACGTAGGCGGTGACGCGGGAGCCGTCCTCGGCATTGGGCACCACGACGAGATAGGCGGTCTTCCCGGCGTAGGTCCCGGGCTTGGCGCCGAGGACGCTGCTGTGGGAGGCGAGCGCCTGCCGGACGCAGTCGGGAACCGGCACTTCGGTCTCAAGCAGGGTGTTCGCGCTCTGGGTTGCCGTGGGGGTGTCCTCGTCGGATCCGGTGCCCCGGGGGTGTTGCCCGGATTCGCGCGGCAGGCTCTTCTTGGTGGCGAGCAGATCCGTCACCTGGCTCTGCACGCTCGCTCCGGAAAAGCCGGCGGCCGACGCCGACGGCCTGCCGTGAGCCGTTGTATCGGAGGTGCCGCTTCCCAGGGACTGGAGGAGAAGCGAACCGGCTCCGAGGAGGGCGGCTGTGAGGACGGCTCCCAGGGCGGCGATCCTCTTGCGTCGGCTGCGGCCGTGATTCTTGCGTCCGGGGCCGGTGGCCGTCCGCGGGCGCCCGGCGGGACGGTCCGCCGAAATCGATGTTTCACGTGAAACATGCCGCTCGGTGCTCGTCCCGGTCGGCTCGCCCGGTGCCCCGGCCCGGACCGGCCCGTCGTCGCCCGCGGGGGCGGTGGCACTCAGCAGCGCTTCAGCGGCGAGGGCGGTGTCGATACGGCCCGCGACATCCACCGGCATGCGGGGAGGACCCGGCACCGTTCCCAGGAGATTCCGGATCTCCTCCAGCGAGGCGTGGGCATCCGCGCACAGCTCGCAGGCGTCAAGGTGGCGCCGGACCTCCGCGCTCCGGGCCGGGGGAAGGAGCCCCTCGGTGAGGTCGGAGATCTCCATGACGTCCGGATGCCCGGCCGTGTCCGATGTGGAAGTCACGCTCGCCCACCTCCGCCCTTCACTACGGCTGAATCGCTCGGCCCCGTGTCTCCGCAGACCCCGCCCGGGGACCCGGTCGAAGGTGGGACGGACGCTCCCGGTGCCCGGTTCCGTGCCCGGCCGGGTTCTTTCTCGCCACCGGTGGTTCCGGGTCGCAGATGGGTCAGCAGCGGGACCAGTCTGGTCCGTCCCCGGGCGCACCGGCTCTTGACGGTACCGACAGGCACGTCGAGGATTCGAGCGGCCTCCGCCACGGGGTATCCCTGCATGTCCACGAGGACCAGGGCCGCGCGCTGCTCGGGCGGAAGGGTGCCCAACGCCTCCAGGAGCTGGCGGTGCAGGTCGTTCCGCTCCGCCGGTGCGGAGGCCGACTCATGGGGGTCCAGCAACTGTTCCAGCCGCTCGGGATCGTCGACCGGAGCGGTCTTCCTCGACGCGGCCTTGCGGGCGCGGTCCAGGCAGGCGTTCACCGTGATCCGATGCAACCACGTCGTGACGGCCGACTGACCCCGGAAGGTACGGGCGGCCCGGTAGGCGGACACCAGAGCGTCCTGCACCGCGTCAGCGGCCTCCTCGCGGTCCCCCAGCGTCCGCAGCGCGACGGCCCAGAGCCGGTCCCGGTGCCGCCGCACGATCTCACCGAAGGCATCGGGGTCGCCTTCGACATGGCGGGTGAGCAGGTCCTGATCGCTCACTCCGTCGTATCCGGCGCCCTCAGCCATCCGTCCCTCCCCGGTGGAGACCTCAGCTGGTCACCTTGATGTCCGCCACCCTGCCCCGCCAGTGACCCTCGTTGTCCGCGGGCAGCTTGGTCAGCCACACCAGGAGGTACCGGGTCCTGAGGGACTTGCCGGGCCGGAGCACCACCGTCGTGCCCGAGCCGCCGGCCGCCTTGCCGTAGGCGTCGAAAGTCGTCGGCTCCGAGCCCGCGTCCGCCGCGGCGGCCCGCAGCTCCACCGAGGTTTCCCCCACGAAGGTGACGGTCGCCTTCCCGACCCGCTGGACCTTGCCCAGGTCGAGGATGACACCGACGCCCGACTTCAGGCGGCCGAAGTCCGGGCTCAGGTAGAAGTCCGTCTGCCAGTAGGTGGCCGTGCTGTTGTCGTAGACCTTCCCTATGTCGCGCGGCTTCTCGGACTGGTCCGTACCGAACGGGTCGAAGTCGCGGGCACCCTGGATGGGGACGGGCCTGCCGGACGTCAGTTTCGTCGGACTCTTGTCGCCCCCGTCCGTCGTCTGCACCTTGTCGGTGTCGTCGGAGTTGCCGCCCCGGTCCATCAGAGCGTCCGCCAACTGCCAGCTGCCGAGCCCGAGCGCGGCGATGAGCAGGGCCGAGACGGCCCACTTCAGGGCCTTGCCGGTGCGGCTCTGCAACGGGGGCGGAGGGGGCACGATCGGCTGGGGGGAACCCGGGCGCGGGGCCGGACGGCCGTAGGAGCCCTGTTGGTACGTCGTGCGCTGGTACTCCGGCGGGGCCGTGAACGCCGGCTCCGGCGGGCGGATGCGGGGCATCTCGCCGATCGCCTTCACCAGCTCCTCAGGCGTGGTGCACGGCGCCTCGTGCCGGGAGGCGGTCGCGCCGTCGTTGACCAGGGCCCGCATGGCGAGTTCGGACAGGCCGCGGTGGACACCGGCCCGCACCTGGTCCGGCGCGATCAGACCGATGTCCTTGGGCAGTCCGGACAGGCCGTGGGCGTCGTTCTCGTACGGCCAGCGCTGGGTCAGTGCCGCGTAGAGCAGGGCGCCGATGGACTCGGTGTCGGTGCGCTGGGGGGTGTCGGAGCTGATCCCGCGCAGCGCGGCGTTCACGGCGAGGCCCCGGATGCGCCATTGCCCGGTGGAGGTGCGCAGGACGGCGCTCGGGTTCAATCGCAGATGGGCGAGGCCTTCGCGGTGCGCGGCGGCCATGGCGGAGGCGATCTGACTGACCATTTGGTAGGCGTCGTGGGGCTCCAGCGGACCGGCCGCGAGCAACGCGGTCAGTTCGGTGGCGTCGGGCAGCCATTCGTGCACGACGTACACGAGGTCGTTCTCCTCGACGGCGTCGAGGACCTGGACGAAGCGCGGGTCGCCGAGCAGCGCGGACGAACGGGCTGCGGCAAGGACGGAACGGGCCCGCACGTGCTCCGCGGGCAGGATGTGGACGCCGACGGCGCGACGGAGTTTCTCGTCGACCGCACGCCAACTGCTGAACCCGTCCAGACGGGTGACGCACTCCTCCAGCCGGTAGCGTCTGGCGAGCTTGTGGCCACTGTGCAGTTCGGGCGCCGAGGCCTTCTTCCCGGGGCCCCCGGTGCCCGTGCTCCCCTGCGCCTCGTCGCCGTCCGTGTTCCGCTCCGGGTTCTGGGCCACGCCGTCGGCCGTGGACTGGTCCGCCGCCGCGGTCAGCGGTTGATCACCGCTGTTGTCTGCCACGTCGACGGCAGCCGTGCTCCGTTCCGCCACCGTCGTCCCTGCCTCCCCATCCGTTGCACACTGTCCGACGCCGAAACCAATTGTGCCCACAGTCTGCCGCCATGCACGACACGCGGCGGCGGACGATGGTTGTGCGCCTACCCCCGCCTCAGCGGCCCAGACGCCCGCGCACCATTCCCACGAGTGAGTTGAGCTCCTCGATCCGCATGCGGCGGGCGGCGACGAAGAAGACGCCCAGAAGGACGACGCCGCCGGCGATCAGTGCCGCGAAGGAGCCCACCACCCCCTGGCCGAGGACGTGTCCGATGCCGTAGCAGGCCGCACCGCTGAGCAGGGCCGCGGGAACCGAGGCGATGCCCAGCCGGGCGTAGGTCCGCAGCACCCGCGCTCCGTCCAGGTCACCGCCGAGCCGCTTGCGCAGCCTGCGCCAGGCGACGCCCACACCGATGGCGTAGGCGAGGCCGTACGAGGCGGCCATGCCCGCGACCGCCCAGCGGGACGGCAGCAGGAAGTAGCAGAGCACCGAGGCGCCCGCGTTCACCACCGCCACGATGACGGTGTTGTAGAAGGGGGTGCGGGTGTCCTCGTAGGCGTAGAAGGCGCGCAGGACGACGTACTGCACCGAGTACGGGATCAGGCCGAGGCCGAAGGCCATCAGCATGTAACCCATGTTGGTGGCCTCGCTGGTGCCCGAGGAACCGAAGATCAGCGTGCACATCGGGATGCCGAGCGAGACGAATCCGAAGGCGATGGGCACGATGGCGACCGCCGTGGTCCTCAGGCCCTGGGAGATGTCGTCCCGGACGGCCCCGCCGTCGCCCTCGGCCGCCGAGCGCGAGATGCGCGGCAGCAGGGCGGCCATCAGGGACACCGTCACGATGGCCTGCGGCAGACCCCAGATCAGCTGGGCGTTGGCGTAGGCCGCGAAACCGGTGCCCGCGACGTCCGAGTCCTTGCCGGCGGCGGTGGACAGCTGGGTGACGATCATCGCGCCGGCCTGGTTGGCGAGGACGAACAGGACCGTCCACTTGGCGAGCATCGCGGCCTTGCCCAGGCCGTGGCCCCTCCAGTCGAAGCGCAGCCGGATCCGGAAACCCGTCTCGCGCAGGTACGGGATCATCGCCAGGGCCTGTACGACCAGACCGAGCAGCACACCGGCGCCGAGCAGCCGCTGACCCTGCGGGGGGATGTTCGTGACGGTCATGTGGGAGTCGGCGGCGGCGCCGTAGACGTAGATGAACATCCCGAGCGTCACGATGATGACGATGTTGTTCAGCACCGGGGTCCACATCATCGCGCCGAACTTGCCGCGCGCGTTGAGGATCTGACCCATCACCACGTGGATGCCCATGAAGAAGATCGAGGGCAGGAAGTAGCGGGTGAACGTGACCGCCACGTCGTTGGCCGCCGGGTTGGTGGCGACCGAGTTCGACAGCAGGCGGACCAGCAGCGGTGCCCCGAACATGGCGAGCCCGGTGAGCGCGGCCAGAGCCACCATCACGACGGTCAGCAGGCGGTTGGCGAAGGCCTCGCCGCCGTCCTCGTCCTCCTTCATGGCCCGCACCAGCTGGGGCACGAAGACGGAGTTGAGTCCACCGCCGACGGTGAGGATGTAGATCATCGTCGGCAACTGGTAGGCGACCTGGAAGGAGTCGCCGAGGACGCCGAGGCCCAGCGCCGAGACGATCAGCGCGGAGCGGACGAAGCCGGTGAGACGGGAGACCATCGTGCCCGCGGCCATCACCGCGCTGGACTTCAGCAGCCCGGAGGCGCGTCCGCCCTTCTTCGCGGCCGGGGCCGCCGCGGGCGCGGGCTTCCCGGCGGGACCGGACGGGCCGGAGGCCGTGGCCGGCACGGCAGTCCGCGGCGGGTTCCCAGCGGGGGCGGTGCCCCGGTACGGGGTCCCGGTGGGGTGGTTCGGGTACTGCGGGCCGTGGGCCGGGGACGGCGCCGGGTACGGTCCCGCGGGCCCCTGCCCGGCCTCCGCCACGGCCGCACCGGGGGGCTCCATGGCCCCGCCGCCCTGCTGCTGGTCCCGGAAGAGGTGCGCGAACGCGTCCGGCTCGTGGTACTCCTCGCCGGAGTGTGTGACCAGGTCGTCCACGCCCACGAACCGGGTCGAGCGGGGATCGTCGCCGTACGGCAGGTACGGTGTCGCGCCGTCCGGCTCCGGTGCCGGCGTCTGCGCCCACACCTGCGGGTCGGGCGCGTAGGGGGACTGGGCCGGCGGGCCGTACAGCGGATGCTCGTGCGTGCCGGGGGGCGGCGGCGGGTGCGCGGCACGGTCGTAGAGCGCCTCGGCGACCGGGTCCTGGGCGGCGAGGTCCCGCGCCCGGTAGGGGTCCTGGTCGTAGGCGTCCTGGAGGTACCTGTCCGCCGCGTGCTGCGGCGGCACCTGGCCGGGCTCGTGCGGGGACCCGGGGTAACCCGGGCCGGCCGCGCCCTGGCCGCGGTCACCGTCGTACGGCGCGTTCATGGTTACCCCACCTCATCGTCCCGGGCCACACCGGCCACGACATCGCTCAACGGTCCACTCTCTCACCCGTCCCGGACGGGTCGGCGCTTTCCGGTGCGGTGTCCGGTGCCGGGTCACTCAGCTGCTCCGGCTCATCCTCTCCCGCCGGGACACGGGACTTCTCCGTGAGACGGTCCCCGGAGGTGTCCGGGTTCCCTGGTCCGTCACCGTCGTCGTCCCCCGCCGGGGCCGGGCCGCCGTCCTCGGCCTGGCGGGCGGCCGCGCGCTTGCGCTGGGTGTACATCCGGAAGCCGGCGAGGACCAGGAGCAGCACACCGCCGCCGATGACCAGCATGACCGTGGGTGTGACCTCGGTGACCTTCACGTCGAAGCTGACGGGGTCGCCGTACTCCTGGCCGTCCTCGGTGTAGAGCCGGGCGATGACCGTGACCCGGCCGTTGGCGTTGGCCGAGGTGGTGAACTTCACGGACTGGCTGTGTCCGCCGGAGACGTCGACGCGCTGCTCCGCATAGGGCCTGCCGCCGATCTTCAAACGGGTCGGCATCGTGGAGGTGAGCCGCAGGACCAGGTGGCCGACCGGCTGGACGAGGTTGTTCTGGACGGTCACCGGGATCGTGGCACTGCGTCCGGAGAGCTTCGTCTCGGACTTGTCGATCAGCTTGACCTGGTCGGTGAGGTCGTCGAGCCAGGACTCGACACCGCTGCGGAAAGCGTCCGCCTCGGTGCTCCGGCCCCGCCAGGACGTGGACATCTCACGGTCTATGGCCCGCCCGAACGGGGTGACCACGCGCGACCGGTCGCTGAGGACCACCTGGAAGTTGTCGAGCTTGTCCTGCGTGCGTGCGATCTGCTCGAAGGCCGACCGGGGCAGCTCCCGCCTGCGCAGTGAGGAGGGATACGCGGACGTCGGGGGGACGCGGGTGGAGGCGCTCGGGTCGGGCTTGGCCGCGGCCGCCGCGCCCAGGCCCTGCGCCTGCGACCAGGTCCCGCCCTGCAGTGCTCTGAGTGCTGCGGCCATCGCCTGGGCCTGGTTCGCCGAGGGCATGCGCTGCGGAGCCACGACGATGCTGCGCTGCTTGTCGGTCTGGGCGTTCACCTCCAGGCTCTGGGCCAGGAACCGCTGCACGGCGAGCGTGGCCGAGTGCGCCCCGGTCAGGTCGCCCTCGAACGCCCTCGACAGCCGTGCGTCGGCGACCACCGCGGTCGTGCCGCCGCCGATCGGGCGGGCGGCGGAGGGGGTGTAGGACAGTCCGGCGGACTCCTCCATGCTGTCACTGCGGGCGATGATCCGGTCGGCGCCGGCCGAGGTGGCGACCTTGATGATCGAGGGGTCCACGGCGCCCTCCACCGGCCAGGCGAACTCGGTGCTGGGCGTGACGTGCAGCACGGTCTCGACGGTGGTGGCGGCGACGTCGGTGGCGTCCTTGAGGTGACTGAGCGAGCCGGTGACGCTGGTGCCGCTGTGCGCCAGCGAGGCCAGGTCGGGGTCGGCGTAGGGCAGCGCGACCACCTCCTTGCCGGTCACCGCCTTCTGCAGGTCGGCGAGCCACCGCTGGGCGACCGCCCGGTGGGTGCCGGCCGTGGTGGTGTCGCCGTCGCCCTGCAGCCGGTAGCTGTCCGCCATCGCGTCGACCGAGGCCAGCAGGTCGGGATCGATCACCCAGGTGACGTCGAGGTCCTTGCCCAGGTCCACCATCTGCGCCAGGCGGCCCCCCGGTGCGATCTCCTCGGCAAGGTCGTCGTCGAGGAAGACGGGCGTCTGCAGTTCACCGGCGCCCGTCCTGGCCGTCATGTGGGCCGTGGAGAGCAGCGGCCACAGAAAGGTCGTCCTCGTCCGGGTGCCGGCCTCGGACGGCTGCCAGGGAAGGAACGTCCGCTGGATGCCCAGCGTCTGCTCCCAGGGCCGGGCGGAGGTCCGGCCGGAGAGGGCGACGTCGAACTCGTAGACGCCGTCCCGGCCCAGGTCGAGCCGGTCCACCGGGACGGAGATGCTGAAGTGCTCGGCGACGCCCGGGGTCAGCTTCGCGAACTTCTCGACGTACTTCCCGCCGACCTCGGAGCCGGTGCCGGTCTGCAGGTCGTCGGCGTGCCGGGCGACGTCGTCGATCGCCGAGCGGGTGTTCAGCAGGGGGCCCGTGTGCAGGCCCACGTGCGCACCGGTGACGGCCTGCTTGCCGTTGTTGGTCACCGTGCCGGACACGGTCAGCGTGTCCCCGTCCGTGGGGGCGCTGGGGCTGAGCGAGTCCAGGGAGACGGACACGGCGCCCGGGGAGGCGGCCTGCGCGGGCGCTGCGGCGGGCAACTGCAGAAGTCCGGCCAGCAGAGGTGCTCCGGCGAGCAGTGCTCCGGTGTGCCGCAACCACCGGCGGGCAGGTGAGGCACTGGTCCCCTGGAAGTCAGCCGCCTCGGCCACGCGCTCGCCCGTCCCTCGTCGTCAGTGGTCGTCGGAATGTGCGTCCACGCATGGTAACGATGCTCGCGGAGGGGAAGTGCCGCGGTCTGCTCCGCAAGATCGGGGAGCCGCAGGCACACGTCCTCTGTATCCAGTATCGCGAGAAGAATGACGTTATGCCGCAAGAGCGGTGCCTGTGCGGGTATGGCGAGGGGTGTTCGCGCGCTCCGGCCAGGCGTCCCCGACCGTCCGGGCCACGTACCCTCTTTTGTTGTGCCGAACGCCAATGAAGACACTCCCTCTGCCCTGAGCCAGGCGCAGCAGCGCGCGGTGAGCGAGCTGCTGCGGGTGGCCCCCGTCGCCGACGACCTCGCCCGCCGTTTCCAGGAGGCCGGGTTCTCGCTCGCCCTGGTGGGCGGCTCGGTCCGCGACGCGCTGCTCGGCCGGCTGGGCAACGACCTGGACTTCACCACCGACGCCCGCCCCGAGGACGTACTGAGGATCGTGCGGCCCTGGGCGGACGCCGTCTGGGAGGTGGGGATCGCCTTCGGCACGGTCGGTGTGCAGAAGAGCGTCCGGGTCGGGGACACCGAGGGCCACTTCCAGATCGAGATCACCACTTACCGGTCGGAGGCGTACGACCGCACCTCGCGCAAGCCGGAGGTCTCGTACGGCGACTCCATCGAGGAAGACCTGGTCCGCCGCGACTTCACGGTCAATGCGATGGCCGTGGCACTGCCGGAGAAGGAGTTCATCGATCCGTACGGCGGTCTCAAGGACCTCGCGGCCCGGGTGCTGCGCACTCCCGGCACGCCCGAGGAGTCGTTCTCGGACGATCCGCTGCGGATGATGCGGGCCGCCCGGTTCGCCGCTCAGCTGGACTTCGAGATCGCCCCCGAGGTCGTCACCGCGATGACGGAGATGGCCGGGCGGATCGAGATCGTCTCCGCGGAACGGGTCCGGGACGAGCTGAACAAGCTGATCCTCTCCGCGCACCCGCGCAAGGGGCTGGCTCTGCTGGTCGACGCCGGGCTGGCCGATCGGGTCCTGCCCGAGCTGCCCGCCCTGCGGTTGGAGAGCGACGAGCACCACCGGCACAAGGACGTCTACGAGCACACGTTGATCGTGCTGGAACAGGCGATCGCCCTGGAGCAGGACGGTCCGGATCTGGCACTGCGCCTGGCCGCGCTGCTTCACGACATCGGCAAGCCGCGCACGCGCCGCTTCGAGAAGGACGGCCGGGTCTCCTTCCATCACCATGAAGTGGTCGGTGCGAAGCTGACCAAGAAGCGCATGACGGCCCTGAAGTACTCCAACGAGCTGGTGAAGGACGTCTCACGGCTCGTCGAACTCCACCTGCGCTTCCACGGCTACGGCACCGGGGAGTGGACGGACTCCGCGGTCCGCCGTTATGTCCGTGACGCGGGACCGCTCCTGGGCCGGTTGCACAAGCTGACCCGTTCCGACTGCACGACGCGGAACAAGCGCAAGGCGATCGCCCTGTCCCGGGCCTACGACGGCCTGGAGGAGCGCATCGCCCAGCTCCAGGAGCAGGAGGAGTTGGGCGCGATCCGCCCGGACCTGGACGGCAACCAGATCATGGAGATTCTGGGTGTCGGTCCCGGCCCGGCCGTCGGCAAGGCGTACAAGCACATGCTGGAGCTGCGGCTGGAGAACGGCCCGATGGAGCATGACGAGGCGGTGGCAGCCCTCAAGAAGTGGTGGGCTGAGCAGGGCTGATGCCGTGGAGCCGGGATGTGTTTCACGTGAAACACATCCCGGCCCGGTCAGTCGAGGGGCGATGTTTCACGTGAAACATCGCCCTTTCCCCTGTTCTGCCACCCCTTGAAGCGTGCCGTCGCTGCAGCGACCCCGCCGTAGAGCAGGGCGACGAGCACCACCAGCGGTACCGAGCGGCCGTCCTCCGGAAGTACGAGGGCAGCGGCACCCGCAGCGGCGACGAAGGCCACGTTGAAGAGCACGTCGTACACGGAGAAGACCCGGCCGCGGAAGCCGTCGTCGAACCGACGTCTGGACGACCGTGTCCGTGGCGATCTTCGCTCCCTGGGTGACCAGGCCCAGGACGAAGGCGACGGCCAGCAGAGGAGCGGTGGTGAACGGCAGCCCCAGTGCGGGCACCAGCACTGCGGCCGCGCCGGCGCATGCCGCGATCCAGCGTCCGGGTCCGAGCCGCCCGGCGGCCCAGGGTGTCACCAGGGCTGCGGTGAAGAAGCCCGCACCGGACACTGCCAGCGCCAGCCCCAGTAGTCGGAGTCCGTCGTCGGGCGACGCGGACAGGGCGTACCGACACAGCATGAGCAGTAGGACGAGCAGCGCGCCGTAGCAGAAGCGCATCACGGTCATCGCCGTAAGTGCCCAGGCCGCCTTCCTGCGCCGCCGCGAGGCCAGGTGCCGGACGGCCGCGAGCAGGTCGTGGGCCGTGTCCGCGAGCGCGGTCCGCAGACGCGGCCGTGCCGGTTCCCCGTCGGGACCGAGCAGCGCGGGGGCCATGCGCAGCGAGGCCAGGCTCGCGAACAGATACAGCAGGGCGCCCAGTAGCACTACTGCGGCGTCGGAGCCGGATGCCGCGAGGCGGACGACGAAGGCCAGACCGCCGCCGATGGTCGCGGCGAGTGTCCCGGCCGTCGGTGAGAGGGAGTTCGCCAGAACCAGGCGGTCGCCGTCGACCACACGCGGCAGGGCGGCGGACAGACCTGCGAGGACGAACCGGTTGACGGCCGTGACGCACAGCGCCGAAACGTAGAAAAGCCAGTCCGGGACCCGGCCGATCATCAGCACGGCGGTGGCCGCGGCCAGCAGGGCGCGCAGCAGGTTGCCGTACACGAAGACCTGGCGGCGCCGCCAGCGGTCGAGGAGGACACCCGCGAAGGGGCCCACCAGCGAGTAGGGGAGCAGCAGGACCGCCATCGCCGAGGCGATGGCGGTGGCCGAGGTCTGCTTCTCCGGGGAGAAGACGACGTATGCGGCGAGTGCGACCTGGTAGACGCCGTCGGCGCCCTGGGAGAGGAGACGGACGGACAGCAGGCGCCGGAAGTCCCGCAGACACAACAGGACGCGCAGGTCACGGACGACGGGCATGGGGCACAGCCTCACACATATGCGGAAGGGTCCCCGGTTCGGGAACCCGGGGACCCTCTCAGCCCTGGCAGGAGCGTTCTACCAACCTGCTCGACGCCGCGTCACCGCGTCGAGGGGTGCCGACTCAGTGATCGACTTCGCCGCGGATGAACTTCTCGACGTTCTCACGGGCCTGGTCGTCGAAGTACTGCACCGGCGGGGACTTCATGAAGTACGAGGACGCCGACAGGATCGGTCCGCCGATGCCGCGGTCCTTGGCGATCTTGGCGGCGCGCAGGGCGTCGATGATGACGCCGGCGGAGTTCGGGGAGTCCCAGACCTCGAGCTTGTACTCCAGGTTCAGCGGGACGTCACCGAAGGCGCGGCCCTCGAGGCGGACGTACGCCCACTTGCGGTCGTCCAGCCAGGCGACGTAGTCGGACGGGCCGATGTGGACGTTCTTCTCGCCGAGGTCCCGGTCCGGGATCTGGGAGGTGACGGCCTGCGTCTTGGAGATCTTCTTGGACTCCAGGCGCTCGCGCTCGAGCATGTTCTTGAAGTCCATGTTGCCGCCGACGTTCAGCTGCATGGTGCGGTCCAGGATGACACCGCGGTCCTCGAACAGCTTCGCCATGACGCGGTGCGTGATGGTGGCGCCGACCTGGGACTTGATGTCGTCACCGACGATCGGCACGCCGGCCTCGGTGAACTTGTCGGCCCACTCCTTGGTGCCCGCGATGAACACGGGAAGGGCGTTGACGAAGGCGACCTTGGCGTCGATGGCGCACTGGGCGTAGAACTTCGCCGCGTCCTCGGAACCGACGGGCAGGTAGCAGACCAGGACGTCGACCTGCTTGTCCTTCAGGATCTGGACGATGTCGACCGGCTCGGCATCGGACTCCTCGATGGTGGCGCGGTAGTACTTGCCGAGGCCGTCGAGGGTGTGGCCGCGCTGGACGGTGACCCCGGTGCGGGGCACGTCGCAGATCTTGATGGTGTTGTTCTCGGAGGCGCCGATCGCGTCCGCGAGGTCGAGTCCGACCTTCTTGGCGTCCACGTCGAAGGCGGCGACGAACTCGACGTCACGCACGTGGTAGTCACCGAACTGCACGTGCATCAGGCCGGGGACCTTCGACGCCGGGTCGGCGTCCTTGTAGTACTCGACTCCCTGCACCAGCGACGCGGCGCAGTTGCCCACGCCGACGACGGCTACGCGAACCGAACCCATTCCGGTTGCTCCCTGTGTGTACGAGTGAGGCCCCGACTGGGTCTCACGTGGCGGTGTCGCCGGGCGTATCCGTGCCGGAGATGTCTCCGGCACGGGGCAGGCCGCCCGTCGATCCAGATGTGGTGTCCTGCTGAGCGGACCCCCCGGATGCGGAACCCCTCAGGTCCCGCCCGGCCCGCTCGCTCTCGATGAGCTCGTTCAGCCAGCGCACTTCGCGCTCCACGGATTCCATTCCGTGGCGCTGGAGCTCAAGCGTGTAGTCGTCGAGGCGCTCCCTGGTGCGCGTCAGGGAGGCGCGCATCTTCTCCAGGCGCTCCTCCAGGCGACTGCGCCGGCCCTCCAGCACGCGCATGCGCACATCGCGCGACGTCTGCCCGAAGAAGGCGAAACGTGCGGCGAAGTGCTCGTCCTCGTACGCGTCGGGGCCGGTCTGGGAGAGCAGCTCCTCGAAGTGTTCCTTACCTTCCGCCGTCAACCGGTAGACGATCTTCGCGCGGCGTCCGGCGAGGGGAGCGGCCAGTGCGTCCTCGTGGGTACTTCCCGGTTCCTCGATCAACCAGCCGTTGGCGAGCAGCGTCTTGAGGCAGGGGTACAGGGTTCCGTAACTGAAGGCCCGGAACACACCCAGGGACGTGTTGAGCCGTTTGCGCAGCTCGTAGCCGTGCATCGGGGACTCGCGCAGCAGGCCGAGTACGGCGAACTCAAGGATGCCGGAACGCCGGCTCATGATCGCCCCCCTTCGGTCCACCGCGTCTTTATCTCGTGCTGATGTATCGACTCGATACATCCAGACGATAGAACGGCCTTCCGTACGGGACAAGGGGGGAGGTGGTGAACGGGATCACATCACTGATTCGTAGGAGGCAAGTTGCCTGTTTTGGGGTGAACTTCGGGGCTCGGCGGGTTTTGGCGGTGCGTAGTCTGTGCGGCATGCACACCACCGGGAACCACGTGCCACGCGGGGACGTCCTCGTTCGTGGCGCGGTACGGGTGAATGCGGGACCGACCGCATCCGTACTTCGGGGGGACCGGAAACCAGCCGCCGTTTCCAGGCGCGCACGGGTGCGCCTGCCCGAGGAGTAACCGTTCGATGAGCGAGCACCGTCGCAAACCGCCGCAGCCGCAGGAGGGCGGACGTGCCGCGGCCCGACGCGGCCAGTCCGGTCCGCCCCCCGGCCGCCGTGCGGCACCGCGAGGCGCCACCGGGTCCTCCGCCGACTCCTACGGGTCGGCGTCCCCCGGACCGGACTCCTACGGCCCGGGAGGTGAAGAGCGTCCCTACGGCGGCCGCGCCGAGGCCCGCCGCGCGGCACAGCGGGGCGGCGGCCGGCGCAAGGCGGCCGACCCGGCGCGGCGCGGCGGCCCGAACGGCTCCGGACGGGGCAGGGGTCGACCGGGTCCTCCCGCGAAGAAGCGGATCATCGACTACCCGCGTGCGGACAAGTACGGCTGGCAGCGCTGGATGCCGTCGTGGAAGCTCGTGGCCGGCGTGTTCATCGGTTTCCTCGGGGGGCTGGTGGCGGTGGCGGGCATCGGCTACGCGATGGTGAGCGTGCCCGACGTGGCCAAGACCGCGCAGGCCCAGAACAACGTCTTCTACTGGTCCGACGGGTCGGTGATGGTTGCCACCGGTGGGGAGATAAACCGCCAGATCATCAATTACGCGGACATTCCCAAGGAGATGCGGTTCGCCGTCATCTCCCAGGAGAACAAGACCTTCGAGACCGACAGCGGCATCGATCCGAAGGGCATCGCGCGCGCCGTCCTCAACATGGCCCGGGGCGGCCAGACGCAGGGCGGCTCGACGATCACCCAGCAGTACGTCAAGAACGCCATGCTGGACGACCAGTCGCAGACCATCTCCCGCAAGTTCAAGGAGATCTTCGTCGCGATCAAGGTCGGCGCCCAGGTCCCCAAGAACAAGATCATGGCCGGCTACCTGAACTCGGCGTACTTCGGCCGCGGCGCCTACGGTCTGCAGGCCGCCTCGCGCGCCTACTTCAACAAGGACGCCAAGGACCTCAACCCGGGCGAGTGCGCCTTCCTCTCGGCCATGCTGAAGGGCGCCACGTACTACGACCCGGCGGGTGCGACCTCGCTCGACCCGGCCGCCACCTCCCAGGGCAACCAGAGGCGCGCCCTGGCACAGATGCAGGACACCCTCGACAAGATGGTCGAGTACGGCCACCTGAGCGCTGCGGAGCGGGCGAAGTACACCACCCTGCCCAAGTGGCAGAACCCGAGGTCGAACAGCCGGCTGAGCGGCCAGATCGGCTACCTGGTCGACCTCGCCAAGTCCTACCTGGTCAACAACAGCGACAAGACCGGGATCACCGCCGACAAGCTGCAGCACGGCGGCTACCGGATCCGCACCACCTTCGACAAGAAGAAGGTCGGTGAACTAGAGACCGCGGTCAAGAACGTCGAGAAGGCGAACATCAAGCCCAAGCAGCGGCCGAAGACCGACACGTACGTGCAGTTCGGCGGTGCTTCCGTGGACCCCTCGTCGGGCGCCATCAGGGCCATCTACGGCGGTGAGGACGCGACCAAGCACTTCACCGACAACGCCGACTCCACCGGTGCACAGGTGGGATCGACGTTCAAGCCGTTCGTGCTGGCGGCGGCAATGAAGTGGGGTGTGCGCAATCCGGACGGCCCGCCGTCCCAGGCGCAGGACGAGCGCACCATCGCCTCACCGAAGAGCCTGTACAGCGGCCAGAACAAGCTCAAGATCAAGGAGTACAACGGGTCGGTCTGGACGGACAAGAACGGCAAGGAGTGGCTGCAGACCAACGACGGCAACGAGTCCGTCGGCACCCCGCCCGACTACGACATCGACCTGCGCGAGGCCATGCGCCTGTCGGTGAACTCCGCGTACGTCCAGCTCGGCATGGACGTGGGGCTGGACAAGGTCAAGGAGACGGCGCTGGACGCGGGACTCCTGGAGGGCAGCCTGGCGAGCGCCAGCTACCCGTCGTTCTCGATCGGCACCTCCGACCCCAGCGCCATCCGTATGGCCGGCGCGTACGGCACCTTCGCTGCCAGCGGCGAGCAGAACGACCCGTACTCGGTCGAGTCGGTCGAGGACAAGGACGGCCAGGTCTACAAGCACAAGGCGCAGAGCGGTACGGCCTTCAGCGCAGCGGTCGCGGACAACGTCACCGACGTCCTGAAGACGGTGGTCGAGAAGGGCACGGGCACCAACGCCCAGCTTCCCGGCCGTGAGGTGGCGGGCAAGACCGGTACCACCGACGGCAACAAGTCGGCCTGGTTCGTGGGCTACACCCCCCAGCTGTCCACCGCGATCAGCATGTTCCGGCTGGACGACAACGCGAACAACAAGAATCGGAAATTCCTGGAAATGTACGGGACGGGTGGCCAGGAGAAGATCCACGGCGCCTCGTTCCCGGCTCAGATCTGGCACGACTACATGGCTCAGGCCCTGAAGAACGAGCCGGCCGTGAAGTTCCCGACTCCAGAACCCATCGGTAGGGTCATCAACGCCGCGCCGAGCCCCCCGCCCGTTCCGTCGGTCACGCCCAGCGAGAGGCCGAGCGAATCGCCGAGCCCGACGCCGAGCAGGACATCCGCTTCCCCGTCGCCGTCGGTCAGTGAGTCCTGCCAGCTCGGGAGGGTCGACAACTGCAACGACGTCGGAGGGACGGACACGGGCGGCACGGGCGGAGGGATGACGCCCACGCCGACAACTTCGGAGTCGACGGAACCGGGCAACACCCGGGGCAATGGCAACGGGGGCTTCTTCGGAGGCCAGAACGGCTGATTCGCCGGTCTGACCGGTTGGTGGTCATTTCGGCCACCAAGCGTGTTTCACGTGAAACATGGGCCGCCGCACCCGCGAGGTGCGGCGGCCCTCAGCGTGTTCCCAGGCGGGTACGGCAGGATGTGGCCCATGCCCAGTGCACAGACGACGCCCGCGGGCGCGCACAAACCGGAGCCGGTGCGGCCGACCCGGGAGGACGAGGTCGCCGCGTCCGCGAGTGAGCTGATCGGCGGTCCCCTCGGGCGGTATGCCCTGGCCGGAACACCGTGGTGGACCCCCGTGCGGATCATCACGCTCGTGGCGATCGGCATGTTCGCCCTCGGTCTCGTGCAGAAGGCGCCCTGTTACCACAGCGCCTGGTTCTTCGGCGCCAGCTCGCAGTACACGCACACCTGCTACTCGGACATCCCGCACCTGTACCAGGGGCGCGGTTTCTCCGACGGGCTGGTGCCGTACTTCGACAAGCTCTCGGGTGACATGGACTACCTCGAGTACCCGGTGCTGACCGGGATGTTCATGGAGGTGGCCAGCTGGCTGACCCCGCACAGCGGCACCATCCAGCACCAGGAGCAGTGGTACTGGTTCGTCAATGCCGGGATGCTGATGGTGTGCGCGGCCGTCATCGCCGTCTGTGTGTCCCGCACCCACCGACGGCGTCCGTGGGACGGCCTGCTGGTGGCCCTGGCGCCCGCCTTCGCCCTCACCGCCACCATCAACTGGGACCTGCTGGCCGTGGCCCTCACGGCCGCCGCGATGCTGATGTGGTCACGGGGCCGGCCCCTCGCGTTCGGGATTCTCCTGGGGCTTGCCACGGCCGCCAAGCTCTATCCCGTCCTCCTGCTCGGCCCGCTGCTCGTGTTGTGCTGGCGGGCCGGGAGGTGGCGGGAGTTCTTCCAGGCCGCCGTCGGCGCGGTGGCCTCCTGGCTCGTGGTGAACCTGCCGGTGATGCTGTTCGCCTTCCAGGGCTGGTCCAAGTTCTATGCGTTCAGCCACGACCGGGGCGTCGACTTCGGCTCCTTCTGGCTGATCTGGGCGCAGAACTCCAGCGACCCGCCCACCACCGATCTCGTGAACACCTCGGCCACCGTCCTGGTGGTGCTGTGCTTCCTCGTCGTCGCGGCGCTGACCTTGACGGCCCCGCGCCGGCCGCGCTTCGCCCAGCTCGCCTTCCTGATGGTCGCCGCCTTCATCCTCACCAACAAGGTCTACTCCCCGCAGTACGTCCTGTGGCTGGTTCCTCTAGCAGTCCTGGCCCGGCCCAAGTGGCGTGACTTCCTGATCTGGCAGGCCTGCGAGGTGGTGTACTTCCTGGGTATCTGGATGTACCTCGCCTACACGACGAGCGGCGACGCCCACAAGGGCCTGCCCACACAGGGGTACCACTGGGCGATCGCGGTGCACCTGCTGGGCACGCTGTACCTGTGCGCCCTCGTCGTGCGGGACGTCCTCGTGCCCGATCGGGACGTGGTGCGCCGGTCGGGTGACGACGACCCCTCCGGCGGGGTGCTCGACGGTGCCGAGGACGTCTTCGTGCTCGGCCCGGCGGCCCGCTCCCCGCAGCAGGCCGTCATTGCCGACGCGCCCTCGGTGGACCGGGGCCGGCAGGAAGCGGCGCCCCGCCGGGATGGTTCGCTCTGAGCGAACGCGGCTTCGGCCGTTCGTGAAGATGGCGGAGAAGCCGGAAAGGCCGTACGCGGAATGCCCGCGTACGGCCTTTCGGCTGTCGTGCTCCCCGCTCAGCGGTCCATGAGCCGGTTGAACTGCGTCGTGGTGTGCCGCAGGTGTGCCACCAACTCGTCACCGACCTTCGGCTCGGGGGCGTCCGAGGGGACGAACAGGATCGACACCTGCATGTGCGGCGGCTCGGCGAACCAGCGCTGCTTGCCGCCCCAGACGAACGGCGAGAGGTTGCGGTTCACCGTGGCGAGGCCGGCCCGTGCGACGCCCTTGGCGCGCGGCATGACGCCGTGCAGGGCTTTCGGTGCCTCCAGGCCCACCCCGTGCGACGTACCGCCCGCCACGACCACCAGGAAGCCGTCCGAGGCCGCCTTCTGCTGGCGGTAACCGAAGCGGTCGCCCTTCGCCACACGCGTCACGTCCAGGACGGCGCCGCGGTACTCGGTGGCCTCGTGGTCGCCCAGCCACAGTCGCGTGCCGATGCGGGCGCGGAACCGGGTCTGCGGGAACTGCTGCTGGAGCCGGGCGAGCTCGTCGGCCTTGAGGTGGCTGACGAACATGGTGTGCAGCGGCAGCCGGGCCGCGCGCAGCCGGTCCATCCAGCCGATGACCTCCTCGACCGCGTCCGAGCCGTCGGTGCGGTCCAGCGGCAGGTGGATGGCGAAGCCCTCCAGCCGGACGTTCTCTATGGCCTGGTGCAACTGCGGCAGGTCCTGCTCGCTGATGCCGTGCCGCTTCATCGAGGACATGACCTCGATGACCACGCGGGCGCCCACCAGGCCGTAGACGCCGTCGATCGACGACACCGAGCGGATCACCCGGTCCGGCAGCGGCACGGGTTCCTCGCCGCGCCGGTACGGCGTCAGCACCAGCAGGTCACCGCCGAAGAAGTCCTTGATGCGCGCGGCCTCGTACGTGGTGCCGACGGCGAGGACGTCCGCGCCCAGCCGCGTGGCCTCCTCCGCCAGCCGTTCGTGTCCGAAGCCGTAACCGTTGCCCTTGCAGACCGGGACGAGTCCCGGGAACTGCTCCTGCACGTGCTTGTGGTGCGCCCGCCAGCGCGCGGTGTCGACGTAGAGCGTGAGCGCCATGGCCGGACCAGGGACCTTTCTCGTTGCTGCGGAGTGTCGGAGGGGTGGGAGCCGCGAAGGCTGTGGTGATCGAACGCCTGGTGCTCAACGTCGCGACATGTAGATGTCGAGTGCCTTGTGGAGCAGCTTGTTGAGTGGGAAGTCCCATTCGCCCAGGTATTCGGCGGCCTGTCCGCCGGTGCCGACCTTGAACTGGATCAAGCCGAACAGGTGGTCGCTCTCATCCAGCGAATCGGAGATGCCACGCAGGTCGTAGACGGTGGCACCGAGTGCGTAGGCGTCGCGGAGCATGCGCCACTGCATCGCGTTCGAGGGCCGCACCTCGCGGCCGATGTTGTCGGAGGCGCCGTAGGAGTACCAGACGTGGCCGCCGACGATCAGCATCGTCGCGGCGGACAGGTTCACACCGTTGTGGCGGGCGAAGTACAGCCGCATGCGGTTGGGGTCCTCGGTGTTGAGGGCCGTCCACATGCGCTCGAAGTACGACAGCGGGCGGGGCCGGAAGTGGTCGCGCACGGCCGTGATCTCGTACAACCGCTGCCATTCGGGCAGGTCCTGGTAGCCGCCCTGGACGACCTCGACGCCGGCCTTCTCGGCCTTCTTGATGTTGCGGCGCCACAGCTGGTTGAAGTTCTTGTGGACCTCTTCCAGGGAGCGGTTGGCCAGCGGCACCTGGAAGACGTAGCGGGGCTGGACGTCACCGAACCCGGCGCCGCCGTCCTCGCCCTGCTGCCAGCCCATGCGGCGCAGCTTGTCGGCCACCTCGAAGGCGCGCGGCTCGATGAAGTCGGCCTCCATGTCGCGCAGCCGCTTCACGTCGGGGCTCTGGATGCCCTTCTTGATCGTCTCCGCGTTCCAGCGGCGGATGACCACCGGCGGGCCCATCTTCACGGAGAAGGCCCCCTGTTGCTTGAGGTGGGCCAGCATCGGCTGGATCCAGTCGTCCAGGTTCGGCGCGAACCAGTTGATGACCGGGCCCTCGGGGAGATAGGCGAGGTAACGCTTGATCTTGGGCAGCTGGCGGTAGAGGACCAGACCCGCGCCGACCATCTCGCCGGTGCGCTCGTCGAACCAGCCGAGGTTCTCCGAACGCCACTCCGCCTTCACATCGGCCCAGGCCGGAACCTGCATGTGGCTCGCCGCCGGCAGGCTCTGGATGTAGGCCAGATGTTGCTCGCGGCTGATGGTCCTCAGGGTCAGGCTCATGTCGGGGCGCTCCTCGGGCTGGTGTGTCCCCATGGGTACAGGGGCTCCGGCTCTCGCGCGAAGCCTACTGCGCCGTGCGGACGCCCCGATTGGGCGCACGGCACCTCCGCCCCGGCCGAGGGGGCCGCCGGGACCTTCCGCCGGCCGGACGCAGGCGCCGGAGAGCCTGCGGGCCGGTGGGCTCAGCTGCCGATGACGCCGCCGAACAGGCCGCCGTGCGCCATGCCGATGAGGAAGCCGACCCCCGAGGCACCGAGGCCCAGGATGAGGCCGAAGCGCTGGCGCGTGGTCACCGAGACCCACTGTCCGTACACACCCACCAGGAGCCCCAGCAGGCCCGTCCAGGACGTGAGCAGGTGGAGGCCGTGGAAGAACGACGTGATGAAGGACGTCACTCCGAGGACCAGCGTCACCGCCGTCAAGGCGTCCTGGAGTGGATGGGGCCTGCCGTCCGTGGCCAGAAGGGATCCGGCGGGACTGGGTCGCACTGCCTGTGCCATGGGGCACCTCCTGCGGAAGGCGGCGCATCGTAGCGCCGTACACACCCGACGTGTACAGATTGACGGTCCCCACGGCCGGATTTCAACCGGAAGCCGGTGTGCGGGTAGTCTGTACGGTCTGCACCGGTGTCTGCCCATGCCGTGCGGGGTCTCCGGCGGAGTCCCCGGCTGTCAGTGGCGGCCGATACCGTTGCCTACGCATCACAACCCTCCTGCCACGGAACGACCGTGGCCGCTGAGTCCAAAGGAGGTGGGTTCCACATGCGTCACTACGAGGTGATGGTCATCCTCGACCCCGATCTGGAGGAGCGCGCCGTCGCCCCCCTGATCGAGAACTTCCTCTCCGTCGTCCGTGAGGGCAACGGCAAGGTGGAGAAGGTCGACACCTGGGGCCGTCGTCGTCTCTCGTACGAGATCAAGAAGAAGCCCGAGGGCATCTACTCGGTCATCGACCTGCAGGCCGAGCCTGCGGTCGTCAAGGAGCTCGACCGCCAGATGAACCTGAACGAGTCGGTCCTCCGGACCAAGGTCCTCCGTCCCGAGACCCACTGAGCCCTTCCGCTCAGCTGATCTCGGGATTCGAGTAGCAGCAAGCAGCCAGCAGCAAACCCGCCGAGAGGTTCCCCCATGGCAGGCGAGACCGTCATCACGGTCGTCGGCAATCTTGTCGACGACCCCGAGCTGCGCTTCACCCCGTCCGGTGCGGCGGTCGCGAAGTTCCGCGTCGCGTCCACTCCCCGCACCTTCGACCGCCAGACGAACGAGTGGAAGGACGGCGAGAGCCTGTTCCTGACCTGCTCGGTCTGGCGTCAGGCGGCGGAGAACGTCGCCGAGTCGCTCCAGCGAGGCATGCGCGTCATCGTGCAGGGCCGGCTGAAGCAGCGGTCCTACGAGGACCGTGAGGGCGTCAAGCGCACGGTCTACGAGCTGGACGTCGAGGAAGTCGGCGCCAGCCTGCGCAACGCCACGGCCAAGGTCACCAAGACCGCCGGTGGCGCTCGCGGTGGCCAGGGTGGTTACGGCGGCGGTGGCGGCCAGGGCGGCGGCGGCTGGGGCGGAGGCTCCGGCGGCGGCCAGCAGGGCGGCGGCGCTCCGGCCGACGACCCGTGGGCGACCGGCGCCCCCGCCGGTGGCAACCAGGGTGGCGGCGGCTGGGGCGGAGGCTCCGGCGGTGCTGCCGGCGGCGGCTACTCGGACGAGCCCCCCTTCTAAGGGCTCGCACCCCACACTTCTTGATCACACAGGAGAAAAATCATGGCGAAGCCGCCTATGCGCAAGCCGAAGAAGAAGGTCTGCGCTTTCTGCAAGGACAAGGTCACGTACGTGGACTACAAGGACACGAACATGCTGCGGAAGTTCATTTCCGACCGCGGTAAGATCCGTGCCCGCCGCGTGACCGGCAACTGCACGCAGCACCAGCGTGACGTCGCCACGGCCGTCAAGAACAGCCGTGAGATGGCGCTGCTGCCCTACACGTCCACCGCGCGATAAGGGAAGGGTGACCAACTCATGAAGATCATCCTTACCCACGAGGTTTCCGGCCTCGGCGCCGCGGGCGACGTCGTCGACGTCAAGGACGGCTACGCTCGCAACTACCTCATCCCGCGGAAGTTCGCCATCCGCTGGACCAAGGGTGGCGAGAAGGACGTCGAGCAGATCCGTCGCGCCCGCAAGATCCACGAAATCCAGACCATCGAGCAGGCCAACTCCGTGAAGGCCCAGCTCGAGGGCGTCAAGGTGCGTCTGGCCGTCCGCTCCGGCGACGCCGGGCGTCTCTTCGGTTCCGTCACCCCGGCCGACATCGCTTCGGCGATCAAGGCTTCCGGTGGCCCCGAGGTGGACAAGCGTCGCATCGAGCTGTCCGCTCCGATCAAGACCCTGGGCGCCCACGAGACGTCCGTGCGTCTGCACCCCGAGGTTGCCGCCAAGGTCAACATCGAGGTCGTCGCGGCCTGACCGCTGCGGACCGTAATGTTCGCTTGAGCCGGTGAAAGGGGTCGCGCCCTGATGGGTGCGGCCCCTTTCGCATGTCCGGAGAGCCGGCTCTCCTGTGTTTCACGTGAAACGGTCAGCGCGTGGCTCCGGTCACGATCCAGTGGCCCGACCGGGCACGCAGCCAGAGCGTCAGCATCCTGACCGTCATCATCAGCGTCATGGCTGCCCAGACCGCGGTGAGGCCCCCGCCCAGGACGGTAACGAACAGGGCCGCCGGGGCGAACACCGCCAGTGTGACCACCATGGCCCAGGCGAGGTAGGGCCCGTCACCGGCCCCCATGAGGACACCGTCCAGGACGAAGACGACCCCGCAGATGGGTTGGGAGAGCGCCACCATCAGCAGCGCGGACACCGCCGTGTCCTTCACCCCGGAGTCGGTGGTGAACAGCGGGAGGAACAGAGGCCGTGCGACCACCACGAGCAGGCCGAGTACGACACCGGTGGCGATGCCCCACTGGACCATGCGACGGCAGGCCTCGCGGGCGCCCTGGGCATCGTTCGCGCCGAGGTGGCGGCCGATGATGGCCTGTCCGGCGATCGCGATGGCGTCGAGGGCGAAGGCCAAGAGGCTCCACAGCGACAGGATGATCTGGTGGGCGGCGATGTCGGCGTCTCCGAGGTGTGCCGCCACGGCGGTGGCGATCATGAGGATCGCCCGGAGCGACAGCGTGCGGACGAGCAGCGGAACGCCGGCCTGTGCCGAGGCGCGGATGCCCGCAGCGTCAGGACGCAGGGAGGCTCCGTGCCGGCGTGCCCCGCGCAGGACCACGTGCAGGTAGACGGCTGCCATGGCGCACTGGGCGATCACGGTGCCCCAGGCGGAACCGGCGATGCCCAGCCCGGCGCCGTAGACGAGTCCCGCGTTCAGTGCGGCGTTCGCCACGAAGCCGGCGACGGCGACGTAGAGAGGGGTCTTGGTGTCCTGCAGCCCGCGCAGCACACCGGTGGCGGCGAGGACGATCAGCATGGCCGGGATGCCGAAGGCCGAGATGCGCAGATAGGTCGTCGCGTAGGGAGCCGCGGTCGTCGAGGCGCCGAGGAGGTGCACGATGCCATGAGCCAGGGGGAGGACGAGGGCGATGACCGCGCTACCGAGGATCAGCGCCAGCCAGATGCCGTCCATGCCCTGACGGATGGCCGCCTTGAGATCGCCTGCACCGACTCGCCGGGCGACCGCGGCCGTGGTCGCGTAGGCGAGGAAGACGAAGACGCTCACGGCGGTCGTGAGGAGAGCGGAGGCCACCCCCAGGCCGGCGAGCTGGACGGTTCCGAGGTGGCCGACGATCGCGCTGTCGGCCATGACGAAGAGCGGCTCGGCGACGAGTGCCCCGAAGGCGGGGACGGCCAGTGCAACGATCTCCCGGTCGCGCTGTCGGCGGCCGGTCTGGGGCGTCGCGGGAGCCTGTGTCATGAACACCAATCTAGTCGTCCACAGGTAAGTGATGCAAAAGCATACTGACCATTACATGCCCGCCCGGCCCGCATATGTGCGCGCACCATCTGAAACGATCTTGATTTGAGCGGCGAAATTTTTCTTCTGCACAACTGGCGGACGCCGAAACCGCAGGTCAGCGCGTTCCGTAGGAAAAGATCGAGGGCTTGTTCACAGGGCTGTCCACCGAGCCGTGCACAGGTTTCGACGAGTTCTCCACAGCATCCGGGCGGTCGTCCACATGGCCTGTGGACAACCGGATTGGCTGAAGGTGTCGAGGGGCCTAACGTGGTCCGGCGCCCGCTCCTTCCCCAGGCCTGGGAAACGTCACAAATCCGACGCGCCAGAACGGAGCCGGGCCTCTCGTTTTGTCAGTGCCGTGCCGTACAAAAGAGGGCACGGCGAGGTCCGCCATGCGGACGGGAGGAGGTGGCTCGGTGAGCATTTCCGAGCCCTTGGACGATCCGTGGGCGGACAGTGGGCCCGGCGATCGTCTGCTGACCTCCCGCCGGCGGAGCGAGGGCGGCCGGGGCCGTGACGAGCAGCACGACCGGGGCCGGGAGAGCGGTGCCTGGGACGGCGGCGGCTCCTCCTTCGAGCGGGTGCCGCCCCAGGACCTGGACGCCGAGCAGTCCGTACTGGGCGGCATGCTGTTGTCCAAGGACGCCATCGCCGACGTCGTGGAGATCCTCAAGGGCCACGACTTCTACAAGCCCGCGCACGAGACCATCTACCAGGCGATCCTCGACGTCTATGCCAAGGGCGAGCCGGCCGACCCCATCACCATCGCCGCGGAGCTCACCAAGCGCGGCGAGATCAACAAGGTCGGCGGCGCCGCCTATCTGCACAGCCTCGTGCAGACCGTGCCCACGGCGGCGAACGCCGAGTACTACGCGGAGATCGTCCACGAGCGGGCCGTCCTGCGCCGCCTGGTCGAGGCCGGCACCCGGATCACGCAGATGGGATATGCGGCCGACGGTGATGTGGACGAAATCGTCAACAGTGCCCAGGCCGAGATCTACGCCGTCACCGAGCAGCGCACCAGCGAGGACTACCTGCCCCTCGGCGACATCATGGAGGGCGCCCTCGACGAGATCGAGGCGATCGGCTCCCGCAGCGGTGAGATGACCGGTGTGCCCACCGGCTTCACCGACTTCGACTCGCTGACCAACGGTCTGCATCCGGGCCAGATGATCGTCATCGCGGCCCGTCCCGCCATGGGCAAGTCGACGCTCGCGCTGGACTTCGCGCGGGCCGCCTCGATCAAGCACAACCTCCCCAGCGTCATCTTCTCGCTGGAGATGGGCCGCAACGAGATCGCGATGCGCCTGCTGTCGGCGGAGGCCCGGGTCGCCCTGCACCACATGAGGTCCGGCACCATGACCGACGACGACTGGACCCGGCTGGCTCGCCGCATGCCGGACGTCTCGGCCGCTCCGCTCTACATCGACGACTCACCGAACCTGTCGATGATGGAGATCCGCGCCAAGTGCCGGCGCCTCAAACAGCGCAACGACCTCAAGCTGGTCGTCATCGACTACCTCCAACTGATGCAGTCCGGCGGCTCCAAGCGCGCCGAGAGCCGCCAGCAGGAAGTCTCGGACATGTCCCGCAACCTCAAGCTCCTCGCCAAGGAACTGGAAGTCCCGGTCATCGCGCTGTCCCAGCTCAACCGTGGCCCCGAGCAGCGCACCGACAAGAAGCCGATGGTGTCCGACCTGCGCGAGTCCGGCTCCATCGAGCAGGACGCCGACATGGTCATCCTGCTGCACCGTGAGGACGCGTACGAGAAGGAGTCACCGCGCGCGGGCGAGGCCGACCTGATCGTCGCCAAGCACCGAAACGGCCCCACGGCGACGATCACCGTCGCCTTCCAGGGCCACTACTCGCGTTTCGTGGACATGGCGCAGACCTGAGAACCGGGCTGCACGGCCCCGGAACGGATCGACAGCCCGCCGCCACTGCTCGCCGCAGGTGAGGCCGGTCACGTCATCCCCCGCCATGACGTCACGGAGAAACCCACCTCGGGGGCGCCGATCCCGTCGAGCCGGCGCAGGGCATCGTCGTCGAGGATGACGTCGGCCGGGCTTGGGTTCGCGGCCGCACATCCGCGACCGGCGGAAGGTCACGATCCACGAGGCCCACGGCTTCTCGGACCGTTCGACGAGCACACCAGCCACAGCACCGGGGAACGGCCACCGAAACCCGGTGACGCTGCGACCACGCTTCGAGGCGGAACCGTCCGACACCACTTCGTCCGGGGAAATGGACTCGACGCGCGCCGGGCCGGCGTATGGACTGGCCTCATGACCACATCTCAGGAAGAGCTGCTCCCGGGGACCCGGCGGGCACTGTTGCACCGGATCGCTGTCGCGCAGGCCGAAGGGCGGGCGCCGTCCCTGGTCGCAGCGGTCGTCCGCGACGGGCGGGCCGTGTGGCACGGCACGCGGTCCTCGGTGGACGGACACGAACCGGACGAGAACGTGCAGTACAGGATCGGCTCGATCACCAAGACGTTCACTGCGGTTCTGGTGCTCCGGCTGCGCGACGAAGGAGTGCTCGACCTCAACGATCCCCTGGAGAAGCACCTGCCGGGCACCGGTGTCGGCGGGGCGACCATCGTGGAACTCCTCGCCCACACCGCGGGATTGGCGGCCGAGTCACCCGCGCCCTGGTGGGAGCGCACCCCGGGATCGCTGCGCCCCGAGCTGAGTGACGTCCTGGGCGAGCAGCCCCTCCTGCACACCCCAGGCCGGCGCCACCACTACTCCAATCCCGGTTACACGTTGCTCGGTGCACTGGTGGAGGCGGTACGCGGTGCTCCCTGGGAGGACGTACTGCGGGGCGAGGTGCTCGAGCCGCTCGGTCTGCACCGCACGAGCATCCATCCGCGGGCACCGCACGCCGGTGGATGGGCGGTACACCCGTGGGCCGATGCGCTGCTGCCCGAACCGCTGGAGGACCTTGGCCGGATGGCTCCGGCCGGTCAGTTGTGGTCCACCACGGGGGACCTCGCCCGGTTCGCCGTCTTCCTGTCCGAGGGGGACGACAGGGTTCTGAGCGCCGAGTCGGTGCGGGAGATGCGGACGCCCGGGGCTCCGGCCGAGACCGCGGACGTGGCGGACGGGTCCACGTACGGTCTCGGTCTGCAGGTCCAGTACCGCAGCGGCAGGATTCTCGTCGGGCACTCCGGATCGCTGCCCGGTTTCCTCGCGAACCTCACCCTCAGCGTCGAGGACGATGTGGCGGCGGTGGTGCTGGCCAACTGCACCAGTGGCCCGCTGCTCGGTGCGGTGGGCGCCGATCTCATCCGTATCGTCGCCGAGGCCGAACCGCGCATCCCTGAACCATGGCGACCGCTGCGAGACGTCGATCCGATGGTCCTGGCCTTGGCCGGCCCCTGGTACTGGGGGACGCACGCCTTCGTCCTGCGCATGTCGGCCGACGGGCTGCTCGCACTGGGTCCGCTTGCCGGCGGTGGCCGCCGGGCTCGCTTCCGCGCCAACGGAGACGGAACCTGGACGGGTCTGGAGGGGTACTACGCCGGAGAACTGCTGCGTCCCGTACGCCGCTCAGACGGATCCGTGAGCCATCTCGACCTCGGTTCCTTCGTGTTCACCCGTCAGCCGTACGACACGGAGGCCCCCGTGCCCGGCGGAGTGGACCCCGAGGGGTGGCGGGGTATCGATTAGTCCTCCAGCAGCGCGGGGGACGACGGAGCGGTCTGTTCCACGTGGAACAGACCGCTCCGTCCCCTGCGGGCCATCAGAGCCTCAGCTTGAAGCCCTCGTGGGAGGCCGTGAAGCCGAGCCGCTCGTAGAAGCGGTGGGCGTCGACGCGCGACTTGTCGGACGTCAGCTGCACCAGCCGGCAGCCCAGCTCCCGGGACGTGTCGATCGCCCACTCGATGAGCCGGCCGCCCAGGCCGCCGCCGCGCTCGTCCGCGTGGATTCGCACGGCCTCGATGACCGCTCGGGTCGCCCCCCGGTGGGAGAGCCCCGGGATGACCGTGAGCTGCAGCGTGCCGATCACCCGGTCCTCGCGTACGGCGACGACGAGATGCTGGTGCGGGTCCGCCTCCAAGCGATCGAGGGCCGCCAAGTAGGGAGCCAGGTCGTCGGGCGACTCGCGTTGAGCACCCAACGGATCGTCGGCGAGCATGGCGACGATCGCCGGAAGGTCGTCTGCGGTGGCACGCCGTATCCCAAGATCTCCCATGGCCGCAGCCTATGCGGGCACGTGCAGGGACTCCACCGCGTGCACCAGGGGAGCCAAGTCGGGATTGCCGGCCGCCGCGTCCAGGGCCTCGCGCAGGGCCGCGTCATTGGTGGGTCGTGCTTCTTCCAGGAGCCGCAGGCCTGCCTCGGTGACATTGGTGTAGATGCCGCGGCGGTCGGTGGGACACAGGTAGCGCTCCAGCAGACCGCGGTCCTCCAGGCGGGTCACCAGGCGGGTGGTGGCGCTCTGGCTGAGGACGACCGCGTCGGCGACCTGCTTCATCTGCAGGTGGCCGCCTTCCCCGTCGTGCTGCCGGCTGAGTACGTCGAGCAGCGAGTACTCACGCACGCTCAAATCGTGCTTCGCCTGCAGGGCGCGCTCGATGTGCGCCTCGATCCTCCCGTGCAGCAGGGAGAGGGCGCACCAGCTCTGGGCTAGGGCGGTGAGCGCGGGATCCGTCGCTGTCATGGGCGTTCCTCCTCCGTCCCGGAGCGGGTGACTCAAGGATAGAGCACGCACGCAATATCTAGCGGTTGCACTTATCCCGCGTATGCAATTATTGTGAACGCACCCAAAGGGCTCCTGCAATCGTCTGGGAAGGTGTTACTCCTCATGCCTCTCGCGCTTCTGGCTCTCGCGATCGGGGCCTTCGGAATCGGCACGACCGAGTTCGTGATCATGGGCCTGCTGCCCGAGGTCGCGGACAACTTCGGGGTCTCCATCCCCACCGCGGGCCTGCTCGTGACCGGATACGCCCTCGGCGTGGTGATCGGTGCCCCGCTGATGACCGTGCTCGGCACCAAGGTCTCGCGCAAGCGGATGCTGATGCTGCTGATGGGCCTGTTCATCGCCGGAAACCTGCTCTCCGCCGTGGCCCCTGCCTTCGCGATCATGTTGATAGGACGGGTGATCGCCTCCCTCGCCCACGGCGCCTTCTTCGGCATCGGCTCGGTCGTCGCGGCCGAGCTGGTGGCTCCCGACAAGAAGGCCGGCGCCATCGCCATGATGTTCACCGGGCTGACCGTCGCCAACGTCGTGGGCGTCCCGCTGGGCACGCTCATCGGACAGGACGTCGGCTGGCGCGTCACCTTCGGCATCGTCGCCGGACTCGGGGTCGTCGGTCTCGCGGGTATCGCCAAGCTGGTGCCCGACCTTCCCAAGCCGGAGGGCGTACACCTGCGTCACGAACTGGCCGCCTTCAAGAACGCCCAGGTTCTGCTCGCCATGGCGATGACCGTCCTCGGCTTCGGCGGTGTCTTCGCCGCCATCACCTACATCGCGCCGATGATGACCCACATCGCCGGCTTCGCCGACGGTTCGGTCACCTGGCTGCTCGTCCTGTTCGGCCTCGGGATGGTGGGCGGCAACCTCATCGGCGGCAAATTCGCCGACCGCGCCCTGATGCCGATGCTGTATGTCTCCCTGGGCGCCCTGGCCGTCGTCCTCGCGCTCTTCACGCTCACCGCGCACAACAGGATCGCAGCCGCCGTGACCATCGTCCTGATCGGCGCTCTCGGTTTCGCGACCGTCCCGCCCCTGCAGAAGCGCGTCCTGGACCAGGCGCACGGCGCCCCCACACTCGCGTCCGCCGTGAACATCGGAGCCTTCAACCTGGGCAACGCCCTTTCCGCCTGGCTCGGCGGCATGGTGATCGCAGCCGGCTTCGGCTACACCGCCCCCAACTGGGTCGGCGCTGCCCTCGCCGCGGCCGCCCTGATCCTCGCCGTCCTCTCGGCCTCCTTGGAGCGCCGTGGGGACGGGCCCGGAGCCGCGGCCCCCTTCGGGCAGCAGACCCCGGTCCACCACTGAGCCGTCCCTACAGCACCCGTCACCCCGGTAACACCCAAGGAGAACCCGCCATGAGCGTCACCCCTGCCGCCCCCCTCACCATCGAGGACGCCGAGCGGCTCGTCGCCACGGCCCGCCGTACGGCCGAGGACGCGGGAGTCACCGTCAGCATCACCGTTCTGGACGCAGGCGGTCACCTCCTCGCCTTCCGCAGGGACGACCGCGCCGTCCTGATCTCGGGCGAGACCAGCACCCGCAAGGCCTACACGGCGCTGCAGCTGGACACGGCCACCGCCGACCTCGTGGAGGCCGTTCAGCCCGGTGGGCTCTTCCACACGCTGCCCACGGCCCTCGACAAGCCCCTGCTGTTCATTGCGGGCGGTCTCCCGGTCCACCGGGGCGGACGCCTGATCGGCGCGATCGGCGTCGGCGGTGGCATGCCGGAGCAGGACCACGGCTTCGCCACCGCGGCCGTGCAGGCGCTCGTCTGACCGCATCGGGGCCGGCCACGAAGCCGGCCCCCGCCGGGAAGCGGGGGCCGGCGTTCGCCGTGCGGGCGCTCAGCCCGAGGCCACCGTCAACGGCGCGAAGCGTCGCGTCCAGTCTTCCGGCAGGTCGGTGATGCCGCAGCTCATCACGGTGTTGACGGCGACGGATGTCAGGCCTCGGGCCTTCGCCCACGTCAGCAGCTCCGCGTGACGTACGTCGATGTCGGTGCGCAACGGGCGATCCGTACGGGAGGCGAGCGAGGCGATGAGGGCTTTGGCCGTCTCCAGGTCACGGGCGATCAGAGGGCCCACGACATGGGTATCCATGTTGGGCCAGGCAGCGGTGTAACCGATGAGCCGGTCACCGTCCTCGGCCACGCGCAACAGATCGGCGAAGGCGGGCAGCCGGGTGACGAGGGGAGTGCGGTCGGCGCCGAAGACCTCTTCGTCCAGGCGGAGGATCGAGGGCAGGTCCTCCGCGGTGGCGGCCCGTGTGGTCACCCGGAGTTCCGGCCCGCCCGGAGTGAAGCGCCCGCGCAGCATCCCCGCCCGACCCGTGACCTTGAAGCCCAGCTCCTCGTAGAGCGGCCGTCCCTGGGGGGTGGCATACAGAGTCAGCGGTGTGGTGCCCATGATCGATACGACATGGCGCATCAGGCGGCGTCCGATGCCCCGGCGGGCATGACGAGCGGCCACCAGGACCATGCCGACGGCAGCGAGATCCAGCCGCTCCCAGGAGCCGTACTCCGTGACGACACACGCGGCGACGAGCCCGCCGTCGGGGTCATCGATGCCGTATCCCTTGCCGGCTGCCAGAAGAAAGCCCCACTTGTGCTCCTCGCGTGGCCACCCCCGGTCTTCGGACAGGTCGGCGCAGGCTGTGAGATCGCGCAGCGTGAGACGGCGGACGGGCGGAGCAGCGGGGGAGGGGTCGGCACGCAGGTCAGGCTGTCCGACCAGTGCCCGGTCGCCCACCTGTCTCGATCGGTACGCAGATGCTTTTGGTCAAGCTGTGGCCAGGTACGCGCAACGTGGCCACGGCGACCGTGGATGTTTCACGTGAAACGTCGCACCGGTGGGCCCTAGCGCGCTGGGTGCCTAACCGAGGTCGGGGGCGTGCATGGCGCGGACGCCCTCGATGTTGCCGTCCAGGTAGTGCCGAAGGGACAGCGGCACCAGGTGGACGGAGGCGATGCCGACCCGGGTGAACGGGATTCGAACGATTTCGTAGTCGCCGATCGGCTCGTCCACCTCGGGGCCATGGCGCAGTGACGGGTCCATGGACTCCAGTCGGCAGACGAAGAAGTGCTGCACTTTCACGCCGGACGTGCCGCCGTCCTCACCGATGTGCTCCACGGTGTCCACGAAACAGGGCACCACATCGGTGATCTTGGCACCGAGTTCCTCGTCCACCTCGCGGTGCAGGGCATCGACGACGGTCGTGTCGCCGGGTTCGACCCCGCCACCGGGGGTGACCCAGTAGGGATCGATGCCCGGCTTGGTGCGCTTGATCAGAATCAGGTCGTTACCGTCCAGGAGAACGGCACGGGCGGTGCGCTTGACCACGGCTCGGACGGTCATGGGAGAAATGTGGCCCGGCTGGTTCCACGTGAAACATCGCAAAAGTGTCATCACGTGAGTGCAGCGAGTGAAGACCAGGTCGGGGACCTAGTCCCAGCCGACGGCTGCTCCCTGGAGGTACTCGTGCGCCCGCGCTATGTGCGGCAGGGCGAGCGTGCCGGTGCGTGCTACGAGGAAGTAGGTGCGCAGCGGGGGTACCGGGGGGTTGTGCAGCGTCATGATCTCGCCACGTTCGAGCCCGGGGACGCACAGGTAACGGGGCAGCACGGCCAGCCCGGCACCGGCGACCGCACAAGCGAGGACTGCCCGCAGGTCGGGGACGATGACCGTGCCCGAAGCGGTGGGACGGGCGTCGAACACGGAGGCCCAGTAGCGGGAGACGAAGGGCAGCGACTCGTGGACCTCTATGAGGGGAAGGCGCTCCAGTGCGGGCGCCCCCTTGAGGTGCAGGGTCCCCGTATCGATCCGCTCGGCCCAGCGCGGGGCGGCGATCAGTACGTGCTCCTCGTCGCAGAGCGGGTTGGCGGTCAGCAGCGTGCCGCGCGGCCGGGCCGTGCTGATGGCCAGGTCGTGGCGTCCGGCGGCCAGGCCTTCCAGCACTTCTTCGGCGGTGCCGAAGGAGACGCGCAGCGCAAGGCCCTGCCCGTCCTCGCCGGTCAGCCCGGTGAGGACGGGCAGGGCCCGTTCGGCGGTGAACTCCGGTGGACCGGCGAGATGCAGTGTCCGCGACGAGAACTCGTCGTCCAGACCGCCCTCGGCTATCTCCACCAGTGCGTCGAGGTACGGCGCGGCCTTGTGGGCGAGTTCGTCGCCGATGGTCGTGGGGATCACCCCGCGAGCCTGCCGCAGGAACAGTGGGCGGCCGAGCTGGCGCTCCAGGGTGCGGATCTGGGAGGTGACGGTCGGCTGGGACAGGCCCAGCAGGGTGGCGGCGCGGGTGAAGGAACCGGCCCGGTGCACGGTGACGAAGGTGCGCAGCAGGGCCAGATCCATGGCACGCCCCCTTCTCCGTCGTCCTCCGGCCCCGGACAGGCATCAACCATAAATAAGTCGATAGGCCCCTGTCGCTAGCGTGATTGGACTCTGACAAAGAGTCAACTAGCCTTGTTGTCGCGGCTCTTGCTCCGGCGAACCGCAGGCGGTCCGAGCCACGAGGGGGAGGCTCGGACCGTCCCGGGCCGGCCGGGCGGGTGTCAACCGGTCACCGGGCCGATTCGTCGAGTGCGCGCAGCACGTCCGCCACCAGGTCCTCGGGGTCCTCCGCGCCGACGGACATGCGGATGAAGCCCTCCGGGACCGCGTCGCCGCCCCAGCGCCCACGGCGTTCGGCCGTGGAGCGCACTCCGCCGAAGCTCGTCGCGTCCTCCACCAGGCGCAGCGCCTGGAGGAAACGCTCGGCCCGCGCGCGCGTGGGCAGGGTGAAGGAGATGACGCAGCCGTAGCGGCGCATCTGCTGCGAGGCGATCTTGTGCGCGGGGTCACCGGGCAGTCCCGGGTAGCGCAGTCCGGAGACTTCGGGCCGTTGCCGCAGTGCCTCGGCAACCGCGAGGGCGGTGGCGTTCTGCCGGTCGATGCGCAGCTGCAGCGTCGCGATGGAGCGGTGGGCGAGCCACGCCTCCATGGGACCGGAGATCGCCCCGACGATCTTGCGCCAGCGGCGTACGGCCGTCATGGTCTCCCCGGCGCGGCCGGTGACGTAGCCCAGCAGGACATCGCCGTGCCCGGTCAGCTGCTTGGTGCCGCTGGCCACGGAGAAGTCGGCGCCCAGCTCCAGCGGCCGCTGCCCCAGCGGGGTGGCGAGGGTGTTGTCGACGGCCACCAGCGCACCGTGCGCGTGGGCTGCCTCCACCAGTCGGCGGATGTCGCACACGTCGAGCCCGGGGTTCGACGGCGACTCGATCCACAGCAGCCGCGCACCGTCGAGGACCTCCAGCTGGCCGTCGTCCCCGGTGGGCGCGGTGCGCACCTCGATGCCGTACGCCTCCAGCTGGGAGCGGACCAACGGCAGCACCTGGTAACCGTCGGAGGGCAGCACGACCGCGTCACCGGCACGCAGCTGGGAGAAGATCACGGAGGAGATCGCGGCCATGCCGGAGGCGAACACCAGCGTCTCCACATCGTCCCGCCCCGGCGCCTCCAGCTCGCCGATGGCGCGCTCCAGCAGGGTCCAGGTCGGGTTGTCGTCACGGCCGTAGGAGTACGGTCCCGCCACCTCGCCGGGCAGGTGGAAGTGGGCGGCGAAGACGGGCCCGGGCAGGGTCGGCTCGTGCTTGACCGGCTCGGGCAGTCCTGCCCTCACCGCGCGCGTGCCGTCGCCGGTGTGGTCCGCGTCCTTGGTGGCGTCGCTCATGCGGCCCGTCCCTCCAGTCGTTCCCGTATGGCGGCGAGCAGACCGCTGCTCGCCGCCTCCACCTTCTCAAGGCACTCCTCAAAGCCGTCACGGCCCCCGTAGTACGGGTCCGGCACGTCGAGGTCGTCGCCGGCCGCGGGGTCGTGGGCGCGCAGCAGAAGCACCTTGCGCGCGTCCTCCTCGGTGGGCGCGAGACGGCGCAGGGTCCTGAGGTGGCCGGTGTCGAGGGCGATCACGAGGTCGAGACGGCCGAACCAGGACGGCTGGAACCGGCGTGCGACGTGCTCGCTGTCGTAGCCGTGCTCCTCGAGGACCGAGACGGTGCGCGGATCGGCGCCCTCACCCTCGTGCCAGCCGTCGGTTCCCGCACTGTCGACCTCGACCAGGCCGTTCAGACCGGCCTCCGCGACGCGGGCGCGGAAGACGGATTCGGCCATCGGGGAACGGCAGATGTTGCCGGTGCACACGAAGCAGACGCGGTAGGTCATGGCCGGCTCAGTCCTCGTCGGGCAGGACGACGTGCAGCACCCAGGAGACGATGGAAATGATCAGACCGCCGGCCACGGCCGTCCAGAAGCCCTCCACGTGAAAACTCAGGTCGAACTTGCCGCACACCCAGGAGGTCAGCAGCAGCATCAGCGCGTTGACGACCAGGGTGATCAGCCCGAGGGTCAGGATGAACAGCGGGAGGGTGAGCACCTTCAGAACCGGCTTGACCAGGAAGTTCACCAGGCCGAAGATCAGCGCGACGACGATCAGCGTACCGACCTCCTTGCCCGTGCTGTCACCGGTCAAAGTGATCCCGTCGAGCAGCCACACGGCGACCGCCAGTGCGCCGGCGTTGGCGATCGTCTTGACTACGAAATTCTTCATGTGTCTGATCGTGGCAGACCAGGGCGGCGGTGAGCAGTGAGGCAAGGGCGGGCGACGGCGATGAAGGCATTCCGGCTGGACGAACTGGAGGCGGAGCGGGCCGCGAACGACGGGGCCTATCTCCAGTTCCTGCGGGAGCGGAACATGTCGGTCGGCCTGTACGCCCTCGACGCGGGCGGGCATGACCCGCAGAAGCCGCACGACCAGGACGAGGTGTACTTCGTCGTCAGCGGCCGGGCGTCGATCACGGTCGGTCTGGAGACCACTCAGGTGGCGCGGGGCAGCGTCGTGTACGTGCCGGCCGGAGTCGCCCACAAGTTCCACCACATCAGCGAAGACCTGCGGGTCCTGGTCGTGTTCTCTCCCCCCGAGGCCTGAGCCCCGGCCTCGGGGTTCCCTAGGGGGCGGGTCAGGGGAGGACGGGGGACACGGCGCCCCCGCGGGACCTCTGACGGTCCTAGCATCGAGGCAGACACCGAGAACGGCGTCCACGACAGCACGGAGCAGGACCGCGGACGCCGCCGAGAGCAAAGGACGAGGGCTATGCGAGCGATCTTCGCTGGGCTGCCGTGGTGGGTGAAGTGGGTCGCGGTGCCGGTCATCGCCCTGGTCGTGTTCGGCGGCCTGATAGCGACCGTGGTCGGTTTCGTGATCGCCCTGCTCTTCAAGGTGCTGGTCTTCGTCGCCCTGGTCGGCGGACTGATCTACATCGTGCGGAAGTTCATGTCCAACTCCTGGTCGCGCAGCGACTGGTGAGGGAGGCGGGAGCCGGCGAACGGTAACGGACGGCGCCGGTTCCCCCGGGGGAGGGAAGTTTCCCCGGCAGGCCGTCTGCACGCGGTGGCGGGCCGTTAGAGTCCGAATCCCACGCGGGGCCCGGGACCCCGCGGGCGGCGCACCCCCACCCGCGTGTCTCCTCGCACGGGCCGCCCCACCTCGCTCCGGGAGTGACCCCTTGGCCACGGTCGACACCGCACCGGCAGAATCCCACGCACCCCCCACGCCGCCGCGCTCCTGCGCACCTCCCGCGCAGCGGCCGCCGGCCGCGGCCGTCCCCGGACCGCACGCCATGACCCTCATCGGATCGGTGCAGCGCGCGATGCGCCTGCTGGAGACCGTCGCCGCGTACGAGTACGGCGCCCCGGCCAAACAACTCGCCCGGGTCACCGGCCTGGCGCTGCCCACCACCTACCACCTGTTGCGCACGCTCGTGCACGAGGGCTACCTGCGCCGCGAGAAGGGACTGTTCTTCCTCGGTGACGCGGCCGAACGGCTGAGCAGCGGCGGAGCGCGGCAGAAGCGGCGCAGCACGGTGGCCGACACCCTCGCGCACTGGCGCGATCTCATCGGTGCGCCGGTGTACTACGCGATGTACCGGGACGGCGAGATCGAGGTCCGGTGCGTCTCCGACTCGCGGGAGACTCCCGCGGCCGAGGAGTGGGCCGACTTCCGCGAGACGGGGCACGCCCACGCGATCGGGCAGTGCCTGCTCTCCCAATTGGACGAGGACGCGCGGCGCGACCATCTCGCCCGCTACCCGGTGCGGTCCCTCACGCCGTACACCGTGCGGGACAACCACGCTCTGCTGCAGCGACTGGCCAGGATGCCCCGCATGGAGCCGGTGGTGGAGCGCCAGGAGTACGCACTGGGGACGGTCTGCGCAGCCGTTCCGATCACCGTCGGCACCACGGCGGCCACGATGGCGCTCTCCCTCCCCGCCCATCACGCCGACCGGCTGCTGCCCGCGGCCCGGCGGCTGCAGGCCGGGATCGGCCGGCAACTGGGCGCGCTGACGCTCTCTATCAGCATTTGAAAACTCACTCCTTGTGATCTGGTGTATACGTTCAGCTAGATTGAACTCGGTCACAGGGATCAATCCCGGCCAGTCGACGTCATACGACGGGGTAGGCGATGCGTGAGTCCGTACAGGCAGAGGTCATGATGAGCTTTCTCGTGTCCGAGGAGCTCTCCTTCCGCATCCCCGTGGAGTTGTGCTATGAGGCCTCCGATCCCTATGCCGTGCGGCTGACCTTCCACCTGCCCGGTGATGCCCCGGTGACCTGGGCGTTCGGTCGCGAGTTGCTGGTCGACGGGGTCGGTCGTCCGTGCGGAGAGGGAGACGTGCACATCGCCCCCGCCGACGCGGAGGTGCTGGGCGAGGTGCTGATCCGGCTCCAGGTCGGCAGCGACCAGGCGTTGTTCCGCTCCTCGGCTCCGCCGCTCGTGGCATTCCTCGACCGCACGGACAAACTCGTACCGCTCGGTCAGGAGGGGGCGCTGGCGGACTTCGACGCCCACCTCGACGAGGCTCTGGACCGCATCCTGGCCGAGGAGCAGAACGCCGGCTGAAGGTTACGGCAGCGGTGCCCGGGCGCTCCGGCGCACCGTGTGGAACCTGTGCAGGAACGCTCCTGTAGAGGTTCCCGGCGCACGGCTCCGAAAGGACCCTGGCTCCGAAAGGGCCCTGGCCCCGGTCACCGCTTCCGGCGCCGGCCCCTGCCCCCGCGTGCCGGAGCGGGCTGCGCCCCGGCGGCCGCGGGCGGTCCGGGACGGTCGGCCGCCACCACCAGCGCGGCGAGTGCGGTGGTCACCGGTACCGAGGCGACCAGACCGATCGAACCCACCAGCGTGCGCACGATCTCCTCCGCCACCAGCTCGCTGTTGGCCACCGTCCCCACGCTGCTCTGCGCGATCGAGAAGAGCAGCAGCAGCGGGAGCGCCGCACCGGCATAGGCGAGCACGAGGGTGTTGACCACGGACGCGATGTGGTCACGGCCGATCCGGATGCCCGCCCGGTACAGTCCGCGCCAGCCCATCGCCGGATTGGCCTCGTGCAACTCCCAGACCGCTGAGGTCTGGGTCACCGTCACGTCGTCCAGGACGCCCAGTGAACCGATGATGACGCCGGCCAGCAGCAGGCCGCTCATGTCGATCGACGGGTACAGCCCGTGGATCAGACCGGTGTTGTCGTCCGTGTTGCCGGTGAGCGCGGCCCAGCCGATGAACTCCGAGCCGAGGATGCCGATCAGCAGCAGGGAGACCAGCGTGCCGAGCACAGCGACCGACGTGCGCGCCGACAGGCCGTGGCACATGTAGAGCGCGATGAGCATGATCGCGCTCGATCCGACGACGGCCACGAGCAAGGGGTTCGACCCCTGCAGTATGGCCGGCAGGATGAAGAGGGTCAGCACCAGGAAGCTGACGGCCAGTGCGACCAGCGCCATGACGCCACGGATGCGGCCCACCACCACGACCGCGAGCGCGAAGATGCCGGCGAGCAGCACCATGGGGAACTTCCGGTTCACGTCGGTGACCGAGTACTGCAGGTCCTTCGGCGCCGAGGGCTCGTAGGCGACCACGACCTTCTCACCCTGGTGCATCTGCCGTGTCTGATCGGGTTGCACGATCTCGGTGAACTCACGGCCCCGGTCCTCTCCGGTGTCGACCCGGACCGTCGCCTTCTTGCAGGTGCCGTCCGCCTCCGCCACCGCGGAGGTGCCCTCGGCGGTGGCGGTGTCACCGGTCGGAGTACCGCTTGAGGCGTTGACCGATTTGCAGCTCACCGCGACGACCTGGGTGACCGTGGCCTGCTGCGTCTGGCGGTCGAAGCCGACACCGGACCGCTTGTGGGACGGGGCTCCGCCCGGCCAGAGCACCAGCAGCCCCACCACGACGGCCGCCGTGAACGGAATCAGGATCGCTGCGATGACCTTGCGCAGGTGTTGGGAGACCGGAGCGGCGGGTCCATGGGCATGACTGTGCGAATGGCCCGGCCCGGCGCCGCTCTCCTGACCGCCGTGTCCGTGGTCGTGACCGTGTCCGCCGTCCTGTCCGGAGCCGCCCTGGCGGGGCGGCTCGGAGGGCGGGTACGGGTACTGCTCCATCGTGGTCACCGACCGATCATCGCAAGAACGACAGGGGCCCTCTGTTCACCGCGCCAGCAATGACGCTAGCGTGGGGGCACCTTTGCACACGCGGGAGCTCGGAGCACCGGGCTGAGAGGGCGCTGACCTCCGTATTGCAATGTTTCACGTGGAACTGGATTCCGCGGAACATCGGCAGACGGAAACCGCTGCGTCGACCGCCGAACCTGTTACCGGGTAATGCCGGCGTAGGGAGTAGGTCTCATGACCAACAAGGACGCACACACGCCTGTCTCCACTCAGGACACGGTGAACGGATCGGTGAACGGATCGGCGAACGGGGCGGTGGCCGGCTCGCCGGACGCTTCCTCGAAGGGGGAGGTCGGGAGGTCCATCGGCTGGCACAAGGCGTATGTCGAGGGTTCGCGCCCCGACATGCGCGTGCCGGTTCGTCAGGTGCACCTCACCAACGGTCAGTCGGTCACCCTGTACGACACATCCGGCCCGTACACCGATCCACACGTCGACACCGATGTCCGCAGGGGCCTGTCGCCGTTGCGGGAGAACTGGATCATCGCCCGCGGCGACACCGAGGAGTACGCGGGCCGTCCCGTCCGTCCCGAGGACGACGGCATCAAGCACACCTCGCCGCGCGGTGGCCTGCGCAATCTGGACGCCGTGTTCCCCGGACGCCCGCGCCAGCCCCGGCGCGGGTGCGACGGCCGCGCGGTCACACAGCTCGCGTACGCGCGCCGGGGCGAGGTCACGCCCGAGATGGAGTACGTGGCCATCCGCGAGAACGTCGCTCCCGAGGTGGTGCGCGAGGAGATCGCGGCGGGCCGCGCGGTGCTGCCGGCCAACGTCAACCACCCGGAGATCGAGCCGATGATCATCGGTAAGCGGTTCCTGGTGAAGGTCAACGCCAACATCGGCAACTCCGCGGTCACCTCCTCCATCGAGGAGGAGGTCGAGAAGATGACCTGGGCGACCCGCTGGGGCGCCGACACGGTCATGGACCTCTCCACCGGCCGCAACATCCACACCACCCGCGAGTGGGTGCTGCGCAACTCCCCCGTCCCCATCGGCACGGTGCCGCTCTACCAGGCGCTGGAGAAGGTCGACGGCAAGGCCGAGGAACTGACCTGGGACATCTACAAGGACACGGTCATCGAGCAGGCCGAGCAGGGCGTGGACTACATGACCGTCCATGCGGGCGTACGCCTGGCGTATGTGCCGCTCACCGCCAACCGCAAGACCGGCATCGTCTCGCGCGGTGGTTCGATCATGGCCGCGTGGTGCCTGGCGCACCACAAGGAGTCGTTCCTGTACGAGAACTTCGAGGAACTCTGCGAGATCCTCGCCGCCTACGACGTCACGTACTCGCTGGGCGACGGCCTGCGGCCCGGCTCCATCGCGGACGCCAACGACGAGGCGCAGTTCGCCGAATTGCGCACCCTCGGGGAACTCAACCGGATCGCCAGGCGTTTTCACGTACAGACGATGATCGAGGGCCCCGGTCACGTCCCGATGCACAAGATCAAGGAGAACATCGACCTTCAGCAGGAGATCTGTGATGAAGCTCCGTTCTATACGCTCGGCCCGCTGACCACCGACATCGCCCCGGCCTACGACCACATCACCTCCGGCATCGGTGCGGCGATGATCGCCTGGTGGGGCACGGCGATGCTCTGTTACGTCACGCCCAAGGAGCACCTGGGCCTGCCCAACCGGGACGACGTCAAGACCGGTGTCATCACCTACAAGATCGCCGCTCACGCAGCCGACCTGGCCAAGGGGCACCCGGGTGCGCAGGAGTGGGACGACGCGCTGTCCGACGCCCGGTTCGAGTTCCGGTGGGAGGACCAGTTCAACCTCGCCCTGGACCCGGACACGGCCAGGGAGTTCCATGACGAGACGCTGCCGGCCGAGCCCGCCAAGACGGCCCACTTCTGCTCCATGTGCGGGCCGAAGTTCTGCTCGATGAAGATCTCGCAGGACATCCGGCGCGAACACGGCGGCAGCCGGGTGGAGATCGAGGAGGGCATGGCGCAGAAGTCGAAGGAGTTCGCGGCCGCGGGCAACCGGGTCTATCTGCCGATCACCGAGTGAGACGCGTGCCGCCCCCCGCCGCGCAACTGCGGTCGGCCGGGGTGGCGCCGCACGGCTGGTCCGGGCTCGTGACACCCCTTGACGGGGCGCAAGTCGCGGGCAGGCCGCAGTGACCGCGCAGCCGTGGTCCGGCGGGCGGCGGGCTATTCCGGCTGGTGCTCCGGGCCGCCGAAGTCGGGGCTCGTGTAGTCCGGCCCGGTGAAGCTCGGGCGGGAGGCCGAGCCCTTCTCGGGGCTGCTGAAGCCGGGGCGGCCGTAGCCCAGGCGGGGCATCCGGCCGGTTGGTGCGGAAGGGCCCGTGCGGTGCGGGGCGTCCGCACCGGGCTGGGCGAGTGCGTCCTGCAGGAACGGCAGGATGCCCCGCTCCAGCAGGGCCTCCCGCCAGGCCTCCCTCGCCCTGGCCACCTCGTGGCTCGCCTGGTCGTGGTCCACGGCCTCGGCCGAGGCTCCGTTGCGCAGGGCGGTGAGCAGCAGCCCGGCACCGGCCACGAGGATCGCGACCGCGGCCACGGCGCCGAAGACCCATCCGGCGGTGAGCAGGGTCCGGGCGAAGGCCTGGTGGGGCTCCAGCGCCTTCAGGAGGTAACCGACGAGCAGGAAGATCACGGCTGCGGTGCCGGCGAGGACGGGGGCCAGGACCGCCATGACGGCCAGGGCACCGGCGCCGGTGGCCCCGGCGGGTCCGCCGAGGGCGGTGACGGGGTCCGGCGTCCCCGGGCCCGTCTGCGTGGGGGCGGGGGCGTGGGCGGTGGAGGAGACGGAAGGGGCCGGACGGCGCAGTTGTCCGCGGACCTCGACGTAGTGCTGGTACTCGGTCGCCGCGGCCGCCGTGATCAGCTCGGTGGCGCCGAGCGCCATGGCGCGTAGTTGCCCGGGACTGAGCCGCCGCCCGACAGCGGCCAGTTCGGGCCGGTGCGGTGCGGAGCGCAGCGCCTCGTCGAGGAGCCGCTCGAGTTCCCGGCGGTCCTCGCTCAGCAGATGCTGCGGAACACTGTTCATGTGCATCCCCCGGTGCGCCGTGGGGCTGGGGCTCGCCCGACGGCGAGCCGTCGGGCAGGAACGGAGGGGAACCTGCCACGGACAAGCCGATGGTAGAGCCGTGACGGCGCACGGTGACAGGGGATTGCGTGAATTGCATATCGGCCACCGACCGGGCCGGTACGGCCCGGTCGGTGGCCGGTACGGACCGGTGAACGTTCAGTCGTCCAGTGGAAGTTGCTGGACCAGCAGTTTCCCGGCCATGGTCACGCCGCCGTCCATGGCGATGGCGAGCCCGTCGGCGTAGACGTGCGGGCCTTCGACGACGGGTCCGGCGCTTTCCTCGCCTTCCTCGGAACCGACTTCGCCGAGCAGGTAGGGAATGGGGCTGTGGCCGTGAACGACACGGGCGCCGCCGTACGTATCGAGGAGGGAGCGAACGGCGTCGGCGCCGCCCTCGTCGCGGAAGGAGAAGCGCTTGGTGAACTTGCGGAACAGATCCCAGACCTCGTCCGCGTCATTGCGGGTCAGGGCTTCGCGGACGGTGTCGTTGACCGCCTCGATCGAGTCGCCGTAGTCGAGGTAGGCGGTGGTGTCGGAGTGGAGGAGCAGGTAGCCGTCGACCTCCTCGACGGCGTCGAGACGGGCCATCCACTGCAGGTGGTGGTCCTGGAGGCGGTCCATGTCCGCCTTCTGGCCGCCGTTGAGCAACCAGGCCGCCTGGAAGGTGGCGGTGCCCGCGCCGGAGTTGACGGGGGTGTCGCCGAACCGCTTGGCACCGAGGAGCAGCAGTTCGTGGTTGCCCATGAGGGCCTTGCAGTAGCCGCCGGCCGCGGCGGCCTCGGCGGACAGCCGCATCACCAGGTCGATGACGCCGATGCCGTCCGGGCCGCGGTCGGTGAAGTCGCCGAGGAACCACAGCCGGCTGGTGCCCGCGCACCACTGGCCCGCGGCGTCGATCAGCCCTTTGTCCCGCAGGGCGGTCATCAGTTCGTCGAGGTAACCGTGGACGTCACCGACGACGTACAGCGGGCCGGGGCCCGTGGCGGGCTGCGCGGCCGGGGGGCGGGGACCGGTTCGACGGGGACCTGGAGCGTGTCACCGCGGTTGATGACGGGCAGGTCGCGCTGGGTGGGGGTGTAGCCGTCGGGGTAGGCCTCGTCCACGGGCGGGACGGTGTCGCCGGGGTGGGTGCTGTGGACGTACGGACCGGTCTCGTGGACGTACGCGGGCACCCGGAAGTCGCGCAGCGTCGCCGTCCGCTCCACCTCGGGTCCCTGACCGGCCCCCTGAGTCATCGACCCCTCCACCATCGCGCCGCATCTGCACCGCTTCGGACTGCCTGGTCGCAGCGGCCCGCGGTGTCGTGGGGCCCATCATAGGAACGCTCGTCGCGCCGTGTGATGACCCAGGGGTGGTGAATCGGAGCGAGACTCCAGTTCACCGTGGCTTTCGCCCTGTTTGGGCAGTGCTTCGACCGACTGTCCGTCACCCGTCGACTGTACGGGGGGTGGTGCGCCGACCGGTTCCGGGGTGCCCGGAACCGCGCGTGGCGGCGGCCACGTGTCGGGCGGTGGGGACACCGGGCCTGCGGACCGCGCCGGGTGGCCGGCGGGTGACCGGCGGTCCCGGGCCACTGCGGGCGGGTCGCAACACCCTGCCCGGACGGGCCGGGCCGGGCAGGGCCGCGGCACTCCGCCGGACGGCTCGGACCGTGTCCGGTGGGCCGCACCGAGCCGGTATCCGTGCACCCGCCGGGCACCGCGGTACCGGTGGACGCCGTCCGCACGGGCCGACCGGTTCCCCGTGGTCCCCTCCGCGCCGGGGCGAGAGGGTCCCGGGACTTCGGCGTGCGACTCCCGCAGCGCCCTGCACGGGGGCGTCCGGCCGTCCGGGCCCGGTCCGCTCGGACGCCCCGGCCACCTGTGCGGGGCCCGGTCATCCGTGCGGCCCGGGCCGCTCAGGCGGCCCGGCCTATCCCCGCTCCGGTGCGCGGGGTGGGCTGACCGTCGTGCGGGGCGGACGTCGCTGGGACGAGGTGCGCACGATCAGTTCGGTCGGTATCACCTGCTCGACCGGTCGGTCCGAGTCCACGCCCTCGATGGCGTCGATCAGTAACTGGACCACCGCGGTGCCGATGCGGCGGGGCTTCAGGGAGAGCGTGGTGATGGGCGGCTCGGTGCTGGCGTACACCGTGGACTCGCTGCAGCACACCAGCAGCAGGTCGTCCGGCACGCGCAGACCGTAGCGGCGGGCGGCGGCGAGCAGGTCGGTGCCGTTGGGGTCGAACAGGCCGTAGACGGCGTCCGGGCGGTCGGGGCGGGCGAGCAGCCGGTCGGCGGCGACGGCGCCCGCGCAGGGATCGTGCGCGGGGTAGGCCTCGTAAACCGGTTCCTGGCCCACGCGTTCGCACCAGCGCAGGTAGGCGGTGGTCGACAGGTGGGTGTACGTGTCCGTCGTCGTGCCCGTGAGCAGGCCGATCCGGCGGGCGCCCGCGTCGGCGAGGTGGTCGAGGATGTCGAGGACGGCGGCCTCGTGGTCGTTGTCGACCCAGGCGGTGACCGGGAGCGCGCCGGCCGGGCGTCCGTCGGAGACGACGGGGAGGCCCTGCCGGACGAGTTCGCTCACCACCGGGTCCTGGTCCGAGGGGTCGATGACGACCGTGCCGTCCAGGGCGACGTTGGACCACACGTCGTGGCGGGAGGTCGCGGGCAGGATGACCAGGGCGTAGCCGCGGGCGAGCGCGGCGGAGGTGGCGGCCCGGGCCATCTCGGCGAAGTAGGCGAACTCCGTGAAGGTGAAAGGTTCATCCCCGTACGTCGTCACGGTCAGGCCGATCAGCCCCGACTTGCCGGTACGGAGGGTGCGGGCAGCGGCCGAGGGGCGGTACCCCAGCCGGTCGGCGACCTCGCGGACGTGGCGCCGGGTGGCGTCCGGGAGCCGGCCCTTGCCGTTGAGGGCGTCGGAGACGGTCGTGATGGAGACCCCGGCGGCGGCGGCCACGTCCCTGATGCCCGCCCGGCCCGGCCGGCTGCCTCGACGTGAGGTTTCCGCGCGGCTCACCTGGTGCTTCCCTGCTGCTGTCATGGCGAGCCGATAGTAGGGCTCATGCGGTGGGGTGGTGCGGACGCATACGCACGCATTGACAGGTACGTTTCTGCAAGGCTGTCTGGGGTCAACTACCTTAGAAATAAAGGTAATTGATCGTTTCAGTGGCAAGAAATAGCGTGTCGACGCGCGTCGGCCTGCCAAGTGTCCGATGTTTCGAAGAGGTCTCAACTCACCTGCACGAGGGACGCGCGCCACGGCGTGAATCACCGGCGCGTAGATATATGTAGGGAGCGCCCCCGGATACGTACGCCTTCGTGCGGTGATGCCCGTGATGCCCCGGCGAAGGGGCGGGGTTCCACTTCCGCCGCTCCGCACCTGTTCGCACGGGAGCCCAATCCTCATAAGGTGTGGAGTATTGGATGCTGGCGGTGTCGACGGGCCGCCGGTGGTCGCGAGGAGGACTGCGGTGAGCGAGATGAACCCGAAGCTGCGCGCCGAGCTGGAGGGTATCCCCACCTACAAGCCGGGCAGGGCCGCCGCGGCCGGCGGACCGGTCGCCTACAAGCTGTCCTCCAACGAGAACCCCTATCCGCCGCTGCCGGGGGTACTGGAGAGCGTCACCGCGGCCGCCTGCGAGTTCAACCGCTACCCGGACATGGCCTGCACCGGGCTCATGACCGAGCTGTCCGAGCGCTTCGGCGTCCCGCTCGCCCACCTGGCGACCGGGACCGGTTCGGTGGGTGTCGCCCAGCAGCTGATCCAGGCCACCAGCGGGCCCGGCGACGAGGTGATCTACGCCTGGCGGTCCTTCGAGGCGTATCCGATCATCACGCAGATCAGTGGCGCCCGGCCGGTTCAGGTGCCGCTCACGCCGGGCGAGGTGCACGACCTGGACGCGATGGCGGACGCGATCACCGACCGGACGCGGTTGATCTTCGTCTGCAATCCCAACAACCCGACCGGCACAGTGGTGCGACGGGCGGAGCTGGAACGATTCCTCGACCGGGTGCCCGGCGACGTGCTGGTGGTGCTGGACGAGGCCTACCGAGAGTTCATCCGCGACCCCGAGGTGCCCGACGGCGTCGAGCTGTACCGGGAGCGGCCGAACGTGTGTGTCCTGCGCACGTTCTCCAAGGCCTATGGGCTGGCCGGGCTGCGCGTCGGGTTCGCGATCGCCCATGAGCCGGTGGCGGCGGCGCTGCGCAAGACGGCGGTGCCGTTCGGGGTGAGCCAGCTCGCGCAGGAAGCGGCGATCGCCTCATTGCGGGCCGAGGACGAGTTGCTGGGCCGGGTCGGCTCCCTGGTGTGCGAGCGCACGCGTGTGGTCGATGCTCTGCGCGCCCAGGGCTGGACGGTGCCCGAGACCCAGGCCAACTTCGTGTGGCTGCGGCTGGGGGAGCGCACGGTCGCGTTCGCGTCGGCCTGTGAGGAGCACGGTGTCGTCGTCCGGCCGTTCGCGGGTGAGGGCGTGCGGGTGACGGTCGGGGAGACCGAGGCGAACGACATCTTCCTGAAGGCGGCGGAGGAGTTCCGCAAGGAGCTGTAGCACTGCTCGTTCTTCGGTTTTCCGGGTGCGGGGCCGCCGTGGCGCGCGGTCTTCTGACCGCCGGCGTCCCCGTCCGCGTGTCTCGGGCCGGAAGGCCACCGTGCCCGGCCCCCCGTCCGCCTGGCGCCCGTTTCACGTGAAACGGGACACATCTGTGCCGAGCGGTCCTCCTCGCGCCGGACGTGCGCGAGGAGGCTGGCGGCAGCGTTTCCGTCAGCGCCGACCCTGTAGCCAGGGGATTTGCGGCTGCGTCGTATGCAGCCCCACCACGTGGTGAGAGCGCCGTCGAGATCTTGACGCGGAGACCCAGGAGCTTCTGCCCGCCCCCCCGTTCCAGTACCGAAAAGTCGTGCGCCATAATAGCTTGTGAATGTGAACGCGTTCACAAGCGCGTCCCGATTGTCGTGCTTGGGTGTGACGAACGGGAGCAAAACGCCGCTGTACCACGGCGAAGTGAGGAGAGTGACGACGTGGACCTGGCTCTGGCGCCGGAGACACTGGCGCGCTGGCAGTTCGGCATCACCACCGTCTACCACTTCCTGTTCGTCCCGTTGACGATCTCCCTGGCCGCCCTCACGGCCGGGCTGCAGACCGCCTGGGTGCGCACGGAGAAGGAGAAGTACCTCAAGGCGACGAAGTTCTGGGGCAAGCTGTTCCTGATCAACATCGCGATGGGGGTGGTCACCGGCATCGTGCAGGAGTTCCAGTTCGGCATGAACTGGTCGGACTACTCGCGCTTCGTCGGTGACGTCTTCGGTGCCCCGCTCGCCTTCGAGGCACTGATCGCGTTCTTCTTCGAGTCGACCTTCATCGGCCTGTGGATCTTCGGCTGGGACAAGCTGCCCAAGAAGATCCACCTGGGCTGCATGTGGATGGTCTCGATCGGCACGGTGCTGTCGGCCTACTTCATCCTCGCGGCGAACTCCTGGATGCAGCACCCCGTCGGCTACACGATCGACAAGGCGAGGGGGCGCGCCGAGATGACGGACTTCTGGGCCGTGCTGACCCAGAACACCGCGCTCACCCAGGCCTTCCACACCCTCTCCGCGGCCTTCCTGACCGGTGGTGCCTTCATGGTGGGCATCTCCGCCTACCACCTGGCGCGCAAGAAGCACATCCGCGCGATGAAGACCTCGTTGCGGCTCGGCCTGGTCACCGTCGTCGTCGCCGGCTTGCTCACCTCGATCAGCGGTGACGTGCTCGGCAAGGTCATGTTCAAGCAACAGCCGATGAAGATGGCGGCCGCCGAAGCCCTGTGGAACGGCCAGGAGCCGGCGCCGTTCTCGATCTTCGCCTACGGCGACGTGGAGAAGGGCCACAACAGCGTGGCCGTGGAGATCCCCGGTCTGTTGTCCTTCCTGGCCGACGACAACTTCAACTCCTACGTTCCCGGCATCAACGACGTCAACAAGGCCGAGCAGCAGAGGTTCGGGCCCGGTGACTACCGGCCCAACATCCCGGTCGCCTTCTGGGGCTTCCGCTGGATGATCGGCTTCGGCATGGCCTCCTTCGCCCTCGGCATTGTTGGGCTCTGGCTGACCCGCAGGAAGTTCCTGCTGCCGCAGCACCTGCGCGTCGGTGACGACGAAGTACCGCACCTGGTCCTGTTCAAGAGCAAGGCGCTCGGCCCGAAGTTCACCTCCTGGTACTGGCGCATCGCGGTGTGGACCCTGGCCTTCCCGTTGATCGCCAACTCCTGGGGCTGGATCTTCACCGAGACGGGCCGCCAGCCGTGGGCCGTCTACGGCGTCCTGCAGACCCGGAACGCGGTCTCCCCCGGCGTCTCCCAGGGCGAGGTCCTCACCTCGATGCTCGTCTTCACCGCGCTGTACGCCGTCCTCGCCGTCGTCGAGGTCAAGCTGCTCGCGAAGTACGTCAAGGCCGGCCCGCCCGAGCTGACCGAGGCCGACCTCAACCCGCCCGCGAAGATCGGCGGCGACATCCGTGACGCCGACAAGCCAATGGCCTTCTCCTACTAGGCCGAGGGAACAGTCATGGAACTGCACGACGTCTGGTTCGTCCTCATCGCCGTCCTGTGGACCGGCTACTTCTTCCTGGAGGGCTTCGACTTCGGGGTCGGCATCCTCACCAAGCTGCTGGCCCGGAACCGGCCCGAGCGGCGGGTACTGATCAACACCATCGGGCCCGTCTGGGACGGCAACGAGGTGTGGCTGCTCACGGCGGGCGGCGCGACCTTCGCCGCCTTCCCCGAGTGGTACGCCACCCTCTTCTCCGGCTTCTACCTGCCCCTGCTGACCATCCTGGTCTGCCTGATCCTGCGCGGTGTGGCCTTCGAGTACCGGGCGAAGCGGCCCGAGGAGAACTGGCAGCGCAACTGGGAGACGACGATCTTCTGGACCTCGCTGATCCCGGCGTTCCTGTGGGGCGTGGCGTTCGGGAACATCGTCCGGGGCGTCAAGATCGACCAGCACTTCACCTACGTCGGCGGCCTCGGGGACCTGTTGAACCCCTACGCGCTGCTGGGCGGGCTGGTGACGCTCACTCTGTTCACCTTCCACGGTGCGGTGTTCACGGCACTCAAGACGATGGGGGACATCCGGTCGCGCGCGCGGAGGCTGGCGCAGCGGGTCGGCATCGTCACCGCGGCCCTGGCCCTCCTCTTCCTGCTGTGGACGCAGATCGACACGGGTGACGGCAAGAGCATGGTGGCCCTGGTCGCGGCGGTCGCCGCCCTGGTGCTCGCACTGGTGGCCAACCGCACGGGACGTGAGGGGTGGGCGTTCGCCCTCTCGGGCGTCACCATCGTGGCGGCCGTCGCCATGCTGTTCCTGTCGCTCTTCCCCGACGTCATGCCGTCGACGCTGAACCGCGACTGGAGTCTGACGGTCACCAACGCCTCGTCGACGCCGTACACCTTGAAGATCATGACGTGGTGCGCGGCGATCGCCACACCCCTCGTCCTGCTCTACCAGGGCTGGACCTACTGGGTGTTCCGCAAGCGGATCGGTACGCAGCACATCGCTTCCGACGCTGCCGCCGGCACCGCGCACTGAGTCCCACGACGAGGGTGTCGCACGATGAACCACGACGTTTCACGTGAAACACCCTCCTCGGACCGAAGGGCGTGTTTCACGTGAAACCAATCGACCCCCGTCTCCTCCGCTACGCCCGGGCCACCCGTCTCTTCCTGGCGGCCGTCGTCGTCCTGGGCGCGATCGGCGCAGGACTGGTCATCGCCCAGGCGATGCTCATCGCCGACGTGGTGGTCGGCGCCTTCCAGCACGGCCGGTCGGCCGGTGGCCTGGCCACCCCCCTGCTGTTGCTGGCGGCCGTCGGGACGGGCCGTGCGCTGGTCTCCTGGCTCACCGAACTCGCGGCCCACCGGGCCGGCGCGGCGGTGAAGTCCGAACTGCGCGGACGGCTCCTGGACCGGGCGGCGGCGCTCGGCCCGGGCTGGCTGAGCGGCCAGCGGACCGGTTCGCTGGTCACCCTGGCCACGCGGGGAGTGGACGCCCTCGACGACTACTTCTCCCGCTACCTCCCGCAGCTGGGGCTCGCGGTGGTCGTTCCGGTCGCGGTGCTGGCGCGGATCGTCACCGAGGACTGGGTGTCGGCCGCGATCATCGTCGCCACCCTGCCGCTGATCCCGCTCTTCATGGTGTTGATCGGCTGGGCCACCCAGTCCCGGATGGACCGCCAGTGGCGGTTGCTGTCCCGGCTGTCCGGCCACTTCCTGGACGTGGTCACCGGTCTGCCCACACTGAAGGTGTTCGGCCGGGCCAAGGCGCAGGCCGACTCCATCCGTCGCATCACCGGCGAATACCGCCAGGCCACGCTGCGCACCCTGCGGATCGCGTTCCTCTCCTCCTTCGCGCTGGAGCTGCTCGCCACGCTGTCGGTCGCCCTGGTCGCGGTGACGATCGGCATGCGGCTGGTGCGCGGGGACATGGACCTGTACACCGGCCTGGTCATCCTGGTCCTGGCGCCCGAGGCCTACCTGCCACTGCGCCAGGTGGGCGCCCAGTTCCACGCCGCCGCGGAGGGTCTCGCCGCGGCCGAGGAAGTCTTCACCGTCCTGGAGACGCCGCTCCCGGCGTCCGGGACCGGCGCGGTGCCCGCTGGCGCCCTCTCCTTCGACGGTGTGACGGTGCGTTACCCCGGCCGCTCGGCGGATGCGGTGACCGAGGTGTCCTTCACCGTCCAACCCGGTGAGGCGGTCGCGCTGGTCGGGCCGAGTGGCGCGGGCAAGTCCACGCTGCTCGGCGTGCTGCTGGGCTTCGTCCGGCCCACCGGGGGCCGCGTGCGGGTCGGGGGAGCCGATCTCGCCGGCATCGACCTGGAGCAGTGGCGCTCGCACATCGCCTGGGTGCCGCAGCACCCGCACCTGTTCGCCGGGACCGTCGCCGAGAACGTACGGCTGGCCCGGCCCGACGCCGACGACACCGCCGTACGCCGGGCGTTGCGGGACGCGGGGGCGCTGGAGTTCGTGGACGCGCTGCCCGGGGGAGCCGACACGGTGCTCGGGGAGGACGGGGCGGGGTTGTCCGCCGGTCAGCGACAGAGGCTCGCCCTCGCCCGGGCCTTCCTCGCCGACCGTCCCGTACTGCTGCTGGACGAGCCGACGGCCGCACTGGACGGAGCGACGGAGGCCGACATCGTGGCGGCGGTGCGGCGGTTGGCCGTGGGGCGCACGGTGCTGCTGGTCGTGCACCGGCCGGCCCTGCTGGAGGCGGCGGACCGCGTGGTGCGGCTGGACCTCCCGCAGGCGTCCGGCTCCCCCGCGTCCCCTGTCCGGGTGTCCGCCCCCCGGGCGCCCGCCCCCACGGTCACCGTCCCCTCCGCCGTGCTTCCCGAGGCATCCGCCGTGTCCGGGCCCGCCCTCCCCCGCCCCGCGCAGGCTCACGAACCGGCCGGAGCCGGGGGCGGAGCCGGGGATGCGGCACCTCCGCGGCGGGTCCTCGACCGGGTGCGGTCGCTGGCCGGCCCCCGGCGCGGGCGGCTTCTGCTCGCGTCACTGCTCGGGAGCCTGGCGCTCGGCAGTGCCGTCGGACTGATGGCCACCTCGGGCTGGCTGATCTCCCGTGCCTCCCAGCAGCCGCCGGTGCTCTACCTGATGGTGGCCGTGACGGCGACCCGTGCCTTCGGGATCGGGCGGGCCGTCTTCCGGTACGCCGAGCGGCTGGTGTCGCACGACGCCGTGCTGCGGATGCTGGCCGACACCCGGGTCGCCGTCTACCGGCGGCTGGAACGGCTGGCGCCCGCGGGGCTGCGGGCGACCCGGCGCGGCGACCTGCTCACCCGGCTCGTCGCCGACGTGGACGCGCTCCAGGACTACTGGCTGCGCTGGCTGCTGCCGGTCTGCGTGGCGGTGGCCGTCTCGGCCGCGTCGGTCGCCTTCACGGCCTGGCTGCTGCCCGCGGCGGGGGCCGCGCTCGGCGCGGGGCTCCTCCTGGCCGGTGCCGGTGTTCCCCTGATCACGTCGGCTGCGGCCCGGCGCGCGGAGCGGCGGCTGGCGCCCGCCCGCGGACTGCTCGCGACCCGCGTGACCGATCTGCTCACCGGGACCGCCGAGCTGACCGTCGCCGGTGCACTGCCGGCACGTGCGGGTGCGGCCCGGCAGGCCGACCGCACGCTCACCCGGATCGCCTCGCGCGCGGCCACCGCCACCGCGCTCGGTGACGGACTCACCGCGCTGGTCTCCGGACTGACCGTCACGGCCTGCGCGTTCCTGGGCGCGCAGGCCGTGGCCGGGGGACGGCTCGGCGGAGTGGCGACGGCCGTGGTCGTGCTCATCCCGCTGGCCGCGTTCGAAGCCGTACTCGGGCTGCCGCTCGCCGTGCGCTACCGGCAGCGGGTGCGGCGGAGCGCGGAGCGCGTGTACGAGGTGCTGGACGCCCCGGAGCCGGTGCGCGAGCCGCAGCGGTCCCGGCGGGCCCCCGCGTCCCCCTTCCCGGTCGTGGTCAAGGGCCTGCACGCCCGGTACGAGGGGCAGCACCGGGACGCCCTCGCCGGGCTGGACCTGACCCTGGCGCAGGGGCGCCGGATCGCCGTGGTGGGCCCGTCCGGGTCGGGGAAGACCACCCTCGCCCACGCCCTGCTGCGGTTCCTCGACCTGCGGGCGGGCTCGTACACGCTCGGCGGGGTGGACGCCCGCGCGCTGGCCGGGGACGACGTGCGACGGCTCGTCGGCCTGTGCGCGCAGGACGCCCACCTGTTCGACAGCAGCGTGCGCGAGAACCTGCTGCTGGCCAGGAGGGACGCCACCGAGGCCGAGCTGCGCGGCGCACTGGCCCGGGCCCGGCTGCTGGACTGGGTGGACGGCCTGCCGGACGGACTGGACACGCTGGTCGGCGAGCACGGCGCGCGGTTGTCCGGCGGGCAGCGGCAGCGGCTGGCGCTGGCCCGCGCGCTGCTCGCCGACTTTCCCGTCCTCGTGCTGGACGAGCCCGCCGAGCACCTGGACCTGCCGACGGCGGACGCGCTCACCGCCGACCTGCTGGCCGCCACCCGGGGCCGTACGACGCTGCTGATCACCCACCGGCTGGCGGGGCTCGACGCCGTGGACGAGGTGGTCGTGCTCGACGCCGGCCGAGTGGTGCAGCGGGGCCCGTACGCGGAGCTGGCCGTCGCCGACGGGCCGCTGCGGGCGATGGTGCGCCGCGAGACGCGGACGCAGTCGCTCGTGGGGTCACGGTGAGGGCCGGTCACGTCGCGGACGCGGCCCGCCGCGCGGGGCGGTGCCGGGCTACCGGCCCGGTTCCGCGCGCTCGGCGAGCATCCGCTCGATGACGACCGCCACGCCGTCGTCGTTGTTGGCGGCGGTACGGCCCGAGGCGGCGGCCAGGACGTCCGGGTGGGCGTTGCCCATCGCGTAGGAGCGGCCGGCCCAGGTCAGCATCTCCACGTCGTTGGGCATGTCCCCGAAGGCGACGACCTCCTCGTGCGAGATGCCGCGTTCGGCGCAGCACAGGGCGAGCGTGCTGGCCTTGGAGACGCCGGGACCGCTGATCTCCAGCAGGGCGCTGGGGCTGGAGCGGGTGACGGTGGCACGGTCGCCGATCGCGAGGCGGGCGAGGGTGAGGAAGGCGTCGGGATCGAGGTCGGGGTGGTAGGCGAGGATCTTGAGCACCGGCTGGCCGGCCTCCGGGCCGTCGGGTGCGAGGAGCTCCTCGGCGGGCAGGAGGGTGTCCGGCGTCTCCATGTGCAGCTTGGGGTAGGCCGGCTCCTGGTGGAAGCCGTAGGTCTGCTCGACGGCGAACACCGAGCCGGGTGCGGCCCGGCGCAGCAGCCGCACGGCGTCCAGGGCGTTGCCCCGGGCCAGCTCGCGGACCTTGACGAAGCGGTGCGAGCCGGGGCTGCCGTGCAGGTCGACCACGGCGGCGCCGTTGCCGCAGATCGCCAGGCCGTGGCCGTGGACGTGGTCGCTGACCACGTTCATCCAGCGGGCCGGGCGGCCGGTGACGAAGAAGACCTCGATGCCCGCTTCCTCGGCGGCGGCCAGCGCGGCGACCGTCCGCGGGGAGACCGACTTGTCGTCGCGCAGCAGTGTGCCGTCGAGGTCGGTGGCGATCAGCCGCGGCGGCAGGGGAGCTGCGGTCCGGGGCCCGGGCTGTCGAGTCGCTGAGGTCACCGGCCCATTCTCGCGCATGCGCCCGCACGGCCGTGCGGGCGCCCGCACACCTGGTGCGCGGCACCCGGTACGGGGATGCCCGCCGGGGGCGCGGAGGACAGGCCCCGGGGCCGGCTTCCGGTGGATCCGCCGGCACGGTGCGCGGCGCGCCCCGGGCCCGGCGGGTGCCGCCGTAGGCTCTGGGGCATGAACATGCGCCTGAGCACCGTGATCCTTCCCCACCGCCGCTGGCACGAGGGCGGCCGCGCGGCCTGGCAGCGGGCCGAGGAACTCGGCTTCCACGGCGCGTACACCTACGACCACCTGTCCTGGCGGACCTTCCGCGACGGGCCGTGGTTCGGTGCCGTCCCCACCCTGACCGCGGCGGCGGCCTTCACCGGACGCATCCGTCTGGGGACCCTCGTCACGTCGCCCAACTTCCGGCACCCGGTGACCCTGGCCAAGGAGCTGATCTCCCTGGACGACGTCTCCGGCGGCCGGGTCACGCTGGGTGTCGGCGCGGGCGGCACCGGCTTCGACGCCACGGTGCTGGGGCAGGAGCCCTGGTCGCCGCGGGAGCGCGCCGACCGGTTCGCCGAGTTCGTCCCGCTGCTCGACCGGTTGCTGACCGGGGACGGCACGGACGGGGTGTCGTACGCGGGTGACTTCTACTCGGCGCACGAGGCGCGCAACATCCCCGGCTGCGTCCAGCGCCCCCGGCTGCCCTTCGCCGTGGCCGCCACCGGGCCGCGCGGGCTGCGGCTCGCCGCACGGTACGGGCAGGCGTGGGTGACCACGGGTGACCCCAAGTTGTTCGAGAACGGCACCCCGGAGCAGTCGGTCGAGGCGCTGCGCGGGCAGATCGGGAGGCTGTCCGAGGCGTGCGCGGCGGTCGGCCGGGACGTGGCCGGGATGGACAAGGTCCTGCTCACCGGCTTCACCCCGGACCGCGGCCGTCCCCTGGAGTCCCTGGACGCCTTCGTCGACTTCGCCGGCCGGCACCGGGAGCTCGGCTTCACCGAGATCGTCGTCCACTGGCCCGTCCCGGACTCGGACTTCGCCGCGGACGAGAGCGTCTTCGAGCGCATCGCCACCGAGGCGGTCAAACAACTGGGCTGACGGCCCCTGGCTCCCGCCCCCCGGCTCCCCGTCCCGGGGCCGCCCCAGCCCCGGGCCCGTCCCCGGCACAACCCTCCTCGGGCGCCGGCGTCCCCGCCCACAGGTGCTCCACCGCCTGCGCCGGGCCGGATCGGCCGGTGCCCGGTGTCAGTGCGGGCCGGGGAACCGCAGGTAGCCGGGTGGCACGGCCCGGGTCAGCCACACCCCGTTGGCGCTGACGTGGAAGACGTGGCCGTCGCGGTGCATCGCGCCGGCGTCCACGGCGAGGACGACGGGGCGGCCGCGGCGGGCGCCGACCCGTGTCGCGGTGGCGCGGTCGGCGGACAGGTGGACGTCGTGCCGGTCCATGGGCCGCAGGCCCGTCGCGCGGATCGCGTCCAGGCGGTGGGCGACGGTGCCGTGGTAGAGGTACGGCGGCGGGGTCGCCGGGGGCAGGCCGAGGTCGACCTCCACGCTGTGGCCCTGGCTGGCACGGATCCTGGTGCCCTCCACGGCGAAGCGCCGCTTGTCGTCGACGGCCACCACGTGGCCGAGTTCCTCCCGCGTGAAGGGGAAGCCGTGCGCGACGGCCGCGGTGATCAGGGCGTCGATCTCGGCCCAGCCGCCCCCGTCGAGGGTGAGGCCGATGCGGTCCGGCTGGTGGCGCAGGTGCTTCGAGAGGTACTTCGACACCTTCACGGTGCGTCCTTCGTCCATTCCCCCAGCCTGCGGGAGAGACGCCGATCACGCAGTTCTTTTCCGCTCCGAGGTTTGATCCACAGCCAAGTGGGTTTATCCACAGGGAAATTGACGAAACTGTGGACAACCGGCCGTGCCGTCACAACCGCGGTTCCACCCGCGCGATCCGCCTCAACAGCCCCGGCAGGAAACGGGAGACGGCGTGCGCGGCCCTCGCCTCCGGGGTCACCGGGACCACCGCCCTGTTGCGGCGCACCGCGTCCAGGACCGCCTCGGCGACCTTCTCCGGCGGATAGCCGCGCAGGCCGTACAGGCGCGCGGAGCTCCTGCGGCGGCGGCGCTCCTCCGCCGCGTCGACGCCGGTGAAGCGGGCCGTGGAGGCGATGCCGGTGGTGACGAAGCCGGGGCAGATCGCGCTCACCCCGATGTCCCGGGCGGCCAGTTCGGCGCGCAGGCACTCGGAGAGCATCAGGACGGCCGCCTTGGAGGTGCCGTAGGCGGGCAGTGCGCGGGAGGGCTGGTACGCGGCGGCCGACGCGACGTTGACGATGTGGCCGCCCTGGCCTCGCTCGGCCATGCGCGCGCCGAACAGGCGGCAACCGTGGATCACGCCCCACAGGTTGACGTCCAGGACGGTGCGCCAGTCGTCGGTGGTGGTGGTGAAGAAGGAGCCCGACAGGCCGATCCCCGCGTTGTTGACCAGCACGTCCACCACGCCGTATCCGCCGTGGACCTTCTCGGCGAGCTCCTCCATGGCCTGCTCGTCGGAGACGTCGGCGGTCTCCGCCCAGGCCTGGAGGGCACCGCTCAGCCGGGCCCGCTCGGCGGTGCGGGCGGCGGCCGCGGCGTCCCGGTCGACGGCCACCACGCGCGCCCCGGCCTTCGCGAACGCCAGCGCCGTCGCCCGGCCGATGCCGCTGCCCGCGCCGGTGACCAGCACCAGCTGCCCGGCGAAACGGTCGGCATGGCGTCCGCGGGCCGTCTCCCCCGTCCGTCCTTCCCGCACGGAGGTGACGAACTGCTCGATCCAGGCGGCCACCTGGTCGGGACGCGTGCGCGGCACCCAGTGCCCGGCCGCGAGGGTGCGACGGGTCAGCCGCGGCGCCCACTGCTCCAGGCCGTCGTACAGCCGCTCCGACAGGAAGGCGTCCCCTTCCGGCGTGATCAGCTGCACGGGCACGTGCGCGTGGGCGTCCGTGCGCGGCCTGCGCAACCGGGCGCGCACGTTGTCCCGGTACAGCCAGGCGCCGTGCGCCGCGTCGCCGGGGAGGGAAGCGGTGGGGTAGCCGCCGCCGGGCGCCTTCTCGGTCCGCCGCAGGATCCCCGGCCAGCGCCTGCCGAGCGGTCCGCGCCAGGCCAGTTCCGGCAGCACGGGCGTGTGCAGCAGGTAGACGTACCAGGACCTGGCGCCCTGGCCGAGGAGCTGACCCACCCTGCGGGGCGTGGGACGCCTCACGCGCGCGTTGATCCAGTGCCCGAAGTGGTCGAGGGACGGCCCGGAGATCGAGGTGAAGGAGGCCACGCGGCCCTCGGTGCGGCCGGTGGTGACGAACTCCCAGGACTGCACCGAGCCCCAGTCGTGCCCCACCAGGTGCACCGGCCGGTCCGGGCTGACCGCGTCCACGACCGCCAGGAAGTCGTCGGTGAGCTTGGCCAGCGTGAAGCCGCCGCGCAGGGGCCTGGGCGCCGTGGAGCGGCCGTGGCCCCGGACGTCGTACAGGACCACGTGGAAACGGCCGGCCAGCCGGGCGGCGACCTCGGACCAGACCTCCTTGCTGTCCGGGTAGCCGTGCACCAGCACCACCGTCGGCCGCCGCGGATCGCCCAGCTCGGCCACGCACAGCTCGACCCCGCCGGTCCGCACCCAGCGCTCACGCGCGTCCTCGAGTGTCACTTCTCCTCCGCCCGCCGCCGCACCACCGGCATCCCGTGTACCCGCCCTCCGGGCCCCCGTGAACGTGGCAGTTGCCGGGGACGGCGTCAACAGGGGGACGAGGCCCGGGACGGCCCGGGGACGGCGCGCGGCGCCCGGCGCCGCGGGTCATCCGGACCGGGGAGCCCCTAGGGCTCCGTCCTACTGGAGTCTGACGCGAAGACGGCTCTCAGGTCTGACGACCGAAGTGGTCCGGGTCACTACCGTCGTCGGCGTGACTGTGATCGCGACCGAAAGCCTGAGCAAGCGGTTCCCCCGGGTGACCGCGCTCGACCGGCTGTCCGTGGACATCGGACCCGGTGTGACCGGACTCGTCGGAGCCAACGGCGCCGGCAAGTCCACCCTGATCAAGATCCTGCTGGGTCTGTCCCCCGCCACGGAGGGCCGCGCCGAGGTGCTCGGCCTCGACGTCGCCACCGAGGGTGCCGCCGTCCGGGAGCGCGTGGGCTACATGCCGGAGCACGACTGCCTGCCGCCCGACGTCTCGGCCACCGAGTTCGTCGTGCACATGGCCCGCATGTCGGGCCTGCCGCCCACCGCCGCCCGCGAGCGCACCGCCGACACCCTGCGCCACGTCGGTCTGTACGAGGAGCGCTACCGTCCCATCGGCGGCTACTCCACCGGCATGAAGCAGCGCGTCAAGCTCGCCCAGGCGCTGGTGCACGACCCGCGGCTGGTCTTCCTGGACGAGCCCACCAACGGCCTCGACCCGGTCGGCCGCGACGAGATGCTCGGCCTGATCCGCCGCGTCCACACCGACTTCGGCATCTCCGTCCTCGTCACCTCCCACCTGCTGGGCGAGCTGGAACGCACCTGCGACCACGTCGTCGTCATCGACGGCGGCAAGCTGCTGCGCTCCAGCTCCACCACCGACTTCACGCAGACCACGACCACCCTCGCGATCGAGGTCACCGACAGCGACACCCACCCCGACGGCACCCGCGCCCTGGGCGAGGCGCTCCGCGCGCGCGGAGTGGACACCCACGACGAGGGCGGCGGCCTGCCCGGCGCCGGCCGCATCCTGCTGCTGACCGCCCCGGGTGAGGAGACCTACGACCTGGTGCGCGACGTCGTCGTCGGCCTCGGCCTCGGCCTGGTGCGCATGGAGCAGCGCCGGCACCGCATCTCCGAGGTGTTCACCAGCGGCGACGAGCAGCGGAAGGAGGCCGCCGGACATGGCGGTTGACCAGCCCATGCGGACACCGGCCACGCCGGGCGACCAGAGCCGCATCCACGACATCGGCTACCGCGGCTACGACGGTCCCCGCCTCGGCCGCGCCTACGCCGCCCGCTCCCTGTACTCGCAGTCCCTGCGCGGCGCCTACGGCCTCGGCCGCTCGGTGAAGTCCAAGGTGCTGCCGATGCTGCTGTTCGCGGTGATGTGCGTGCCCGCCGCCATCATGGTCGCCGTCGCGGTGGCCACCAAGGCGCACGAACTGCCGGTGTCCTACACCCGCTACGCGATCATCATGCAGGCCGTGATCAGCCTGTACGTCGCCTCGCAGGCACCCCAGTCCGTCTCGCGCGACCTGCGCTTCAAGACCGTGCCGCTGTACTTCTCGCGGCCGATCGAGACCGCCGACTACGTGCGGGCGAAGTTCGCGGCGCTCGCCTCCGCGCTGTTCGTCCTCACCGGCGTCCCGCTGCTCGTGATGTACGCGGGCGCGCTGCTGTCCAAGATGGGCTTCGCCCACCAGACCAGGGAATGCGCCCAGGGACTGGTCTCCGCGGCCCTGCTCTCGCTGCTCTTCGCCGGCATCGGCCTGGTCATCGCCGCCGTCACCCCGCGCCGCGGGTTCGGCATCGCCGCCGTGATCGCCGTGATGACCATCTCCTACGGCGCCGTCTCCACCCTGCAGGCCATCGCCGACGCCCAGGACAGCACCGGCGCCGTCCCGTGGATCGGCCTGTTCTCGCCGGTCACCCTGATCGACGGCGTGCAGTCCGCCTTCCTCGGCGGCGCCTCGGCGTTCCCCGGCGGGACCGGCCCCTCCCACGGGCAGGGCGTGGTGTACGTCCTCGTCGTCCTGGGCCTGATCGCTGCCGCCTACGGCCTGCTGCTGCGCCGCTACAAGAAGGTGGGCCTCTGATGACCACGCTCAGCATCGACCACGTCTCCCGCTGGTTCGGCAACGTGGTCGCCGTCAACGACATCACCATGACCGTCGGCCCCGGCGTCACCGGCCTGCTCGGCCCGAACGGCGCCGGGAAGTCCACGCTCATCAACATGATGGGCGGCTTCCTCGCCCCCTCCACCGGCACGGTCACCCTGGACGGCCGGCCGGTGTGGCGCAACGAGGACGTCTACCGGCACATCGGCATCGTCCCCGAGCGGGAGGCGATGTACGACTTCCTCACCGGCCGCGAGTTCGTCGTCGCCAACGCCGAGCTGCACGGCCTGGACGACCGGGCTGCCCGGCGCGCCCTCGCCACGGTCGAGATGGAGTACGCGCAGGACCGAAAGATCTCCACGTACTCCAAGGGCATGCGCCAGCGCGTGAAGATGGCGAGCGCGCTCGTCCACGACCCGTCGCTGCTCCTGCTCGACGAGCCGTTCAACGGCATGGACCCGCGCCAGCGCATGCAGCTGATGGACCTGCTGCGCAGGATGGGCGACGAGGGCCGCACGGTGCTGTTCTCCTCGCACATCCTCGAAGAGGTCGAACAGCTCGCCCGGCACATCGAGGTGGTCGTCGCCGGGCGGCACGCGGCCAGCGGCGACTTCCGCCGGATCCGCCGGCTGATGACCGACCGCCCGCACCGCTACCTGGTGCGCTCCAGCGACGACCGCGCCCTCGCGGCCGCGCTGATCGCCGACCCGTCGACCTCCGGCATCGAGGTCGACCACGTCGAGGGCGCGCTGCGGATCCAGGCCGTCGACTTCGGCCGCTTCACCGCCCTGCTGCCGAAGGTCGCCCGTGACCGCGGCATCCGGCTGCTCACGGTCTCGCCGTCCGACGAGTCCCTCGAATCCGTGTTCTCGTATCTGGTCACGGCGTAGGAGGCCGACATGTACGACCCCACCGTCGCCCGGCTCACCTACCGGGCCCTGCTCGGCCGTCGCCGGGCCCTCATCCTCGGCGCGCTGCCGCTGCTGCTCCTGGTGATCTCCGTGGCCGTGCGCGCGCTCACCGGCGCCGACGACCAGACCGCCTCCGACGTGCTCGGCGGCTTCGCGCTCGCCACCATGGTGCCGATCATCGGCGTCATCGCGGGCACCGGTGCCATCGGACCGGAGATCGACGACGGCTCCGTCGTCTACCTGCTGTCCAAGCCGCTGAAGCGGCCCACGATCATCTTCACCAAGCTGATCGTCGCCATCGCGGTCACCATGGTCTTCTCGGCGATCCCCACCCTGATCGCGGGCCTGGTCCTCAACGGCAACGGCCAGCAGGTCGCCGTCGCCTACACGGTGGCCGCGCTCATCTCCTCCATCGCCTATTCGGCGCTGTTCCTGCTGCTGGGCACGGTCTCCCGGCACGCGGTGGTTCTCGGGCTGGTCTACGCGCTGGTGTGGGAGGCCCTGTTCGGCTCCCTGGTGCCCGGCGCGCGCACCCTGAGCGTCCAGCAGTGGTCGCTCGCCGTCGCCCACCGGATCGCCGGCGGGGACCTGGTGACCTCCGAGGTGGGGCTGACGACGGCCACGGTGCTGCTCGTCGCGGTCACCGTCCTGGCCACCTGGTACGCCGGCCAGAAGCTGCGGGCGCTGACACTGGCGGGTGAGGAGTAGGAGGCGCGGGGGACCCGGGGCGGGGAGGTCGCGGACGCCAGAGGGGACGCCGCGGGACGGGGCCCGCGGGCGGGCCGGGGACGACACCTGGGACGAGGCCGTCCCGGACGAGGAGCTCGTCCGGGACGCCGAGGCCTTCGAGCCGTCCGCCCGCCCGGATGCCCGCCGCCCGCCGGCGCGCCGGGGCACCGCAGCCGCAGCCGTGGCGCTCCGACGAGCCGCCCGCGGGCCGGTTCTCCGGCCGGGCCCGCAGCCGCAGGCGGCGCCGGTGGACGGGCCGGCGGGGGTCCCGCCGACGGGCCCGCACCCGCCCCCGGACGGGCGGCGGGACCCGGGCGGCGGGACCCGGGACCTCTCGTCCGGATCCTGCCGGGCTCGCGGGGTCCGGCCCGATACGGCCGAAGGACCCTAGGCCAGCAACCGCTCCAGCACCACCGCGATGCCGTCCTCGTCGTGGGAGCCGGCCACCTCGTCGGCCACCGCCTTGAGCTGCTCGTGGGCGTTGGCCATGGCGACGCCCCGGGCGGCCCAGGCGAACATCGGGATGTCGTTGGGCATGTCGCCGAAGGCGATCGTGTCGGCGGCCTTCAGGCCCAGCCGGCGGGCCGCCAGCGACAGCCCCGTGGCCTTGGACAGGCCGAGCGGGAGCAGCTCCACTATGCCCGCGCCGGCCATGGCGACGGTGACGAAGCCGCCGGCCGCCTGCCGGGCCGCGTCCGCCAGTTCGTCGTCGGTCAGCGTCGGATGCTGTATGTAGATCTTGTTGAGGGGGGCCGTCCAGAGGTCGGACACGTCCCGCAACGGCGTCGCCGGGAGCTTGCCGGTGACCGCGTACCCCGGGCCCACCAGCACCTCGCCGTCCAGCCCGTCCCGGCTCGCCGCCAGGTACAGCGGACCGACCTCCGCCTCGATCTTCGCCAGCGCCACCCCCGCCAGCCGCCGGTCCAGGGTCACGGACGTCAGCAGCCGGTGCCGCCCGGCGTCGTACACCTGTGCGCCCTGGCCGCAGACGGCGAGGCCGTCGTAGCCGAGGTCGTCGAGGACGGGCCGGGTCCAGGGGGCCGCGCGGCCGGTGACGACGATGTGCGCGGCGCCCGCCGCGGTGGCCGCGGCGAGCGCGTCACGGGTGCGCCGGGATATCGACCCGTCGGAGCGCAGCAACGTTCCGTCGAGGTCGGTGGCGACGAGTCGGAAGGAAAGGCCGTCGCTCACCTGGCGACCGGCTCCAGGACCTCCCGGCCGCCCAGGTACGGGCGCAGCACCTCGGGCACGCGGACCGAGCCGTCGGCCTGCTGGTGGTTCTCCAGGATCGCCACGATCGTGCGCGGCACGGCGCACAGGGTGCCGTTGAGCGTGGCCAGCGGACGGACCTGCTTGCCGTCGCGCACCCGGATCGAGAGGCGGCGGGACTGGAACTCGGTGCAGTCCGAGGTCGAGGTCAGCTCGCGGTACTTGCCCTGGGTCGGGATCCACGCCTCGCAGTCGAACTTGCGGGCGGCCGAGGAACCCAGGTCGCCCGAGGCGACGTCGATGACGCGGAACGGCAGCTCCAGCGAGGTCAGCCACTGCTTCTCCCACTCCAGCAGGCGCTGGTGCTCCGCCCGGGAGTCCTCGGGAGCGACGTACGAGAACATCTCGACCTTGTCGAACTGGTGCACGCGGAAGATGCCCCGGGTGTCCTTGCCGTGCGAGCCGGCCTCGCGGCGGAAGCACGGGGAGAAACCGGCGTAGCGCAGCGGCAGCCGGTCGGCGTCGATGATCTCGTCCATGTGGTACGCCGCCAGCGCGACCTCGGAGGTGCCGACCAGGTACAGGTCGTCCTTGTCGAGGTGGTAGACGTCCTGGGCGGCCTGGCCGAGGAAGCCGGTGCCGGCCATGGACTGCGGGCGCACCAGAGCCGGGGTGAGCATGGGCGTGAAGCCGGCCGCCGTCGCCTGCGCGATCGCCGCGTTCACCAGGGCCAGCTCCAGCAGGGCGCCGACGCCGGTGAGGAAGTAGAAGCGGGAGCCGGACACCTTGGCGCCGCGCTCGACGTCGATCGCGCCGAGGAGCTGGCCCAGTTCCAGGTGGTCCTTCGGCTCGAAGCCCTCGGCGCCGAAGTCGCGGGCCGTGCCGTGCGTCTCCAGGGTGACGAAGTCCTCCTCGCCGCCGACGGGCACGTCGGGGTGGACGAGGTTGCCGAGCCGCAGGAGCAGCCGCTGGGTCTCGCCGTCGGCCGCCTCGCGCTCGGCGTCGGCGGCCTTGACGTCGGCCTTGAGCTGCTCCGCGCGCTTGAGCAGGTCGGCCTTCTCGTCACCGGCGGCCTTGGGGATGAGCTTGCCGAGCTGCTTCTGCTCGGCGCGCAGCTCGTCGAAGCGGACGCCGGACGACCTGCGCCGCTCGTCGGCAGACAGGAGGGCGTCGACGAGCGCGACGTCCTCTCCACGGGCGCGCTGGGACGCGCGCGCACGGTCGGGGTCCTCACGGAGCAGGCGAAGGTCAATCACGCGGCCAAGGCTACCGGTGCCGGCTCGCGGCTCACGACCCGCTGGTGCGGCTCGCCCCGCGCCCCGCCGTGCGGCGACCGCCCGCGGCGCCCCGGGAGGCCGGGCGGGGCCGGCTCCGTACCGGGGGCACGGGGCCGGCGTACCGCCGGCTGACCGGATTCCCTTGTGGAAAACACTATGTGACGAGCTTGTTGTCCACAGGGGTGCGGATTCCGGAGGAGGTTATCCACAGGCTGTGTGGAAAGTCTGTGGATTTTACTCCGGATCTTTGGGTGGGGCTCAGGTGTTCTCGGCCGAACGGGGGGTGATGCCTGCTTTCGGGTGAAAGGGGTGCCCGAAAAAATGAACCAAAGGAAACACACGGACGAAGGGTGACGCGCGGCGCGATGACCCCGAGAGGGACTTCCGGGGCGATTTGTCGACCGGCCCCGTATGCGTGTCGACTTGACCCCAGGTAGAGAAACAGACCTGTGGATAACCTTGTGGACAACGTGGATGCGCAGGTCGTACTGGCTAGAAACGGCCGTCCTGGCAGCGCGTCACCCAGTCCGCCGCCGCCACGAACTCCTCGTCCGAGGTCCCCGGCGGCGTGGGCCGCGCCTCGCCCGGCCCGATGTCGGCGCGCGGGTACGAGCCGAGGAAACGCACCTGGAGGCAGATCCGCTTCAGCCCCATCAGCGCCTCGGCCACCCGCCGGTCGGAGATGTGGCCCTCGGCGTCGATGCAGAAGCAGTAGTGGCCGATGCCCGCGCCGGTGGGCCGGGACTGCAGCAGCATGAGGTTGATGCCCCGGGTGGCGAACTCACCGAGCAGGTCCCGCAGGGCGCCGGGGTGGTCGTCCCGCTGCCACAGCACCACCGAGGTCTTGTCGGCGCCGCTCGGTGCGGCGGGCCGGGCCGGCCGGCCGACCAGCACGAACCGGGTCTGCGCGTTCTCCGCGTCGTGGATCCCGGTCTCCAGGGCCTCCAGGCCGTAGCGGGCCGCCGCGAACTCGCCCGCGAAAGCGGCGTCGTACCGCCCCTCCTGGACCAGGCGCGCGGCGTCCGCGTTCGAGGCGGCCGACTCCCACAGCGTGTCCGGGAGGTTCTTCCGCAGCCAGTTGCGCACCTGCGGCTGGGCCGCCGGGTGGGCGGAGACCGTCTTGATGTCCGCGAGCGCCGTGCCCGGCCGGACCAGCAGCGCGAAGGCGATCGACAGCAGCACCTCGCGGTAGATCATCAGCGGCTCGCCGGCGACCAGCTCGTCCAGGGTGGTGGTGATGCCGCCCTCGACGGAGTTCTCGATCGGCACGAACGCGGCCTCGGCCTCGCCGGCCCGGACCGCGTCCAGCGCGGACTGCACCGACACGTAGGGGATCAGCTCCCGGGTGGCCGCTTCGGGAAGCGTGCGCAGGGCGACTTCGGTGAAGGTGCCCTCGGGACCGAGATACGCATAGCTCGCTGGCATGTCCTCACCCTAATGGGCCCGCGGAACCACGGCTCGGGCATCTCACGGGAGCCGCCCGGCCGGGTGGCCGGGCCCCGCGCCGGACGGCTCAGCCCTCCAGCAGCCGCTGCCCCACGTACCCGTCCTCCGCCGCGCCCCCCGGCACCGCGAACAGCCCGCTCGCCTCGTGCCGGACGTACCGCGACAGCGCGTCGCCCCGGTCGAGCTTGCGCTGCACCGGAACGAAGCCGCGCAGCGGGTCCGCCTGCCAGCAGATGAACAGCAGCCCGGCGTCCGGGGTGCCGTCCGCGTCGAAGCCGTCGTGGTAGGAGAAGGGGCGACGCAGCATGGTCGCGCCGCCGTTGCGGTCGGGCCGGGTGATCCGGGCGTGCGCGTTGAGGGGGATGACGTACTCGCCCCGGGCGTCGGTCTTCTCCAGGTCCGCCGGTGTCGTCTCGGTGCCCCCGGACAGCGGTGCCCCGTCGGACTTGCGGCGCCCGATGACCTGCTCCTGCGCGGCCTGCGAGAGCTTCTCCCAGTCGTCGAGGAGCATGCGGATCCGCCGGACGACGGCGTAGGAGCCGTTCGCCATCCACGCCGGCTCACCCGTGGCGGGCACGAAGACCCGCCGGTCGAAGTCGGCGTCGGACGGCTTCGGGTTGCGGGTGCCGTCGACCTGGCCCATGAGGTTGCGGGTGGTCATCGGGTGGGCGGTGGCCCCCGGAGTGCGGTTGAAGCCGTTCATCTGCCAGCGGACACGGGCCGTGCCGCCGGCGTCCTTCTGGAGCGCGCGCAGGGCGTGGAAGGCGACCAGGGCGTCGTCGGCGCCGATCTGCACCCACAGGTCGCCGTCGCTGCGCGCCCTGTCGAGGTGGTCGGAGGAGAAGTCGGGCAGCGGGTCGAGCGCGCTCGGCCGCTGCTCCTCCAGGCCGGTCCTGGCGAAGAAGGAGTGGCCGAAGCCGAAGGTGACCGTCAGCGAGGAGGGGCCGGCGTCCCGGGCCACGTCCGTATCGCCGTGCGGGGCCGCCTCGCCCGCCATCAGCCGCTCGGCCGTCGCCGACCAGCGGCGCAGCAGGGCCGCCGCCTGCCTGCGGCCCGCGCCCGGCACCAGGTCGAAGGCGGCGAGGTGGCCGCGGGCCTGCAGCGGCTCGGTGATGCCGGGCTGGTGCTTGCCGTGGAACGCCGCGCGGCTCGAGCCGACCGACGTCAGCGCGGTGGCCCGGGCGGGCGCGGCGGCGTAGCCCGCGCCCGCGCCGGCCGCGCCGAGGGCGAGCCCGGTGGCCCCGGCCGTGCCGAGCAGCGCGCGCCGGGAGACGCCGTGACCGCCGTGGGGCGCCGGTTCCCGCGACGGCTCCCGCAGCGCGGAGTCGGGTGTACGGGCCTGGGGGAGGGACTGGTCGGGCATGGTGTGGTTCAGCCGATCTGCGCGTTCTTGGAGACGGTCACCTGGTCGATGTCGGAGGTCCGCACGGTCACGGCGACCCTCCAGTCACCCGCCACGGGGATCTGCACGCCGCTCGCCGCCCAGTGACCGGTGGTGACGTGGTCGGGGGCGACCGGAAGCGGGCCGAGCCTCTTCGCCTCCAGGGTGAGGGCGACCTTCACCTCGGGGACGTCGAAGGCGCGCCCGTCGGGACGCCGCACGGACAGGCGCAGCTCGTTGGCGCCCACGCGCGCGGGGTCGAGGTCGACGCGGATGAGGCCCCGGCCGCCGGTGCCGCCGGTGTCGAAGGGCATGTCGAGGGTCAGCGCGCCCGAGGAGTCGGCCGGGCTGGTGGCGGAGGACGGGGCGGCGGCCTCGGCGGCCTGCTCGGTGCGGCCCGGCTCGGTCTGGGTGAGCGCGGTGGTGACGGCGAGCAGGACCACCGCGACGCCCGCTTCGGCCAGCACCGAGCGGCGCAGTCCGAAGCGGTTGGGGTCGGCGTCCCGCAGCCGCTTGCGCCGGGCGGCGTCCACGGCGGCCCGCTGCCGGGCCAGCTGGGCGGCCCGCTTGCCGTCGCCGGTCACGGTCTCCCCGGCACCGGTGTCCCGGTCCCCGCCGGTGCCCCGGTCCCCGCCGGTCGCGGCGTCCCGGCCGCCGCCGGCACCGTCGGGGTCGCTCCCGCGAGCGTCCCCCGACGCGGCGGTGCGCTCCTTCCCGGGCTGCTGCGCGGTCTGCACGGTCTGTACGGCCTGTACGACGGCGTGCGCGTCCACGAGCCGGCCCGTCCACCGCCGGGACGTCCACGCGATGCCGACCAGCAGCGCCACCAGGGCGATCTTGACCAGCAGCAACTGCCCGTACCGGGTGCCGGTGAACGCCGCCCAGGAGCCGAGCTGGCGCCAGGACTGGTAGACGCCGGTGGCCACCAGGGCGAGCACGGAGCCGAAGGCGAGGCGGGAGAAGCGGTGGACGGCGCCGGCCTCCACCGGCGTCCCGGCGGGCGCCCGGTACAGGGCGACGAGCAGGGCGGCCAGTCCGCCCAGCCAGGCGGCCACGGCCAGCAGGTGGACGATGTCGACGGGCATGGCGATGTCCGGCTGGAGCCCGGTGGAGGCGTGCTCGGCCATGGCCCAGCTCGCGGCGAGCCCGGCGGCCACGACCCCTCCGCCGGTGGCGAGCCCGAAGGTCAGGTCGCGCTTCTCCGCGCCCTCCTCCCGCTTGGCGTGGGCGCCGAAGAGGACGGCGATGAACAGCGCGGCGGCGGACAGCAGCAGCAGCCGGGAGACCAGCGTGGCGCCGGTCTTGGTGTGCAGCACCTCGCCCAGCAGGCCGAGGTCGAAGGCGTCGCCGAGGCTCCCGGTCGTGGTGTACGCGCCGCGCAGGAGCAGCAGCCACAGGGTGGCCGCGGTGAGCGTGAGCCAGCCGCCGACCACGAGCCGCTGCAGGGCCCGTACCCCGGAGCCGCGCTGCCAGCAGGCCAGCACGAAGGCGGCGCCGCCCACGAGGACGATGAAGCCGGCGTACGACACGTACCGCCCGAACGCGTAGAGCGCGCCGACGGCTCCGCCGCCCGCCGCGGTCCCGGCGCCGACGACCGTGGTGCGCGAGGGCGCCCCGACGGAGAAGGTGTAGGCGCCGGAGACGGGGTGGCTGTCCTCCGAGACGACCTGGTAGGTGACCGTGTAGGTGCCCTTGCCGAGGCCGCTCCTCAGCCGCACGGCGTACGTCGTCCCGCTCACGTTGGCGGGCGGGCCCACCTCGACCTTCCCGCCCCGCGGGTCGAGGACCCGCAGGGAGTCGTCGTTCATCGCCACCTTCTCGGAGAAGGTGAGCGACACCTGGGACGGTGCCTCGTCGACCACCACCCCCTGTGCGGGGGCGCTGCCGGTCAGCGCGGCGTGCGCGGACGCCGGAGCGGCGCCCGCGAACAGCGCCCCGGTGACGGCGAGCAGCAGCAGCACCAGGGCGCGCAGGCGGGGGGTGATGGTCCGCGTCAAGGTGGTCCCTCCCTCAGTGGCCGGTCGTCGGGTTGTACGTGGCGGACTTCACCGGCATCTCGACGGTACGGGTCCCGGACTCGGCGAAGGTCAGCCGCACGGTCACCGTCTGGCCCCGCACCGGCTTGCGCTTCAGCCCCTCGAACATCAGGTGGTTGCCACCGCTGGCGAACACGAGGCGGCCGTGCGCGGGGACGACGAAGGAGGTCTTCTCCTCCATGGTGCCGCCGACGGTGCTGTGCATGGTGACCCGGCCGGCGACGTCACTGCTGACCGAGGTCAGCTCGTCCCGCGCGCCACCTGCGTTGGTGATCGTCAGGAAGCCGGCCGCCATGTCGGCGGAGACCGGCTGGGGCATGTACGGCCCGCTCACGGACAGCTCGGCCCCACCGGCTCCGGACCCGGACCCGGAGCAGCCCGTGAGGACGAGGCCGGCGGCCAGCGCGGCCGCGGTCAGGGCGGCGCGACGCCTCATGGCCTGGCCCCCTCGACCAGCTTCGGGAGGTCCTTGGTGTAGTCGTCGACCGTGGCGTCCTCGCCGTAGAGGACGTACCCGCCGTTGGTCTTCGGCGAGAACGCGACGACCTGGGTGCCGTGGACCGAGACGAGCTCGCCGTTCTTGTCCTTCCTCGTCGCCTCGATGGAGATGCCCAGGGAGCGGGCACCGGCCTGCACGGCGGGGAAGTCACCGGTCAGGCCGATGAACTGCGGGTCGATGCCCTTGAGCCACTTGCCCAGTTCGGCCGGGGTGTCGCGGCCGGGGTCGGTGGTGACGAACACGACCCTGAGGTCGTCCCGCTCGTCCCGGGGCAGCGCCTTCTTGGCGACGGCGATGTTGCTCATCGTCGCCGGGCAGATGTCGGGGCAGTGCGTGTAGCCGAAGTAGAGCAGGGTGGGGTGGCCCTCGGTCCGCGCGCGCAGGTCGTACTTCTTGCCGTGGGTGTCGGTGAGCACCAGGTCCGGCTTCTTGAACGGCGGGTCGAGAACGGTGGCCGCCTTGGCGGAGCCGGCCTCCTGGGAGACCGCGGCGACCGGTGAGCCGCCCTCGTCACCGCTGCCGCAGGCGGAGAGGGTCAGGGTGGCGGCGGCGAGCAGCGCGGCCGCGGCGAACGTCTTCTTGCGCATAACGAAATGTCCCAGATGTAAGGATTCCGGCGCGCACCGGGGTCGTACGACAGCGTCGCACGACCCCGGGCGCGCGTGCGGAACGGTCGGTCAGGCGGTCCGGCGGCGGCCCACGAGGACGCCGTAGGCGACGCCCGCGGCGCCGATGACGATGCCGGCGATGCCGAGCACCCGCGCGGTGGTGTCACTGCCACCGCCCGAACCCCCGTCGGCGGCCGTCTCCTTGCCGGAGTCGGAGTCGGAGTCGGTGTCCCCTGCCGCGGGGGTGGCGTGGTCGTCGTCGGCGGCGGACAGCTCCAGCGCCGGGGCCGGGTTCTCGGGCTCGTCCTGGCCCTCCTGCTGCACCTCGATCCAGCGCACGACCTCGTGGTTGGAGTACGTCTGGATCGCCTTGAAGACGAGCTGGTCGGTGTCCTCGGGCAGGGCGCCGACGGAGAGCGGGAACTTCTGGAAGTAGCCGGGCTGGATGCCCTTGCCGTCGGCGGTCCAGGTGACCTTGGTGACGGCCTGGGCGATCTTCTCGCCGTGCAGGGTCAGCGGCTTGTCCAGCGTGGACTTGGTGACCTTCACGCTCCAGCCGGCGACGGGCTCGGGCATGACCGAGGCGAGCGGGTGGTCGGCGGGGAGGTTCACCTCCAGCTTGGTGGTCGAGGCGTTGTCGCGCTCGTTGGGGACCTTGAAGTCGATGACGGCGTAACCGCCCTTGGCCGCGGTGCCCTCGGGCTGCACGGTGACGTGCGCGAAGGCCGGGGCGGACAGGGCCAGGACGGCCGTGCCGGCGACGGCGGTGGCGGCGGTGACACGGGAGGCGGTACGGGAAACCTGCATGACAGGAGCACTCCGCTCTGGGTGGGTTCCGGTGACGACGGGGAGTACGCGTGCGCGTGGCCGGGCCGCTCGGGTCCGGTGCGCACGCGCGCGTGCCGCGCGGCGGCCCCCCTGCTCCGGTTGCGGGAGTGGTGGTGGTCGCGTCGCGTCAGGCGGCGAGGAGGAACGCGTCGGCGGGCGGGCCGCGCCGGATCACCGTGTGCTGGAGCACGGCGGTGTGCGGGCCGGGCGTCTCGTCCCCGACGGTGCGGCCGGGACGCGGGCCCGGTCCGGCCGCGGGCAGCAGCCCGGCGCACAGGGCGTGCACCAGTGCGAGTGCCGCGCGCAGGGATCGTACGAGCGCCCCCTCCGCGACGCCGTGCGCGGACAGTTCGATCAGCCGCAGCAGGGCCAGGTCGCCGTGGCGCAGCAGCCAGCCGACGGCGACGGCCGCGAGGACGTGAGCGAGCAGCATCGGCAGGGACGGCAGCAGGGTCGGCAGGGAGCCGGTGGCGCCGTGCGCCTGGTGCGGGACCGGCGGGGCGCCCGCGGGCCGGCCCGCGGCGTCGATGAGGCGGGCGTCCAGCAGGAGGCGGTAGGCGTGCCCGGGGGTGAGCGCCGACGCGCTGGACCCGCACAGCAGCCGCGCGGCGCGCTCCACGAGCGCACCGTCGCTCAGTGAAGCGCCCGTCGCCCCCGTCGCCCCCATCGACGGCATTGAGGGCATCGACTGCATCGAGCCCATCGGCGGCATGGGGCCCGCCGGGCCCGTGGCACCCGTCGGCACGGCCCCGAAGGCCATCGCGGCCCCGTGCTGCCCCAGCCCGAACAGCGTGTGCAGCACGATCTGGCCGAGCGCCAGCAGCGCGGCGATGCCCGGCAGGGAACGCGCCCGTCCGGCGAGCGGTGCCACCAGCAGCAGGGAGCCCAGGAATCCCGCCCCGAGCGTCCACGGCGGCACGCTCGCGCAGGAAGCCAGTGTGTGCCCGGCCGCGGCCAGCACGACACAGACCGCGGCGAACACCGCGGCCCGCAGGATCCGGACCCCGGGTCCGGGCCGCGCCGCGCGCGGGTGGGGGGCAGTCATGGCGGCCCCATCATCGCACTGCGCCCGCCCGCGTCCCACGGCAGGTCCCCGCCATTCCCGGGCGGCCGTGGAGCGGCCGTCCACGGGGGCCGTCCGCCAGGAGACGTCCTTCCATACACCGATTCGTCCCCCCGCACATCGACCATATGGGGGGACCGGCGTCAACAGGGTGCTTACGGTCACGCACGGGCGGCAATAGGTATCGGTATGTCGAGCCGCGGCCAGGAGGCTGGAGCATGAGCATCTGGTGGTCACTCCACTTACGCCGCGAGGCCGCGAGCGTACCGCTCGCCCGGCGGCTGCTGATCGGCACGATGGAGACCGCGGGCGTCGACCCCGACATCTCCTACGACCTGTCGGTGGCCCTCAGCGAGGCCTGCGCGAACGCGGTCGAGCACGGCGGGGCCGCCGCGTCCGACGGCGGCCCGGAGGCGTACCGCGTGACGGCGTACCTCGACGGCGAGATGTGCCGCATCGAGGTGTCCGACTCCGGGACCGGCGTCTTCCTCACCCAGGGCCCCAGGCCCGCCCGCGCGGACGCCGAGCACGGCCGCGGGCTGTGCCTGATCCGGGAACTGGCCGATCACGTCCACATCGGAGCCAAGCCGGGCCGGGCCGGGACCGTGGTCAGCTTCGACAAGATCCTCAAGTGGAGGAAGGACCCTTCGCTGCTCACGGCCTGAACCCCGCGCGGCGCACGGAACCGGCCGGGCACCCGTCGGTACCCGGCCGTCCGGCGTGCCGTCAGCCCTTCAGGGCCGCCATCCACCGCTCGACCTCGTCCGACCGCCGGGGCAGCGCGGCGCTGAGGTTCCGGTTGCCGTCCTCGGTGACCAGGATGTCGTCCTCGATGCGGACGCCGATGCCCCGGTACTCCTGCGGGACCGTCAGGTCGTCGGCCTGGAAGTACAGGCCCGGCTCGACGGTGAGCACCATGCCGGGCTCCAGCGTGCCGTCGACGTACGTCTCCGTCCGTGCGGCGGCGCAGTCGTGCACGTCCATGCCGAGCATGTGGCCGGTGCCGTGCAGGGTCCAGCGACGCTGCAGGCCCAGCTCCAGGACCCGCTCGACCGGGCCCTCGACCAGGCCCCACTCCACGAGCCTCTCGGCGAGCACGCGCTGGGCGGCCTCGTGGAAGTCGCGGAACTTGGCGCCGGGCCGCACGGCCGCGATACCGGCCTCCTGGGCCTCGTAGACGGCGTCGTAAACCTTCTTCTGGATCTCGCTGTAGGTGCCGTTGACGGGCAGCGTGCGCGTAACGTCGGCGGTGTACAGGGTGTGCGTCTCCACGCCCGCGTCCAGCAGGAGCAGGTCGCCGGAGCGCACCGGGCCGTCGTTGCGCACCCAGTGCAGCGTGCAGGCGTGCGGGCCGGCCGCGCAGATGGAGCCGTAGCCGACGTCGTTGCCCTCCACGCGCGCGCGCAGGAAGAACGTGCCCTCGATGTAGCGCTCGCTCGTCGCCTCGGCCCTGTCGAGGACCTTCACGACGTCCTCGAAGCCGCGCACGGTGGAGTCGACGGCCTTCTGCAGCTCGCCGATCTCGAACGCGTCCTTGACCAGCCGGGCCTCGGAGAGGAAGACCCGCAGCTCCTCGTCGCGCTCGGCGGTGACCTTGTCCGCCAGGGCCGCCTCGATGCCGGCGTCGTACCCGCGCACGACCCGTACCGGCCCGGTGGCCTCGCGCAGCCGGCCGGCCAGCTCGCGCACGTCGGCGGCCGGGATGCCGTACAGCACCTCGGACTCGGCGAGGGAGTGGCGGCGGCCGACCCACAGCTCGCCCTGGCCGGAGAGCCAGAACTCGCCGTTCTCACGGTTCGAGCGGGGCAGGAGGTAGATCGTCTCCCGGTGTCCGTCGGCCGTGGGCTCCAGCACGAGGACGCCGTCCTCGGTCTGGTTGCCGGTGAGGTAGGCGTACTCGACGGAGGAGCGGAAGGGGTACTCCGTGTCGTTCGAACGGGTCTTCAGGTTGCCTGCGGGGATCACGAGGCGCTCGCCCGGGAAGCGCGCGGAGAGCGCGGCGCGGCGGCGCGCGGTCTCGGCGGCCTGGGCGACGGGCTCCAGGTCGCGCAGCTCGGTGTCGGCCCAGCCGGACTTCATGTTCTCGGCAAGCTCGTCGGAGACGCCCGGGGTCAGGCCGTTCTTCCGCTGCTTGATGGGCTCCTCGGGCTCGGTCCCCGGGTCCACCGCGTCAGCGGCGGGATCGGTCACAGCCGGGTTGGGCTCGTCGGACACGTGATCCTCCTCGATACGCCATGTGGTCTCCCGCGGGGCCCGCGGCACCCGCGCTCCTGGCCGAGCGGGGACCTCCATCATCGTACGGTCGTACCGAGGACGGGCCGAGGCCGGATGACCTGTTATGCCCGGTCATGCCAACCGGGCGGGGCCGCGCGCACCGGCTCAGTCGAAGCGGGCCGCCAGCAGCACCACGTCCTCCTCGCCGTCCGCCGTGTCCGCGCCGTCCGGCAGGAGCGTGCGCAGCACGTGGTCGGCGACGGCCGCCGGGTCGCGGCGCAGCGGGAGCGGGATGCCCGCGGCCGCCGTGTGCAGCCGGGCGAAGGCGCGGTCCACCGGGTCGCCGGTGCGGTGCAGCAGCCCGTCGGTGTAGAGCAGGACCGTCTCCCCGGCCTCCGCCCGGATCTCCGTGCTGGGCGCCTCCCAGCAGGTGAGCATGCCCAGCGGCGCGGAGACGGAGGTCTCGGCGAACTCGGTGCGCCGCTCCCCGACCAGCAGCGGCGGGCTGTGCCCGGCCCCGGCCAGGGTGATCCTGCGCAGGGCCGGCTCGCAGTACGCGAACAGGGCGGTGGCGCAGCGGGCGGGTTCGGTCAGCCGCAGCAGCAGTTCCAGGTCGGACAGGACGGCGACCGGGTCCTCGCCCTCCATCACCGCGTAGGCCCGCAAGGAGGCCCGCAGCCGGCCCGTGGCGGCCACCGCGCCGGGTCCGGAGCCGGTGACCGAGCCCACGGAGAGGCCGAGGGCGGCGTCGGGCAGCGGCAGCGCGTCGTACCAGTCGCCGCCGCCGCGCGGGCCGGTGCGGTGCCGGACGGCGAGCTGGACCCCGGGCACGCGGGGCAGCCGGGAGGGGAGCAGTCCCTCGGTGAGGGCGGCCAGGCGCGCGCGCGTGCGCTCCACCTCCACCAGCCGGGCGAGGTGTTCGGCGGCGTGGCGGACGTACAGGCGGGCGAGGTGCCGGCGGCGCTCGTCCGGCTCGGCGGGCTCGTCGTACAGCCAGAGGGCCGCGCCGAGCCGGCCGGCGGAGTCGGCGGCCAGCGGGAGCGCGTAGCCGGCGGCGTAACCGAGGCGGCGGGCGACCTCGCGGTGGCGGGGGTCGAGGCCGTCCTCGGCCAGCAGGTCGGGGCGCACGGCCTCGGTGGTCCCGCCGGCGTCGCCCGCGTCACCGGCGTCCTCGGCGTTGTCGGCGTCCAGGAGGGCACCGTGGGGCAGGCAGCCGCGCGGCACGGTCTCGATGTGGCCGAGGTCGGCGCGGCCGAGGCCGAGGCCGACGGTGGTGCGGGGGCCGAGTCCGTCGGCGGGCTCCAGGACGGCGAGGGCACGGCGGGCGCCGACCAGGAGGGAGCCGGCGCGCAGCAGTTCCCGCAGGGCCGGCTCCAGGGCGTTCGTGCGGCACAGGCGCCCGGTGAGTTCGTGCAGCGTGGTGAGGTCCGCGACCCGGCCGGCCAGCCGGTCCTGGAGCAGGGCGCCGGGAGCGGGGGTGCCGGGGACGGGGGTGCCGGGAGCGGGAACGGGAGGGGCCGTGGGTGCCTGAGCGGCGTCCGGGGCGGGGGGTGCCGGCGCGACAGTGTGGGCGGAAGGGGGAATCGGTGCGTCGATTCCGGCCACTTTCGAAGGGTGTGGGGCGCTCATGGTGTCCGGCCTCCGGACCGGTGCGTAATGCTGAAAAGCATCGCAAACCCCCATGTCGTTCTGCGCCGTCGGCAATGTCTCCACATGTACACGCACTCGTACGGGGATGTCCAGCATTGTCCTGCGGGGATTCCTGGTGTCCGCGGATTCGCCCCGGGTTTCACCCGAACCCCTTGCCTTACTGTCGAGTTGGCTTGAAACTGCCTCGGGTGACGGTTCACTGCGGTCGACTGGCCCTGCTCCACGGAGCGTCACAGCGGTCGTGATGGGTACGTACTCGGAGAAGGCCAGGGGTGGTCGAGGGCCACCCGGAACCTGGCGGCGGACCCGGGCGTCATAACCACCGACGACCGAGCCCCATCCTCCCGTGGCGGAGGCGGAGAGAACCACGTGCGACGCAAAGCGCCATACTTCGCCACCCCCGTGCCGCAGCCGTGCTCGTGACGGACGCACCATCGGTGCGGACGCGGTCAATGTTCGACCCCTCGGGGTTCTCCCTGCCGGGAGCAGGGGTGTGATGCGCCAACAGGTACGCACAGTGAAGTGATCGACACATGACGTGATGTGGCCCACGGTGTTGCCAGCGGTGCAACGGAAAGGAACGAGCGCTCATGCGCGAGATCCTCGGAAGGCGACGCAGGCTCCTGTCCAGGCGGAACGGCGGGAGGCCTGAGCCGATCGGCGCGGCCCTTACCTTCGCGACGGAATGGCAGTGGCCCGTACTCCCGGGCGTGGCCCCGGACCCGGAGGGCCGGGCCCGCTGCGCCTGCCCCGACCCGGAGTGCACGGTGCCCGGTGCTCATCCCTTCGACCCCGGCCTGCTCGCGGCCACCACGGACGCGCGCATGGTGCGCTGGTGGTGGAGCGAACGGCCGAACGCGCCGATCATCCTCGCGACCGGCGGCCGGGCGCCCTGCGCCGTCAGCCTGCCGGCGCCGGCCGCGGCCCACGCCCTCGACCTGCTCGACCGGCACGGCATGCGGCTCGGCCCGGTGATCGCCGCGCCGGCCCGCTGGTCGCTGCTGGTCAAGCCCTACTCCATGGAACAGCTGGGCGAGCTGCTGTACGCCAAGGACTTCGTGCCCGGCTCCCTGCGCTTCCACGGCGAGGGCGGCTACATCGCCCTGCCGCCCTCGGAGACCGGCCAGGGCGCCGTGCGCTGGGAGCGCGCGCCGCTGCCCGGCTCGGCCGCGCCCTGGGTGCCCGACGTGGAGGCGGTGGTGGACGCCGTGGTGGACGCCCTCACTCGTACGGGGGTGAGCGCGCCCGAGTCGTAGGGGTGTCGGGCGCGGGCGGCCCGGCCGGGCCGCCCGCGGTCGTTATCTTCCGCTCATGCTGCGAAATCCTGGGAGGCGCGGCGCCCGGCCGCCGCGCGGTGACGGGCCGGTCCACCGCAGGCTGCGCCTGCTCGCCCTCGCGGGCGCCGTGGCGGCGGTGGTCGCGCTGCCGCTGGCCGTGGCGTCCACGGGACAGGTGGGCGAGGCCGCGCGGGGCGAGGGCAGGGCCGGTGTGCCGGCCGGCGGCGCCGCGCGGGAGGTCCTGCGCGACCTCGCCGGACGCGACGCCGGGACGCCCTCCGCCGCGTCGCCCTCCCGCTCCCGCCTGCTCGGCCTGGGCCTGGCCACCGCCGCCCGCTGCGGGCCCGAACTGTCCTCCCCGGACGGGATCGAGGCACAGACCTGCGTGCTCACCCAGGGCGGGGACACCTGGGCGCGCACCTACTACCGCAACGCCACCGGCGAGGTGCTGGACTCCGTGCTGAGCCTGATGGGGCCGGGCGGCCGGACCGTCGGGATGCGCTGCGCCACGGGCACCGAGGACGAGCCCGCCACCTGCGAGACGCCCCGCGAGGCCACCGGGGGGTCGCTGGACGCCTACACGGCCGTCACCGAGTTCTCCGCCCGCGGGGCCGGCCGGCCCCTGCTGCTGCGCTCGGCCAGCAACATGGAAGGGCGCACGGGAAGTTGACGTTCCGCGGCGCGCTGTCCACCGTGCACGGGCATGGAAAGACCCGGTTGCTGGCGACGGGGGATGCACCAGCAACCGGGCTATGGGAACGGTAACAAGAGATCGCCGGTTTACAAATTCGATCTCGGCTATTCGGACAACGATTTCCCGGTCACCGCCGGGAGTTGTGACAGGAGTCACCTCCGCGCGGTGGTCCGCGGGTGTCCGGACGGCTCAGCTGAGGGTGACCTGCCGGTTGGTCAGGCCGCCGCGCGCCCGGCGCTCGTCCGCCGTGAGCGGCTCCTGGACGGCGAGGGCGGCGGCGAGGCGCTCGGCGAACTCGGCGGCCGGCTTCTCCACGTCCTCGGCCCCGACCGAGGTCGGCAGGTCCCACACCGGCACGGTGAGGCCGTGGGCGCGGAAGGAGCCCACCAGCCGGGTGCCGTCACCGAGGCTGGAGCGGCCGGCCGCGTGCAGCCGGGCGAGGGCGTCCAGAAGCTGCTCCTCCGGGTGCGGCATGACCCAGCGCAGGTGGTTCTTCTCCGGGGTCCCGCACCAGTAGGCCGCTTCCACGCCGGTCAGCCTCGCGGTGGGGATGGCGGCGGCGTTGGCCCGCTCCAGGGAGGCGGCCACCTCCGGAGCCGCGTTCTCCGCGTCCGGCACCCAGAACTCGAAGCCGCTGTGCACGACCGGCTCCAACGCGGCGTCCGGGTCGAGCAGGTCCTGCAGCCGCGGGCCGTCGGCCGGGGCGCGGCGGCCCTCCACCGGTGTGCCGGGCGGGGCCTCCAGGGCGCGCAGGAGCGTATCGGCGAGGTCGCGGCTGATGTCGCCGGACGCCGTGTCGTTCTGCAGGCCGAGCAGCACCGAGCCGTCGTCGCGGCGCAGCGCGGGCCAGGCCATCGGCAGCACCGTGGCCAGCGTGACCGACGGGACACCCTCGGGCAGGCCGTCGCGCAGGGTCAGCTCGGCCGTGGCGGCGGGCACCAGCTCGCGCAGCGCCACCCAGTCGCACTCGCGCGGCAGGCCCTCGAAGGGGCGGTGCACCAGCTCGGTCACCGCGTGGGCGGCGGCCCGTCCGTGGCACGCCTTGTAACGCCGGCCGCTGCCGCAGGGGCAGGGCTCGCGGGCGCCGACGACCGGGACCTCCGCGTCGCTGAGCTGCGGCCGCTTGGCCTTCGTCGGGGGTCGCTTCTTGGCCATGGTGGGTGTCTCCCGGTTACGGCTCGTCTCGTACGGCGGGAGCCTAGCCGTTCACACCACCGCCGACGGGATCCTGTGGACAACGGGCCCGTGGACGGGGCCACAGGTGTGAACCCGTGGACGGGTCCGGGGTCCCGCCGGCCCTCGGGCGCCCCACGTCCGCGGTGGCCCCCGGCGCTCCCGGCGGGCGCCTTCCGGTGCCTTCCGGCTCAGCCCAGGTCCTCGAAGGCGTCCGCGAAGTCCAGACCGGCCAGGACGGGGGCCGCAGGGGCCGTGACGCGCGTAGCGAAACCGCCGCGGCGGCACCCGGCGTCCGGATCGTGCACGTCCTCGTGCACCACCACCCAGACCGTCACCTCGCCGCGGACGCTGTCCCGGACGCCCCAGTCGTCGGCGAGGGCCGTGATGATGTTCAGGCCCCGGCCGCCGTGCGCCGTGACCGAGGGCGTGGCCGGAGCCGGGCGGGTCGGGCCGCCGCCGTCCGTCACCTCCACGACGAGCCGCCCGCAGGGATCCACCCGCCACGCGGCGCGCACGGCGTCGTCCCCGGCCGTGCCGTCCCCTAGGGGGCGCCCGTGTTTGCAGGCATTGCTCAAGAGCTCGGAAAGGATCAGCACGGCATCGTCGATGACCGCTTCCGATACGCCACCGCTGCGCAACTGCGTGCGCATCCGGTGCCTCGCCTTCCCCACGCCCGCAGGGCCATGGGGTACGGCCATGCTCGACGACGCGGGCACTTCCTGTGCCACCACCAACGCCACCCCCGAGACCTCCTTCGCCCCACGCCACGGTGTGGATGCCCCCTTGGCCTGAACCGGAAACCGACCGATCCCCTTGCGGTGATGCACTCGCAACGTGCACTCACGCAGCGGGCGCGCCGGAGCACGCCCCGTGACAGGTGTGCCGTCGTGTGGCTTGATTTCGATGGTGTGGCCGAGAAGGGAGGATGGTGGAGCCGTGACGTCCGGGTCAAGGGGCGCGGACCGACCGATATCCGACCGGTCCCCGTCCGGGACCCGCGCGCGACCCGGCGGCCGGACCGGAGCGGGGCCGGGGCGCGACCGTGGTGGGTCCGCGCACGCGCGCGGCGGAGCCGGCGCGGCACCGCGCACGCGTGGCGGCCGGGCCGGTGCCCCTCACACACGCTCACCGGCCCGGCCGGCGCCCCTCACGCACGCGCGTTCACCGGCCCAGCCGGTCCAGCACCGCGCGCGGGCGGTTGGTGATGATGGCGTCGATGCCGAGGCGGCGGCAGAGGTCCACGTCCGCGGGCTCGTTCACGGTCCAGACGTGCACCTGGTGGCCGGCCTGCTTCAGCCGCTCCACGTAGGCCGGGTGGTTGCGCACGATCCGGATCGAGGGACCGGCGATCCGCACGCCGGCCGGCAGCCGCCCGTCGCGCAGCCGGGGCGAGACGAACTGCATCAGGTAGACGGTCGGCAGGGTGGGCGCGGCGGCGCGCACGCGGTGCAGCGAACGCGCCGAGAAGCTCATGACGCGGACCTGGGACTCCTCGGCGCGGGCCGGTGCGTCCAGGCCGAACCGCTTCAGCAGGAGCAGCAGCCGCTCCTCGACCTGCCCGGCCCAGCGCGTGGGGTGCTTGGTCTCGATGGCCAGCTCCACGCGCCGGCCGGCGTCCGCGACCAGCTGCAGCAGCCGCTCCAGGGTGAGCACGGAGGTGTCGGCGGGGTCCTCCGGCCGGTGCTCCCAGTCGGGCTCCTCGTCCCGCCCGCGCCAGGCCTCGCGCGTCTTCCAGGAGCCGAAGTCCAGCGCGGCGAGGTCGGCCAGCTCCAGGGCGGAGACCGCGCCGCGGCCGTTGGAGGTGCGGTTCACCCGCCAGTCGTGGACGCAGACCAGGTGGCCGTCGGCGGTGAGCCGCACGTCGCACTCCAGGGCGTCCGCGCCGTCCTCGATCGCCTTCTTGTACGCGGCCAGCGTGTGTTCGGGCGCGTCCTCGGAGGCGCCCCGGTGGGCGACGACCTGGATGCGCCGCTGTGGTGCGTGGGTCACCGCGTCATGGTGCCACCGACACGGGGTACGCGGGGCGGCGCGGGCGGGTGCGGAGGGCGACGATGGTCGCACAACCTGTCCGTTTATATAATTTTTGCTCCACAGGTCCCATGTAAAGGGTGGCCCCGGACCCACAGCAACCGCTTATGGTGCTCTGACGGCCCGTGGGAAAAGCTGACTGCGTACGACAGGAAGCCGACCGTGCACAGCTGCACCGCACCGGGCCCGCGCTTCTCGGGTGCCGAACGTGACCGCCACGACGGGTGTGGACGAGCATGAGCAAATGTGACCGAGTGCGACTGAGGACAACAGCCGTGGATCGAGGAGAAGAGCTGTGAGCACCGAGAACGAGGGCAACGCGGTACCCCCGGCCCCGTCCGCACCTCCCGTGCCGGTGGCCTCTCCCACTGCCTCCCCGCAGGGTCCCGCGCCCGAGGGGGGCGCGCCGACGGCACCGCTCCCGCCGGTGCCCCAGGGCCGCCCCGGCGCCCCGGAGCAGGGCACGGCGCCCGCGGGCCAGGCCCAGCAGCCCCACGCCGGCGGCCCCCAGCCCTCCGTCCCGGCTCCCGGCGGCGCCCAGCCGTACGGCCCGGCGCCGCAGGCGCACCAGCACCAGCCCTACGGCACCCCCGCCCCCGACGGCTCCTGGCCGCCCCCGCCGCCGGCCACGCCCGCCTACGCCGACGGCGGCTCCGGCGGCGCCCACGCCGGATGGGGTTCGTCGTACCAGCAGCCCGCGCCCGAGGCGCGCGGCGGACGCGGCGGACTCATCGCCGCGGTCCTGGTGGCCGCGCTGGTCGCGGGCGGCCTGGGCGGCGGGCTCGGCTACACCCTGGCCAAGGACAACGACGGCAGCGGCTCCACCACCGTCTCCTCCGACAGCAGCGCCTCACAGGTCAAGCGGGCCCCCGGCACGATCGCCAACGTGGCCTCCAGGGCCCTGCCCAGCACCGTCACCATCGAGGCGGAGAGCAACAGCGGCGAGGGCGGCACCGGCACCGGGTTCGTCTTCGACACCCAGGGCCACATCGTCACCAACAACCACGTGGTCGCGGACGCGGTGGACGGCGGCAGGCTCACCGCCACCTTCCCGAACGGCAAGAAGTACAACGCCGAGATCGTCGGCCACGCACAGGGCTACGACGTCGCCGTCATCAAGCTCAAGAACGCCCCGTCGGACCTCAAGCCGCTCGCCCTCGGCAACTCCGACCAGGTGGCCGTCGGCGACGAGACGATCGCCATCGGCGCCCCGTTCGGCCTGTCCAACACGGTCACCACGGGCATCATCAGCGCGAAGAACCGCCCGGTGGCCTCCAGCGACGGCAGCTCCACCAGCAAGGCGTCCTACATGAGCGCCCTGCAGACCGACGCCTCCATCAACCCGGGCAACTCCGGCGGCCCGCTGCTGAACGCCTCCGGCGCGGTGATCGGCATCAACTCCGCGATCCAGTCCACCGGCAGCGGCGGCTTCGGCTCCGGTCAGTCCGGTTCCATCGGCCTGGGCTTCGCCATCCCGATCAACCAGGCCAAGTACGTCGCCCAGCAACTGATCAAGACCGGCAAGCCGGTGTACGCCAAGATCGGCGCGTCCGTCTCCCTGGAGGACTCCACGGACGGCGCGAAGATCACCGACACGGGCGCGGCGGGCGCCGCGGCGGTCGAGTCGGGCGGCCCGGCGGACAAGGCCGGCCTCAAGCCCGGTGACGTCATCACCAAGCTCGACGACATGGTGGTCGACAGCGGCCCGACCCTGATCGGCGACATCTGGACCCACCAGCCGGGCGACAAGGTCGAGATCACCTACAAGCGGGGCGGCCAGGAGCACACGGTGGACCTCACCCTGGGCTCCCGGATCGGCGACAACTGACCCGGCGCCCGCGCCGGCGGGGCGCCCCACGACGAGAGACGCCCCGCCCGGCGCGGCGGGGTGCCCCGGGCGGACGCCCCACGCCCGGCCGCGGTGCCGGTAATCTGTACGCGCGCCGCCGGTCTCCGGCAGGCGCGGGGAGGCGTGCCCGAGCGGCCTAAGGGAACGGTCTTGAAAACCGTCGTGGCAGCGATGTCACCGTGGGTTCAAATCCCACCGCCTCCGCGCAGGTCATAGATGTTGCAGGTCAGAAGGGGTGTCCCGGGTCACGGGGCACCCCTTCTGCGCGCGGCCTGTCTCACCCTTTCTCGCCTGTATCCCAGAGCTGACCAGGGCGTATGGGCCATCTGTGGGCCAGGATCAGGGGGCGTCCCCCTCTTCTAGGGCGCGAGAGATCAGGTCGTTTGAGTGCTGCTGACCGCCCTTAAGGATCTTCGCGTAGAAGCGGTACAGCACAGCGATGCTGTGGCCGGCGCGAGCGGCGACCTCCGCCGGGTCCACCCCCGACTTGATCCACAGGGAAACGCCCGCGTGACGGAGGGAGTACGGCACGGCCGCAAGGTCTGATTCGACCTCGCGCGGGGACAGCACCGCCCTCCGCGCTCTCTCCCAGATGTCGCAGTACTCGGTTGACGGGACGCGCCCGCCCTTGGCAGCTCGGAACAGCCGGCCGTCATCGGCCGTGCCGTAGCGCCTGATGTGCTCCCGGAGCAGATGCACGAGGACGGGCGGGATAGGCACGGGTCGCGTCGCACCGCGCTTTCGTCGCTTGAGCCCGCGCGTCTCGTACGACGTCCCGTCATCCGTCCACCCACCGCCCACTTCCGGGCGACTCTCCCCCAGCAGCAGCTCTCCCCACTCGTTCACGGTCTCGGGCGAATTGGGGGGCAAGGTGCAGTCCGATTCCTTGAGCGCGACAATTTCACCGGGCCGCATGGCCGCGTAGTAGAGGCACCCGAAGAACGCGTGCAGGTGCTCACCACGTGGCCCGGAGTCACGAACAGCCCCGAGCAGCGACCGCGCCAAGGCAGGGTCCGGTACGTACCGGAAATCGATCTCGTCATCGCTCTCGGGAGGCGTCCAGTCGACGCGTGGGAGAGGGTTGGCGGTGAGCAGCCCTTTTTCCTCCACCGTGTAGCGCAGCACGTTGCTCAATACCATGCGCTTACGCCTGGCCGTGTTCTCAGCAGCTTTGCCCCCGTCCAGGCGGAGTGACAGGGCTTCCAGCGCCGGCCGTAGTAGCGCGGGGTCTTCGAGATCCTTGACCTTGATGGAGTGCGCGGCGATCCACTCCAAGGCGGCGCGTACGTCCTCCGGTGGCTCCTCTACCGTATGGCGCTGCACCCAAGCGCCCTCGGGGGAGCGGACCGCGCGGAAAGCCCACTGGTACAGGGCGGCGCGCAGGACCGCCGGGCCCGGCGCTCCCCTCTTGCTGGTGACAAGCGCGGGGGTGACAACGGCCAGGGACTCCGCGATGCTCGCACGGTGCTTAGCGGCGGCACGCGGCCACTTCATGAGCACGTATCCCGTGACGTGCTCATACCAGGACGGGGAAGTGCGCGAGGCGAGTTCGCTCGCAGGGAGCCCCGTTTCCTCGTCGAACTGCTGGCGGTCGCGTAGCGCGGCCATCAGTTCCGCCCGTCGGCCGTCAGCCTGCGGCTTGAGCTTGAAACTGCGCGAGTGCGGTCGCTCGCCCACTCGCCAACGCAGCTCCCACGGCTTGGGGCGTCCGGCACGCTTGCGGATAGACCAGATATCGACGTCGTACGTCAGCATGTGTCTCCAAGCAAAATGAGGGGCCCGCGCTCAGCGCGGGCCCCGGTGAAGCGGTCGGATTTTACGCGGCGTGCTGCTCGCAGCGCTCCCACCACGCGTCAAGGTCACTGCGGCGGCAGCGGAGCTGTCCGTTCGGGAGCTTGATGAGCTTGGGAGCCTTGCCGCGGGCGCGCATGCGGTAGAAGGCGGCGCGGCTCATCTCGATCTCTTCGAGGACTTCGGGGAGCTTGAGCATCTTGGTGCCAGCCAAGGCAAAGACTCCTTTTCAGGGTTCGCCGGGGAGGGGTGGACTTCCGGGGGGTGTCCGAGGTACGGATTTCTGCGTCACCGCGTCATCTGCGTCATTCAGGGGGCTGACCTGCGTGTTTGAGTGACGCAGGGCGTTTTGGGGTGTGTCACCGGTGACGCAGGCTTCCGTCCCCCGGTGACGTGGGTGACGCGGGGTGACGCACTCGCCGTCCGTCTGCGTCACCGCTCTCGCAGCAGGTCACGGGGTGTTTGCCGTTCGTGGGTGACGCAGGTGACGCAGCGTCTCTTTCCTTCGGACAAGAGAGGGGGTGGTGTCTGTTGTAGTGCGGCTCAGGGCGTGAAGAAGGAGCCGCTTCGCGGCGCGACCATCGCAGGGCGGCGCCGCCGCCGAACAGCAAGAGGAGCACGCCGGCCCGGGGTGCTCCTCTTGCTTGTGTCGGCGGTCAGAACGCCGGTTCCTGCTCGTGCGTGGGCGGCGGGGCCGGGGGGCGGGCCATCTCAATGTACCGGGCCGCCTTGGTGCGTCCCCAGTCGATGAGGACGCCCCGGGCGGCGAGGGTGGGCTGAAGGCGCTTGAGGCGGTCTGAGAGGACTTTGCCGGTGGTCGGCCAGCCTTTTGGAAGGGGGCGGCAGTCCTCGCCGCTGTAGAGGCCCGTGAGGGCGTGCAGCCACTCGGCAGACGTCATCCGCTCTTCCGTCCCCGGAGCGATGCCGGCGGCGTGCTTCAGGACGGTCTGCGCCAACAGGTCGCCCTCGATCACGTCGTCGTTGAGGTCGTCCAGGCTGGCGCGGTAGGCGGCGAGCGCCCCGAACCCGGTGGCCGCATCGAGCTGCGCGCACAGGTGCGCGAAGTCGGCCATCCGCAGGTCGGTCGGAATGTCCGCTTCTGCCGCGCGGACCTTGACCGTGAGGTCGAGCAGGGAGCCGAGGATGATGGGCAGGGCTTGTGCGTATTCGGCCCACAGTTCCGCTTCGGTGCGCCGGACGCTGGGACGTTCCAGGCGCAGCGGAAGGAGCCGTTCGGCAAGGTCGGGCCGGATCACCCCGACGTCGATGCCGGTGAGCAGCAGGGGGCGGCGGTAGCGGGCCCGGACCACGTCCCCGTCGGTGTACAGGGCGCGTTTGACGGTTTCGGCGCCGGTGACGATGCAGCACATCGCGTCGGACAGGTCCGGGGCGAGGTGGGAGAGGTTGTCCAGGGCGGTGACCCATCCGGCGGCCACGGCCGCGATCAGGTTCTCTTCGTCCTTCGGCGCGCGGCGCAGGTCCCCGCTCATGCCCTCGATGATCCGTACGAGCATCCGCCCGCCGGTGGACTTGCCTGCTCCCTGGGGGCCGGTGAGGAACGGGGCGGGGACGGGCACGGACGGTCCCAGGCAGCCGATCAGCCACGCGATGGCCAGGCATTCGGTCTCCGCGTTGGCGAAGTTGCACAGCCTGAGCAGGAGATCGATGCCCTTGCCGTCGGTGTCCTTGGCCGGCATGGGCAATTCGCCCGTGAGCTGCGTGCGGCGCCAGCACACCTCTGCCGGGTCGGGGGTGCGGATGTCCCAGCCGGTGGGGTGGATGCGGACCGACTGTCCGTCGTCGCGTCCCAAATCCAGCCACGTTGCCCCGTCGAACCCCGGCGCCACGCGGATGTGCACGGGCTGTACGTCCTGGCTCAGCGCGAGTGCCTCGATCAAGTCGAGTGCCTCCTTCAAGGCGGTGCCGTTGAAGACGCCGTATCCGTCGCGGAAGAGACCGACCATAAGTTCCTGCCGGTGGCTGCCCGAGGTGCCTTGGGAGCGGATCGGGCGGGCCACGGGGTGGCCGTTCTTCTGCGCGTACACGGTCCCGTCAGCGGTGCGGAAGTACCGGAAATGCGACTGGGCGTAATCCGCGATGACATCGCGGGCAGGAGTCTTGTCGTCCTCGGACATGGCTCACAGCCCCAACGTGGCGCGGGCGTTGGCCCACGCGTCCGAGCAGTGCCGGGCCGTCTCGCCCTTGGTCTGCGCGGCAGCGAACAGCCGCGCCACGTGAGCGTCGGTGAGGCAGGCGCACCGGCCGTGCGTGGACAGCACCGCGAGAAACGTCCGGTACACCGTCGCGTGAACCGCGCTGCGCGCCTCGGTGATGCGCTGTTCGGCCATCGCGATGCCGCGTTCCAGGTAGGCGGGCGTGCGGTGCCGGCACTCTCCCTCCCCGGCCCGTGAGGGCACGGCGCCGGCGGGCGGTGCCGGCCGGGCCGGGGAAGGCTTCTTCACCGCGAGCGCGCGCACGGCGTCCGGCAGGTCGACCAGGTGGCCGGTGCCGGGCCCGAGGTAGCGGGCGTAGGACATGGACGACTTGATGTCGACACCGGGGCGCACCGCGTTGTGTGAGGTCATGACGCCCCGGTAGATCCAGTGTTCACCGCGCGTCGTCGCCACCGTGCGGGTGGCCGGCAGGGCGGTATGGGCCCACGCGATGGCGTCCGCGTCGTCCAGGTCGACCACGGTTAGCCCGGCGGCGCCGGGGTGGTAGGCGACGCAGACGGCACGCTGCCACGCCGCCGCCCACGGGGGCGAGACGATGACCGCCGGGTCGGTGGTGGCGGCGGCCCACGCGTGGCAGACCCCGGGGCAGTCGCAGGGCCCTGGGGTTTTCATGTTCGGCCGGCCGCCGCACGTGTTGCCCGCGCAGGCGGGGCAGTTGCCGAACGGGATTTTGCCCCGGCGCAGGGGCAGCACCGGCACGCCGGCAGCGGCCAGCGCCAGCGCAGTCGGCAAGGGGTCGGAGAGCGCGCTCACGCCGTCACGCCCTCGCCGGATCAGGGTCGGTTGCGTCATGCTTGGAGACCTCCACAGGTCAAGTGATTGGCAGGTGGACAAGGGCGGCCCCGCTTCTTTGGAGAGAGGGAGGGGCCGCCCTTGGCGTAGCTAGAAGGGCGGTTCGTCGCTGTAGCCGGGCGGGGTGCGACGCGGCCAGCGGGGCAGGGGCAGGAGAGTCATGGCCCACTGCGTCCAGCAGGGGCAGGGCTCCCAGTCGGTGCCGGCGTACTCGCCGTTATGGTCGCCGTAGTCGCGCGCGATGCCGCCCACTCCGTCGCAGTGGGGGCAATCGGGGCGAGGGGTGTCGGACAAGGCCAGGGCCCGGCGAGGGCAGTAGGTGACCTTGATACGGAGTCGAATCACGGATGTAGGTCCCCTCGTTAGCCGTAGAACTTGTTCCGCTTGATCACGGCCTTACGGATGTTGACCGTGGTCCGGCCCTGGTGGCCGCTCGTGCTGAACACCTGCACAGCGATCCATCCGCCGAAGATCACGGTGGCGAGGATGATCAGCTGTCCGATGAACGCGGTCAGGGCTGCGATGAACGAGGTGAGCAGCAGCAGCCCGCCGCACACCGCGAGGAACCCGACGCCCCCGAGGGCGATGTTCACCGCCGTGCGGGACACGGCCGGCTTAGCGGCGAACGGCTCCGGCTGAGCCGGTGCCACGGCGTAGCCGGTGACGACACGGCCGTCCGGCAAGACGACGCTCGCCACGGCCGGGATGTGGCCCGGCTGGACGGGAACGACCGGCGCCGCGTGAACGGCGGGGCTGATCGGGGTGGGCTGGTGCACCACGAGGGGCGCGGTCCGGTGGGTGGTGTGTTCGTTCATGGTCGCGGTTCCCTTCAGTTGCCGAGGGCGGACAGGGCGTCGGCGGATGCCTGCACGAGGTTGTGGATGGGCTCGTAGGCGCCGGTGCCGGCGGCGAAGAACCCGAACAGGAACAGCACGAGCGCGGCGCCGCCGCCGGCGTACTTGGTCTTGACCGCGAAGACGGAGGCGGCGCCGAACAGCAGCACGGCGGAGATGTTGAGGATCATCGGGACCCTTCCGGGGTGTCGGTGCCGGCGCGGTAGATGCGCGCCCAGCGGTTGTAGAGCCAGCGGCCGGTACGGATGCGCTTGCCGGTGGCGTGGCAGCGGCGGCAGTCCTTGCCGCGCTTGATGCGTCCCTTGCGGTCCGTCTTGAGCGCGTGGCCCATGCCACGGCAGCGGCGGCAGTCACCGAACGGCGACACCGCACACACACCGACGTAACCAAGGGTGACGGCGAGCAGGCAGGCGATAGCGAGCAGGGCGGGGGTCACGTGGGGCCCTTCCTGGCGGGTTTTTGGGGTTTGCGCAGGTGGGCCGCTATCCGCTAGCGGCCTGATCAGAGGCGGTTTCGGGTGCTAGCGGGGCCGCTAACGTTAGCGAGGGGTGCCGCTATCGTTAGCGGCCCCGGAGCGTCAGCCCGCGTCCCGCTTTCCTTCACGCTCCGCAATCGCGGTGGTGATGTGGGAGCGGTCGACACCGCGCCGGTTGACGACCTTGCCGTTCACACGGCGCCCCACCTGAATCGTGGACACGCCGTGCGGCTTGAGCGCGGCTGCCAATGCGTCGGGGTCCCATCCGTCGTAGACCTCGGGGCGCAGGTCCGCGAGCCGGGCCACGATGGTTTCCGACCACGCCTTGGCCTCTTTGGCCGGGACCACGGCGAGGATGTCCGCCAGCAGGTCATAGGCGGCCGTGGTCGGCTCCGGTGCCTCTCCCAGGGCGTGGCCGGCGAGCAGTCCGGCCTTCTCGCGGACGCGGCGGGCGCGGGCGGCGATGGCTTCGGCGCCGCCCGCGTCGACGTAGACGGAGCGGACGATACGGGCGTCGGAGCCTTCACCCACGAAGTAGTGGATGCCCTTGTCTCCCCAGGCGAACATGGTTGCCCGCACCCCGCGCTTGTAGGCGGAGGTGCCCAGCACCATGTCGTTCTCCAACTGGCCCATCACCTTCAGGCACCACCGGGCCGATGCGTTCGCGGAGATGCCGGTGGGCAGCGACTTGGCGTCCGGGCGCTGCGTGGCCAGCAGGACCACGATGCCGGTGGCGGGGCCGCGCTTGACCAGGTCGGTGATGATCTCCTCGAACTCCTTGCCGTGCTCGGGGTGCTCGAAGAGGACCTGGCACTCATCCACCCCGACCACGATCGGGTGCAGCCCCAACGACCGCTTGTCGGCCAGGGCGCTGGTCACCTTGGACTCCGGGCAGATGTCCCGGGGCAGGGAGCGGATCACCTTCGTGCGCCGGCGCAGTTCCTCGCGCAGGGCCCGGAAGTCATCCAGGGCGTACTGCACGGGTTCGTCGTCGTCGCCGGCGGCGTGCCGGTAGCCGACCGCGTTGCCCACCGGGTCAAGGTCGCCGGTGCCCTTCATGTCGTAGGTGTGCAGCTCAGCGCGTGGGTCGAGCGCCGCGATCAGCAGCAGCAAACGCAGGAGGAACGTCTTGCCCATGCGCGGGATGGCGCCGATGACGCCCGCGATGTACATGAGCGTGACTTCGGTCCACCGGCCGCGCTGGTCGGTGCCGTAGGCGACCGGCTTGAACAGGTCCACGCTGCCGGACTTCAGCAGCGGCCACGCCGGCTGAGACGCCCTGGACATGTCCTGATCCCCGACCCACAGCACCAGGTGCCCGGTGTGCTCATCCGGCACCGCTTCGGGCCACACACACCCGAGCGGGCGGCGCAGACCGGAAGCGAGCCGCTCCCGGCGCTCGATGATGTCCGTCACCGTCACGCCGTAGGGCAAGTTGCCCTCCGCACGCCAGCCGGGACCGTCGCGGGTGATGGGGGCGGTGAACTCGAACCCGTCCCGCCCCTTGCCCTGCGCCTGAGTGATCGCAGGAATCCCCAGCGCCCCGAGCGCCCGCAGGACGATGTCACTGGTGAGCTTGGTCGCCTTGGGCAGCTCCACCGCCCGGTGCACGACCGGGGCGTCCGCCCTGCGGCCGGCCGCCCCCAGGGCGAGGACGACCGCACCCACGGACACGGCTTGCAGCCAGTCGGGCGCCAGCACATAGATGGCGAGCGCCAGACCAGAGCCGACCAGCGCGGCGAGCGCGGCGACCAGGGTCCGCAGCCGGACCCGTCCATCACGCTGCCGCGACAGCTTCAGGTACTCGGCAGCGTCCTCACGCCGCACGGCGGCGAGCCGGACCGGTTCGCCCTCGCGGTCGGCCACCCACCGCATCGTGCCCCCGACCACCTTCGCGGCGCCGGCCGGTGCCTGAAGGGCGAGGCGGGCGGCGTAGACCGGGGCCCGGAGCGCGTGGTAGCCGGCGGCGTGGGCGTAGTGGCGTGCCACCCACGCGGACGCGGTGCGCAGCTCCGCCGCGGACTTCAGCCAGACCGGCACGACCGCGCGGCGGCGGGCGCCGGCGAGCCGACCGAGGTAGCCGGGACCGGTAGCCGCGGGGGCGGGCTGGTCGACCATGAGCGGCGTGTCCGGGTCGGCCGGCTCAGGCTCCGGCGCGGTGGCGGGGGCCGGTTCGCGGGCGGCGCGGGCCTTGTCCAGGTCGACCACGTCGGCGCCGTGGTCGGCGGCCATTTCGGCTTCCAGGCGGTTGAACAGTTCGTGGTCGTCGTCGGGATGCTTCACTGAGACTTCCTTCTCTCGCAGAGGGAAGGCGGGGCCCGGTCCGTCGCTGTAGGAGGTGGGCGGACGGGCCCCGCCGGGAGTTCAGGCGGCGTACTGCTCGGGGTAGGCGCACGGCACGCACGTGCCGAGCGACACGGGGATGACGTATCCGGCGTCACGACCGCAGGCGGGGCAGGTGCGGCGGGCGGCGTTGGCCTTGGCGAGCGCCGCCCACCGGGCCGGGGTCATGGGACGGACCGGCTTGGCCAGGTCGATGCGGTAGAGGTAGGCGACCAGCGGGGCCCGGCGGCGGCGCGGCCGTTCGAGCTGTGCGGCCACGTCCTGGCCGCCGGGCCGCAGGCCACGGGCGCGGAGTTGGCGGCGGGTGGCGTAGCCGTCCGGGGCCATGCGCCACCGGTAGACCGGCAGCGTGGACATCAGGCGACGCGCTTCCACGCGGCCCGAAGTCGGACCTCAGATGCGGAGTGGCCGGCGGCGCGGAAGCGGGCGGCCATGTCGCGGTACGACAAGGGCGGCGTCTGGCTGTGCCGGATGTCGTGCACGAGCGTGTCCAGCGCGTCATCCGACAGCGCGGGCGCCCCCGTCTCCAGCGCCGGAACCTGCTCGGTCGGCCCCCACACCGGGAGTTCCCAGCGGGGTGTGACGCCGGGCGTGACGGGGGCCGTCACGCTGGTCAGGGCCCTGCCAGTCTCCTCGCCCTTGCGGGCGGTCTCCAGCGTCGACCACGCCCCCGCGAGGGTCTGCGCGGTCTGTGCCTGGACGCGTGCGACGCGGGCGCCGGCTTCCGTCACGGCCGTCAGCCGCGTCTCCTCGGTGGCCGCTTCCGCCCGCAGCCGGGCACGGGCCACGGCCGCTTCGTCGCGTGCCTCCTGCTGGATGCCCCGGATCGCGTCCAACGCGAGCGGGGTGAGCGCGGTGCGCTCCCACAGGCTGTGCACGAGCCACAGGGCCTTGGCCGCGATCGGCAGCCACGCCACAGCCAGCCACGCGCCGGCGGAGTGCTCAACTGTCAGGGCGTGCGCGACCAGGACGCCGGTGGCGAGGATGCCGAAGGACCAGCCCACCGCCGTTACGGCGCGGTTGTGGTCGCCCTGCGCGGCGAGGCGGCGCTCGTAGGCGAGGGTGGCCAGCCATCCGCCGTCGATGCCGAGACCGACGACCAGGGCGACCGGCCACGGCACCGCCGCCCCCAGCCACATCATCACCACCGCGAGGGTGAGCACCATCGACACGGCCGTCATCGCGACAGCCGGAAGAACGGTCTTGGCCTTCACTCGGTGGCTCCTTCCTGCTCGCGCACGTCCACGGTCGCGATCAGGACGACCGGGGTGCTGTCGTCGAAGGGCTTCTGGCTGTCCTCGATCCAGGACCACTCGGCACCGGGCGCCACCTCGTAGCCGAGGGATGCCAGGGCGTCCCGGCGGTCCGCTCCGGTGGGCACCGGGCCGGACTCGAACCGGACGGTGGGCCACTCGCTCTCGCCGTACAGGACGACGTACAGGCGCCACTGTCCGCCGTCGCCCGACATCTGCGCGGTCAGCTTGTTCACAGCGCACCCCCCACCGTGATCAGCGCGGCGAGGATGAGCAGCAGCCCGCCGGCGCGGATCAGGTCGACCGCGCGGCGCAGGCAGGTGAACTTTGCGACCGCCAGCCGGGACAGCCCGGCAATGTCGGCAGCCATGTCCCGGTCGACCGCCGCCGTGATCTCCTCAGCCGTGAGGGTGGCCCACAGCGGAAAGCCGTGCGGACCGAGCTGCGGGCGAACCGCCCGCAGCAGCAGACCGGCCGCGGCGACCAGCACCCCCATGCCGGCACCGCCGACGATGCATGCGGCCGTGTTCAGCGGCAGGTCGCGGGCGACCGTCCAGGCACCGGCGAGGACGGCACCGACGAACGCCAGCAGCAGCGCCGTCTTCGCGTCCGTCCGCGCGATCTCCGCCTTCACCTCAGCGTGCGCGGCGGTCAAGTTCTTCTCCGTCGCGGTGCTCACGCGGCACCCCCGGGCAGGCTCGTACCGGCCGCGCGGTTGACCAGCGCGACCCGGGCGGCGAGCGCCCGGCGTCGAGCCCGGCGGATACGCCGCTCGTCCAGCTCGCTCGGGGTGCGGTCCAGGGTAACGATGTGCGCGTCCAACAGGTCGACGTCCGCCAGGATGACGGGCATCTCCTGCTCGATCGCGTCCAGCTCCGCGTCCGTCGGCTCCATCCACGGAGCGAACGCGGTAACAGCGTCCTGAAGTGTGACGATGTCGTTCATTGGGTCGTGTTCCTCTCAGCGTGGAACGGCCCGAACGCGGCTCCCGGGATGCCCCCCGGGAGCCGCTTGCCGTTGGAGTCGGTTCCGGCTCCCCGCGCTCCCGCCCGTACGTCGTCGCGCAGTGCGCGGACGGACGGGCGGGAGAGGCAGCCGGCCGCAACGTGACGTGCTGCGAGCCGTGGTGGACCGTGTTTGCTGTCCAGGCGCCGCCGACCGGTCCGTAACGGTGGCGCTCAGGGTTTTCGTCGGTACATCAGGAGTCCTTTCGGCGAGGTCAACAGTGGTGAAGCACTGCAAGGGGGATCGCGTCCCCACTCTCCGGCCGTTGCTCGCGGTCACCGGGCCACCTCGCCAGTACGGGCCGAAGCCCTGTTCCACCTGGCCTTTAGCGGGATTGCAGCGTCCCCGCCCCGTGCATTCGTGCAGGTCAATGACCTTCAGCAATGCGACCTAGGTCGCTTGCCGATGAAGAGAAAGCTACCTAGGTCGCTTTTGGTCGTCAAGTGGTCTCGCGTCCCGATCGCGAGCGACCTAGGTCAAGTACGCTTTTGGGGTGGACTCACAGCCGAAGAGGAAGCCCAACGCCCGCGAGATCGCAGGCAGAATCAGAGACGAGATCGCCGCAGGGACGTTCGGTCCCGGGGACCGCCTGCCCGGCGCGCGGGCCTACGCCAAGAAACTCGGCGTGGCTCTGATGACGGTGCAGAACGCCTACGCCCAGCTCCAGGAAGAGGGGCTGGTTGAAGGCGTCTCCGGAAGCGGCACCTACGTCCGCGATCCCGCCCCGGGTGAGCAGAGCCCCCGTGAGGCAGCGCAGCGCCTGACCGAGCTACAAGCTGAGGTCGCGCGCGTCTCGACCGAGCTTGCCGGCCTCGTCGAGCGCGTCAAGCAGCTTGAGGCGGTCGTCGGCCCCACCAAGGGCAAGTCTGGCGCCTAGCGTCTCTCGCGGTGCATTCGTCGTCATGCTCTAAGCGTGTCCCGGTGAGCGCGCGGTGAGTACGTACTTCCCCTGCCCCCGCACCGAACTAATCCGAACTTTGGCCGCAGGGTGGGGTGTTGGCACAGCCTGCTCGGCTGCAAGACTGGCTGTATGGCCGAACTCAACGGAAAACCCGCCACCCTCGACGATCTACAGAGCCTTGCCCTCACGAACTACGGGCACTTCACGTCAATGCGGCTGGAGGACGGCACAGTCCGGGGCCTGTCGCTCCATCTGGACCGCTTGGTGCGCGACTGCCGCATCGTCTTCGGTGTCGAGTTGGACCGAGAGCGGACGCTGAACTACATCCGGAAGGCAGCCGACGGCGTCACCGGGGTCGCCGGCCTCCGCGTCACCGTCTTCGATCCCGGGATCGACATGGGGCGCCCTAGCGACGCCAAGGACCCGCACATCTTGGTCAACCTGCGACCTGGGGGCGCCATGCCGCCGCCGCCCCTTACGGCCAAGACCTTCACCTTCACCCGCGACAACGCGCAGGTGAAGCACATCGGCCTTCACCCGCAGCTCCGGCTTCGCCGTGACGCCCAGCTCGCCGGATTCGATGACGCCGTGTTTGTCGAGCCGGACGGTCGGATCTCCGAGGGCGGCACGTGGAACCTCGGTTTCGTCGACCAGGACGGCACGGTCATCTGGCCGGAAGCCCCTGTGCTCCCGGGCACAACGATGATGCTGCTGCGAAGCCTCGATACCCCGAAGCAGATTACGGCTCCGGTGCGGCTCGCCGACGTCCCGAAGATGGCAGCCGCGTTCGCGACGAACGTAACGATCGGCGTGCGTTCAGTCAGCGCGCTCGATGACGTGCAGTTCCCACATGACCACCCCGTGCTCGCAGCGCTGCGTGACGCCTACGTCGGCATTCCCGGCGAGCGCCTGTAACGCGTGCCGCTGCCCCATCGGGGGCGGCGACTCACGACAGAGGTAGCCCATGCCACTCGTTACGAAATGGACCGGACGCGAAGTCAAGGCGCTGCGTGAAGCCGTACGCATGAGCCTTATGGAATTCGCCGAGAAGCTCGGGGTGTCCGATCGCATCGTCTCCCGCTGGGAGGCAGACGGCGAACGGGCCACACTTCGCATGGTGAACCAAGCCGCCTTAGACACGCTGCTTGCCAAGGCAGATAAGGACGCCCAAGGTCGCTTCGTCGGCATCTTGTCGGTGGACGACGTCCCTGCCCACGCCATCATCGAGCCTGACACCGACCACACGAGCAGTGGCGAGTACGTGAAGCATCCTGGCGACGGGAAGCTCATGGCCTACGTCCCAGAGGGAATTTTCCTGTCTGGGGAGGACGATAACCCCGTGTGGGTGGACGAGTTCCACATAGACACGTTCCCGACCACCAATGCCGACTACGCGCGATTCTGTGCGGCCACTCGGCACCCTGTACCTGAGCACTGGGAGAACGGCCGATGTCCCCGGCACCTGTACGACCACCCTGTCGTACACGTGACTTGGCGAGACGCTCAGGCGTACGCGACATGGGCGGGGAAGTCGCTGCCGACAGCGGAGCAGTGGGAGAAAGCGGCACGTGGCACTTCTGGCCGCACCTTCCCGTGGGGTGACCAGAAGACTGCCGCAAAGTGCAATGTCCGGGAGACCGGCGTGGAGCACACGACGTCAGTCTCTCGGTATCACAGCGGCGTTTCGCCTTACGGGGTCTACGACATGGTGGGCAACGTGTGGGAGTGGCTCGCGACACCGACCACACCCGGGCGGTACGAACTCCGTGGCAGTGCCTTCACGAGCCCCTTGTTCAGAGGTGTGCCGGCGGTCCCCAACGACGCCGACGACACGATGCACGACGACGACACAGGGTTCCGCTGCGTGGCGACACCAGAGCAAATGCGCTTTTGAATTCGATAGGGGAAGGGTCACTTGTCTATATCCTGGAGTACCCTTTCGGCCAGTGCTGGCGTGGCCGCAGCAGTATCCATTCTCGTTGAGTTAACAGCGAAGCCCTGGACTGAACGACGTAAAGAGCGTCTTTTGCGAGTGGCTCGCGAGCGGGACGAGCAGATTGCTCAGTTGGCCTACCTGGAAGCTAAGTATCGAACGGCCCCGTACAGGCTCGGGACAGTGTGGGACGTGAACTCACTGCTGCGAGAGTTGGATGAAGACCTCGCTAAATATAGCAACCAGCACCTTCTAGTGGGCGACTGGGCCAGTAAGCCCGTTAGGGATCTCCTATCTATAGGTCTGGGAGTGACGCGCGGCATGGTCGCCGCTTCGGTCGTCGTGGTCGATTATGCGCGAGAGACGATGGGTGAGAGCCCCGCAGCCGAGCAGTATGCGCGAGATAGTACAAAGGCGGTGCTGAGGTTGGCGAGCGGATTCTTGGACGTGCCGTTGCGATACGCGCTCACGCCGAAATGGAAAGTGGGCAAGCGTGCCACTTTGTCAAAGCAGGCGAAGAGATTGGTTCGCGGCCGTGACAATTTCGTGCGAGAGACTATTGCGCGGAACCAGGCGGATATTCTGGCGGCACGACGCTCAGGGCAGGGGGGTTGAGCTGGATGGACCGCCCAACCCCGCCACCAACACGATGCACGACGACACCGCGTTCCGCTGCGTGGCGTGACCTCAGCAGACGGCCCCGCGAGGGGTTAACCCCCGGACTCATGGGCCATGTGTGGGCCAGATGTCCGCTCGCGGGAGCTGAACCGGCCCCTGACCAGCGCGTTAGCGCGGCGCGCTTGACGCTCTTGAAAACCGTCGTGGCAGCGATGTCACCGTGGGTTCAAATCCCACCGCCTCCGCGCGATGAGCAGGGGAAGTGAGAACGGCCCCCGACCTGGTTACCCGGTCGGGGGCCGTTCCGGTGCCCGATGTCCCCCGCCCGAGGGGGCCGCGTCTTCCCGCCGGCACCCGCGGTCCGGTCAGGAGCGGTCAATCGTGAAGGTCCTACCGGTCATCGACCCGGCGTTGCCCGGCGACCGCCGTCCCGAGCGGGTCTGGTACACCTCCTACGGTTCGAACACGCACCTGGACCGGCTCGCCGACTACGTCCTGGGGGGCCGATCACCCGGGGCGGCGAGGGGGTACCCGGGGTGCCGGAACCGGGCGATGCCCACCCGGTCGATTCCCGTGGAGCTGGCGGGCGCGATGTACTTCGCCACCCGCTCGGCCGTGTGGGGAGGCGGCAGGGCCTTCTACGACCCGCGGGCCGACGGGCGCGTGATGGCGAGGGCGCACCTGGTGACGGCCGGCCAGTTCTCCGACATCGCCGCCCAGGAGATGTACCGGGAGCCCGGCGAACCGCTGGACCTGGAGGGCGTCCTGTCGAGCGGCCGGGCCGTGCTGGGCGGCGGCCGCTACGAGACCCTGGTGTGCGCCGGGCGGATCGACGGCCTCCCGGTCCTGACCTTCACCGCGCCGTGGGGGGTGGACGACGTCCCCTGGCTCTCCCCCTCGCCCGCGTACGTGCGCTTCCTCGCCTCCGGCCTGTTGTCGGCGGGTGCCTGGGACCTGGAAGCGGTCGCCGCCTACGTGGCCGCCTGCCCGGGTGCCGCCGGCCACTGGTCGGCCCGGGCCGTTGCCCGCCTCGTGCTCGGGTGACCGGGTGCGCTCCGGGCGCCCCGGCTCTCAGGGGCGGTGGCCGGTCATGCGGGCCGCCGAGGCGATGGTCGCCCGGGCTTCGCGTTCGGTCAGGCCGGTGGTGCGGGCCGCCTCGACCAGGGGGGTGAGCAGGGCGGGGCCGAGGCCGTTCTCGTAGGCGCGGCAGGCGGCCCAGAACAGGCGGGTGTTGCGCTGGCCCTCGTGCGCGGCCAGGACGAAGTGGACCAGGCCCCCGCCGTGGTCGCCGGGCCGCGGTGGCGCCGGGGGCGCGGTGCGGGGCGCGGGCAGCAGGAGCCGCAGCAGGGCGGGCGGGCAGGCTGCGGGGGCGAGGCGCGCGGTGCCGGACACGGCGGTGTACGCACCGTGGTCGGTGCGGGAGCCGGGGCCGACGAGGTAGCCGCCGGCGCCCCGGATGTCGATGCCGGGGGCCAGCCGGCCGGCCGAGTTGGGGACGACGACGTCCGGCGGGCCGGTGAGCCACAGGTGGCGGCCTCCGCTCGGAGTGATCACCACCACCGTCTCCGGGATCGTGAACAGGTGCCGCAGGGCCAGTTCGCGCAGCGCGGCCGAGGAGTCGGTGCCGGTCTTGGTGTCCAGGTCGATGCCGATGAGGTGGTGCGGGGGCAGTCCGCAGGCGATGCCGTACCCGGTGGCCCGGGGCGCGGCGGCGAACAGCTCCCGGATGCGGCGGGGGTCGGTCGAGGCGTCGTGCACGCCGTGGCCGAAGCGGCCGCATTCGCCGTGGCAGGGCGTGGGGCCGGGGTCGTCGCGGTGCGGGGAACGCAGGGCCGGGAGTTTCGTCCGGGACAGGGGGATGACGGCCAGTCCGCGTTCGGCGGCTGACAGGGCGTGCGCGAGGGCCAGCGTCGTGGCCTGCCGGTCGGGGGTGGCCATGGATCCATGTTCGTATGCGTGTTCGAAAAAGGGAAGAGGGGCGGCCACGGGCGGCGGCCTCGGGGAGGGAGTCCCGGGGGCGGCTCCCGGGGTCGGACCCGGACGCGCGTCCACCCGTGCTCCACCTTCAGGAGGTGGAGACGGCCCCACCCGTACAACCTGAGGGGGACCCCGCTTCGGGACCTGCGGCCGATCCGCGGGGCGGCCCGCGCTCCTAGCGTGGAGCCATGACCGCACCCGTCTGCACCAGCGCCTCGGCCGCCGCCGCACCGGCGCGGCAGGCCCACCCGTACCCGTCCTTCGCGTCGTACGTCAGGGACCGCCAGCCGGTCCTGCTGCGCACCGCGCGCTCGCTGACCGCCAACCCGTGCGACGCCGAGGACCTGCTGCAGACCGCGCTGGCCAAGACGTACGTGGCCTGGGAGCGCATCGAGGACCACCGGGCGCTGGACGGCTACGTGCGCCGGGCGCTGGTGAACACGCGCACCTCGCAGTGGCGCAAGCGGAGGGTGGACGAGTTCGTCTGCGACGAGCCGCCCGAACCGGAACCCGTGCCCGGCGGGGACGACCCGGCCGAGCGGCAGGCGCTGCACGACGCGATGTGGCGGGCGATCGCCAGGCTGCCCGCGCGGCAGCGGGCGATGGTCGTCCTCCGGTACTACGAGGACCTCAGCGAGGCCCAGACGGCCGAGGTGCTCGGCGTCTCGGTGGGCACGGTGAAGTCGGCGGTGTCGCGTGCGCTCGGCAAACTGCGCGAGGACCCCGAGCTGGTGGTGGTGAGGTAGCGTCCCGGCGGCACGGGCGGTCCCCGGGGTGCCCGATTCGCCGCCGGACGCCTCGCGCCGGATGCCGTACGTCCCACGCACGCCCCACGCCCACGCCCCACGCCGCACGCGGCGTCGGCCGCCAGGGGTCGGGCGTCGGACACCGGTCACCCCTCGTCGCACGCCCCTCGCCGGTCGCCGGTCGCCGGTCGGCGGACGGGCCGAGTTTTCCTCCCGCTAGTGACATACCGAGCGGTATGTGCGCAGAATCAGGCCGACCCTTGCCACCGCGCAGGCAACGCCGCCCCGGGAGGACCGCCGTGCTGAGCACCATGCAGGACGTACCGCTGACCGTCACCCGCATTCTCACGCACGGGATGCTGGTGCACGGGCGGTCCCGGATCACCACCTGGACCGGGGAGGCGGAGCCGCAGCGGCGCAGCTTCGCCGAGGCGGGCGCGCGGGCGGTGCAGCTGGCGAACGCCCTCCGGGACGAGCTCGGCGTCCGGGACGACGACCGGGTCGCGACCCTGATGTGGAACAACGCCGAGCACGTCGAGGCGTACTTCGCGATCCCCTCCATGGGCGCGGTGCTGCACACGCTCAACCTGCGGCTGCCCGCAGAGCAGCTGGTGTGGATCGTCAACCACGCCGCCGACCGTGTGATCATCCTCAACGGTTCCCTGATCCCCCTGCTCGCCCCCCTGCTGTCCAAGCTGCCGACGGTGGAGCACATCGTGGTCTCCGGCCCCGGCGACCGTGCCCCGCTGGAGGGCGCCACCGCGCGGGTGCACGAGTACGAGGAGCTGATCGTCGGCCGGCCCACCACCTACGACTGGCCGGAGCTGGACGAACGCCAGGCCGCCGCCATGTGCTACACCTCCGGCACGACCGGCGACCCCAAGGGCGTGATCTACAGCCACCGTTCCATCTACCTGCACTCCATGCAGGTCAACATGACCCAGTCGATGGGCCTGACCGACCAGGACACCTCACTGGTCGTGGTCCCGCAGTTCCACGTCAACGCCTGGGGCCTGCCGCACGCCACGTTCATGACCGGCGTCAACCTGCTGATGCCGGACCGCTTCCTGCAGCCCGCCCCGCTCGCGGAGATGATCGAGCGGGAGAGGCCGACGCACGCGGCCGCCGTCCCCACCATCTGGCAGGGACTGCTCGCCGAGCTGACGGGCAGGCCGCGCGACGTCTCCTCCCTCACCCAGGTCACCATCGGCGGCTCGGCCTGCCCGCCCTCCCTCATGGAGGCCTTCGACCGGCTCGGCATGCGGGTCTGCCATGCCTGGGGCATGACGGAGACCTCCCCGCTGGGCACGGTGGCCCGTCCGCCGGCCCACGCGGTCGGCACCGAGGAGGAGCTCGCCTACCGCCTCACCCAGGGCCGCTTCCCGGCCGGCGTCGAGGCGCGCCTCACCGGCCCCGGCGGCGAACGCCTGCCCTGGGACGGCGAGTCGGCGGGCGAGCTGGAGGTGCGCGGCAACTGGATCGCCGGCGCCTACTACAACGGCCCCGGCGCCGAACCCCTGCGGCCCGCCGACAAGTTCAGCGAGGACGGCTGGCTGAAGACGGGCGACGTGGGCACGATCACCCCCGAGGGCTTCCTCACCCTCACCGACCGTGCCAAGGACGTCATCAAGTCGGGCGGCGAGTGGATCTCCTCGGTCGAACTGGAGAACGCGCTGATGTCCCACCCGGACGTGGCCGAGGCCGCCGTGGTCGCCGTGCCCGACGAGAAGTGGGGCGAGCGCCCGCTGGCCACGGTCGTCCTCAGGGAGGGCGCGACCGCCGACTTCCGGACCCTGCGGGCCTTCCTCGCCGAGGAGGGCCACATCGCCCGGTGGCAGCTCCCCGAGCGCTGGACGATCATCGAGTCCGTCCCGAAGACGAGCGTGGGCAAGTTCGACAAGAAGGTGCTGCGCAGGCAGTACGCGGAGGGCGGACTGGACGTCACCACCCTCTGACGGCCGAAGGCCGGCAGCCGGGGACCGGCGGCCGGCAGTCGACGGCCGGGCCCGCGGCCGCCGGTCCCCGGCCGGTGGCGGGCCGGGCGTCACCGGGCGGCCGTCCTCACCGGCGTACCGCACGCCCCACCGGGACGGCCGTCGCCGTCCAGCCCAGCACCAGCCACAGGCCCGCCACCACGCTGACCCCGCTCCAGCCCCAGTGGGTGTAGGCGAGGCCGGCCAGGACGGAGGCGAGGGCGCCGCCGGTGAAGCCCGCGACGACGTAGGCGGTGTTGGCGGTGGCCGGGGCGGAGGTGGTCGTCAGGGCCAGGGTCTGGTTGGCGACGTGGGAGGCGACCAGGGCGGCGTGGATGGCCACGGCGGCGGCGAACAGCGCGGTCAGCGCGTGCCCGCCGAGCCAGAACAGCGGCACGGACACGGCGGCGAGCAGGTACGCGTGCCGTACGACCTTCCCGGCGCCGAAGCGGTCGACCAGGCCGCCCGCGAGCGGTGCCACCGCGGTCGCCGTGAGGCCGAAGAGGCCGAAGAGGCCCGCGGTCGCGGTGGACAGGCCGTACGCCGGACCGGTCAGCAGCAGGGCGAGCGAGGTCCACAGGGCGCTCCACGCGCCGAACATCCCGCCCTGCCGCACGCACGCCCGCCACAGGTCGGGCGAGCGGCGCACGAGTCCGGGCAGGGCGGCCAGGCCGGCGAACAGCGGGCCGGTGCGGGGGCGCCGTTCCCTGGGCAGGACGAGGGCGGTGGCCAGGCCGAGGACCAGGGTCAGCAGACCGGAGCCCGCGAGGACCCACCGCCAGCCGAAGGCCTGACCGGCCAGTCCGCCGACGACACGGGCCGCGACGATGCCGGTGAACAGTCCGGCGATGACGGCCGCGACGTGGCGGGCCCGGTGATGGGCGGGGGCGCGTTCGGCGACCAGCGGGACGAGCAGCTGCGGGATGACGGTCGCCGCGGCGGCCACGAAGACAGCGGCCGCGAGGGCGGCGGTGCCGGGCGCGGCCGCGCCGAGCACCAGCGCGGCCGTCGTGGCCACGGAGAGCAGGGCGACGAGCGGGCGCCGGTCGACGCGGTCGCCGAGCGGGGCGAAGAAGAGCAGACCGGTCGCGTACCCGAACTGCGCGACGGAGGCGATCCAGGCGACGGCGGCGGGGACCGTGCCGAAGTCGCGGGCGATGAGGGGCAGCAGTGGGGCCGCGAGATAGATGTTGGCGGCCGTGACGGCGGTGCAGACGACGATGAGCGGGAGGAAGAGCCGGCCGGCGGCGGCCCGTCCGCGGGCGGAGGGCGACGGCCCGCGGGCCCCGGTCGTCTCCGGGGCCGCGGTGGCCGCGGAGGACGCCGACGCCTCGGAGGCCCCGGTGGTCCCCCCGGCCCCGTGGGCCTCGTTCGTGGTGTTCGCTGACGGCATGAGCGGTGGTACTCCTTCGGGCCGACTCTCGCAACTAACTGGTTGGTTGGTTCAACAGCGTGCACCGCGTCGGAATTCATTGTCAACCAAACGGTTGGTTACAGGCGCTACCCTGGTCCCATGGCAGCAGTCAGGGACCCCGGGGCCACCAGGGCCCGCATCTTCGAGGCGGCGGTCGCCGAGTTCGCGCGGCACGGCATCGCGGGCGCCCGCATCGACCGCATCGCCACCGCGGCCAAGGCCAACAAGCAGCTGATCTACGCCTACTTCGGCAACAAGGCCGAACTGTTCACGCAGGTCCTGGGCCGCTCCATGGTGGACATGGCCGCGGCCGTCCCCGTCGACCCGGACGACATGGAGGGCTGGATCGACCGGCTCATCGACTACCACGCCGCCCACCCCGAACTGCTGCGCCTGCTCTTCTGGGAGGGCGTCGAGTACGGCACCGCCGAACTCCCCGACGAGGCGGCGCGCCAGGACCACTACGCCCGCAAGATCGCCGCGATCGCGGACGGCCAGGCCCGGGGCGTCATCACCGACGCGATCCCGCCCGGCGACCTCCTCCTCCTCCTGGTCTCCCTCGCCAACTGGACCGCCGTCGTCCCGCAGATGCGGCGCATCCTGGCGGGCACCGAGGACACCGACCACGAGCGCCTGCGAGCCTCGATCAAGGAGGCGGCCCGCAGACTGGTCGCGCGCTAGCCGGACGGACCCGACAGGCCCGACAGGCCCGGCGGGACCCCGCAGGTCCGCCGGCATCCGGCGGACCCGGTGCTCCCGGTTCCGGTGACCCCGCCGGCCCGGTCCCGGCTAGTTCGTACCGATCTTCGCCAGCAGGTCGACGATCCTGTTCTGCACCTCGGCGCTGGTCGACCGCTCCGCGAGGAACAGCACCGCCTCGCCCGAGGCCAGCCGCGGCAGGTCGGCGGAGTCGACGGTGGCGGTGTAGACGACGAGCGGGGTGCGGTTGAGCTGCCCGTTCGCACGCAGCCAGTCCACGATCCCGGCCTGGTGCCGGTGCACCTGCATCAGGTCCATCACCACCAGGTTCGGCCGGAACTGTCCCGCCAGCGTCACCGCGTCCCCGCCGCTCGCCGCGCGCGCCACCTGCATCCCGCGCCGCTCCAGCGTGGCGGTCAGCGCCAGCGCGATCTCCGCGTGTTCCTCGATCAGCAGGACGCGCGAGGGGTGCTGCTCGCTGTCGCGCGGCGCCAGCGCCTTGAGCAGGACGGCGGGATCGGCGCCGTACGCCGCCTCGCGCGTCGCCTGCCCGAGGCCGGCCGTGACCAGCACCGGCACCTCGGCCGCGACCGCCGCCTGACGCAGCGACTGCAGCGCCGTCCGGGTGATCGGACCGGTCAGCGGGTCCACGAACAGCGCGGCGGGGAAGGCCGCGATCTGCGCGTCGACCTCCTCGCGGGAGTGCACGACGACGGGCCGGTAACCGCGGTCGCTCAGCGCCTGCTGGGTCATGACGTCCGGCGCGGGCCACACCAGCAGCCGGCGCGGGTTGTCCAGCGGCTCGGGGGGCAGCTCGTCGTCCAGCGGCTGCGGGCGCGGGGTGTCCGCGACTTCGACGGCCCCGCCGGGACCGTCCAGCGGCTCGGGTCCCTCGGCGGCGTTCGCGTCCGGGGCCCCTATGGCGTACGAGCGTCCGGCGCCCTCGGTGCCCGGGACGGGCCGGGGCTGCCCGGCCAGGGACGGCTGCGCGGGCGCGGGCTCGCCCGGCGCGTGCGGACGCCCCGGCTGCACCGGCTGCCCCGGCTGCGGCTCCGGGCGCGCGGCCGGGTCGGGCGGGGTGCCCAGCTTGCGGCGGCGGCCGGAACCGCCCGGTGCGTGCGGGGGCGGGGTGGCCGTCGGTTGCTGCACCTGCGCGGCCTGCCGGGAGAACGGCACGCCCTGCCCCAGCGTGCGCACGCTGATCGCCCGCCCCTGCGTGGAGTTCGGATCGACCGGGACCCCGGCCGCCTCCGCGGGCAGGGGCTGCGCGACCCGGGCCGGCCGGTCGGTGTGCTCCGGGGGGAGCGGAGTGCCGGAAGCGGGGGTGGGCGGGGGCGTGGCGGTGCCGGCGGGGTGCGCCGGGGGCGGGGTCGGGGTCGGCCGGGACACCGGGTCGGCGTGGGGGTTCGCGGCCGGGGCGGCGGGGGCCGCCTGGACCGTGGGGATCCCCGCGCCGGAGGAGCCGTCGGCGCCGGGCCACTGCTGCGGGACGGTGGTCGCGGGGGTGCCGGGTGCCGGAGCCGCGGGGGTGCCCGGGGCCGGTACGGCTTGCCCCAGCGGCACCTGACCGGTCGCCGTTTCCGAGGGAAGCGGCTGGGCGGGCGGGCGCGCGGCCGGGGGCCCCACCGGGACGGGGGCGCCGGCGCCGGGCGCTGCGGGGGTCCCGGCGGGCGCCGCGCCACCGGCCGGCGGGGTGGACCGTGCGACCGGGGGCTGAACAGGAACGGGCTGGTCGGACCGGCCGGGCTGACCGGGCTGGCCGTGAGCCGCCTGGGCGGGCAGACCGGGCGCGGGCACCGGCCGGCCCGGGACGCCCTGCGGGGGAACGGCCGCGTGGGTGCCGGCCGTCTGCCGGCCGTGGGCACTCTGGACCACACCACCGGGAGCCACCGCACCGGGCTGGACCGGGGCGGCCGGGACCGCGATGCCCTGTCCGGCCGTGCCCTGCGCCGGAATCCCGTGTCCGGGAACCGGCTGCTCGGCAACGGCCGGGGAAACCTGCGGAACCTGTCCGTGCGCCCCGTGACCGCCCTGCGCGGGAACCGTCCGGCCCGGAGCCTGGCCCGGAACCGCCAGGCCCGGAACCGCCAGGCCCGGAACCGCCTGGGCCGGTCCGCCCTGTACGGGCGTGCCGGGGACGGCACCCTGCGGCCCGTCCACCGGCTGGGCCGCGGCCCGCCGCCGACGGCCGGTCGGTGCGGTGGTGGGGTGCGGCTGGGGCGGGGTGTGGTCCTCGGCCTGGTCGAGCGGTACGGCGTCATGCCGGCCCGCGCCCCCGGGAACCCCTGCGACGCTCCCGGACACTTGCCCGGGCACCGTGATCCGGCCCGGCCCGGCACCGGGACCCGCGACGGTCCCCGGCCCCCCTGCGGGAGCGGCGCCCGGAACAGCACCCGGAGCGGCCCCCGGCCCCTCGGCGGGCCCAGTCCCCGGGACCGGACCCGGACGCGGTCCCGGACCCGCCACCACCTCGGCGGCACCCGCACCGGCATCCGCTCCCGCACCGGCATCCGCGCCGGTACCGAAGCCCGCTTCCGTCGCTTCCGTCGTTTCCGCCGCTTGCTCCGCCGCATCGGCCTCCGTGTCCGCATCCGTGGACCCGGGCGAGCGGTCGGCCTCGGCGGGCGGGAGCGCGAACACCGTGCGGGCGCCCGCCTCTTGCGCCGCGGCCCGTTCGGCCGCGGCGGCCAGCGCACGGCGGCGCCGCCCGGTCGGCTGCGCGTCCTCGCCGGAAACGGACTCCGCGTCCGTAACGGGCGGCACATCCGGAACGGACTGCGTCCCCGGAGCGGGCTGCACGGCGGGAACGGGCTGCGTGCCCGGTGCCGGTCCCGCGCCCGCCGCCGGCAGCGCGGGCGGCAGTGCGGCCTGCGGCTCGCCGGAGTCCCGCCGGGCCCGCCGCCCGGTGGGCACGGGCACGCCCTGCGGAGGCACGGTGCCGCCGAGCCCGTTGCCCGCGGCGGCCGTCCCCGCGGCGTGCTCGGCCGCGGTCATCACGGCGCCCTCGGTCACACCGCCGGGGACGTCCGCACCGCTCCCGGCGCCGATCTCGGCGGGCCGTCCCCGCCGCCGTCCGGTCCCGCCGTTCGTCCCGGACGCGCCCTCCGCGCCTCCCGGTCCCTCCGCCTCCTCGGCCGCGACCGGCGCCGCCGCCTCGCCGGCCGCCGCCCCACGCCTGCGGCGCCGACCGGTCGGTGCGGGCGCCTCCGTGTCGCCGTCCCGGCCGGGGGCACCGGACTCGGCCGAACCCGGGAGGCCGCTGTCCAGGAAGGCGTCCGTGGAGCCCCTCCGGGCCCGCCGCCGCCCGCCGCCACCAGTCTGCTCGGCGGGGGCCGGGCCGGGACCGGCGCCGGGAGCGGCACCCTCGGCGGGGACCTCCTCGACGTCCGGGATCCGGGCGGCGACCGCCCCGGCCCCGCCGCCGAGCGGCACTTCGAGGACGTACGCGCTGCCGCTCATGCCCGGCACCTCGTGCGTCTGCAGCACACCGCCGTGGGCGCGCACGATCCCGCGCACGATCGGCTCGTGCACCGGGTCCCCGCCGGCGTACGGCCCGCGCACCTCGATGCGTACGACCTCGCCGCGCTGCGCCGCCGCGACGACGACGGTGTTGTCCAGGTAACCGCCCGCGGAGACGGGCGTGTTGCCGGTGGCGTCGACCCCCGCCACGTCCGCGACGAGGTGCGCCAGGGCGGTGGCGAGGCGCTGCGGGTCGACCTCGGCCTCGATGGGCGGCGCGTGCACGGCGAACTGCACCCGCCCGGGTCCGATCAGCTCGACGGCGCCGTCCACCCCGGCGGCGACGACGGCGTCGAGCATCACCTTCGTACGGGCGATGTCCTCCGCGCCGGTGTCCAGCCGCTGGTAGCCGAGGACGTTGTCGATGAGGGTCGTGATGCGGGAGTAGCCGGCCGAGAGGTGGTGCAGCACCTGGTTGGCCTCGGGCCACAGCTGGCCGGCGTCGTCCGCGGCGAGGGCGGCCAGCTCGCGCCGCAGCTCGTCCAGGGGGCCGCGCAGGGACCGTCCCAGGAGGGTGAGCAGCTGTTCGTGCCGTCCGGCGAGGGCCTCGTACCGGTCCTTCTCCCGCTCGGCGAGCGCGGCGTACCGCTCCTCGCCGGCCGCCAGCTCCTCCCGGTGCGCCTCGCGCAGCTCCTCCAGCTCGGCGACGTGCCGCTGGCGCAGGGCGGTCAGGTCGGAGGCGTGTTCCTCGGAGAGCCGCTCCAGCTCGTCGGCGTGCGCCTGCTCCAGGGCGGCCTTCTCCTCGGCGAGGGCGTCGTAGGGACGCCGGTCGGTGAAGGTCATGACGGCGCCGACGAGCTGGTCGCCGTCGCGCACCGGGGCGGTGGTCAGGTCGACCGACACCTGCTCCCCGGGCTTGGACCACAGCACCTGCCCGCGCACCCGGTGCTTGCGGCCGGAGCGCAGGGTGTCGGCGAGCGGGGACTCGTCGTACGGGAAGGGCGAGCCGTCGGCGCGCGAGTGCAGGATGAGGGTGTGCAGTTCCTTGCCGCCCAGCTCACCGGCCCGGTACCCCAGTATCTGGGCGGCGGCCGGATTGACGAGGACGATGCGCCCGTCGGTGTCGGTGCCGACGACGCCCTCGGCCACGGCGCGCAGGATCATCTCGGTCTGCCGCTGCGAACGGGCCAGCTCGGCCTCGGTGTCCACGGTCCCGGACAGGTCCCGGACGACGAGCATGAGCAGCTCGTCGCCGGTGTAGCCGTAACCGTCGTACGCCTGCTGGCCGTTCTCCAGGTTCGCGCTCGTGACCTCGACCGGGAACTCGCCGCCGTCCGTCCGCCGGGCGGTCATCCGGGTCGGCTTGGTCCGCCCCTGCGGGTCCATGTGGTCGGGCCGGCGCATGGACCCGGGGATGAGCCGGGAGTCGAACTCGGGCAGCAGGTCGAGCAGCCCGCGCCCCACCAGCGCGGTGCCCGGCGCCTCGAAGGCCTCCAGGGCGATGGTGTTGGCGTTGACGACGGTTCCGTTGGCGTTGACCAGGACCAACGCGTCGGGCAGCGCGTCGAGTATGGCTGCGAGGCGAGCAGCGCCTCGGGATGGCCTGCTGCTCACGAGACGCTTCCTCCCTGTTACCGCACCTTGCCGACCGCTCGGGCCATCTTGCCAACCGGCCCGCGACGTGTCACGCGAGGGAGTCTAAGGGCAGCGGTTGCGCTCGGGACGCGGATGAGAGGGAGGTCGCACGACGAAGTGACGGTGAACATGTGACCGCATGCCTCCGCGCTCCCCGGGACCTCCGCCGGACCTTTACGCCCCCGGCGGTTCCGTCAAGGGGTGTCCGGGGCGGCTACGCGGGCCGCGCGGACGTGCCGAGGTCCGGCAGGAAGGGCACCATCCGGTCCCAGCGGGCGATCTCGCACCCGTTGCCGCGGCCGTACGTGGCGTCGACCGGGCGTCCGGCCCAGGTGCCGGTGACGTGCGCGGTGGCCGGGCCGCCGTAGAGCAGCGTGCAGACGCTGCCGGGGTCGACCGGGGCGAAGGCGTCCCGCCCCCACCGGGTGCGCGCGTCGAGCACCCGGCAGGCCCCCGCCAGGTCCGGGTGCCGGCCGGTGTCCGGGTGGCACGACACGTCGTACGTCCCGTCGCGACCCGGCCCGGCGTACCGGACGACGACGGTGAGGTGGTCGCCGCCGCGGTCCTCGGGCCGGACGGGCGGGGGCACGGCGGGAGCCGCCGCCGCGGGTACGGCGGCGAGCGGGAGCAGGGGGGAGACGGCGGCGAGGAACGCCACGAGGACGGCCCGCGGGACGGCCCGGACGGCCTGGGTGACGCGGGTGACACGAAGGGTCCGGAGGACTCGGACGGCCGGCGTGACCGGCGTGAGGGAAACCATGCCCTGATCAACGCCCGCGCCCGCCGGACGTTGCGGTACCGCCGTGCGCCGGCGCGAGGGTGAAGCCCTTTGCCCTCCCGCCCCCGTGCCTAGTACCGTGGGGGGCGATTGGTGACACCGCGCTCGTCTGTGTCATCATCTGCACACACCGATCGCGCGCTCGTGTGAGCGGTTGTGCTGGAGGCGTCGCCTAGTCCGGTCTATGGCGCCGCACTGCTAATGCGGTTTGGGCCTCAAAGCCCATCGAGGGTTCAAATCCCTCCGCCTCCGCAGCTGATCCCGAAGCCCCGGTCCCCAGGACCGGGGCTTCGGCGTTCCTGGACCCCACACCCACCCCGGATCGGCGTTTCCGCAGCTCACAAGGGGTGCGCGGATCGGATTTCACATGACGGCGGCAGTCATGTAATGTTCTTCCTGTCGCCGGGAGCGGGACCGAAAGGGCCGGGAACGGAGACGAGGAAAACAAAAGACAAGCACTCGTAGCTTAACGGATAGAGCATCTGACTACGGATCAGAAGGTTGCAGGTTCGAATCCTGCCGAGTGCACATCGAACGAAGGCCCCGGAGAGATCCGGGGCCTTCGGCGTTTCCGGGGTGGGAAAGCGCGGGTGTCCTGGCCGGAAGGGGCGTGCGGGAACGCCGGAGGTGAGGACGGGGACCGGCGGGCGCAGGCCGCGGAGGGGTCCGGGGCCTGCGGTGCGTGCCGGGAGGGGGATCAGCGGTCCCCCCGCGGGTCGTTCCCGTGGATCGCCTCCAGGGATTGGTGGGCCAGTGCCGTCGCGCGGGTGAACCAGTCGGTGATGGTTGCCAGTTCCTCGGTGGAGTAGGCGGAGAACAGGGCCGAGAGGCGTTGGTAGTGGCCCGCGTACACCGCTTCGACGCGGCTGACCGCGGCCGGTACTGCGGCCACGCGGACGCGGCGGCGGTCCGCGGGGTCGGGGCGGCGGGTGACGTAGCCGGCGCGTTCGAGGCGGTTGAGGACACCGGTCACCGCGCCCGTCGTGATGTGGGCGCGGGCCGCCAGGTCGCCGGCGGTGAGCAGTTCCTCCCCCGCCTCCAGCACGAAGCCGAAGCAGGTGAGGTCGGTGACGTTCAGGCCCAGCCGCCGGGCCAGTTCCTGCTGGCCGATCAGGTGGGCGGCGATCAGGTGGTCCATCGCCGACAGCGCCTGTGCGGGGGTGGCGGGCGGTCGGGGCGTGCCGTCCATCTTCCTGAATTCCTTAGTTCGTGAGATATTGGTGGCGATAACTTCTTAGCTCGTGAGAGAAAAATGTTCCTGGAGGTGGCTCCATGAGTCTGTACGACGAGGGTCACACGCTCGCCGGCTGGATCGGTGTCGGCATCGCGACCGCAGGGTGCACGGTGACGGGGGTGGGGGTGTGCACGGTTTCCGCGCCGGCCGTCGTGGGCGGGCTGGTGATCGTGGCCCTGAGCGCCGTGGTGACGTGGGTCCTGCACCTCTCCGGGTGGGGCAAACCGCCCGGGGTGCGGCCGCGGGAGCAGTGGGGGATGCGGGTCCGGGACACCCGGGCCCGTGAGGGGCACCCCGAGTGCCTCGGCTGCCGGCTGGCGGGACGGAGGGGGGTGCCGACGGCCGCGGCGGAGGCGTCCGTGGTGCCGGGTACGGTGCGCGCCGGGGCGAGGCCCCTGTCCCCCGTCGAGTGAAGGCACCGCGGACGGAACGCGGTTTCAGCCGGCCGTCCCGGAGCACGGGGCGCAAGCGGGTGGGCGGGCGTCCGGGGCGGTGCGCGCGCCCGGGGGCGACCTTACGGGCGCGACCTGCCGGGGCGTGGTCCTCGCGGGCGGGTCGCGGTGTCGCCCGCGCCGGTGCGGTGACGGCGCAGGGGTGCTGTCGGTCCCGTCCCCTACCCTCACCGGTGATGGCATGCGGATGGACGTGTTCGGGGCTGCGCTGGACGCCGGGCGGGCCCGTGCTGGTGTGGGGCGGCGGGCGGCGCAGCGTGCTGGTCCGGGGCCGGCGGATCGCGTTCGGGGTCGCCGGTGACGGTGTCCGGCGGTGCGTGGGCGCGCGGGGGCACGCGTGTCCCGTGCGGGCCGCGGTGCCGGCGCGCGGCACGGGGGCCCGGTGCGCGCAGTGCGCGCGGCTGGACCGGGCGCACTCGGTGGCCGCCGACACCTTCGCCGGTGATCCGCGGTTGTACCGGGTGTACCTGGCGTGGTTCGGGCCGGACATGGTCAAGGTCGGCATCACCGCCGTCGAGCGGGGGCCGGCGCGGCTGCTGGAGCAGGGGGCCGTGTGCTTCAGCTGGCTGGGCACGGGGCCGTTGATGGCCGCCCGGCGCACCGAGGAACTGCTGCGCGCGGCCCTCGCGGTGCCGGACCGGATCCCGTACGCCCGCAAGCGGGCGGTACGGGCCGGGCTGCCCGGGGAACGGGCCGAGCGGGCGGCGCAGGTGCGGGAGCTGCACGCCCGGGCCGTCGCCCTGGAGGGGTGGCCCGAGTCGCTGGTCCGGGAGCCGTGCCGGCCGGTGGACCACTTCACGGTGTTCGGGCTCGGTGACGCACCGCCCGCCGCCGGCGCCGTGCTCGGACTCCGGGCGGGCGGGAGCGTGGACGGGGAGCTGGTCGCGGCCGCCGGGCCCGACCTGCACCTGGCGGTTCCCGGACGCGGTGCCGTCGTCCTGGACACGCGGCTGATGACCGGCTGGGAGCTGGGTCCCGCGGTGGCGGGCAGCGGCGGACTCACCTTTCCCTGGCGGGAGTTCCGGGTGGTGCCGGACGCGCTGTTCTGACCGGTGCCGCGGGCGCGCGGCCGCGGGCGCGCCCGCCCGCCGGGGTTCGCCGGGCCGCTCCCGCGCGTTTCTCAGAGAAATCACAGACTTCGGAAAGTGTCCTCTCAGAGGCCCCCGCCATGGTGTCCACCATGACCACGACCTCGCCCCAGGGGCGCACCGAACTGCTGAGGCCGGACGGGAGCCCCGTCCGCGTGCTGGTGGTGGATGACGAACTGTCGATCACCGAACTGCTGAGCATGGCCCTGCGTTACGAGGGCTGGCGGATCAGGAGTGCGGGCGACGGGCAGGGCGCCCTGCAGGCCGCCCGTGAGTTCCGTCCCGACGTCGTCGTCCTGGACATGATGCTGCCCGACATGGACGGGCTGACCGTCCTCGGGCGGCTGCGGCGCGAACTGCCGGACGTGCCCGTCCTCTTCCTGACGGCCAAGGACGCCGTGGAGGACCGCATCGCCGGGCTCACCGCCGGGGGCGACGACTACGTCACCAAGCCGTTCAGCCTGGAGGAGGTCGTGGCGCGACTGCGGGGGCTGATCCGCCGGTCCGGTGCCGCCGACCGGCGGTCCGAGTCCGTGCTCGTGGTCGGGGACCTGACCCTGGACGAGGACAGCCACGAGGTGTCGCGGGCAGGGGAGTCCATCCACCTGACCGCCACCGAGTTCGAGCTGCTGCGCTTCCTGATGCGCAACCCGCGGCGGGTGCTCAGCAAGGCGCAAATACTCGACCGCGTCTGGTCGTACGACTTCGGCGGGCAGGCCAACGTCGTCGAGCTGTACATCTCGTACCTGCGCCGGAAGATCGACGCCGGCCGGGAGCCGATGATCCACACCCGGCGCGGGGCCGGCTACCTGATCAAGCCCGCCGTGTCGTGAGCGGACGGCGACGGCCGCGTGCGCAGCGACGGGCGGGCAAGCCGCGCAGCCTGCGGACGCGGCTCGTCGTCGCGTCCGTGACGCTGATCGCCGTGGTCTGCACGGTGATCGGGACCGTGACCACCCTGGCCCTGCGCGGCCACCTGTACGACCAGCTGGACGGCAAGGTCACGGACATCGCCCGGCGGGCGGCCGGCCGCATGCAGCCGCGGTCGGCCGGGGTCCTCCCGGTGGACCCCGGCCTGCCGGACTCCGCCTCGGCAAGCACCACCGGTCCCGGCCAGGGGGCCACCTCGCAGGGCACTCCCGGCGAGAAGGTCGACGGCCTCCTCACCGTGGGCCCGACCCAGGCCGGGACCGTCGCGGCCTACGTGCGGGACGGCTCGGTCGTCTCGGCGGCCGTCGCCAGGGAGCAGAAGGACGACTACGGGGCGTACAGGAGGATGAGCGCCGACGCCCTCACCCCCGCGCAGAGGACGGCGCTCGCCTCGGTGCCGAAGGACGCCGGGGCGCACACCGTGGAGCTGCCCGGGCTCGGCGAGTACCGCGTCGAGTACACGGCCGGTGCGGCCGGCGGCGACCGGTTCTACGTGGCCCTGCCGACCGCGGACGTCGACGGCACCGTCGACACCCTCGTCCTCGTCGAGGTCTGCGTCACCGTCGCCGGTCTGATCGCCGCGTCCCTGGCCGGCGCCGTCATCGTCGGCGTCGCCACCCGCCCCCTGCGCAAGGTGGCCGCCACCGCCACCCGGGTCTCCGAACTCCCGCTGCACACCGGCGAGGTGAACCTCAGCGAACGCGTCCCGGAGGCCGAGTGCGACCCGCACACCGAGGTCGGCCGGGTCGGCGCCGCGCTCAACCGCATGCTCGACCACGTACACGGCGCCCTGCACGCCCGCCAGCAGAGCGAGACGCGGGTGCGGCAGTTCGTCGCCGACGCCAGCCACGAGCTGCGCACTCCGCTCGCCTCCATCCGCGGCTACGCCGAACTCACCCGCCGCGGACGCGAACGGGTCGGACCCGACACCCGGCACGCCCTCGGCCGCATCGAGTCCGAGGCGGGCCGCATGACCCTCCTCGTCGAGGACCTGCTGCTGCTCGCCCGCCTGGACGCGGGCCGGCCGCTGCAGTTCGAGCGGACCGACCTGGTCCCGCTGGTCGTGGACACCGTCAGCGACGCCCGCGCGGCGGGCATGGACCACAACTGGCGGCTAGACCTGCCCGACGAGCCCGCGCCGGTCCGCGCGGACGCGGCCCGCCTGCAGCAGGTGCTCGTCAACCTGCTGGGCAACGCCCGCAAGCACACCCCGCCGGGGACGACCGTCACCGCGCGCGTGCAGCGGCGCGGACCCTGGACGTGCGTCGACGTCGAGGACGACGGGCAGGGCATCGCCCCGGACCTGCTGCCGCACGTCTTCGAGCGGTTCGCGCGGGGCGACTCCGCACGCTCCCGCGCCACCGGGTCCACCGGCCTGGGCCTGGCCATCGTGCAGGCCGTCGCGACCGCGCACGGCGGCGCCGTGACCGTGGACAGCGTCCCCGGGCGCACCGTGTTCACCGTGCACCTGCCCGCGCCCGTCCCGGACGTGCACCTGCCCGCGGCCGTTTCGGACGTGCACCCGCCCGCGGCCGAAACGCGGCGGCGGCCGGACTCACAGGCACGGCACAGCACCACCACACGGGCCCGACAGCGCCGGTGAGGAGAGTCGTCGCATGCGAACCGACTCTTCTCCCGGCACCCTGCCGGCCCGGGAGCACATCCCGGCCGGGAACGCCGGTACGCCCGTCCTGGACGTGGTGATCCCCGTCCACAACGAGGAGAAGGACCTCCAGCCGTGCGTGCGCAGACTGCACGAGCACCTCGCGCGCACCTTCCCGTACGCCTTCCGCATCACGATCGCGGACAACGCCTCCACCGACACCACCCCGCTGGTCGCGGCGCGGCTGGCGGCGGAGATCGGCGAGGTCACCGCCTTCCGGCTGGAGCAGAAGGGCCGGGGGCGGGCGCTGCGGGCGGTGTGGTCCGCGTCCGAGGCGCCGGTCCTCGCCTACATGGACGTCGACCTGTCCACCGACCTCAACGCCCTGCTGCCGCTGGTGGCCCCGCTGATCTCGGGCCACTCGGACCTGGCGATCGGCTCCCGGCTCGCCCGCTCCTCGCGGGTCGTGCGCGGCCCCAAGCGGGAGTTCATCAGCCGGGCCTACAACCTCGTCCTGCGCGGCTCGCTGCAGGCCCGCTTCTCGGACGCCCAGTGCGGCTTCAAGGCCATCCGGCGCGAGGTCGCCCGGGAGCTGCTGCCCCTGGTGGAGGACACCGGCTGGTTCTTCGACACCGAGATGCTGGTGCTGGCCGAGCGGGCCGGGCTCAGGATCCACGAGGTGCCGGTCGACTGGGTCGACGACCCCGACTCCACCGTGCACCTCGTGCGGACCGCGACCGACGACCTCAAGGGGGTGTGGCGGGTGGGCAGGGACCTGGCCACCGGTTCGCTGCCGCTGGACCGGCTCGTCCGCCCCTTCGGCGACGACCCGCGCGACCGCGAGATCCAGGACGTGCCCAACGGACTGGCCCGCCAGCTCGTCGGGTTCTGCGTGGTCGGCGGCCTGTCCACGCTGTTCTACCTGCTGCTCTACAGCGGCTTCCGGCAGTTCGCCGGCGCGCAGGCCGCCAACGCGCCGGCGCTGCTCGTCTCCGCGGTCGCCAACACGGCCGCCAACCGCCGGCTGACCTTCCGGGTGCGCGGCCCGGGCGGTGCCGTCCGGCACCAGGCGCAGGGCCTGGTGGTCTTCGCCGTCGGACTCGCCCTGACCAGCGGTTCGCTGGCCGCCCTGAACGCGGCCACCGACGACCCCGGGCACCCCACCGAACTGGCGGTCCTCGTCGTCGCCAACCTCGCCGCGACCGTGCTGCGCTTCCTGCTCTTCCGCGCCTGGGTGTTCCCCGACCGCGGCGGGTCCGGCGGCGGCCCGGCGGCGGCCGCGGTCCCCGCCCCCCGTCCGTCCGCGCACGGCACGGCGGCTCCGTACCCGCCGCTCCCGCGGCGCCCGCTGCCGTACCAGGGGTACGTCCCGTACCCGACCGCCCGGGTCCGCGCCGGTGACGCCGCGGACGACCGCCGGCGCGACACCACCGCGCGACCGCGGCCGGCACACCCGCGCGACACCGATCCGGGGGACCTCCGATGACCACCCCCTACGACCGGCCCACCGGCCCCGGCACCCCCGCCGCCTGGGGGCCGCCGCCCACGGCGCCCCCGCGGGAACCCGCGGCCGGCGAGCCCCGGCAGCCGCTGGTGCGCAGGCTGTGGCGCGGCCGGCCCGAGGACCCGCGCTGGGCGCGCCCGGCCCTTCTCGGCCTGCTGGCGGCCACCCTCGTGCTCTACCTGTACGACCTGGGCGCCTCCGGCTACGCCAACTCCTTCTACTCGGCGGCCGTCCAGGCCGGCAGCACGTCCTGGAAGGCGTTCTTCTTCGGCTCGCTGGACGCGGGCAACGCCATCACCGTCGACAAGCCCTCGGCCTTCCTGTGGCCGATGGAGCTGTCGGTGCGGATCTTCGGCCTGAACGCGTGGGCGATCCTCACCCCCGAGGTCCTCATGGGCGTGGGCGCGGTGGCGGTCGTCCACGCCGGAGTGCGGCGCCGGTTCGGCCCGGCGGCCGCTCTGATCGCGGGCGCGGTGCTCGCGCTGACCCCGGTCGCGGCGCTGATGTTCCGGTTCGACAACCCGGACGCGATGCTGGCCCTGCTGATGTCGCTGGCCTGCTACCTCGTCGTGCGTGCCGTGGAGGACGGGCGGACCCGGTGGCTGGTGTGGGCCGGCGTGGTGGTGGGCTTCGCCTTCCTCGCCAAGACCCTGCAGGCCTTCCTGATCCTGCCGCCGCTGGCGGTCGTCTACGCCGTGTGCGGCCCGGTCGCGCCGGTGAAGCGGCTGGTGCAGCTGGGGCTGGCGACCGTCGCGCTCGTGGTGTCGGGCGGCTGGTGGGTCACGGCCGTGGAGCTGTGGCCGGCCTCGTCCCGCCCGTACATCGGCGGCTCGCAGAACAACAGCTTCCTGGAGCTGACCTTCGGCTACAACGGCCTCGGCCGCATCAGCGGCGACGAGACCGGCAGCGTGGGCGGCGGGGGCGGCAACGGTGCCGGCCGCTGGGGCGCCACCGGCTGGAACCGGATGTTCAACTCCGAGATCGGCGGCCAGGTCTCCTGGCTGCTGCCGGCCGCGCTGATCCTGCTGGCCGCCGGCCTGTGGGCGACCAGGAAGGCCCGGCGCACGTCCGTCACGCGCGCCTCGTTCCTGGTGTGGGGCGGCTCGCTGCTGATCACCGTGGTGGTCTTCAGCTACATGGCGGGCATCTTCCACCAGTACTACACGGTCGCCCTCGCCCCCTACCTCGCGGCCGTGACCGGCATGGGCGCCGGGCTCCTGTGGGAGAGGCGCAGGGAGACCTGGGCGTCGGTCACGCTCGCCGCCTCCGTGGTGGCCGCGGCGGCCTGGGGCTACGTCCTGCTCCACCGCACCTCCGCCTATCCGCCCTGGCTGAAGTGGCTGGTCCTGGTCGGCGGCCTCGCGGCGGCGCTCGGTCTGGTCTTCGCGGGCCGCGCTCCCCGCCGGTTCGCGCTCGCGGCGGCGGCGGTGGGCCTGGCGGCCGCGCTGGCCGGGCCGACGGCGTACACCCTGAGCACGGTGGACTCCGCGCACACCGGCTCCATCCCGACGGCCGGTCCGGCGGGCGCGAGCACGATGGGCTTCGGCGGCGGCGGTCCCGGCGGGGCGCGGGGCGGCTTCGGCGGCACGGCGCCGGGGCGGAACCAGCCGGGCCCGCAGAACGGCAACGGAACCCCGCCGGGCCAGGGCTTCCCCGGCGGGGGCCTGCCGGGCCGGAACGGCAACGCCCAGGGCCGGACCCAGCGCGGCGGCAACGGCTTCCCCGGCGGGGCCGCGGGGGAGGGCGGCGGTGGCACGGGCGGCCTGCTGAACGGTGCGGACGTCGGCTCCGGGGCCAAGAAGCTGCTGGCGGCGGACGCGGACCGGTACACCTGGGTGGCCGCCTCCATCGGCTCCCAGAACGCCGCGAGCTACCAGTTGGCCACCGGTGAGCCGGTGATGGCGATCGGCGGCTTCAACGGCACCGACCCGTCCCCGACACCGGCCCGGTTCGAGGAGTACGTGGCCGACGGGAAGATCCACTACTTCATCGCGGGCGGCGGCATGGGCGGCGGCGACAGCGGCACCGCGTCCCGGATCACGTCCTGGGTCGAGGCCAATTTCAAGAAGGTGACGGTCGGTTCGGCCACCTTCTACGACCTGACCCGGCGCACGGGCGGCTGACGGGCCCGGAGGGACGCTTGGCACGAGGGAGAACTGCCGTACCCCGTACGGCCGGCGCCGTACGGGGTACGGCGCTGTTCGTTCCCCTCGTTCCCCTCGTTCCCCTCGTTCCTTTCGTTTCCCTCGTTTTCCCCGGTCCCGCTCGTCCCGGCCCCCGCGGTCCCGGACACTTGGCATCGTCGGGAGTGGCCCGGGTGGGAGGAAGGTGCGTCGATGGCGAAGGCGGCCGCGCGGTCGGCGTGGACCAGTGTCTGGCTGGCGGAGCGGGCGCCCCGGCGCGGTGGGCGCGGCGGACAGCCGTCGGGTCTGGACCGGGAGCGGATCACCGGGGCGTCGGTGCGGCTGCTGGACGCCGAGGGGCTGGCGAAGTTCTCCATGCGGCGGCTGGCCGGTGAGCTGGACGTCACCGCGATGTCCCTGTACTGGTACGTCGACACCAAGGACGACCTGCTCGAACTCGCCCTCGACGCAGCCTTCGGCGAGCTGCGCCTGCCGGACCCGCAGGACGAGGGGGCCGACTGGCGGGAGCAGTTGCGGGAGCTGGCCACCGCCTACCGGGCGCTGCTGGTCCGGCACCCGTGGATGTCGCCGCTGGCCGGCCGCTACCTGAACATCGGCCCCCACTTCCTCGCCTTCTCCCGAGTGGTCCAGCGGGTCGTCCGCCGGGCCGGGCTGCCCGCGCACGGAGTGACCGGGGCGATCTCGGCCGTCTTCCAGTTCGTGTACGGCTACGGCACGGTCGAGGGCCACTTCCTCGCCCGGACCGCGGACACCGGGCTCACCCCGGACGAGTACGTCGAGCAGGCCATGGGCAAGGTGGCCGACGACCCGGGGACGGCCGACGCGGTCCACGAGTCGAGGGACCTCAGGGCGGCGCGGGGCGGGGCCGACGTCGCGGACATGATGGACCGCGACTTCACCTTCGCCCTGGACCTGCTGATCGCCGGCATCGAGGCGATGGTCGCCCGCGGCTGACCGCGCCGCGCCGGACGCCGAGCCCGGCGCCGCGCCGGCACCCGCCGGGCGCGGCGCGAGCCGGGCACGGGTCCGCCCGCCGGGCCGGCCGGGTCACCGCTCCTGTGCCAGCCGGGCCGGGAAGCCGCCGGTCGCCACCGGGCCCCAGCGCTCGGGAGTCACCCGGATGATGGACTTGCCCTGCTCGACCATCGCCCGGCGGTACTCGTCCCAGTCGGGGTGTTCGCCGGCGATGTTGCGGTAGTACTCGACCAGGGGCTCCACGGAGTCGGGGCAGTCGAGGACCTCGGCGGTGCCGTCGACCTGCACCCAGGGGCCGTTCCACTCGTCGCTCAGGACGATCAGGCCGACCCGCGGGTCCCGCTTGGCGTTGCGGGTCTTGGCCCGCTCGGGGTAGGTGGAGACCACGATCCGGCCCGAGTCGTCCACCCCGCAGGTCAGCGGGGAACCCTGGGGACTGCCGTCGGCGCGCCGGGTGAGCAGGATCGCACGGTGGCGGGGACGTACGAAGTCCAGGAGTTCGTCGAGCGTCACATGGGTGTTCGTCGCGATGTTCGGTGCCATGGACGCACTCTAGAGCGGGACCGGCCTGCTCGGCCTGACCCTGTCGGGCACATTCTCAGGCGGCCAGCGCCTCGTCCGGGTGGTCGTACACCGGGACGTCCCGGCGCACCCCGGTCAGCATCAGCACGCGGCTGGGCAGGCCGTCCGGCGGGGCGGCGACCCGGACCCGGGTGTGCGGGTGCAGCAGGCGGCTCACGTCATCGATCAGGCGGGCCCCCTGGGAGTCCATGAACCGGGTGCGGGTCAGGTCCAGCACCAGCAGGCGGGGCCGCCGGACGCGGGCGACCGAGACGATGTGCGCGTACAGCTCGGACGTGTTGGACAGGTCCACGTCCGGGGGGAAGGCGAGCACGGTGCGGCCGGGCAGGTCGCGGGGCACGCACGGGGTCGGCTGGAAGGTCACGGCGGCACTCTCACCTGGGAGGCGGACGGTGGTCGGGGGTCCGCCCGGGTTCCGGGCGGACGAAAATCCGGGGCCACTTCCTGACCGAAGTCCCCATTGGACCACGGCCGGGCGGGAGACGGAAGGCGGCCGGTGTCCGAGGAACGGCCGGACACCACTTCACCGCAATGGAGCAGCTAAAGTGCACCTGTCGTGTGCTCGCAGTCGGGAATGTGCTGCGGAGCTCTCCTGAGCATGGCCGTACGGCCGTGTCATCCGAGAGGTTCGTGGTGGCTTCGTCTGACTTTTCCGATGTGACCCGTTTTCCGGTCGGCCTGGAGCTGGCCGAAGCGCTCACGGTGGCGGCTCGGCAACTGCACGAGACCACCACCCCGCACGCCACCCTGCGCACCGCCGTCCGGCTCGCCGTGCACCTGCTGCCGGGCGCCGAGCACGCCGGGATCTCCGAGATCGAGCGGGGCGAGGCGCGCCGCACGGTCGCCTGGACCGACGACATCGTGCGCGACGCGGAGGCCCCGGACCTGCCGCACTGGCAGCGGCTGTGGACCTCGTCGGTGGTGCGCACGGCGGACGGCGGGGACGCGGCCGAGGAGGGCCCGCTGTCCGACCTGGGACTGCGCTCGGTGCTGTCGATGCGGCTGCGCGCCGACAAGCGCCGGCTGACGGTGCTCACCGCCTACTCCCGCGACCCGCACGCCTTCGACGAGACGGCCACCCGCCTGGGCCGGCTGTTCACCACGCACGTCAGCCTGGCCCTGAACTCGGTGACCGTCCGCGAGCAGCTCACCGAGGCCATGCGCACCCGGGACCTGATCGGCCAGGCCACCGGCATCCTCATGGAGCGCCTCGACATCGACGCCTCGGCGGCCTTCGAGAGCCTGGTCCGCGCCTCCCAGCGGGAGAACGTCAAGCTGCGCGACCTGGCCCGGCGGATCGTGGGGACGGCGGAGAACCCGTCGTCCGCCCCGGCGGGCGGCCGGGGCCCGTCAGGCGGCGGGCAGTGACGCGCCCTGGACCGCCTGGACGTCCAGCTCGACCCTGAGGGTCGTGCCGATGGCGGCGATGCCGGCCTGGAGGACCTGGTTGTAGTTCATCGCGAAGTCCTCGCGGCGCAGTTCGGTGGTGGCGCGGAAGGCGGCCCGGGTGCCGCCCCACGGGTCGGCGCCGGTGCCGAGGTAGGCGAGGTCGAGGTCCACCGGCCGGACGATCCCGTGCATCGCCAGCTCGCCGTGCACGGTCCAGCGGTCCGGGCCGGCGGCCGTCAGGTCCGTCGAGCGGTAGGTGATCTCCGGGTGCCGTTCGACGTCGAGGAAGTCCGCGGACTTCAGGTGGGTGTCGCGCATCCCGTTGCCGGTGTCGATGGACGCCGCCCGGATCACCGCCTCCACCCGGGACTTGGAGACGTCGTCGGGCGCGATCTCGATCGTGCCGCCGAACTCCGTGAACCGGCCGTGCACGCTGGAGATCCCCAGGTGCTGGGCGACGGCGGCGACGGAGGAGTGCACCGGGTCGATGGTCCACGGGCCGGGCGGGGGCAGCTCGGCGCCGCCCTGCCGGGCCAGTGTGACGGCCCCGATCTCGGCCCGGCCGCTCGCGGTGACGATCGCGCTGGAGGCGGTGGGCGCGTACCCGACGGCCGTCACGATCACGGTGTACGCCCCCGGCGCCAGCTCGGTGGTGTCCCGTACGGCCCCCTCGGCGTCCGCCTCGGCCCGCAGCACCTGCGCGCCGGTCGTGTCGGTCACCGTGACGACCGCGTGCGACACGGCCCATCCGTCGCGCGTACGGATCTTCGCGGTCAGTCCCATCCCGTTTTCTCCCTGAAAAGCCTTACAAATTGGGTCACAAGAAACCGGCCCGCGGCACGGCCGCCACTGGGTGAGCGGCGGCACGCGCCACGGGCCGGGGGTCGTCCTACTCGCCGGGGTGGGCGAGTTCGATGTCGTGGTCGTCGACTCCGGGGCCGGAGACGGTGAGGGCGGTGGCCACCGGCGGGTACCCCGTCGCGATGACGGTGTAGTCGCCGCCGTCCAGGTCGGTGAAGGCGTACGCCCCGTCCGACCCGGTGGTGGCCGTGCCGACCACGTTGCCCGCCGCGTCGACCAGCGTCACGCGGGCGTCGGTGAGCGGGCCGTGCGGGGCCCGCACGACACCCTGGAGCCGGGCGCCGGCGTCCAGGTCGACCTCGACGCGGGTGATGCCGGTGGTCGAGACCTCGACCGGCAGCGCGCGCGGCCGGAACCCGTTTGCGTTGACCGCGACGGTCACCGCGCCCGGCACCAGGTCGGTGAGGGCGAACTCGCCCTGCTCCCCGGTGGCGGCGGTGGCCAGCAGGTCCCCGCGCACGTCGGTGACGATCACCATGGCGTCCTTGACCGGCAGCGCGTTCCCGGCCGCCCGGACCACACCGGTCAGCCCGCTGGTGCCGCTGAGCAGGATGTCGTACGACAGCGGTTCCTCGCCCACCACGATCGTGGAGGCCTGCGGCTGGCAGCCGTCGGCGGAGGCGATCAGGACGTACGAGCCCGTGCCCGGGGCGGCCAGCGTGTAGGAGCCGTCGGCCTGGGTGACCGAGCGGCCCAGCTGGCGGCCGGCGAGCGAGATCAGCGTGACCGCGGCCTGCGGGACCGGGGCACTCTCGGCGCCGCGGACGAAGCCGTGCACCGGGGTGCCGCCGTTGCCGGCCGGGGCCGGTGCGGCGGCCGAGGCGAAGGCGGCCGGCTGCTGGACGGTGGCCGTGGCGGTGTCCTCCGCCCCGGGGGCGGTCGCGGCGACCGCGGCCGGGACCTGCGCCTCGGCGACGGCCGGTGCGGCGGCCGGGTCCACGGCGGGGGCGTCGCCCTCGGCGGCCAGCGCCAGGGCGCCCTTCGTCCGCAGCGGGACCTCCTTGATGAACAGCGTGATCAGGAAGGCGACGGCGGCGAGGCAGCCGGCGATGACGAACACGTCCGCGATGCCGTGGCCGTACGCGCTCTCCATGAGGGTGCGCAGCGGCTTGGGCAGCGTGTCCATGTCCGGGATGGTGTCGGTGGAACCGGAGCCGGACACGGCGGCCGCGTACTTCGGGTCCAGGCCGGACAGGCCGTCCTTGACGTAGTCGGTGATCCGGTGGGCCATGACCGCGCCGAGGGCCGACACGCCGACCGCACCGCCGAGGGAGCGGAAGAAGGTGACCGTGGAGCTGGCCGAGCCGAGGTCGGAGGGCGCGACCTGGTTCTGCGTGCAGAGCACCAGGTTCTGCATCATCATGCCGATGCCGAGGCCCAGCATGGCCATGAAGATGGCCATCTTCCAGTACTCCGTGTCGTACCGGATGCCGCCGAGGAGCAGCAGACCGGCCGTCACCAGCACGCCACCGCTGACCAGCCAGGCCTTCCAGCGGCCGGTGCGGGTGATGAACTGGCCCGAGACGGTCGAGGAGACGAACAGGCCGCCGATCATCGGGATCGTCATCACACCGGACATCGTCGGGGACTTGTCGCGGGCCAGCTGGAAGTACTGGCTGAAGAACACCGTGCCGCTGAACATCGCGACGCCGACGAACAGCGAGGCGAGCGAGGCCAGGGTGATGGTGCGGTTGCGGAACAGGCGCAGCGGGATGATCGGCTCGCTGGCCTTGGCCTCCACCAGCACGAACAGCGCGCCGAGGACGACCGAGCCGGCGACCATCGTGTAGGTCTGCCAGGACAGCCAGTCGTACTTGTCACCGGCGAAGGTGACCCAGACCAGCAGCAGCGAGACGGCGGCGGCGATCAGCGTCGCGCCGCCCCAGTCGACCTTGACCTGACGCTTGACGACGGGCAGGTGCAGGGTCTTCTGCAGCACGATCAGCGCGATGACCGCGAAGGGCACGCCGACGTAGAAGCACCAGCGCCAGCCCAGCCAGGAGGTGTCGGTGATGACACCGCCGAGCAGCGGGCCGCCGACGGTGGCGACGGCGAAGGTGGCGCCGAGGTAGCCGGAGTAACGGCCGCGCTCGCGCGGGGAGATCATCGCCGCCATGACGATCTGGGCCAGGGCGGACAGACCGCCGACGCCGATGCCCTGCACCACTCGGCAGGCGATCAGCATTCCGGGGTTCTGCGACAGGCCGGCCGCCATGGAGGCGACCACGTAGATGATGAGCGCTATCTGGACGAGCGCCTTCTTGCTGTACAGGTCGGCGAGCTTGCCCCACAGGGGAGTGGCCGCGGTCATCGACAGCAGGGCGGCGGTGACCACCCAGGTGTAGGCGGACTGGCCACCGCCGAGGTCCCCGATGATGTGCGGCAGGGCGTTGGAGACGATCGTGGAGGACAGGATCGCCACGAACATGCCGAGCAGTAGCCCGGACAGGGCCTCCATGATCTGCCGGTGCGTCATCGGGGCGTGGGCGTCGGAGCCTCCCCCGTGCTTGGCGTGAGCCCGCACACCGGCTGGTGTGGTCGTTGCCATGGGCTTCCTTTGCTTACGTGCTTGCGGGTGTACGGGTGGTCTCTTCGACTACGGGGGCGGGCGGCCGCGGCGGCGCGGACCGGCACTCGCCGAAGGACGCGCGCAGGCGCGTCATCAGCTGGATGAGCTGGCCGACCTCGTCGTCGGTCCAGTCGCTCAGCCGGTCGGCGAGCAGATGGGTGGTCCGCCGGTACAGGTCGTCGAGCCGCTCCCAGCCGGCGGGCGTCAGGCGCAGGATGCGCGAGCGCTTGTCCGCCGGGTCCGGTGACCGTTCGATCCAGCCGCGCGCGGCGACGTGCGCGACGTGCCGGCTGGTGACCGACATGTCGACGGCGAGCAGCTCGGCGAGCTTGCTCATGCGCATGGCACCGTGGCGGCCGAGCAGCGTCAGCACGGCGGCCGAGCCGGCCGGGCAGTCGGGCGGCAGGATCCGCCCCATGTCCCGTTTCACGGCTCCGACGGCACTGAGCTGACGCGCCAGCTCCTCGAACTGCGCCTGCTCGGCCATCACACCTCCCGTATTCGTTGCTTGAGGCAACCATAAGTCCGGTTGGTTGCTGCAGGCAAACAAGCGGGCGTGCCGGGGTGCAAAAACTTGGCAAAGGCAAGTGTTGCTGGAGTGAATATGCAGGTGGACGTGGGTGTCCTGCCCCCGTCTGTCCCGGGAGCCCCCCACTTGGGCCACGGGGCCCGTCTTCGCTAGTGTCTCGGCCCATGGCTAACACCCAGGGCCCCCAGGGCAATCACGACCCCGCAGGCAGCACCCAGATGTTCCGCGCGTTCGTCGACGAGGCCCCTCGGGGCCGGCAGCAGCAGGCGGCGCCCTCCGGCCCCCGCGTGGGTCTGATCATCGGCATCGTCGCGGCCGTGGCCGTCGTCGCCGCCGTGGCCTGGCTGGCGCTCGGCTAGGGCCTCCCGCCCGGACCCTGCCGGGCTCGCGGGACCGGCCCGGCGAAGGAACCCCGGGCGGGGCCTCCGGGAGATCCGCTCCACCGGACGCACGACGGCCGTCGGCGCCGCCCCCGGGGGCGGCGCCGACGGCCGTCGTGCGTCCATGTCGTCGTCCGCGGTGCCGGCCAAAACGGCCGGTCCCCCGCCGGACCGTGCGGCTCAGTCGGAGATGAGCCCGTCCCGCAGCTGGGCCAGCGTCCGGGTCAGCAGCCGGGAGACGTGCATCTGCGAGATGCCGACCTCCTCGCCGATCTGCGACTGGGTCATGTTGGCGAAGAAGCGCAGCATGATGATCCGGCGCTCCCGGGGCGGGAGCTTGGCCAGCAGCGGCTTGAGGGACTCGCGGTACTCCACGCCCTCCAGCGCGCTGTCCTCGTAGCCGAGGCGGTCGGCCAGGGACCCCTCGCCGCCGTCGTCCTCGGGGGCCGGGGAGTCGAGCGAGGAGGCGGTGTAGGCGTTGCCGACCGCGAGGCCGTCGACCACGTCCTCCTCGGAGACGCCGAGGACCGCGGCCAGTTCCGTGACCGTCGGGGAGCGGTCGAGCTTCTGGGACAGCTCGTCGCTGGCCTTGGTGAGGGCCAGGCGCAGCTCCTGGAGGCGGCGCGGCACCCGCACCGACCACGAGGTGTCGCGGAAGAAGCGCTTGATCTCGCCCACGACCGTCGGCATGGCGAACGTGGGGAACTCCACGCCCCGCTCGCAGTCGAAGCGGTCGATCGCCTTGATCAGGCCGATGGTGCCGACCTGGACGATGTCCTCCATGGGCTCGTTGCGGGAGCGGAAGCGGGCCGCCGCGTACCGCACGAGCGGGAGGTTCAGCTCGATCAGGGTGTCCCGGACGTAGGCGCGCTCGGGGCTGTCCTCGCCGAGTGCGGCGAGCCGCAGGAACAGGGAGCGGGACAGGGTGCGGGTGTCGATGTCCGCCGGGGCCACCGCGGCCGGGGCAGGGGCGGCGGCCGGTGCGGCGGGGGCCGGCAGGGCCTCCAGCGTCGGTACGCCGGCAAAGCTGTCGAGCACGTCGAGAGCGTCGAGTTCCATGGGCGCTGCCTCGCTCGTGGGCGTGAGCACCTTCGAGCTGCCCTGATCTGCGGACATGCCACCCCCTTTGGGTCGCGGGACGGTCGCGGCGGCGGTGCCTTCGTCGAGCAACGCAGCCCTCACCTGAATACCGGCGCCGGAGTTCCGGCAAACGCGCTTCCCGCAGAATGTCACATGTCGGCAACGCGCTGTAGTGACATGTCGACATGTGTGAGGTGAATCGCGCCTGCAGGGACGGGGTCTGACGGGCCGTCGGCCGCCGACTGTCGGGAACCGCCCGGATGCGTGATTCGCTCCTGGCGGTGAACGGGTGTTCCGGTGTGCGGTTACGCGTCGATCCGGTTCGCCGACCGCAGTCGCTGGAAGCTGCGCGCCAGGAGCCGGGAGACGTGCATCTGGGAGACGCCGAGCTCCGCGCTGATCTGCGACTGGGTCAGGTTGCTGTAGTACCGCAGGAGGAGGATGCGCTGCTCGCGTTCGGGGAGCTGGACCAGGAGGTGGCGGACCAGGTCGCGGTGTTCCACGCCGTCCAGCGCCGGGTCCTCGTAGCCGATCCGGTCCAGCAGGCCGGGCAGCCCGTCGCCCTCCTGCGCGGCCTCCAGCGAGGTGGCGTGGTACGACCGCCCCGCCTCGATGCAGGACAGCACCTCCTCCTCGCCGATGCGCAGCCGCTCGGCGATCTCGGCGGTCGTCGGCGAGCGGCCGAAGGCCGTGGTGAGGTCCTCGGTGGCGCTGTTGACCTGCACCCACAGCTCGTGCAGCCGGCGCGGCACGTGGACCGTGCGGACGTTGTCCCGGAAGTACCGCTTGATCTCGCCGACGACGGTCGGCATCGCGAAGGTCGGGAACTGCACGCCCCGCTCGGGGTCGAAGCGGTCGATGGCGTTGATCAGGCCGATGGTGCCGACCTGGACGACGTCCTCCATGGGCTCGTTGCGGGAGCGGAAGCGGGCGGCGGCGTAGCGCACGAGCGGGAGGTTGGCCTCGATGAGCGCTCCGCGCACCCGGTTGTGCTCCGGCGTCCCCGGGGTGAGGTCCTTCAGCTGGGCGAAGAGCACCTGGGTCAGGGCGCGGGTGTCGGCGCCGCGGCGTTTCTCGGGGGCGGGTTCGGGTTCGGGAGCGGGGCCGGGGTCGGGCGGGGGAGCGGCGGGGGCGGGGGCCTCCGCCTGGGGCGGCGCGGTACTGGCCGACACGGTCAACGCCACCTCTTCGTCCGTCCATCATCCGTCAAAAGCGGTCATAGCATCACAAGACGTGTGCACTGTGTGCAAGCACCGCATAACCCCGTGTTGTGGCCGAACACCGCCGAGTTGGGCCCCGGAGCGCGAGAAGGCCCCCCGCCGTTCCGGCGGAGGGCCGCGGGGGCCGGACGCTCAGAACTCGTAGTCGGCGATCACCCACGTGGCGAACTCCCGCCACAGCGCGACGCCCGCCTGGTGGGCCGGGTGCTCCAGGTAGCGCTTGAGGGCGTCCGTGTCCTCGACGGCCGAGTTGATCGCGAAGTCGTGGGCGATCGGCCGGTCGCTGATGTTCCAGCCGCACTCCCAGAAGCGCAGCTCCTCGATGAGGCCGCCGAGCGCGCGGAAGGCCGCCGCGCCCGCCTCGACGCGCGGGTCGTCGCGCCGGACGCCCTCGTTGAGCTTGAAGAGGACCAGGTGGCGGATCATGGGATGTACCTCAGCTCTACGCGCCGTCGGCGATCCAGGTCATGAAGTCGCCGATGGCCTTGGCGGCGTCCGATATGCCCTCGAAGCCTATCTGGACGTAGTCGGCGGCCTTGGCCGGGTCCGTGATGATCACGTACAGCGCGAAGACCACGAGCACGTACACGGCGATCTTCTTGGCGTTCACCGCCACCGCGGCCTCCCCTGTGCCTGTGCCCCGTGGGCCCCTGTTGCCGGCGGCGAGTGTAACCTTCACGACCCCGCCGGACGTCAAGGGGACGCGCCGCGAGGGCCCTTGCCGGGCCGCCGGGACGGGCGCCGGGGCGACGCACGAGGGGCCCCGTCTCGCGACGGGGCCCCTCTTCGGCGGTAGCGGAGGGATTTGAACCCTCGGTGACTTGCGCCACACTCGCTTTCGAGGCGAGCTCCTTCGGCCGCTCGGACACGCTACCGAGGGAGACCTTACAGCACGGCGGGGCAGGGGCCGAAATCGGTGTTCACCGGTTCCGGAAGAACTCCGTGAGCAGGCGCGCGCAGTCCTGCGCCAGCACGCCCTCGACGACCTCGGGCCGGTGGTTGAGCCGCCGGTCGCGCACGACGTCCCACAGGGAGCCGGCCGCACCCGCCTTGTCGTCGCGGGCCCCGTAGACCACCCGGTCCACCCGGGACTGGACCAGGGCGCCCGCGCACATCGTGCACGGCTCCAGGGTGACCACGAGCGTGCAGCCGGTCAGCCGCCAGTCGCCGAGCTGCGCGGCGGCCCGCCGCAGCGCGAGGACCTCCGCGTGGGCCGTGGGGTCGCCGGTGACCTCGCGCTCGTTGTGGCCGGCCGCGAGCACCGTCGTCCCGTCCGGGGACAGCACGACGGCGCCGACGGGGACGTCTCCGCCCCGGGCGGCCGACCCGGCCTCGGTCAGGGCGAGCCGCATCGCGGCCCGCCAGCGGTCACGGACCGGGTCCGGGACCCGGTCCGTCTTCTGCGGTGCGCTCAGCGGACGGTCTCCAGCACCTCCGAGGCGCCCAGGGCCTCGGCGATCGCGCCCAGCGCGTCGTCGGCCTCCAGGGCGCGCAGTTCCTTCTCGCCGACGCCCAGGTCGTCGAGGATCTCGCTGTCGCCCACGGGGCTGTGCGGCACCGCGTCGGCGGACGGGCTCACCTCCTCGTCCTCGTCCTCGTCCTCGGACTCGCCGTCCTCCGTGCCGTCGAGGTCCAGGGCGTCCAGGTCCGGGCCGTCGTCGGCACCGGGTTCCCGGCCCAGCAACTCGTCCGTGAGCAACAGCTCACCGTAGGCACTGCGGGCGGCGGCGGCGGCGTCCGACACGTAGATGCGAGGGTCCTCCTCGCCGTCCACGCGTACGACGCCGAACCAGGCGTCCTCCTGCTCGATCAGGACGAGCACCGTGTCCTCGTCGGGAGAGGCTTCCCGGGCCAGGTCGGCGAGATCCGACAGGGTCTCCACGTCGTCGAGCTCTGTGTCGCTCGCTTCCCACCCGTCTTCGGTGCGCGCGAGCAGTGCGGCGAAGTACACCGTGACTCTCCCACTGGTCTGAGGTGTGCCGGTCGGGGGTCCCCCCGGCGGAGGTTCTGGGCGGGAGGAGCTCGTGTTCCGAGCCCCGCCCACTCGGAATCGTGGCAGAAACAAGGCGTTCAGGGGACGTCTTCGACCCCCTGTGTCCGGCTGTTTCGATCGTGGACCCGAAAACCACCCACGACCGCACCCGTCGCCACCACCTGCGGATCGTACGCGGCCTTCCCCCGGTGTTCACGCACACCCGCCCGGGAAACGTCGGCGCCGGTCCCGGTCTTCCGCACCGGGGCCGTCCACGGAACCGTACGGCCGGCCTTCGCTACCAGCGGAACGTCCGCATGCGCATGGCGTGCCGCAGCCGGGCCGCCTTGGCGCGCCGGGGCTGGACGCGGGCGCGCAGTTCGCGGGCCTCGGCGAGGTCGCGCAGGAACTTGGCGCGGCGGCGGCGCCGCTCGGCGTCCGTCTCGGGCCGCTGCGCCCGCGCGGAGTCCGGGGAGCCGCCGGCCGCGCCGGCGCCGCCCGCGTCGGCGGAGGAGCGGGCCGCGTGGGCACCGCTGTCGTGATCAGGCAGGTCAGGCAGGTCTGGCACAGTCACACCACCCCGTGTCCGTCCCTCCCACCTTCCCTCGCACGGGCGGTTTGATGCCAACGCGGGGCGGTTTCGGACGCGGTTACTGTTGGGGCATGCGTCTCCACGTCGTCGACCACCCCCTGGTCGCCCACAAGCTCACCACGTTGCGCGACCGGCGCACCGACTCCGCGACCTTCCGGCGGCTCGCCGACGAACTGGTCACCCTGCTCGCCTACGAGGCCACCCGGGACGTGCGGACCGAGGCCGTCGACATCCACACGCCGGTTGCCGCGACCACCGGTGTCAAGCTGGCCCGCCCGCGCCCGCTGGTCGTGCCGATCCTGCGGGCCGGCCTCGGCATGCTGGACGGCATGATGCGGCTGCTGCCGACCGCCGAGGTGGGCTTCCTGGGCATGATCCGCAACGAGGAGACGCTGCAGGCCTCCACGTACGCCAGCCGGATGCCGGAGGACCTCTCGGGCCGTCAGGTGTACGTCCTGGACCCGATGCTGGCCACCGGCGGCACGCTGGTCGCGGCCATCCGGGAGCTGATCGGGCGCGGCGCCGACGACGTGACCGCCGTGGTCCTGCTCGCCTCCCCCGAGGGCGTCGAGGTGATGGAGCGCGACCTGGTGGGCACTCCGGTGACGGTCGTGACGGCGGCGGTGGACGAGCGCCTCAACGAGCACGGTTACATCGTCCCCGGCCTCGGCGACGCGGGGGACCGGCTGTACGGCGCCGCGGAGTAGCCGCCGGGCGGCGCGGTCCGGGCGGGTTCCCTGCGGGACCGGCGTTCAGCCGCGCTGCGCCGGGCCGGTTCCGCGCCGCCGGGTGCCGGCCGCGTGCCCGGCCCCGCGGTTGCGGCGGGAGGGCGGGCCGTCAGCCGGTCCTCTCCCGCGGGCAGGCCTTCTTCGGCGCGTCGGCCGCCGGATCGGGTGCGCTCAGCTCGGTCAGCGCCCGGTCGGCGGCCGGCCGTGCGGTGAGGGTCCTGAACCCGTCGCCGATGATCAGGTCGAGGTCCGTGCCCTTGCGGCCGGCCTCGGTGCGGCGTTCGGCGCCGGCCAGCTGGGTGGCCAGTACCGGCAGCGAGGTGTTCAGCGCGGAGGCGGGGCCCAGCAGGATGCCGGCGCCCTTGACCTTCTTGTCGAACTCCTCGGCCGCGTTGCCCACGTCACCGATCCTGAAGCCGCGCTTCCGCAGCTCGTCCGCGGTGGTCTTGGCGAGCCCGCTGCGCCGGGTGGCGTTGTAGACGTTGACCGTGATCCCGGCCGGCTCGGGCAGCGCCACCGTGTGCACGGCGGTGCTCGTCCTCGGACGGCAGTCCGCCGTGGTGCCGGTGGCCGGGGTCCGGTCGCCGCCGCCCGTGAAGACGTCGACGAGCTGCAGCGTGCCCCAGCCGATCAGGCCGAGCGCGGCGACGGACGCCACCGCGGCCAGCGCGAGCCTGCCGCGCTTCCGGCGAGGGCGCATCCGGGGGTATTTGTCGCCCCTGATCCGGTACTTGCCGCCCATGCCCGGGGGAGTCAGCATGCTCATGGGCGCAGCGTAGTGCGCCTGAGCGGCGATGCCTATTAGATGATCAGCGAATGCCGCTCAGCGGAACCCGGAAGGGTCAACGGCCGTGTCGCGCCGAGCTCAGTCGAGTTCCAGCACCCGCGCGTGCAGCACCTGCCGCTGCTGGAGGGCGGCGCGCACCGCCCGGTGCAGACCGTCCTCCAGGTACAGGTTGCCCTGCCACTTCACGACGTGCGCGAAGAGGTCGCCGTAGAACGTCGAATCCTCGGCGAGCAGGGTCTCCAGGTCGAGTTGCTGCTTGGTGGTCACGAGCTGATCGAGGCGGACCGGGCGCGGCGCGACGTCCGCCCACTGCCGGGTGCTTTCCCGGCCGTGGTCGGGGTACGGCCGGCCGTTTCCGATGCGCTTGAAGATCACACGGAAAGCCTACCGGGCGAGACGTTCCGGGCGCAGCCGCGGCGACGGAGTGCGGCGCCGGAAAAGCCGTGGCGTAACGGACCATACCGGGAACCGGGGGAGGTCCGGGCGGTCCGCCGGGAGGGGCGGCCGGGCCGGCGGGCGGCGCGCCGCCCCGTGCCGCGGCCGGGGGGACCGCCGCCGGGCAGGCCCCGCTCCGGGGAGTTCCGGACCCGCTCGCGCGGCCCGGACACCGGGTCCGCCCGAAAGGGTCGGCGTCCACCGGCCGCCCGACCGGACCGCGCCCGCGAGCCGGCGGACCGCCTTGCGGGCCCGGGCCCCGGCGGGGCTGCGCGACGGTCCCCGGCGGGAGTGTCCCGGATTTGTGCACAGGGTGTGGACGGAGCCCGGCCGCGGAACCGCCCCCGCCGGGTCACACCGTGCCGGGTGCCCGGTGGGCGTGTCCGCGGACGCGGACCGCGGTGCCGATCTCGACGGCGCCGACGAGCACCAGCCGCCAGCCGCCAGCCGCCCACCAGCGTCAGCACGCCCCGCGGGCCCGCCGGGGCGCGCCCTGCCGTCCCGCCCCGTCACGGCTCACGTACGATGCCCAAGGATTAGGTAAGCCTCACCTAATTGATTGGCGCGGTCCTGTCCGACGGCGCACGTGCTTCCACTGGACCGAAGGGGGATCCGGGTGACCACCGAGACCTACCGCGACGCCTGGGGCATTCCGCACCTGCGGGCCGCCGGCGCGAGGGAACTCGCCCGCGCCCAGGGCCGGGTGACCGCCCTGGACCGGGCCTGGCAGATCGAGGTGGAGCGGCACCGCTTCCGGGGCACCTCGGCCGCCTTCCTGGGCGCCTCCCACCTGTCCTGGGACGTCTTCGCCCGCCGCGCCCGCCTGGACGACACCGCCAGACGCTGCTTCACCGCCCTGGAGCGGCAGGACCCGGAGACGGCGGACTGGGTCCGGGCCTACGTCGAGGGCGTCAACGAAGCCCTGGCCGACGGCGCCCGCCGCGCACCCGAGTTCACCGCGACCGGTCTCGCCCCCGGGCGCTGGCGGCCCTGGACCCCGCTCGGCGTCTGGCTCGGCACCCACATCCTCTTCGCCGGCTTCCCGGCCAAGCTGTGGCGCGAGGAGGCGGTACGCCACCTGGGCCCCGGGGCGGTCGCCCTGTTCGCCACCGACGGCCCCGGCACCGCCGGCAGCAACGGCTGGCTCGTCTCCGGCGCGCGCACCGACACCGGTCACGCCCTCCTCGCCGGCGACCCGCACCGCTTCCTGGAGGACCCCGGCGTCTACCAGCAGATCCGCCTGTCCTGCCCCGAGTTCGACGTCGTCGGCCTCGCCGTCCCCGGTGTCCCCGGCATCGCCCACTTCGGCCACACCGGCACCGTCGCCTGGGCCGTCACCAACGCCATGGCCGACTACCAGGACCTGTACCGCGAACGCCTGCGCCGCACGGGCGCCGGCGTCGAGGCCCTGGGCCCGGACGGCCGCTGGCACCGCGCCGTCCGCCACACCGAGACCGTGCGGGTCGCGGGGGAGCCCCCGGTGGAGGTCGAGGTGATCGAGACGGACCGCGGGCCGGTGATCGCCGGCGGCCCGGAGAGCCTGGAGGCGGGGGCGACCGGGCTCCGGCCGCCCGCCCCCGGCGGGCCGGACCGCACGCCCGCCGGGGACGGCCCGGCGGCCGACGGCGCCCGCCGCGCCCGGGACATCCCCGCACCCGGCGGCACGCCTCCCACGGGCGCCGCGGGCGGGACCGGGGACGCGGCCGGGGCGCCCACCGCCATGGCCCTGCGCTACCCGCCCCGCGTCACGGCGGACCTCGGCTTCGCCTCCCTGCTGCCCCTGCTGCGCGCCCGCACCGTCGCCGACGTCGACCGCGCCCTCGACACCTGGGCCGAACCGGTGAACGTCGTCCAGGCGGCCGACACCGCGGGAGGCACCCTCCACCGCGTCGCCGGCCGCGTGCCGGTCCGCGCGCACGCCAACCGCGTCCGGCCGGTCCCCGCCTGGCGCCCCGGGCACGACTGGCGGGGCTGGCACGCGATGCCGTACGCCGCGCTGGACGACGGCATCGCGGTGATGGCCAACCAGCGCGGCCCGGCGGAGCCCCTGGGCACCGAGTTCGCCCCGCCCCACCGCGCCGACCGCATCCGCGCCCTGCTCCGGGAGCGCCGCACCTGGTCCGCCGCCGCCCTGCCCGCGATCCACACCGACACCCTCCTCGCCTCCGCCGCGCCCCTGCTGGACCACCTCGCCGCCCTCGACGGCCTCGGCCCCGAGGCGGCCCGCCTGCGCGACCGCCTGCTGGCCTGGGACCGCCGCATGGACGCCGGCAGCACCGACGCGGCGGCCTTCGCGGCCCTGCGCACGGCGGTCGTACGCCGTCTCGCCGCGCACCCCGCGTTCGCCCCCCTCGCCGAACCGCCCGCCTACCCGGAGGTCCTGCTCCCCTGGCTCGCCCTGGTCCCGCGCATCGGCCACGCCCTCGAACACCTGCTGCGGGCCGAGGAGCTGTACGGCATCGACCGCGCCGTCTTCGTCCGCGCGGCACTGGAGGAGACCGCGGCCGCGCCCCCCGCCGGCACCTGGTCCGACACCCACCGCCTGGCCCCCTGGCGGGCACTGCCGGGGGAGCCGCACGACGAGCCGGGCGTGGGCGGCGACCACGACTGCGTGCTGTGCACCTCCGCCGTGCCCGGCGTCACCGACCTGGTGCCCCGCGGTCCGGCCGCCCGCTACGTCTGGGACCTGGCCCGCCGCGAGGACAGCCGCTGGGTCGTCCCCTTCGGCGCCGACGGCGTACCCGGTTCCCCCCACCACCGCGACCAGCTCCCCCTGTGGCTCGGCGGAGACCTCGTCCCGGTCGTCACCGACTGGACCCGGCTCACGCCCGACGGACACGCGTGCGGCACCGGGGGCGCCGACGGCACCGAGCACGCCGAGCAGACCGAGCACACAGTCCGAGCAGAGGAGTCCGATGGCTGAGACCACGGGGCCCGCCCCCGTCCACGAGCAGCGGATCGGCGGCTACGGCACCGTCCGCATCCGTCCCCTGGACCCGGCGGCCGACGCGCCCGTGATCCACTCCTGGGTGAGCGGGGAACGCGCCGCCTTCTGGGGCATGAACGGCCTCTCCGTGACCCGGGTGGCCGAGATCTACGCCCACATGGCCACCCTCGACACCCACCACGCCCACCTCGTCACCAAGGACGGCGAACCGGCCGCCCTGCTCCAGACCTACGAGCCCGGCGCCGACCGGGTCGGCGAGTGCTACCCGGTCCGCCCCGGTGACATCGGCCTCCACCTCCTCCTCGCGCCCGCCGGACCGGACGGCCGCCGTCCCGGCTGGACGGGGGCCCTGATGACCGCGGTGACGGCGTACGCCCTGCTGACCCTGGACCGCCGGCGGATCGTGGTCGACCCGGACGTGCGCAACACCAGGGCGATCGCCCGCTTCGACCGCCAGGGCTTCGAACGCGGCCCCGCGGTCGTCCTCCCCGAAGTCGACCTGCCGGACGTCCACCTGCCCGAGAAGCACGCCCGGCTGGGTTTCCTCACCCGGGAGGCGGCCTTCCCGGCCGGCCCCGGCCCCCGTTGAGCGCCGCGCCCCGTCCGTCCGTACCGGGGTGGGGGCACGCGGGCCGCGCGGTCCCCGGACGGAGGGTGGGCGACGTGGGCGGCGAGGGACGCGACGGGCAGGCCGGCCCCCACTGGGGGCGCCCATGCCTCCGGGAGCCCTGAACGACCTCTTCGACCGGCTCTCCCGTCGGGCCGGCCTGGCCGACGGCGTTCATGATCCTCTGCCTGCGCTACCTCTCCCAGAGCCTGGTCCGCTCCCGTCGGGACGACGGAGCGGACATGGCCGCGCTTGGCCGAAGCGACATCGAGACGTTCACGCAGTACGTGGCTCACCTCGCGCACACCGGCGAGATCAGCGCTTTCCGCCGCACGACGGTCTGCCGCTTCACCAGCCGGTTCCTGCGCGAAATCCGCGACCTGGGCCCGACCCGGCCCGGCGAAATCCTCGCCGACCTGCCCGACGACTTCGCGCTGCGCAGGCACGACATGGACGAGCGCGAACAGATCAAGGACGCCACCCAGACCCTGCGCAAGTCCCGCACCGTCTCCCCGGGCATGCCCGGCATCCGTCCGCCTGAGCCGGATTTGCGGCTGGAGCGCGACGCGTGAGCACATCACCGGACCACCTGGTTCGAGCGCGGGCCGCGGACTCCGACCGTCGCCGAAACCGGGTGTTCGAAGCCCTTGACCAACTGACTACCGCCGGCGAGGAGATCAGCGTCTCGTCGGTGGCCCGCGCCGCCGGCGTCCACCGCAGCCTGATTCACCGCCACGGAGACCTGCACGCGGCCGTCATCGCCCGCGCGGGCCGGCCCCCGGCCCAGACGACCACCGGAACGCAGGTCAGCCGCAAGTCGCTGCTGGCCGACGTCGCGAACCTCACCGCCCGCAACGGGCGACTGTCCGCCCACATCACCCGACTCGAACGGCGCCTGTCCGAGACCCTGGGCCAGACGGCTTGGGAGGCCTCCGGCCTCGGCGCCCCAGCCGACGTCGAGACGCTCACACGCCGCACCACCGAGCTGGAACAGCAGGTTCTCGATCTTCGCGGCGAACTCGCGGAACGGGACGAGGACCCCGAAGCCGCCCGCGCCGCCAACCGTGAGCTGATGGCTCAGCTCAACCGCTGACCGCGTCATCGCCGTCACCCCCATCACTTCAGGGCGGCGGCGTTGATCACCAGATGCGCCATGTTGTCCGCCACCATGACCAGCACGTTGGCTACCCGCAATGATCAAGAAGCCCCCGTCGCGGACACCCGAGCTGTGAGAGGAGATCATGAGCCGCACCGAGCCGGCATGAGTTCGTCCGCTGAGCCCGGGAAAACCGTTGGGTGTAGCTCCCTTCGGGGGACGGCTCTACCTGCGTGAACTGCGGATCGGGGTGCTCTCGAGTGATCGACTGGGCCACCAAGGCGGCTGGCGCGGCGACCTGCGTCTCCTACGCTGTCGATCTGCATGCGGAGCGCGAGCGTGACCTGCGGGATTCCGAACGGATCTCCACGACCAGCAGTCGAGTCGAACCGGCGAATGCGCAGCTCAGCCTACCCCTCGAAAGGAGCTGCAGCCGTTTTCAGTAACTGCCCCTGCGCCGCTCGGCGCGGTATCGCCCAGGTGTCACACCGTGCGAACGGGCGAAAGCCCTGTGGAAGGCGGGGGTCGACTGATAGCCGACTGCTGCGGCGATGGACTCGACCGGGTCTTGGGTCTTGCGCAGGCGAACCGCTGCCAGATCCATACGCCACTGTGTCAGGTAGGTGGCCGGGCTCTGCCCGATGGCTGCCGGGAACCGGCGGGACAGGGTCGCCCGGGAAACGCCGAGAGCGGAAGCCAGCGTTGTGGTGGTCCACGGCTGTCCGGGCTCGGCGTGCAAACGTTCCATCGCGCTGCGCACGAGCGGGTCTTCGAGCACTCCGAGCCAGGTGCCACGATGTCCGGACCGGGTAGGGAGCCAGGCGCGCATGAGTTGCACGAGCATGACGTCGACCAGGCTGTTCAGCACCGCTCTCCCCGCTATTAGTGGGCGACTCAGTTCTCGCCCGATCATCCGGACGGTGTCGTCGAAACCGGCCTCACCCTGGTCCCCGCGGATGTGCACCACCTCCGGCAGCGCGCCGAGGACCTGGGTCCGCACCGTGTGGTCGCAGTCGTAGCTGATGGTCAGGATGCGGGTGCGGGCGGGCTGTGACCCCAGGCGAATCACCTCACCCGTCTCGAGCGCCCGGGCCGCCATCGCCGGCTCGGCTGCTACTGAAGTACCCGTCCCTGGCGCGCTGCTAAGCATGTGTGACGGCCCGTACGGCATGAGCACCACGTCGCCCACCGCCAGCTCCAGGCACTGCGGCGACAAGTGTCTGCTTTCGAGCCAGGCGCTGCCGGCGGTAACCACGTGCAGAACTGCCGTAGTGCACTCTGTCACCGGGATCGACCAGCTCCCGCCCGCCTCGATCCGTGCGCCGATCGTGCCCCGCACGCCGGAGATCTCCAACACGTCCGCAACGAGATCCATGCGCCCAGATTAGATGACGCAAACAAGCAAGAAAGTGAGTAGTTCAAGCATCGACTGCTCACAGGATGCTCCATACGGTGAAGTCATGACAACCGATACCATGCGGGCACTCGTCGCGACCGGCTACGGAGATCCCGAGCAACTCACGATCGCCGAGCTCCCCATCCCACGCCCCGGCCCCGGCCAGATCCTGGTGAAGATCGCCACCTCGACGATCAACCCCACCGACATGCGCGTCGTCACCGGCGGCTATCGCGAACTGGTCGACCTGCAGTTCCCCTACACACTCGGCAACGAGTTCGCGGGCACCGTCACCGAAGCCGGACCGGACGTCACCCGCTTCCGCGTGGGCGACGAGATCTTCGGCATGGCCCTGCCCCGCCAGCTGCGCCTCGCCGCCGACCCCGTACGGCCGTCACTGAGCACCGGTGCCCTCGCCGACTACGCGGTCTTCGAGGCGGACACGCCTGCACTGGGCCACCGCCCGGCCGCCCTCGGCACAGAGCAGGCCGCGTCCCTGCCGATCGCGGGCGGCACCACACTGGCCATCATGGACACCGCGAAAATTCGCCCCGGCGAGTCCGTCCTCGTCATCGGCGCCACCGGCGCGGTCGGCCTGACCCTCATTCCGAACCTGGCCACAGCCGGCGCCGAGATCACGGCCACCGCCCGCACGACCGAGGCCGCTGAACTGCTGCGCAGCCTCGGAGCCCACCACACGGTCGGCTACGACGGCTACCCCACCGGCGTCGACGTCGTCCTCAACCTTGCGCTCTTCGCCGACGGCCTGCCTACGGCGGCACGCAGCCTGCGCCCGGGCGGCCGGCTGATCTCAATCGTCTTCCCCCCGCCGGAGCCCCGGCAACTGGAACGCGACGACGTGGAACTGGCCTTCGTGATGCAAATGGGCGATGAGACCAACGGCGCATGGGCCGTCGCCGAGGCCGCAACCGCGGGCCGACTCTCCACCCCGATCGCCCGCCGATACTCACTCGACGACGGCGTCGAAGCGGCAATCGACTATGCCCGCAGGCACCCGCTCGGCAAGATCGTCGTAACTGTCTGAGCAGAGAAGCCGCCCCCGCCTCGCTTTCGGGGTGCTGAGCGGGCCTGGTGAGGATGACCTCGGCATGCCGGTTCGACTCGACTGCTGGTCGTGGAGATCTGTTCGGAATTCCGCAGGTCACGCTCGCGCTCCGCCCGTCGAAGCCCGGCCCGACGAGGCCGACCGGCAGACGCGTGACTACGCCAAGGACCTCCGGCACGCCGCACTCCCGGTCCACGTCCGGGACGAGATGGGCCGCATCGAACTCAGTCTCGAAGTACGGTTCCTGGCCTTGTGTCGCCAACCAGGGTTGGACTGTCGGATCCGCCAGGACGTCTACTACGTCGCCGAGCGCGCCGCGATGGCCCTTGACCTCGGGCACTTGGAAGCAGCAGAGCGGGAGACCCGGCGCATGGAACAGGTGGGTTCCATGGAGCCACGGGAAAACCGCTGACGCCGAGACAACCAATGACACCAGCTCAGATTGGCGACGGTTCGGCTGTCCGCGACACGTGTCGCGGACAGCCGAACCGTCGCTACCTGCGGATTCACTCCAGTCCACGCCAGCTATCCCGAGAGAAGCGACGTGCCCGGCCGCTCCGACGCGGTCCGGGTCCCCCTGCCGGCCGGGCTGCGCGACGGCACGTACACGGTGGCCTGGCGGGTGGTGTCGGCGGACAGCCATCCGGTGTCGGGCGCGCTCACGTTCTCCGTGGGCAGGCGCACGGCGACCACGGCCGCGGTGCTCCCGCGGCGCACGGAGGACCCGGTCACGACGGCGCTCCACACCATCGCCCGCCACCTCGCCCGCCTCGCGCTGGCCGTCCTCCTCGGCACGGCCGCGTTCGTGGCGTACTGCCGCCCGCCGGTGACCGCCCACCCGCGCGCCCCGGCCCGCGCCGCCTGGTGGACGGTGCTGGCGGCGACCCTCGCCCTGTTCCTCCTGCGCGCCCCGTACGAGGAGGGCACCTCCCCGGCCCGCGCGCTCGCCCTCTCCTGCCTCGCCCGCACCGCGACGACCCGTCCCGGGGAACTCCTCCTCGCCCGCGCGGCGCTCCTGCTGCTGGCGGCGGCCTGCGCGCTCGCCCCGCCCGCCCGGTGGCGCGGGGTGCCCCGCCGGACCGTCCTCGCGGGCGGCACAGCCCTCTCCGTCGCGCTCTGCCTGACCTGGGCGGCGGCCGAACACGCCTCGGCCGGCCCCCAGGTCCCCCTCGCCGTCGTCTCCACCACGCTCCACCTGCTGGCGGCGGCGGCCTGGCTGGGCGGGCTGACGGCCCTGCTGGCCACCCTGCGCCGGGTGCGCGCGGACCCGGCCGCGCTGCCGCCCCACGTGGTGCCCCGCTTCTCCACGCCGGCCCTCGCCTCGGTGACCGTCCTGGTGGTGACCGGCACCTACCAGTCCTGGCGCGGCCTCGGCTCCTGGCAGGCGCTCACCGGCACCCCCTACGGCCGCCTCCTGCTGGCCAAGCCGGCGGCGGTGACCCTGCTGCTCACGGCCGCGTCCCACTCCCGGCGCTGGACGTCCCGCCCGGCGGCACCGCCCCGGGCCCGGGTCCCCAAACCGGCCCCCCTCCCCGCCGGACCGGCCTGCTCCCCCGGACCGGCGGCCCCTCCCGGACCGGCCTGCGCCCCCGCGCCGCACGCCCCCGTGCAGCCGGGGCCGGACACGCCCGTCGCCCCTCCCGCGCCGGCCGCGCACCGCCACCTGCGCCGCTCGGTGCTGGCGGAGGTAGCCGTGGGCATGGTGGTCCTCGTCCTGACCACTCTCCTGACGAGTACCCCGCCGGCCCGGGCGGCGGCCGAGGCGGCGCGGTCGGCGGCACCGGCGGCCGGCGTCCCGGCCGCCTCGGTCACCACGGTCCCCTTCGACGTCGGCACCCCCGGCGGCCACGGCAGGGTCCAGATCACCCTGGAGCCCGGCCGGGTCGGCGCGAACTCCGTCCAGGCGGTGGTTTACGGCCCCGACGGCGGCCTGTCCTCGGTGCCCGAACTCCGCGTCGCCCTGGTCCTCCCCGCCCGGCGGATCGGCCCCCTGGACACCGGCGTCACCGACCGGGGCGGTTACTGGGCCGCCGACTCCTTCGCGTTGCCGATGGCGGGAACGTGGACCATGAAGGTGACGGTGAGGGTGTCGGAGGTGGACCAGGTGACCGTGTCCCGGTCCGTGCGGGTGACCCGGTGACGGGCCGGCGGCACACCGCCTCCCGGCCGCCCGGAGAGGACGAGATGCCATACGACCACGAACGACCGGTGTCCGAACGACCGGTCTCCGAACGACTGGTCTCCGAAGGGCCGGTGCCCGACGGGGTGACGAGTGAGCGCGTGACGATCGAGGGAGTGGAGTTCGCCGCCGCTCTCACGCTCCGGTCGGACGTCGGAGTGCTGGCCCTGCACGGAAGCAGGGAGGGCGGCACGGCGGAGCTGGCCCGGGAGGTGGCGGCCCGCGCGGGCGCGACCGCACTGGTCTTCACCCAGCCGGCCGGCGACCCGGTCCACATCCCCTCGCACCGGATGGCGTCCGCCCCCTGCGCGTCCCTGGACCGCTTCCTCTCCCACGTCTGCCTGGTGGTCTCCCTGCACGGCCACTTCCGGCCCGCGGCCCCCCGCTCGGTCTTCCTGGGCGGCGGCAACCGCGGGGCGGCCCGCACCCTGGGGCACAGCCTCACCCTGCTCGCCCCGGACTTCGACGCCGTGACGGACCTGGACCGCATCCCCACGGGACTGCGCGGCCTCCACCCCCGCAACCCCGTGAACCTCGCCCGGGACAAGGGCGTCCAGCTCGAACTCCCGCTGAGCGCGCGGACCCACCGGCCCGAACGCGGCCCGGGGACCCCGGACCGGCCCCGTCCGGAGGTGGCGGACGCCCTCGTGGCCGGGATCGAGCGCCTTGCGGCCGGTCCGGGCAGGTAGTCACCGGCCGCTTGTGCACTACGGTTCGGGAAGGCGCAGGGCCTTGCCGGGGGAGGGCTGGTGAACGCTCGGATTCTGGTCGCGGAGGACGACGGGAAGCAGTCCCGGCTGATCCGGATCTACCTGGAACGCGAAGGGAACGCGGTGCAGGTCGTGGCCGACGGCCGCGCGGCGCTGGAGCGGGCCCGGTCCGCGCGGCCGGACCTCATCGTCCTCGACGTGATGCTGCCGGTGGTCGACGGCCTGGACGTGTGCCGCATCCTGCGCGCCGAGTCGGACGTGCCGATCCTGCTGCTCACCGCGCGCACCACCGAGGAGGACATGCTCCTCGGCCTGGACCTCGGCGCCGACGACTACCTGACCAAGCCGTACAGCCCCCGCGAACTGACCGCCCGGGTGCGGGCGCTGCTGCGCCGGTCCAGGAGGTCCGGCGGCGCGGCGGAGCCCGCGGTGCTGCGGGTGGGCGAGGTGGAGCTGGACACCGCGCGCTTCGAGGTCCGGGTGGCGGGACGGCCGGTGGCGCTGACCGCGAAGGAGTTCGCCGTCCTGGAGACGCTGGCGCGGGAACCGGGCCGGGTCTTCACCCGGGCGCAGATCATCGAGCGCGTCTTCGGCTTCGACCGGGACGTGCTGGAGCGGACCGTCGACGCGCACGTGATGAACCTGCGCCGCAAGCTGGAGTCGGACCCGGCCCGGCCCCGCCACCTGGAGACGGTGTACGGGCGGGGCTACCGCCTCGCGGACGGTGGCGACCCGGCCCGCACCTGACGCGCCGGCGCTCCGGTCGGCGCTCCGCGTGCCGTGGTGCGCCGGAGCCCGGTTCCGCCCGGCGGCGGCCGCTCAGCCCGCCCCTGACGCGCCGTCGTCCCCCGCAGCCTCCGGCAGGGTGATCGTGAACGTCGTGCCGGCCCCGACCGTGCTGCGCACGTCGATCGTCCCGCCGTGGTCGGTGACGATCTGCCGGGCGATGGACAGTCCCAGGCCGCTGCCGCCGGTCGCCCGGCCCCGGGAGGGGTCCGCCCGCCAGAAGCGGTCGAAGAGGTGCGGCAGGTCCGCCTCCGGGATGCCCGTACCGGTGTCCCGGACCTCCACGACGGCCGAGCCGCGCCGCCGGGACAGGACCAGCGTCACGGTGCCGCCGGCCCCCGTGGCGCGCAGCGCGTTGCCCAGCAGGTTGCCGACGACCTGGCGGAGCCGGTCCGGGTCGCCGAGCACGTGCACCGGGTGGGGCACCCGGAGTTCCAGGGCGACGCCCGCCGTCCCGGCCCGGGCGCGGTGGGCGGTCCGGCCGGCCTCCAGCAGCTCGCGCAGGTCGACCGCGCGGTGGTGGTACGTGAGCGCCCCGGCCTCCGCGAGGGCCAGGTCCTGGAGGTCGTCCACGATCCGCTGCTGGAGCAGCGCCTCCTCGTGGAGGGAGGCGAGCAGCTCGGGCGTCGGCTCGACGACCCCGTCCCGCAGGGCCTCCAGGTAGCCGCGTAGGTTGGCCAGCGGGGTGCGCAGCTCGTGCGCGATGTCCCCGGTGAGCCGGCGCTGGCGTTCCTCGCCGGCCTGGATGGAGTCGGCCATGCGGTTGAAGGCACCGCCGAGCTGGGCGATCTCGTCCCGGCCGGAGACCGGGACGCGGCGCCCCAGGTCGCCCTCGCCGAGCCCCTTGGCGGCGAGCGTCATGGCCCGGACCGGGCGCAGCACCGCCCGGCTCAGCAGCAGCGCGCCGAGGACGGCGGCCAGGGCGACCCCGACCGCGACGGCGGCGGCGGGTGCGGCGGCCAGGGCGGGCGGGGACTCGTCCCGGTAGCCCAGGCGGACCTCGAGGCGGGGCGGGGCGACGGAGGCGGTCCGCTCGTTGAAGACCCGCTGGAGGCAGGGGGCGACGGGCCGCGCGGACGTGCAGGCGCGAAGCGCGTCGAGGTCCTGCGGGGTGCGCGGGTCGGACCCGCGGGGCGGCTCCTCGCACCGCGCGGACCGGTGGCCGGTGGTGACACGGGGGACGCCCATGCCGTCCCGCCGGGCCGCCACTTCGGCGCCCGCCCGGGTCAGGCAGGCGGCGTACGCGACCGAGGAGCGGTAGTCGGCGATCGCGGTGGCCGCCAGCTTCGCCGAGAGCCGGGGCACCTGTCCGCCGGGGAGGCTCAGCACGGGCCGTGCGTCGACCACCACCGGGGGCTGGCCGCCCAGCGGGCGGGGCTCGCGGCCCGCGAGGGCGTCGGAGTCGGCGAGCAGGGTGCCGGCCTCGGTGACGACCCGGATGCGCTGCCCGGTGTCCCCGGCGAGGTCGCGCACCGTCGGCGGCAGCCCGTCCCAGGTGCCGTGGGCGAATCCGTACGCGCGCAGCTCACCGGTGATGCGGGAGACCTCCTGCCGGCCGGCGGCGACGGTCTCCCGCACCTGGCGGTTGGCCTGGCGCAGGGTGAGCCAGGCGGTGGCGGCGGTGGCGGTCAGGGCGACCAGCATGAGCAGGCCCAGGACCCGCAGCCGGAAGCTCACCGCCCTCCCCCCGCCCCGGTCGTCGGGACGCGTGCGCTCAACGGAGCTCCTTCGGGCGTCGGGTTTCCCACGGTAGCGGGGCGTCCCGGCGGTCGGCCGGGTGTGCCCGATTTGGGTGGTTCTTCGGCCAGTACGCCCGAGGAATGGCGGATTCACCCCTGCATCCCCTTTAGGTCTCGCAGGGGTGGAAAACGGCCATTGGTGACGGAATGCTTTCTTCAGTCCCCGGCGGGGGGCGAGGGTGCTTACGCCGCCGCATTCCGACGGGTGCGGTGGCCGCGCCACCCGCTCCGGTGTCCCTTCCGGTGCCGGAGCCGCACTGCTGACGTACCAACACACATGGGGGTAAAAGTGAAACGTCGACTCGCCGCGCTCATCCCAGCGGTGGCCCTGGCCGCCCTGGCGGTCCCGGTGGCCACGGCCACCTCGGCCTCCGCGCACGCGGCCTGCGGCTCCTCGCCCAGCGACCAGGACGACTCGTCCTGGGGCTACTACGCCAACGGCGCCAACGAGCGGACCGGTTCCAGCACCGGCTGCGCGAGCCGGGGCATCGCCTACAGCAACGACCGGCTCGACTACCACTGCTACACCGTGGGCAACGACGGCTACACCTGGACGTTCGTCCGCAACGACACCGACGCCGTCTACGGCTGGATCCGCGACGACCTGCTGAGCAACGGCGGCAGCTTCGACTACTGCGGCTTCTAGGCCCCGCCCCGGCAGCCCCGGGGACTGCCGGCCGGGCCGGAGCGACAACACGTCATCGAAGCGACGGCACGACGGGGGCGGTCTCCCAGGAGGCCGCCCCCGTCCCGTCCGCCCCCCGTCCCGTCCGCCCGCCGCCCCGCCGGCCGTCTCCTCCGGGCGGGCGCGGCTCACGGCGCGGACAGCGCCTCCGTCGGCGAGAGCCTGCTCGCCCGCACCGCCGGGTACAGACCGGCGATCATCCCGATGAACAGGGTCGAGCCGACACCGGCCGCGCTCGCCCAGGCCGGCACGACCGTCGGCCAGTCGCGGCTGAGGGCGTAACCCGCCGTGATCAGCGTCCCGAGGACCGTTCCGCCGAGTCCGCCGATCAGGGACAGCAGCAGCGACTCCGTCACGAACTGGGTGCGGATCTGGCCCCGGGTCGCCCCGAGGGCCCGGCGCAGACCGATCTCCGGGCGGCGCTCCAGGACCGAGATGACCATGGTGTTGCCCACGCCGACCCCGCCCACCAGCAGCGCCACCCCGCCGAGCCCCAGCAGCAGGCCGGTGAGCGCGGACTCGGTGGCCTCGCGGGCGGCCAGGGCGTCGGAGGGCCGGGAGATCCGCACCTCGTCCGGCTTCTCCGGGTACGCCGTGGCCGCCAGCACCGACCGCACCGCCGTGACCTCGCTGTCCTCGCTGCGGACGTACACCATCGAGGGGTGGCCGTCGAAGCGCAGGTACGTCCGGGCCGCCGGCCAGCCGACCAGCGCGGCGCCGTCCAGCTCCGGCGCCAGCGGCACGGGGTCGAGGACGCCGACGAGCGAGAACCAGCGGCCGCCGATCCAGACCCGGGTCCCAGGGGCGTACACGTCGAGGCGCTGGGCGGCCGTGGCGCCGAGGACGACCGCCGGGTACCGCTCCGTGGCCGCGTCCAGCCAGCGGCCCGCGCGGACCCGGCCGCCGACGGCCGGGAGCAGGCCGCGGCCGGCCGCGAGGACGTCGAGGGAACCGGTGCGGCCGACGGCGATGTGCTCGTTGCGGTAGAGGTGCGCGCCGAGCGCCCCGGTCGCGGCGACCTGCCGCACGGGCGGGATCCGGCGGATCATCGGCACCGCCTCGTACGGCAGCCGGGCCCGCTCGCCGCTCAGGCTCTGGCCCGGGGCGACCCGCAGCAGGTTGGTGCCGAGCGCGTCGAGGCGGCGGTCCACCTCCGCCTGTCCGGACCCGGAGATGCCGACCACCGCGATCATGGCCGCGACGCCGATGGCGATGCCGAGGGCGGAGAGGAAGACCCGCAGGGGGCGGGTCCGCAGCCCGGTGCCGCCGAGGCGTACGACGTCGGCGGGGCCGAGGCGCGCGGCACGCAGCCGGGACCGCGGCGGCCCGCCTCCCGGGCCGGCCGCGGGACGCGTCGCGCGGTCCGTGCGGCCCGTCACCGGACCGCCCCGGTCGCCGCGCCCCGGGCGGTGTCGGCGACCACGCGGCCGTCGCGCATCTCGATGCGTCGGGGCAGTTCGGCGGCGATCTCCCGGTCGTGCGTGATGATCACCACCGTGGTGCCCGCCGCGTGCAGTTCGCGCAACAGGTCCAGCACGGCGGTGCCCGACGCGGAGTCGAGGTTGCCGGTCGGTTCGTCCGCCAGCAGGACGGACGGCTCACCGGCCACCGCGCGGGCGACCGCGACCCGCTGCCGCTCGCCGCCGGAGAGCTGCTGCGGCAGGTGGTGGACACGGTGGCTGAGCCCGACCCGGGCCAGCGCGGCGGCCGCCCTGGCGCGGCGGTGGCGCACCGGGACGCCGGCGTAGAGCAGGCCGTCCGCCACCGCGTCGAGCACGGGCACACCGACCGCCAGGTGGAACTGCTGGAAGACGAAACCGATCCGGGTGGCGCGCAGCGCGGACACCTCCCGGTCCGACAGCCGGGCCACGTCGTGGCCGTCGATCAGCACCCGTCCCGAGGAGGGGCGGTCGAGGCTGCCCATCAGGTTGAGCATGCTGGACTTCCCCGACCCCGACGGGCCGACGACGGCGACGAGTTCGCCCCGTCCGATCCGCAGGCTCACGTCGCGCACCGCGGCCACTCCGCCCGGATACGTCTTGCGGACCGCGTCGAACTCCAGGACCACCCGGGAGGTGCCGCTCTCCCCGTTCGAGCCGGTCACTCCGGGATCCTCACCTTCATGCCCTCGTGGACGGCGGTGCCGCTCACTTCCACGTCCCCGTCCGCGAACAGCCCCGTCCTGACGGCGACGAACCGGCCGTCCCGCGTCTCCAGCCCGTAGCCGCCCCCGGCGAGGGCGACCAGCGCGGACACGGGCACGCTCAGCACGTCCTTGGCCTCGCGGCCGACGTACTCCACGGTCACCGGCCCGCTCTCCAGCCGCCCCAGGGCCTTCTGGTCCCGGACGGTCACGGTCACCGGCACCGTCGCGTCGGCGGCTCCCGGGCCGCCCCCCTCGTCCCCGCCGGTCCCGGGCGCGGTCGCCTGCTTCCCCACCGACGCGACCGTGCCCCTGACGGACGTGCCGCCGGGCAGCCCGACCTCGACGTCCGTGCCGCGCACCGCCCAGGCGGCGTCCGCCGCCGAGGCGTTGACGACGACCTTGCGCGAGGTGCCGGTGCAGGTCAGCGTGTTCTCGCCGGCCGCCGAACCCGGGCGCACCCCCGCGTGCCCGATCCGCACCCTGCCGGAGGAGTAGACGACGTCCCCGACGCCGACCGCCCCGGTCACGGGCAGTCCGAGCGACCTCTGCCAGCGCCCGACCGCCCGGGCGGTGGCGGCGGTGAACCGCTCGTCCACGGTGAACCCGGTGTAGCCCAGGGCCGCCAGGTTGGTCTCGAACTGCATGACGTCCATGCCCCGCAGCTCCCGCGGCGCCGGATTCGGGCCGGCGCCCGCGGCGGCACCGGCGCCCCCCGGCGCCGGTGCCGCGGAGGAAGCCGGGGAGGTGCCGCCCCCGCCCGCCTTCTGCCCCGGGTCCTGCTGCGCCGGCGGCCGTCCGTCCGGGTCCCGGCCGCCCTCCTGGCCGCTCGTCCGCGCGACCAGGCCGATGTCCCGGTACATCGGCAGCATCCCGTACAGCAGGACGACCGGCCGGTCGTCGACGCGCAGCAGCGTGCCGCCGCGCCCGACGGTCGCGCCCTGCTCGGGCAGCCAGGTCACCGTGCCCGTGGCCCTGACCGGCAGCGGGATCTCCGTGCCGTAGCCCAACTGGCCGTCCACCTGCGTCCGCTCGGCCAGCGTCCGCCGGGTGACCGGGACGAGGGAACCCGACCGGGGCGGTGCGCCGGGACCCTCCTCCCCGCCGCCGAGCCCCAGGGCCCCCACCGCGGCGACCGCCGCCACGACGACCACGGCCACGACGACCAGCGCCGTGCGCCGGCCGTACCGGCCGCGCGGCGGAGGCGGCGCGGGAGGCGCCCCGGGCGCGTCCTCGGTGTGCGTCACCGTCCCGGCCACGATCAGCCCTTGCCGGCCGGCGGGTTGGCCGGTTCGCCGATGATCGGCGCACAGACGCGGGCGGCCCGCTTGGCACCGGCCGACGTCTGGTCCCACTCGGACCGGCCGGAGTTGTCGTTGCCGCCGTAACCGTCCGGACCCGGGTCGGGGAAGTCGGGTGCGCCGTGCTTCTGCATGCAGGTGGCGTAGTCGCGCTTGACCTTGATCTGCGCGGGCGTGAGCTTGGGCTCGTTGGCCTCCTCCAGCCCCTCCGGGACCGCGCCCTTGAGGTCGGCGCACTTCGTGGTCGCGCCGATGAACTTCGGGTCCTTCTTCAGGGCGAGGCCCTGCCCGGACATGTCGACCCGCCCCTTGGAGTCCGGGTCCGGCAGGTCGACCCCGTGCTTCCGCATGCACGCGACCCACGCGCGCTGGCTCTCGACGTACGCGGCCACGTCACTTCCGCCGCCTGCGCCCGCCTTCCCGCCCGGGGCGGACGAGCCGGCCCCCTCGGCCGTGGGCACCTTCGAGCCCCCGTCGTCACCTCCGCAGCCGGCCACCGCGAACACCGCGGCCGACGCCACCGCGACGAGCAACACCCGATCGCCCCTCATGGGCTCTTCCCCCTCTTCCCACCGTCCCCGGCCGCGTGTGCGACGGGCAGACCGACGGTAGGCCGAAGGAGATGAAGAACCTTTGAAGAACCTGTCCCCCACCGATGCGCGCTCCGGCGGACCCGCCGGGCGGGCCCGGGACCGGGGCCACCCGGACGCGCCCCGGGGAGACGGTCCGCTCGGGAACGTGACGGGGATCATGTCCCGCGAAGTCGTGCGACCGGCCGGGAACGCGCCCTCCGGGAGCCGCCCGGCACCGGCCGGGAGGCCGCCACGAGCGGCACCCCGCATGAGGATGCACGGCCCCGGTTCCACCGGCCCTGCGACGACCTCCTGGTGTCCGCGGCGGAGGTCGCTCCTCCGTCGAGCGACGCGGGTCAGGGAGGCGTCGGCGGGGCCTTCAACAGCCCGGTCGCCAGGCCGGCCGGATCAGCCGGGGCGGGTGCCTTCCCCACGCCCGTGGCAGCGATCCGGCCGCTGCCCCTCGCACCGGTGCCGCGCGGAGCCGGCACGGGAGCGGCGGCCCGCCGGGGCCGTGCCCTCTCGATCCGTACCGTGCCCTCGGCCCGGACTCGCCGCACCTCCTGTACCGCCCCGCCGAACTGCGGAGTCCGATGGACGCGGGGGACGCGGCCGGGTCCGCCGGCGAAGCCCTCCACGGGCACGACGCTCGCCGGTGGCAACCGTCGCGACATCTGCCGCCGGGTCCCGCAAGGGGCTGTCACGAGCCGGCGCCGGCCACCGCCGTGGGGTGCGGAAGCGTCCACCCGGCTTTCGCCGGGGCACCCCGATCGCCGGCTGTCAACGCAACCGGAAACACGGCCGATCCACGCCGAAGAGCCGAGCCACGGTTGTGGCTCGGCTCTTCGTTCCACCTTTTCAGGCGACCGCGGAGGATACGAGATTCGAACTCGTGAGGGGTTGCCCCCAACACGCTTTCCAAGCGTGCGCCCTAGGCCTCTAGGCGAATCCTCCGGCGCAAACATTACATGACCGAGGGGAGTGCTCGCGAACTCGTTCCCACCGGCCCGTATCGGGTAGGCTGTGCGCAGCCCCTCACGCGGCGCTATCTGACTGAACTCCCCCAGGGCCGGAAGGCAGCAAGGGTAGGTCGGCTCTGGCGGGTGCGTGGGGGGCCCTTGCGTGCGTCGGGGCGGGTTGTCGGTGGGCGCCTATAACCTCGTAAGCGTGTCGTCTCTCGCGCTGTACCGCCGCTATCGCCCGGAGGCCTTTTCCGAGGTCATCGGACAGGAGCATGTCACCGACCCGCTGCAGCAGGCGCTGCGGAACAACCGGGTCAACCACGCGTACCTGTTCAGCGGCCCGCGCGGCTGCGGCAAGACGACCAGCGCCCGCATCCTGGCCCGCTGCCTGAACTGCGAGCAGGGTCCCACCCCGACTCCCTGCGGCGACTGCCAGTCCTGCCGTGACCTGGCCAGGAACGGCCCGGGGTCGATCGACGTCATCGAGATCGACGCGGCCTCCCACGGCGGCGTGGACGACGCCCGCGAGCTGCGCGAGAAGGCATTCTTCGGCCCCGCGGGCAGCCGGTACAAGATTTACATCATCGACGAGGCCCACATGGTCACGTCGGCCGGCTTCAACGCCCTGCTGAAGGTCGTCGAGGAGCCTCCGGAGCACCTCAAGTTCATCTTCGCCACGACCGAGCCCGAGAAGGTCATCGGGACCATCCGGTCGCGCACCCACCACTACCCCTTCCGGCTGGTGCCGCCGGGAACCCTCCGGGACTACCTCGCCGAGGTCTGCCGGAAGGAGGACATTCCGGTCGAGGACGGGGTGCTGCCGCTCGTCGTGCGCGCCGGCGCCGGTTCCGTGCGCGACTCCATGTCCGTCATGGACCAGCTGCTCGCCGGTGCGGGGGAGGACGGCGTGACCTACGCCATGGCCACCTCCCTCCTCGGCTACACCGACGGCTCCCTCCTCGACTCCGTGGTCGAGGCCTTCGCCACCGGCGACGGCGCCGCCGCCTTCGAGGTCGTGGACCGCGTCATCGAGGGCGGCAACGACCCCCGCCGCTTCGTCGCCGACCTGCTGGAGCGCCTCCGCGACCTGGTGATCCTCGCCGCCGTGCCGGACGCGGCGGACAAGGGACTGCTCGACGCCCCCGCCGACGTCCTGGAGCGCATGCAGGCCCAGGCCGGCACCTTCGGCGCCGCCGAGCTGAGCCGCGCCGCCGACCTCGTCAACGAGGGCCTGACCGAGATGCGCGGTGCCACCTCGCCCCGCCTCCAGCTCGAACTCATCTGCGCCCGCGTCCTGCTCCCCGCCGCCTACGGCGACCAGCGCTCCCTCCTGGCCCGCCTCGACCGCCTGGAGCGCGGCGCCGGCTTCCCGGGCGGCGCCGGCACGCCCGCCCCGGGGTACGTCCCCGGCCCCGGGGCCCACGCCGGCCCCGGCGGCGGGACGGGCGCGGGGGCGGACACGGGCCCGGGCGCGGCCGGTGGCGGTGCGTCCGTACCGGCCGGCAGCGGTCCCGCCGTGGCCCGCGCGGCCGTGCGGGGCCCCGGCGGACCGGCGGGACCCGGCGGTCCGGGAGGGTCCGGCGGCCCGGTGGCTCCGGCCCGTCCGGCTCCCGAACCTGCTGCGGTCCCGGCGCCCGCTCCCGCCCCGGCGGCGCCCGCCCCGGTCCCCGCCCCGCAGGCACCCGCCCCCGCCGCCCCCGGGGCCTGGCCCACCGCGGCACCCCTCGGCAGTGGCCGGCGGCCCGGTGGCTGGCCCACGGCCGCTCCGGCGGGCCCGCAGCAGGCGCAGGGTCCGGCCGCCCCGGCCCAGCAGCAGCCCCCGTACCCGGCGCCCCCCGCCCCGGCGGCGCCCTCCGCCCCGGTTCCGGCCGCCCCCGCAGGCACGCCCGACCCCCGCGCGCTCTGGCCGAACGTCCTGGAGGCCGTCAAGAACCGCCGCCGCTTCACCTGGATCCTGCTCAGCCAGAACGCCCAGGTGACCGGTTTCGACGGCACCACCCTCCAACTCGGGTTCGTCAACGCCGGTGCGCGCGACAACTTCGCGAGCAGCGGGAGCGAGGACGTACTGCGGCAGGCGCTGGCCGAGCAGTTCGGCGTGCAGTGGAAGATCGAGGCGGTCGTCGACCCGTCGGGCGGCTCCGCGCCCCCGCCCTCCGGCGGCTCCCCGGGCTTCGGCGGCGGGGCCGGCGCGAGTGCCGGGTACGGCGGTGGTGCGCAGGCCGGTGGCTACGGCTCCCCGGCCGGCGGAGGCCACGGCGCCCCCGCCCCGCGCCCCGGGGCCGTTGCCCGGTCCTCCGCCGCCCCGGCGCCCGGTGTCCCGCAGGGCAGCGCCCCGTCGGCCCGGCCCCCGGCCCCGTCTCCGGCCGCCTCCGCCCGCCCCGCCGGACCGTCCGGGCCGCCCCCCGTGTCCCCCGAGGACGACATCCCGGAGGACGACGACCCCGACTTGGACGAGTCGGCCCTCTCCGGCCACGAGCTGATCGTGCGGGAACTGGGGGCGACGGTCGTGGAGGAGTTCACGAACGAATGACGAACAGGACGGGGCAGGCGGGGCAGGGCGGGCGGGGCGGGCGGGGACGGCGGCCGGGCCGCTTTCCGGAAGGGGGCGTCCGGCGCCCCGCACCGGACGCCGTCCGGCGGGGTGGGGACGGCCGTCCCGCGCATTCCCCTCGGGACGCCTTGGAGGAACCCACGAATTCCCCGCCCCCCGGTCTTCGGCGGCCCAGCCGATAGGCTGACCCCGTGAAGGTCCTCGTCATCGGAAGCGGCGCCCGCGAACACGCCCTGTGCCGCTCCCTCTCCCTCGACCCCGACGTCTCCGCGCTGCACTGCGCCCCCGGCAACGCCGGCATCGCCGAGGTGGCCGAGCTGCACCGGGTCGACGCGCTCGACGGCAAGGCCGTGGCCGCGCTGGCCGGCGACCTCGGCGCCGACCTCGTCGTCGTCGGCCCGGAGGCCCCGCTGGTCGCCGGTGTCGCCGACGCCGTGCGCGAGGCGGGCATCCCCGTGTTCGGCCCCTCCCGGGAGGCCGCGCTGCTGGAAGGGTCCAAGGCCTTCGCCAAGGACGTGATGGCCGCGGCCGGGGTGCCGACCGCCCGCTCGTACGTCTGCACGACCGAGGCGGAGGCCGCCGAGGCCCTGGACGCCTTCGGCGCGCCGTACGTCGTCAAGGACGACGGGCTGGCCGCCGGCAAGGGCGTCGTCGTGACCTCCGACCTCGAAGCCGCCAAGGCCCACGCGGCGGCCTGCGAGCGCGTGGTCGTCGAGGAGTTCCTCGACGGCCCCGAGGTCTCCCTCTTCGCGGTCACGGACGGCGAGACCGTCGTACCGCTCCAGCCCGCCCAGGACTTCAAGCGGGCCCTGGACGGCGACGAGGGCCCGAACACGGGCGGCATGGGCGCCTACTCGCCGCTGCCCTGGGCCGACCCGAAGCTGGTCGAAGAGGTGCTGCGGACGGTGCTGCAGCCGACCGTGGACGAGCTGCGCCGCCGCGGCACCCCCTTCTCCGGCCTCCTCTACGCCGGCCTGGCCATCACCTCGCGCGGCGTGCGGGTCATCGAGTTCAACGCCCGCTTCGGCGACCCGGAGACCCAGGTCGTGCTGGCCCGGCTGAAGACCCCGCTGGCCGGTGTCCTGCTGGCCTCCGCCAACGGCACCCTCGCCGACCTCGCCCCCCTGCGCTGGAGCGAGGAGGCGGCCGTCACGGTCGTCGTCGCCGCGCACAACTACCCCGGCACCCCGCGCACCGGCGACCCGATCACCGGTCTGGACGAGGTGGCCGCCCAGGACGCCCCGCACGCCTACGTGCTGCACGCCGGGACCGGGCGGGACGGCGACGCCGTCGTCAGCGCCGGCGGCCGCGTGCTGTCCGTCACGGCGACCGGCGAGGACCTGACCGAGGCCCGCGAGCGGGCGTACCGGGCGGTGGCGCGCATCCGCCTCGACGGCTCCCAGCACCGCACGGACATCGCGGCGAAGGCGGCGGCGGACGCGTAGCACCGCCGGTCGCGCCCAGCACCTCCGAGCACTCGGCGCGGCCCGGCGCCCAGCACTCGCCCCCGGGCCCCGGACGTGAGAATCCGGGGCCTGATCTTTGCGTTCCGTCACCCACCTTTGACCAGAGCCATTCCATCGAGTGAGCAATCCCCCATACGGCTGACTGTGGCCGGGGCCCCAACTAGGGTGCGGCGCAAGCATTCCGGCACTTGGCCCACCGGCATTGCGATGTCGGTGACGGGTGTCACAGTGGGGGAGTGAACAACGCCAGGACGGCTCGGGACCGGCAGGGAGGGGGTGAGGTCCGGTCATGACCGGAATCGGTGCGGAGATGGGCACGCGGGCCGCGCGCTCACGGGCCCTGGCCGTGCTGCGCGTCCGTGGCCGGGCGCTGGGCGCGGCCGTGCTGCCCGCGGCGGTCGAGGTGGTCCTGCTGACCGGCGGTGCCACCGGCCGGCTCGACGGTCCGGGCTGGGACGCCGTCCGCTGGGCCGTGGGCGTGCTCGCCGTGCTCGTGCTGCTGGCCGCCGCGGGGGTGTCCCTGGTCGTGGCCCGCGCCCGTCCGGCCGTGAGCCCGACGGTGCGGATCGCGGAGAAGTCGGCGCCGGACCTGTACCGGATGGTGCGCGACCTCGCCGACCGGCTCGACGTCCCGGCGCCCTCGGCCATAGCGCTCACCCCGGACTGCGACAGCTGGCTGGAGGACCGCACCCATCCCGCCCACGGCCCGCCCCCGCGGCAGCCGCAGGACGTGACGGCGCTCCCCGGTCCGCCCGCCTCCCGGCGCGTGCCCGCCGCGCCCGTCCTCGTCATCGGCTCGCCGTTCCTGTGGTGGATGCGCGTCGGCGAGCTGCGCGCGGTCCTCGCCCCGGTCATCGCCGGTACGGGACCGTCCGCGCACCCGGACATAGCCGCCGCCCGGCGCTTCGTGCGCGGGCTGGACGCGGCGGTGGCCGTCGCCTCCACGCCCGGCCGCTGCCGGGTGAACCGGGGCGCGTGCGCGGCCCTCGGCTGGGTCGCCCGGCTGCTGCTGCACGGCTGCCGGGAGCACGCGGTGCAGATGGAGCGCGGGGTCGCCGCGGCGGCGGCCGAACGCGCCCAGACCGTGGACTACGGAACGCGGATCGTCGCCCAGGAGCAGGTCGGCCTCGCCTACGCGGGCTGGGACCGGCTCCTGACCAAGGTCGCGCTGCCCGCCTGGCGGATGGGCCGCTGGCCCGCCCGGCTGGACGCGGGCGTCGTGGCCGCGCTCACCGAGCTGTCCCGGCGTGACCGCCTCGCCGACGGCTTCGCCTCCCGCCTCGGCGAACGCCCCGCCTGCGACCTGCTGGACGAGCCCGGCACGGTGGACGAGGCCGCCTCCCTGCTCGCCGCCCGCCTCTTCCACGGCGGCCCCGCGGAGTCCGGCCCGGACTGGGCCCCGGTGGACTGGCAGGCGTATCCGGAAGAGGTCGTCGACCGCACCTGGCGCGCCGACGCGGCCCGTCTGCACCGCGTCCTGGACGCCCTGGGCGTCCGCCCCGCCCCCGGCCCCGCCGCCCCCGGCCCCGGCGGTGCCACCCTGGCCCGTGTCCTGGACCACCTCGCCGAGCCCGGCCCCGCCGGCACGGTCCCACCCCGGACGGCAGCGGGCGCGGCCACCTGGTCCGGCGGGAGCACGCCGGCGGCTGCCGCCGGGAGCACCGCCACCGGTCCCCCGGACCCCGCCGACCCCGGCGCCGCCCCGTACGACGACGCCGTCCGCGACCCCGCCGGCCCCGGCGAGGACGATCCGGACCCCGGTACCGAGCGCAGTGCCGCCGTCGCCGCCCGGCTGAGCGCGGAGCTGGCCCGCGAGGAGGCCTCCGTGCCGAGGGGCGGGACCGGTCCCGGCCAGGGGCACGACAGCGCCCTGTGGGACGGCGGCGCCCTGCCGCTGTTCCCGCTGCAGCCCCCGCGCACCGCCCGCGACCTGCTCGCCGACCACGTCACGGCGATGGTGTGCTGCGCGGCCGTGGACACCGCCGGCGCCACCCCCGCCCTGGACTGGCTCGACGGTCCCACCCTGCTGCTGGACGGCGAGAAGGCCGCCGGTCTGGGACCCAGGGTCCTCACGCTGATCGAGGAGGGGGACCCCGGCCCCCTGCGCGACTGGCTGGCGGAGTCCGGCATACGCCCGGAGAAACCGGTCCGGCTCGGCTGACCGCCCCGCCCCGCCCCGCCCCGCCTCGGCTCCCCCGTCCCGGCCCCCGCCCCGGCCGGTCCTCGGCCCCGCCCCCGCCGTGATACCGGAGCAACGTCTTCTACTTCAGGCTGTTTCATGACGAACAGTGACCGGAACCGTACGTTGTGTGATGTGCTGGGATCGACCACGCACATGGCAAGGGCATACGACGGCGACCGAGCGCGCCGGGACGGCACGGGGGTACGAGGGAGGGGAGCGACCATGGCACCGGAGCACATCCGCCGCTGGGAGTCCGGAGCACTCGCGCACGCCGTCACGGACCCCTTCGGCCTGGGACCGGTCCCCTGGCTGCGCGGCAGCGAGACCTACTTCGACGACACGGGGCACGCCGTGCCCTGGTACGTCGATCCCGTGCCGCCGCCGGCCCGCCGGAACGCGCGCGTGCCCGCACCCCGCTCCTCCGCGCCGGGTCCCCGCTCGGCCGACGACGTGCACCGCCAGATCAAGGGGTTCACCTCCACCGGAGCGGTCGCGCCCGGCGGGGCGATCGACTTCCACGTCACGGTGGACCCGCCGCAGCAGTTCGGCGTGGACGTCTACCGGATCGGACACTACGGCGGCGACGGAGCCGCCAAGGTCACCACCAGCCCCCGGCTCTCCGGCATGGTCCAGCCCCCGCCGCTGATCGCCGGCCGCACGGTCTCCTGCCACCACTGGTGGCTGTCCTGGCGCCTCCAGGTGCCCTCCCACTGGAGCGTCGGCGCCTACGTGGCCGTCCTGACCACCGCCGACGGCCACCGCTCCCACGTGCCGTTCACGGTCCGCGACGACCGCCCGGCCGACCTGCTCCTGCTGCTGCCCGACCTCACCTGGCAGGCGTACAACCTCTACCCGGAGGACGGCCGCACCGGCGCCAGCCTCTCCCATGCCTGGGACGAGGAGGGCCGGCTGCTCGGCGAGGCCGACGCGGCGGCCACGGTCTCCTTCGACCGCCCGTACGCGGGCGCGGGCCTGCCCCCGCACGTCGGCCACGCCTACGACGTCATCCGCTGGGCCGAGCGCTACGGCTACGACCTCGCCTACGCCGAGGCCCGCGACCTGCACGCCGGCCGGATCGACCCGACCCGCTACCGGGGCCTGGTCTTCCCCGGCCACGACGAGTACTGGTCGGTGCCGATGCGCCGCGCCGTCGAGGACGCCCGCGACCGGGGCACCTCGCTGGTCTTCCTCTCCGCCAACACCATGTACTGGCGCGTGGAACTGGCCCCGTCCCCCTCCGGCGTGCCCGACCGCCTGCTGACCTGCCGCAAGCGCAAGGGCCCCGGAAGACCGGTGCTGTGGCGGGAGGCCGACCGACCCGAACAGCAACTGATCGGCATCCAGTACGCGGGCCGGGTGCCCGAGCCGCACCCGCTGGTCGTCCGCAACGCGGACCACTGGCTGTGGGACGCGACGGGCGCGCACGAGGGCGACGGGATCGAGGGGCTGGTCGCCGGCGAGGCCGACCGCTACTTCCCGCGCGCCCCGCTGCCCGGGCACGACGAGCGCGTCCTGCTCGCCCACTCCCCGTACACCGACGACGACGGCGTCCTGCGCCACCAGGAGACCTCCCTGTACCGCGCGCCCTCCGGCGCGTGGGTCTTCGCCTCCGGCACCTTCGCCTGGTCCCCGGCCCTGGACCGCCCCGGCCACGTGGACCCCCGCGTCCAGCGGGCGACGGCGAACCTGCTGGACCGCATCTGCAAGCGGGACTGACCGGGCGCCCCGGGCCCCGCCCCACCCGCTGTCCGGGACCGGCGGCCCCTGCGGGAGAATCGGGGCACTTGGACAGAACCCCGGGGAGGAACCGTGTCCGGATTCGTGGAAAAGCCCCAGCCGATCGAGGTTCCGGGTCTGGTGCACCTGCACACCGGGAAGGTGCGCGACCTGTACCGGAACGAGGCCGGTGACCTCGTGATGGTCGCCAGCGACCGCATCTCCGCCTACGACTGGGTGCTGCCCACGGAGATCCCCGACAAGGGCCGGGTGCTCACCCAGCTCTCCCTGTGGTGGTTCGACCAGCTGCGCGACCTGGTCCCCCACCACGTGATCGGCACGGAGGTCCCCGAGGGCGCCCCCGCCGACTGGGCGGGCCGCACGCTGGTCTGCAAGTCCCTGGACATGGTCCCGGTGGAGTGCGTGGCCCGCGGCTACCTCACGGGCTCGGGCTTGGTCGAGTACAACGCGTCCCGCACGGTCTGCGGCCTCGCCCTGCCCGAAGGACTCGTCGACGGCTCGGAGCTGCCCGGTCCGATCTTCACCCCGGCCACCAAGGCCGAGGTCGGCGAGCACGACGAGAACGTCTCCTACGAGGAGGTGGCCCGCCAGGTCGGCGCGGAGACCGCGGCCCAGCTGCGCCAGGCGACCCTCGGGGTGTACTCCCGGGCCCGGGACATCGCCCGGGATCGCGGGATCGTCCTGGCGGACACCAAGTTCGAGTTCGGCTTCGAGGGGGGCGCGCTCGTCCTCGCCGACGAGGTGCTCACCCCGGACTCCTCGCGCTTCTGGCCGGCCGACCAGTGGCAGCCGGGCCGGACCCAGCCGTCGTACGACAAGCAGTTCGTCCGCGATTGGCTGACCTCCGCCGCGTCGGGCTGGGACCGCGGGAGCGAGCAGCCCCCGCCGGCACTGCCGCAGGAGGTCGTGGAGGCGACCCGGGCGAAGTACGTGGAGGCGTACGAGCGGCTGACGGGCCTCGGCTGGAGCTGAGGCGGACACGAGGAAGGCCCCGGTCACCGACCGGGGCCTTCGCTCCTTCGGAGCGGACGACGAGGCTCGAACTCGCGACCTCAACCTTGGCAAGGTTGCGCTCTACCAACTGAGCTACGTCCGCGTTGCGCCGTGGCGCGAGAGCAACTATAGCAACCCCTCCGGGGTGCGGTGACCGTGCGAGGGGCGCGGGAGCCCGGCGGCGGACCCGTCGGCCGGACGTCCGGGCGGTCGGCTCGTGCCCCTCACGGTCCGTCCGGGTGCTCCGAACGGCCCGCCGGACGGGAACGTGGGAAGACCCCGGTCCACTGGACCGGGGTCTCGTTCCCGAGCGGACGACGAGGCTCGAACTCGCGACCTCAACCTTGGCAAGGTTGCGCTCTACCAACTGAGCTACGTCCGCATTGCCCCCGACCGGCTCCCACCGATCGGTGCGGGCACCAGCCTACCCGATCCACGAAAGTGGTCGTGACCGGCGGTGCCAGAGCGGGTGACAGGAATTGCACACTGCGCCTTCCCCCTGGAAGGGGGATGTTCTACTACTGAACTACACCCGCACGCCGTCCGTGGGATCCGGCCTTCCGGCCTCGCCCCTCGGCGTGCTCCAGACATTAGCTGATCAGCGGGGGGGTTGCGCAAGTCGGCTGTTCCGCGGCCCGGTCGGCGCCGCGGACGGCGGCCGGGCCGGCGGCCCCCAGGGTCCGTCGGCGGACCCTGGGAGCTGCCCCTCGCGGGCCTCATTGCGCGGCGCTGAACGCCTCGTAGACCTTCTTCGGGATGCGTCCGCGTGCGGGCACGTCCATCTTGTTCGCCTGGGCCCAGGCCCGGACGGCCGCCGGGTCGGGGGCGACCTCGGTCTGCCGGTACGCCCTGCCGGACCGCGACCGCTTGCGGCCGGCCTCCACGTAGGGCGCGAGCGCCTTGCGCAGTTTCTCGGCGTTGGTTTCGTTCAGGTCGATCTCGTACGACTTCCCGTCGAGTCCGAAGGCGATCGTCTCCGCCGCTTCCGAGCCGTCGATGTCGTCAAAGAGAGTGACCACGACTTTTTGCGCCACGAATATCGGTCCCTTCGTGCGGCACGTCGGTCCAGCTCGGCTGCGATGACGTGCCGAGTATCGGCTATTGCCAATTCATTTGTACAGTGTCCGGCAATGCAAAGTGCAGCCCGACCGAATCCCTCCGCGTGTCCCCACCGCAATAGGGGACGCGGACGGATCGGTCGAACTTTCCCAGAACTTTTCGCGACGGTACCCGCTTGTCGCACGATCGTGATGCGGATCACGTAGTTTCCTCCAAATCTACCCGCGTAGAAATTTTGTGCGGGTAGTCTGAAGGGACCTGCTCAGCACCACACACCGGGAGTGCCAGTGGCACGCGTCGTAGTCGACGTCATGCTCAAGCCGGAGATCCTCGACCCCCAGGGCCAGGCGGTCCAGCGTGCGCTGCCGCGCCTGGGTTTCGAGGGGATCTCCGACGTCCGTCAGGGAAAGCGATTTGAACTGGAAGTCGACGGGCCGGTCGACGAGGCGGCGCTCGCCCGCATCCATGATCTCGCGGAATCCTTCCTCGCCAACACCGTGATCGAGGACTTCACCGTCAAGGTGGAGGAGACCGCCGAAGTCGCGGAGGCGGCGAAGTGACCGCCCGTATTGGCGTCGTCACTTTCCCCGGCAGCCTCGACGACCGGGATACGCGGCGCGCGATCCGTATCGCCGGGGCCGAGCCCGTCGCCTTGTGGCACAAGGACAAGGACCTCAAGCAGGTCGACGCCGTGGTCCTGTGCGGCGGTTTCTCCTACGGCGACTACCTGCGGGCCGGCGCCATCGCCCGCTTCTCGCCGGTGATGGAGCCCCTCATCGAGCAGGCGAGGGCCGGACTGCCGGTCCTCGGCATCTGCAACGGCTTCCAGATCCTCACCGAGGCCCACCTGCTCCCGGGCGCGATGCTCGGCAACGACCACCTCCACTTCATCTGCCGCGACCAGAGGCTGCGGGTGGAGAACGCGGAGACGTCCTGGACCAGCGACTACAGCGCCGGCCAGGAGATCAGCATCCCGCTCAAGAACATGGACGGCCGCTACGTCGCGGACCGGTACACGCTCGACGAACTGGAGGGCGAGGGCCGGGTCGCCTTCCGGTACCTGGACCTCAACCCCAACGGCTCGCTCAACGACATCGCCGGCATCACCAACGAGGCCGGGAACGTCGTCGGCCTGATGCCGCACCCCGAGCACGCCGTCGAGCCGCTCGTCGGTACCGGCCGTACCGACGGGCTCCCGTTCTTCACCTCGATCCTCAAGAAGCTGGTCAACGCATGAGCCGGACGCCTCTGGACACGGTCGAGCACGCGGCCGCGACCCCCGACGTCGAGCTGCCCTGGGCCGAACTCGGCCTGAAGAAGGACGAATACGAGCGGGTGGTGGAGATCCTCGGCCGCCGCCCGACCGGCGCCGAACTCGCCATGTACTCGGTCATGTGGTCCGAGCACTGCTCGTACAAGTCCTCCAAGGTCCACCTGCGCCAGTTCGGCGAGAAGGCGCCCGAGTCGGACGCGCTGCTCGTGGGCATCGGCGAGAACGCCGGTGTGGTGGACGTCGGCCAGGGCTACGCGGTCACCTTCAAGGTCGAGTCGCACAACCACCCCTCCTACGTCGAGCCCTACCAGGGCGCGGCCACGGGCGTCGGCGGCATCGTCCGCGACATCATCGCGATGGGCGCCCGCCCGGTCGCCGTCGTGGACCCGCTGCGGTTCGGCGCGGCGGACCACCCGGACACCAAGCGCGTCCTGCCGGGCGTGGTCGCCGGCATCGGCGGCTACGGCAACTGCCTGGGTCTGCCCAACATCGGCGGCGAGGTCGTCTTCGACGCCTGCTACCAGGGCAACCCGCTGGTCAACGCCGGTGCCATCGGTGTGATGCGGCACGAGGACATCCACCTGGCGAAGGCGTCCGGCGCGGGCAACAAGGTCATCCTGTACGGCGCCCGGACCGGCGGCGACGGCATCGGCGGCGCCTCGATCCTCGCCTCCGAGACCTTCGACGACGCCAAGCCGTCGAAGCGTCCCGCCGTCCAGGTCGGCGACCCCTTCCAGGAGAAGCTGCTCATCGAGTGCACCCTGGAGGCCTTCCGGGAGAAGCTGGTCGTCGGCATCCAGGACCTCGGCGCGGCCGGCCTGTCCTGCGCCACCAGCGAGCTGGCCTCCAACGGCTCCGGCGGCATGCGCGTCACGCTGGACGACGTGCCGCTGCGCGACTCGACCCTGTCTCCTGAGGAGATCCTCATGAGCGAGTCGCAGGAACGCATGTGCGCGGTGGTCGAGCCGGACAAGGTCGACCGCTTCCTGGAGATCTGCGCCAAGTGGGACGTCATCGCCACCGTCATCGGCGAGGTGACGGACGGCGACCGCCTGGAGATCTTCTGGCACGGCGAGAAGATCGTGGACGTCAACCCGCGCACGGTGGCGCACGAGGGCCCGGTCTACGAGCGCCCCTACGCCCGCCCCGACTGGCAGGACGCCCTCCAGGCGGACGACGCCGGCCGGCTGCCCCGCCCGGCCACGTCCGAGGAGCTGCGGGAGCAGGTCCTGAAGCTGGTCGCCTCGCCCAACCAGGCGTCCAAGAAGTGGATCACGTCCCAGTACGACCACTTCGTGCAGGGCAACACCGTCCTCGCCCAGCCCGAGGACTCGGGCATGATCCGCGTGGACGAGGAGTCCGGCCTGGGCGTCGCCATCGCGACGGACGGCAACGGCCGCTACGCCAAGCTGGACCCGTACACGGGCGCGCAGCTGGCGCTGGCGGAGGCGTACCGCAACGTCGCGACGACGGGCGCCAAGCCGCTGGCCGTCTCCGACTGCCTGAACTTCGGTTCCCCCGAGGACCCCGCGGTGATGTGGCAGTTCGCGGAGGCCGTGCGCGGCCTGGCGGACGGCTGCCGCCAGCTGGGCACCCCGGTGACCGGCGGCAACGTGTCGCTGTACAACCAGACCGGCGAGGCCGCCATCCACCCGACCCCGGTGGTGGCCGTCCTCGGCGTCATCGACGACGTGGCCCGCCGCACGCCGGTCGCCTTCCGGGAGGAGGGCCAGCTCATCTACCTCCTCGGCGACACCCGCGAGGAGTTCGGCGGCTCGGCCTGGTCGCAGGTGGTCCACGACCACCTCGGCGGCATGCCTCCGAAGGTGGACCTGGAGCGCGAGCGGCTGCTGGCCGAGATCCTCGTCTCCGCCTCCCGCGACGGCATGATCGACTCGGCGCACGACCTGTCGGACGGCGGTCTGGTCCAGGCGGTGGTTGAGTCGGCGCTGCTGGGCGGCAGGGGCGCCCGCCTGGTCGTCCCGGACGGTCTGGACGCCTTCACCTTCCTGCTGTCCGAGTCGGCGGGCCGTGCGATCGTCGCCGTGCCGCGCTCGGAGGAGGTCCGCTTCAACGACATGTGCGGCGCGCGGGGCCTGCCCGCCACCCGCATCGGTGTGGTGGACGGCGACGCGGTGGAGGTCCAGGGCGAGTTCTCGCTCTCCCTCGCCGAGCTGCGCGAGGCCCACGAGGGCACGATCCCGGCCCTGCTGGCGTAAGCGCCGGCGTGCCCGGGGAGAAGGCCCCGCCCGGGTCCGGGCGGGGCCTTCTCCCCGCGCGCCCCGTGCCGCCCCGCGCGCCGGCCCTCCGGTCGTCCACCGGCCGCGCACCGGGGCCGTTCACGCCGGCCCTCCGGTCGCGGGTCGTCCCCCCCGTCGCGGGTCGCGCCCCGCGGCGCGGCGAGGGGGCCGGTGGTGCCCCGGGCGCGCCCGCGCGCCTTCGCCCCGGTGGAGGACGGCCTGAAGGACCACGCGGTCAAGGCATAGGGTCGCTGCCATGCCCACGGCCAGGAGACGCGCCCGCAGTTACGACCCCGCCAGGACCCGCGCGGCGGTCCTCGCCCAGTTCGGCCACGTACGGCAGGCCGTGCGCGGCCTGTCCGCCGAGCAGCTGGCCCTGCCCACGCGGCTCGGCGAGTGGACCGTGCGGGACCTCGTCGCGCACGTCGGCATGGCGCTGACGGCCGTCCACCGGGCCCTGGACCTCCCGGCGCCGCCGAAGCAGGACGTCCGGGTGGTCGACTGGCCCTTCGCCACCGCAGCCGACTCGGCGGCCATCGACGCCTTCACCCGGAACCTCGCCGCCGCCCACCCCGACCCCGACGCCCACCTCGCCGGCGTCGAGGAGGACCTGCGCGCGCTGCTCGCCGCCCACCCCGGCGGCCGGCTGCTGCGGACCAGCGCGGGCGCGCTGCCGCTGGACGACTACCTCGTCACCCGCACCGTCGAACTCGTCGTGCACGCCGACGACCTCGCCGCCGCCGTGCCCGGCCTGGAAGTGCCCCACGACCGCCAGGCCCTCGCCGCCGCCACCCGGCTGCTCGCCGACGCCCTCGCCGTGAAGGCGCCCGGCGGCTCCACCGAGGTGCGCGTGCCGCCGTACGCCGTCGTGCAGTGCGTCCAGGGGCCCCGGCACACCCGGGGCACCCCGCCCAACGTCGTGGAGACCGACCCGCTGACCTGGGTCCGGCTCGCCACCGGTCGGGTGACCTGGAAGGACGCGGTGGCTGCGGCGAAGGTCAGCGCGAGCGGGGAGCGGGCCGACCTCGGGGACCTGCTGCCGCTGATGGCGTAGCGCGGACCCGGGGGCGGCGGGCGTGCGGAACCGGTGCCCGCCGCGGCACGTCGAACCCCCATGAACCGGTACGA